>JAAYSZ010000040.1 GCA_012523895.1 Erysipelotrichaceae bacterium
TAAATGTAATTACATCTACTTCTTCTAATGTACTCTTTGATATTTTTAGCATATATTCTCCCAGTTTATTTTTGGGCATTTGAATACCAGGAGTATCTAAAAATATTATTTGAAAGTCCTTTTCAGTATATATAAATTGAATTTTATTTCTTGTAGTTTGAGGTTTATCAGATATAATTGCAACCTTTTGTGAAAGCAATGCATTCAATAAGGTGCTTTTCCCTGCATTTGGTCTTCCTAATAAAGCTATAAAGCCAGATTTCATTCTAAATCCTTACTACTAAAACTATTAGGAAGTATTTCAATAATATTTGTAATTACGATATCTGTTCCATTAGATAAAACAATTGGCGTTTCATCTTCTAAAAGTTCACAAAATACTTGTCTACAAATACCACAAGGATATCCTACATTTTTAGTTCCATTAGTAACAATAGCAATAGCTTTAATGTCTTCTTTTCGATATCCATTAGAATATGCCGCAAAAATTGCATTTCTTTCACCACAAACTGCTGCACCATAAGAAGCATTTTCAACGTTTGCTCCATAAAAAGTAGTACCATCCTTACATAGTACACATGCACCTACTTTAAAATTTGAATAAGGTGCATAAGCATTTTCTAATGCTTTAAAAGCTTCTTTTACTAATTCCTTATAATCCATAATCAATCAATCTCCTTATATATGGTAAAAATATTATAACCCCTATTATTAGTGTTAGTATAGCTACAAATAATACAGCCCCTGCAGAAATATCTTTTATATATTTTACATTTTCATTTTGTTTTGTTGTATACAAATTACATAATTCTTCAACACATGTATTTAATATCTCAGTAGCAATAACTAAACCAATACATAATAAAACTAAAATAAAATCAATTTTGTTTAACTTCAATATTATTGAAATTATAGTAACAATAATTCCAATAATTACTTGAATAAATACACTTTTATCCAATAATGCAAGCTTTAATCCAATAAAAGCAACTCTAAATTTTTCTCTCATCTTAATACCACTGGATCTAAAATCTCTTTTTGTAATGAAAACATTACTTTTTCATCTTCTTCATTTATATGATCATACCCTAAACAATGTAATAATCCATGCAAAAATAAAAAACAAAATTCTCTTCTAATTGAGTGGCCATATTCTTTCGCTTGAGAAACTACACTGTCAACATTTATATAAATATCACCTAAGTCATTGCTTTCTTCAACATTGACTATTTCATCATCTAACATCGCAAAACTTATAACATCTGTTGGATTATTTATGTTTCTAAATTCATAATTTATCTCTTGTATCTTTTTGGATCTAACTAAAATAACAGAAACATCATAATCTTTTTCAATGTTCAATTTCTTTAATGTTTCATCAAATAATAAGTAAATATCTTTATAATATTCTTTTAAATTACTACCTTTTGTTTTATTAAAAATTGTCACACTCATAAGGAAACTCCTTGCATTAATTATACCACAATACAATAAAACTATTGAAAACCTAATAAAATTTCCTATATAATAAAAACAGTAGGTTTTGTTAAATCTGCGTTAAATCTTTGTAAAAGGGAAAGGAATAGAAAAATGACCTTAGATGCAATAAGTTGGAACATGATTATTGGTGGTTTCGGCATGTTTATGTTTGGAATTAAATTCATGGGTGACGGATTGAAATCTGTGGCCGGAGACAAACTTAGAGAGTATATTGATAAATATACCTCAAATCCAATATTTGGTTTACTCATAGGTATGGGTATCACAGTAGTAATTCAATCTTCTTCTGCAACAACTGCAATTACTATTGGACTTGTAAGAGCTGGTTTAATGACACTTGAGCAAGCCGCTGGAATTGTAATGGGTGCAAACATCGGTACTACAATAACTGCATTTCTAATTGGACTAAAATTAGATGCATACTCACTATACTTTGTATTTGCAGGTGCAATGATTGTTGTATTTGCTAGACGAAAAAAAATAAGATATATTGGCGATATCGTTCTTGGATTTGGATTACTATTTTATGGTTTAAGTATTATGGGGGATTCTTTAAAAGAATTAAAAGACTTACCACAATTTACAGAATTAGCTTATACAATGAGCGTTAATCCATTCTTAGGATTAATTACCAGCACTATAATGACTGCTATTATTCAAAGTTCAAGTGCTGCAATTGGTGTATTACAAAAAATGTATGAAGCAGGTGGAATCGAGTTTATTGCAGTATTACCATTTATATTTGGATCAAATATTGGTACTACAATAACTGGAGTGCTTGCGGCAGTTGGAGGATCTCTTGCTTCAAGAAGAACTGCTGGAATACATACCTTATTTAATATTGTAGGTACTGCAATTGGTATGATACTGCTTGTACCTTATACAAATTTCATTTTATTTTTAACAGAAAAATATAATATTGCCCCAATGATGCAAATAGCTATAGCACACATTATATTTAACGTTGCTACAACAATGGTGTTCTTTCCACTATTAAAGCAAATGTGTGCATTAATTAGAAAGATTATTCCAGGAGATGAACCTGAAAGAATCGATATTAAAATTGATGATCTTGATGAAGGACTTGCACACACTCTTCCTACAGCAGCATTAGAGCTTTCAGAAAAAGCATTAATTAAAATGGCTACTGCTGTAGATCACATGCTTGATCAAACAAAAGAATTCATGGTTAATTTTGGTAATGAAGAAGACAAAGAAATAATTGATCAATCAGAAAGTTTAATAAATAATGTTGATAGAAAAATCACAGATTATTTAATGATTATATCTAATCAAGAATTAACTGATGATGATGCTTCTGAATTAAATTTACACTTAGAAACAGTTAAAAATTTGGAAAGAATTGGAGATTTAGCAATAAATGTTACTGAATTTATTAATTCAGTATATGAAGAAAAAAGCAAATTTACTAATGATGCTATGGAAGAAATGGCACAAATGTTTGATTTATTAAAACATATGCTAAATAGAACTATGCAGGTGTTTATAACTCATAACTATAATTTATTTACCTCGCTTCAAGAAGATGAAAATAACCTTGATGCACTAGAATTTAATGCTAGACAAGCACACTTTAAAAGAGTTGCAAATAAAGAATGTGATTCTCCAATAGCAAACTCAATATATTGTGATATCTTAAGTAATCTTGAAAGAATGGGAGATCACTGTATAAATATTGCAGCAAAAGCAATTTCATATCAAAGCATCGAAGAAAAAATAATCGAAGATGAAGATGATTATGATGATGAAAAAAGAGATAAAAAAAGATTTGAAAAGAAAACTAAAGAAAATTAAAATGTAAAGAAAGGTGGTTCAAGTTGAACCACCTTTTATACTATAAACTTTTCTTTTATTTCTCTTACTTTTTTATTGTTTTCAATACTGCTTTTTTCATAAGATTCAATTATCTTTTGAACAAGCGGATGTCTAACAACATCATCTGCAGTTAAATATAATATTTTTATTTCTTCAACATCTTTTAAAACATTTGAAGCTTCAATTAAACCTGATTTACTACCATGATTTAAATCTATTTGAGTTATGTCTCCTGTAATAACCATTTTAGAATTAAATCCCAATCTTGTAAGAAACATTTTCATTTGGCTTGTGGTTGTATTTTGAGCTTCATCTAATATAACAAAAGCATCTTCTAATGTTCTTCCTCTCATATATGCTAAAGGAGCAATTTCAATTGTTTTTTTCTCAATTAACTTTTCTGTTTGTTCTACACCTAGCATATCATATAAAGAATCATAAAGCGGTGTTAAATAAGGGTCAACCTTTTCTTTTAAATCACCAGGTAAAAATCCTAAATTCTCCCCTGCTTCTACTGCAGGTCTTGTAAGAACAATTCTTTTTACCAAGCCTTTTTTAAGCATTGATACAGCTTGAATAACTGCAAGATATGTTTTACCAGTACCTGCAGGACCAATAGCTAAAACAACATCATATTTCTCCATTGCATTTACAAAGTTTAATTGTCCTTTTGTTTTAGGCGCTATTATTTTACCTGTTAAAGTTCTTCCAATAATTTTATTGTTTAAATTATCAAAATCAACTTTTTCACTCTTACTTACAAGCCTATATGCATATAAAACATCTCTTTCACTAACACTTTGATTCTTTTTAACAACCTCATATAAAGCCATTAAAACTTCTTCTATCTGTTGTGCTATTTCTTCTTCAACATCATTTATTATAAATTCATTGTTCCTAAAAAAAAATTTCTTTCCAAAACATTCTGATAGTACATTTAAATTTTTATCATGTATACCTACAAGACTTAATGCTTGCTTCCCATCTAACTCAGGAAAACTAATTACTTTATTATTTACCAAGACAAATCCTCCTTTAATTATTATATAACTTAAATATTTAAATTTAAACATTATTGGACAATTTATGTTTTTTATGTAGAATTATTTTAGATAGGAGGCTTCTATGAGGAAAATAATTTTAGATAATTTATTGAATACTAGAGACTTAGGTGGATTAAAAACTAAACATGGTTATAAAATCAAAAAGAAAAGAATTATTAGAAGTGGAAGACTATTTGAATCAAGTAAAAATGATATTAAAACACTAAAAAATAAGTATAATTTAAATACCATTATTGATTTAAGAACACTTGATGAAATCAATGAAAAACCAGATCCAACTATTGACGGTGTTACTTACAACCACATCCCTATCTTTGAAAACGGCCTACAAGGTATTTCAAAAGAAAAAAGTGATGAAACAAGTCATATAATTAATTTAATTAAAGCAATGAGTAATGCCAAAGAAAAAATGATTGACTTATATCCAGCAATGGTATCAGAAAAATATGCTCAAAATAGCTTTAATAGCATATTTAAAATACTAATCTACAATACTGAAGGTTCAACACTATATCACTGTAGTGCTGGTAAAGATAGAGTAGGAATTCTAACTTATTTAATTTTATCAACACTTGGTGTATCATATGAAGATATTTTAGAAGATTACTTACTTACAAATAAGTATTACTATGAATTAATGAATGAAATGATGGAAATAGCACGTAACTATAATATTCCTGAAGATATTGTCTTACAAATACCATATACACAAGGTGTAATAGAAGAATATTTAGAAAATGCAGTAAAATATATAAATAAACATTATGGTTCTACATATAATTACATTAGTAATGTTATTGGAATAAATGATGAAGACATAATTAAATTAAGATCAAATTATTTAGAAAAATAAAAGGTATATTTCACTTAAAGTGAGATATACCTTTTTACTTATATTTATTTGCGTCTAGCTTTACGAGCAGCTTCCGACTTCATTTTACGACGAACGCCAGGTTTTACGTAATACTCTCTTTTGCGAGCCTCAGCAAGGGTTCCGTTGCGAGAAACTTGACGTTTAAAACGACGTAACGCGTCATCTAAACCTTCATTCTCTTTAAGTACAACTCTTGACATTAACTAACCCTCCCTTCTGAACACAAGCATAAACATGATAACAAAAACGCATAAATATTGCAACAAATTAATAACTATCAGTTGGTTTTTGATTACTCATTAACTTAACACCACTACTTGTACCAATCCTATCAGCGCCATTTTCAATAAATGTAATCATATCTTCTTGTGATCTAACACCTCCAGCAGCTTTAACTTTTAAAATTCCTTTAGCTCCCTTTTTTAAAAGTTTAACATCTTCTAAATTAGCTCCTGATGTACTAAATCCAGTAGAAGTCTTTACAAAATCAGCATTAGCTTTAATTATTGCATCACATGCTTTTAATTTTTCTTCATCAGTTAATAAACATGTTTCAATAATTACTTTTAATACTTTATCTCCAATTGCTTCTTTCACTTTTTTAATATCATTTATAACATATTCAATTTCATTATTTTTAAGTCTTCCAATATTTAATACCATATCAACTTCATCAGCACCAAGTTCAACTGCTTGTCTTGCTTCAAAAGCTTTGGCTTCACTAGTCATAGCTCCCAAAGGAAAACCAATAACAGTACATACTTTAACATCACTTCCTCTAAGCTTTTCCTTACAGTATTCAATCCAACTAGGATTAACACAAACTGTTTTAAAATCATATTCTTTTGCTTCTTCACATAGCTTATCAAACATCCCTTTTGTAGCATCTTGTTTTAATAGTGTGTGATCAATATACTTGTTCAATTTCATTTCTTTCCTCCATTATTTTATTTATAGTTTCTTTAACTACCTTATCATCCCCAAGGTATTGTTCTGTGCCAAATTCTCTATATATAAATGTTTCATTTCCCTTCCCTAGAATTAAAATAGTATCATTAGCCAAAGCAAGTTCAATTGCTTGTTGTATCGCATAATATCTATCTTCAATTATTACATAATTTGTTTCTTTTATGCCTGAAGCTATTTCCATCGCAATATCATAGACACTCTCATCTCTAGGGTCATCCTCTGTTAAAATAATCATATCACAATATTTATCAGCTATTTCACCAAAAATTTTTCTTTTCTTAGTGTCTCTTTTTCCTGCTGAACCAAAAACAGAAATAATTCTATTACCTTTTGGAGTAATCTTTGAAGCATATTCACAAACCTTTTTTATTCCGTCTGGAGTATGTGCAAAATCAACTATTATGTTAAATGGCTGTCCTAAATCAATTCTTTGCATTCTTCCTTCTATTTGTTTTATATTTGTAAGTTTAGGTATCATCTTTTCAATATTAAAGCCTTGTGAATCTAAAGCTGCTAAGCACGCAAGAAGATTATATATATTAAACATTGCCACTAAATTTGTTTCAACTTTATATCTTCTACCAAAACAAACCAAAGTAAATACTGTTTTATCCTTCATTATTTGAAAATTAATAGCTTGATAATCTGCTTCATTATGTATTCCATAAGTTAAAACTTTACAGCTAACATCTTCTACTATTGAAAGTCCATATGTATCATCAACATTAGTAATTACTGTTCCAGTAGGTTTTATACTATCAAAAAATCTTTTTTTAATTTCATAGTAATTTTCCATATTTCCATGATAATCCAAATGATCATGGGTTAAATTTGTAAATATAGCAACATCAAAATCTATAGAAGATACTCTTTCTTGTTCAATTCCAATACTACTAACTTCTAACGCACATGCTTTTATATTTGCATTAACCATATCTCTTAAAATACCGTGTAAATCATCAACTTCTGGAGTAGTTAAAGTTGGCTCTAACTTAACACTCCCATATTCAATCGCAATTGTACCAATATATCCAGTAGGTTCATATTCATCTAATAAGTCTTTAATTAATGATGCAACAGAGCTTTTACCATTAGTACCTGTAATACCAAACATTCTTAACTTACTAGAAGCTCTTCCATAAAATGCATCCGCAACACTATTAAAAGCTTGTTGAACATTTTTAACCTTAATATATGTAATATCAGGATTAATATCTTCTAAAGATTCACTATGCACAATTACCTTTGCACCATTTTCTATGGCTTGATTAATAAATCTGTGACCATTAAACATCATTCCTTTAACACAAAAGAAAATAGAATCAGGTCTTTTCTTTCTACTATCAGACATTAAACTCTTAATTTCTATATCAGGTGCATTTTGAAACAAATAACTTAATTTAACCATAAATAATTACTCCTTAATCGCATAAAAATCTTCATTACTAATATGAGTACCTTTTACTTTAATAATTTGATTTTTATCAAATATTCCTTTTATATAAACTGGAATATACTCACTAGAATGTCCAAATGAATAATTTTTTTCATGTTTTTCAATTAAAACTTCTAACTCTTTATTAATAAAAGTTTCTTTATAAATATAATATAACTTTTTTGATAAGTCTGAAACCTTCTTCACTCTTTCTTTTTTTTCAGCATTTGAAATAAAACCTTTTAATTTAGATGCATCAGTACCTTCTTTTAAAGAAAATGGAAATACATGTATAAATGAAAAACTACATTCTTTTATAAAGTTTAAAGTATCATTAAATAATTTTTCTGTTTCTTTAGGAAATCCTACAATTACATCAGTACTAATAGAAATATCAGGTATTTCATTTCTAATATAATTAATTCTATTTAAATATAACTTTGTATCATAAGGTCTTCTCATAAGTTTTAACATTTCATCACTTCCTGATTGAAGTGGAATATGAAGATGTCTTGCAATTCTATTATCATTTTTAATTAATTTAATTAATTCATCAGTTATTTCCGTTATTTCAATTGAAGATATTCTTAATCTTTCTATTTTTTTATTTTCCTCTAATATTTTCTTAACTAATTTTGTTAAATCATATCCATCACTAAAATATCTTCCAGTATGAATACCAGCTAAAACAATTTCCTTATGATTTAAACTAATTGTTTTAGATAATGATACAACTTCATCAACTGACAAACTTCTTTCTTTCCCTCTAGCATAAGGAATAATACAATAACTACAAAATTGATTACATCCATCTTGTATTTTTAAATATGCTCTAACTTGCTTATCAAATAAACTAACTCCTAAATTTTCAAAATCAATGTCTTTTAATCTAACATCACTAACAACATCTATTTTCTCTTTAGTTTCTAAAACTTTTTTAATGTATTCAGGAATTTTATTTTTAAAATTTGAACCAACTAATATATCTATATTTTCATTGTCCTTTATTTCTTTTGGTTCAAGTTGAACATAACAACCTACAACACAAATAACTGCATCCTTATTTTGTCTAATTGCTTGATTTATTTTTTTTCTACTTTTACTTGATGCAACATTAGTAACTGCACAAGTAAAAATAATATAAACATCAGCTAAATCATTAAAATCAATCTCAATAAAACCTTCTCTTTTTAATGATTCAACTATACTTACTGATTCAAATGTATTAACTTTACATCCTAATGTACTAACCGCAAATGTAATCATTACTAACCCTCATTAATTGCACCAATAACACTTATTGCATAAATTCCCGCAGTTTCAGCCCTTAAAATGCGTTTTCCAAGACTTACAGGCATAAATCCATTATCACTTAAAAATAAGGCTTCCTGGTGAGTAAAACCGCCTTCAGTACCAATTACAACTGTAATATGCTTACCTTTTTCTATAAAATTAATAAGACTATTATTATCATCTAATTCATACGCAAACAAATTAATATCACTTTTATATTTATTAATATTATCTAAATTAATAGTATCTTCAACTATTGGTAAAACTTCTCTTTTACACTGTTTACATGATTCTAAAATAATTTTATTAAATCTATTTCTTTTTTTATCATAAATATCCTTTTTAATATTACATCTTGATGTATATAAAGGTACAATCTTAGAAACTCCAAGTTCACAGCTTTTTTGCAATAAGAATTCAAACTTATCAACTTTAATTAATGATTGTATAAGTGTAATATTTATGTCTAATTCATGCTTCACATTATCTAATGTTTCAATGTTTACTACAGGATTACCATTATAATAGTCAATCTTTCCAAAATATCCTTTTGATCCATAAACAACCCTAATAATCTCTCCTTTATTTAACCTTAAAACATTCTTAATATGATGACTATCATCCTTATTAAAACTATAAGTATTATTAATATTTATATCTTCTTCCATAAAAAATTGATACATATTATCACCTAATATATTATACACAATTAAATAAAAAAAGAGGCTTATTCTATTTCACCTCTATTAGCCATAATAAAATGATTTACAAGTACAGCGCATATTATACCAATAAGTGTTTCTATTGTTCTATGAATTGTATATTCCATCGCTAAACTTGGATCATTTAAATATGAGTTTAAAACTATTATTATCAGCACAATTGCATTTGATGAACTTCCTGAACCTAAATTTAATATTTTACATATCCATAAAGCAATAAATATTAATATACTTGTAGATATTATATTAAACATATAATTGTTTGCATAAAGATATTTAGAAAATAAATATACATAAATAATTGAATTTATACTACCTATTATTGTACCAATAAGTCTTGTAATACCTTGCTTAATAGAAACTTCAGTATTTTCTTTTAATACAATTACTGCCGATATAGGAGCTATAGTTGATGGTGTTCTTGTGAAAAAATATGATACTACCATACTTAAAAATACAGCAATTGTAGTTTTAATTATTCTAGCTCCTGGTTTTATCATTTTACACCTCTTTTTATTCTTGAGGTAAAATTAAATTTAATATTACCCCCACTACTGCAGATAATGCAGTTCCACTTAATGTTATTAAATCACTTATTGGAAGAACAGCTCCACCAATACCTATAACTAACATTGCACTTGCAATGATTAAATTTCTTTGTTTTCCAAAATCAACTCTGTTATCTATAAGAACTCTTAATCCATTACTTGCAATTACACCATACAACAAAATACCCATTCCGCCAAGTACAGCGCTTGGAATTGTTTGAATACAAGCTGATACTATTCTAATCATTGATAGAAGTATAGCAATTACAGCAGCACCACAAGTCACATAAACACTTGCAACCTTTGTCATTCCTATGACTCCGGTGTTTTCTCCATAAGTTGTATTTGCAGGGCCACCAAGTAATGCCGAAACTGATGTAGCTATTCCATCACCATACAATGTTCTATCTAAACCTGGATCTTTCAAAAAGTTTTTGTCACAGATTTTACCTAAAACAGTATGATCTCCTATATGTTCTGAAATTGTAACAATAGCTACTGGTAAAATTGCTAAAGTCTCAGGACCAAAATAAAAGTTAAACGTTCTAAAATTTCCTAATTTAAATGGCAATATAAAATCTGGTAATCCAAAATATTTGCCACTTTCAATAACTGCAGTTATAGGACTAAAATCAACTATTCCTAATATTACAGAAGCAATATATCCAATTAATATTCCAGAAAGAAATGGAATTATTTTAAAGAAACCTTTAGCTTTTGTACTAATTAATGCTGTAGCCACAAAAGTTATAATAGCTACTATCATAGCTCTACCATCACCATCATGTACAAAATTAGCATTTGTAACAGCTGAATTTGCAAGTCCTAACCCAATTACTGCAATCATTGGTCCTATTACAATTGGAGGTAATAATTTATCAATCCAATCTTTTCCAATAAATTTTATTGCAACACCAACAGCTACATAAATTAAACCAACTAAAACTAAACCTGATTGAGCAGCATCAAAGCTACCACCCATTGCCTCAACCGCAATAATTACTGCAGTTATATACGCAAAACTACTACCTAAATAAACTGGAACTTTAAATTTTGTAATAGCTGAATAAATTAGAGTTCCTAATCCTGACGCAAATAACGCTACTGAAATAGGATATCCAGTAAGTATAGGAACTAAAACTGTTGCTCCAAACATTGCAAACACATGTTGAAAGCTTAGGAGTACAAATTGACCAGGTTCTGGTTTTTCATGTACATCCAAAATCATTTCTACTTTTTTTGACATAATCTTCTCCTTTGACCTAATAAAAAGGTCCTCGTGCAAAGACCATAATAAACCAACTTTTTCCATAACTCTTTCTGACCTCTCGTGTCAGTTTAAAAAGTCTATGCTAAAGCTATTATACACTTTAAAAAAATAATATCAATCTTCTTTTTCTTCTATTTTAGGAAGTACATTCACTTTAATTTCATGAACTTTTCTTTCATCAGCATTAGTAACTAGTACCTCTAAATTTTCATAAGTAAAGGTTTCTCCGATTTTAGGTATCTTATCAAATTGACTGATAACCCATCCAGAAACTGTTACATAATCATGTTCTTCATCATCATAATCAACATTAAATCTTTCAAACATATCTTCAAGTTCAACATCGCACGATACAAGATAAACATCTTCTGCTACAAAAGTATAAAACTCTTTTACAGTATCATGTTCATCCCAAATGTCTCCAACTAACTCTTCAATAATATCTTCTAATGTAATAATACCTGCTGTACCACCATATTCATCCAATACTACTGAAAGATGAGTTTTAGAAGATTGTAACTGTCTTAATAAACTAGATATTTTTACATGTAAACTTGTATATACAGTAGGCTGTAAAATGTTTTTTATTGAACCTTTCTTAGTATGATAAAGTCTATAAAAGTCTTTTTCATGAAGAATACCAATAATATTATCTAGTGAATTTTCATAAATAGGTAATCTTGAAAATGAATTAAGCCTAAAAACTTCTTCTATTTCATCTAAATTCATAGTTACCTCAGCAGCAACTAAATCAACTCTTGGAGTTAATATATCTCTAACTTCTAATTCATTAAACTCAATAGCCGCACTAATTAAATCACTTTCATGAGAATCTAAATCACCCTCATTTTCAGCTTCTTCAACCATTGTAATTAATTCATCAGTAATATCTGAATCACTTTCTTTAATTTTAATAATTTTATTTAATAAAGCCTTAACCCCTTTAAAAAATATAGTTAAGGGCTTTAATATCAATATTAAAAATCTTACTACTCCTACAGTAGACATTGCTAAATCTTCTGGTACTCTTTTTGCAATACTTTTTGGTGTTATTTCTCCAAATGTTAAAATAACTAAAGTTATAACCACTGTAGATATTGTCGGACCTTTTGTTGATCCAAAAAAACCAGTAAAAAGTAGTGTAGATATTGTTGTAGCAACAATATTTACAATATTATTCCCTACTAAAATTGCACTTAAAAATTCATCAAAATTATCTAACACATCTAAAACATGTTGTGCTTTTTTATTATTGTCACTAGCATAATTTTTTAATCTTATTCTATTACTGCTAGAATATGCTGTTTCTATTGAACTAAACATGGCCGATGCTAATACTAATAGTATTAACATAAATATCATAATTATTTCATTATTACTCATATAATTCTCCCTTCATATTTACTTAATACTACTAACTACATTCTAGTAAAAGAAAAACGAAGCATTCTATATAATAACAAAATAAATATATAAACACTCATATATATTTTAAATTTAAATAAGCAACTGGCCTCCGGTAAATCCTCCAAAACAACACACATCCTTTCAAATATTACGTATTATAGCATGCGTAATATATACATGCAAATTAAAGAATCTTATCAAGATCTTCTAAAAATTCATAAACCTTATCTTTATCAGTTGCCCAAGAGATACATAATCTTATTGCAGTATTATTATCATCAATAACCTGCCACTTTTCAAATGAATAATTTTTTCTTAATTCAGTAATAGTTTTATTATCTAAAATTAAAAATAGTTGATTGCTAACCCTCTTTGATAACATCTTTATATTTCTTTTTTCTAATTCTTCACTTAAATATGCAGCAATATCATTTGCATACTTACCAATTTCATAATATAAATTATTACTAAACAATGTATTAAATTGAGATCCAAGTATAAATCCTTTTGCAAGCATTCCACCTCTTTGTTTAATGTTATACCTAAAATCTTTAATTAACTTTTCATTATTTATTACTAAGGCTTCTCCAAATAAAGCACCACACTTAGTACCACCAATATAATAAACATCAACTAAATTTTTATAGTCTTTTAAATAAACATCATTATTAACTGCCTCAAAAGAATATGCAAGCCTTGCACCATCTAAATATAAATAAGCATCATATTCCTTACATACATCATAGAGCTCTTTTAGTTCTTTTTTTGTATATATTGTACCTATCTCTGTAGGATTTGATATATAAACCATTTTAGGCTTTACAGTATGCTCCGCATTTTCATCATTAAAATGATTTTCAAATACTTTTTTAACTTCATTTGCATTTAATTTTCCATCATCATTTTTTAATGTGATTATTTTATGTCCAACAGCTTCAATAGCACCTGTTTCATGAACGTTTATATGTCCACTATCACAACTTATTACAGCCTCATATGGCCTTAAAATAGATGAAATAACTATTAAATTAGTTAAAGTTCCTCCAGCAATAAAATGTATATCACTATCATTTTCTATTTCTTTTCTAATTTTTTCTTTTGCCTTATCACAAATATCATCTAATCCATATCCATCAAATTGAATATTTTCTAAATTCTTTAATTCTTTTAAAATATTTGGATGACAAGTTTGATTATAATCATTTTTAAAACTATACATATTTTTTTACCTCTAATATATTTATACTAAAAAAGCTGTGTTAAACACAACAACAATTTGAGTTTACACAGCTTTAATTGTTTATTATTCAGTTGGAATTACTGAACCATTTGCCCAAGTAGTTGTAATATACTCTTTAACTGTATCAGATGTTAATACTTCTACTAAAGCTTTAATTTTTACATCTTCTTCAGTGCCTTTTTTAACTGCCACAATATTTACATATGGGTTTGTAGCATCTGCTTGTTCAAGGATAACAGCATCTTCAGCAGGATTTAATCCTCCTTGAATTGCATAGTTTCCATTAATTGCAACTAATACACCTTCATTATTTTCATACGAAATAGTTAATAATTCAGGTTTTACTTCAACAAATTGTAAGTTTTTAGGATTTTCTACAATATCACTTATAGTAGCTGCTATTGCATCTGCATCATCAGAAAGTTTAATTAATCCAGCTTTATCAAGGATTGTAAGAACTCTTCCATGGTCTGCTACAGAGTTAGAAATAACAATAGTAGCTCCATCTTCAATTTCATCAATACTAGTTATAGTATTAGAATAAAATCCAAATGGTTCAATATGAATTCCTGCAATGTTAGTAATTTCATATCCATTCGCTTTAACATCTTCATCAAAGAATGGAACGTGTTGGAAATAGTTAGCATCAACTTCTCCAGCATCTAATGCTTTATTAAATACATAATAATCATCTAAAACAATAACTTCTAATTCAATATTGTACTCATCTAATAGAATTGGTTTTACAAATTCTAATATTTTCGCATGAGGGTCAAGTGTTGCTGAAACAACTAGTTTTTCAGTTTCACCAGCAGTTTCTTCAACCACTTCTTCTGTAGTACCTTCAGTTGCTTCTTCAGTTGGTTTAGTTCCACCACATGCAACTAAAGAAAGTGTTAATAATGTAATTCCTAATAATTTGATAAATTTTTTCATTTTTCTTCTCCCTATCGTTTATCTATTTTACTTACTATATAATCACCTAACCCTTGTATTACTAGTACAATGATTAAGATAATTAATGTTGATACATAAAGTATTGCATTGTTTCTTCTAACCCATCCATATAGATAAGCTAGATTTCCAAGACCTCCTGATCCAATAGCTCCTGCCATTGCAGTATATGATATTAGAGATATTCCTGTAACACATATACCAGAAACTAATGCAGGTAAACTTTCAGGTAATAATACTTTATAAATAATCTGCCAATTACTTGCCCCCATTGACTTACTTGCTTCAATAGTACCTCTATCTACTTCAATAAATGCAATTACACATAATCTTGCATAAAATGGTACTGCTGCAATAATTAATGAAGGAAGTGCAGCGCTTGCGCCTAGAATTGTTCCTACTAACATTTTTGTAAATGGCATAACTAGAATCATCAATATAATAAATGGAACAGCTCTTAATATATTTACTATTACATCTACAACCCTATTTACTATTTTGTTTTCATATAAGCCACCTGTTTGAGTTACATAAAGTAGTATTCCAACAAGTAGCCCAATAATAGTCGCAAAGAATAATGATACCAAGGACATGTACAAGGTTTCATTTAAAGCTTTTAACAACTGATCAAAATCAATATTACTTAAAAATTCCACCTACACCACCTCAACTTTCACATCATTTTCAACTAGATAACTAATAAATTCATTAGTTTTACTTTCATCTCCATTTGGAATATGTAAATAAGTAAACCCCATAACACCTAGTTTTGTATGATTAATATTACTATCTAAGATACTAACTAATAAACCAGTTTTCTTTATTGCACCAGCTATAATTGGTTTATCAGAATTACCTCCCATAAAAGTTAATCTCATTATTTCACCATTAGGATATAAAGCTTTTAAATCTTTTTGTAATCTATCAATGTTTTTTCCACTATCGATATTTTGTACAAATCTTTTAGTTACTTCGTGTTTAGGTCGTGCAAATACATCCTTAACACTTCCAAGTTCAACAATATATCCATCACTCATAATAGCCACTCTTTGACAAATTCTTTGAACAACTTCCATTTGGTGAGTAATTAATACTATAGTAATTCCTAATTCATCATTAATTTTACTTAGTAAATCTAAAATAGACTCAGTTGTTTCAGGATCTAAAGCACTTGTAGCCTCATCACAAAGTAGAATGTTTGGATCATTAGCTAATGCTCTTGCAATACCAACCCTTTGTTTTTGACCTCCAGATAGCTCTGATGGGTATGAATCTTCTCTTCCATCTAAACCAACTAACTTAATTAATTCAACAACTCTTTTTTCTCTAGTCTCTTTATCAACACCGGCAATTTCTAATGGAAGTTCTATATTTCTAAATACAGTTCTTGACCACAATAAGTTGAAATGTTGAAAAATCATACCTATTTTTTGTCGTTTTTTTCTAAGCTGGTTATTTGATAATTTACTGATATCTTCACCATTAATTATCAATGTTCCTGAAGTTTGTTTTTCGAGTTGATTAATAATTCTTACTAATGTACTTTTTCCAGCACCTGAATAACCAACTATCCCAAATATTTCACCATCTTCTATTGTCACACTAACATCATTAACCGCATGAATATTCAAATTCTTTGTATTAAATGTTTTAACAATATTTTTTAGTTCAATCATGGCTACTCCCTTCTATAAAAAAAACTTGCCCACATAAGGACAAGATATATCTCGTGTTACCACCTTACTTCAAAGTAACCTCACGATTACTTTCTCATCAAGTACAATCATACTTCGGCATTTTAACGGATGCTCCCGATGTAGCCTAATGAATATTTTCACTTCGGTACATGACTCCAAGGCCATTTTCAATCAGTCTTCATTTCCCCAATCTCACCAATTTGGGAATCTCTTTGAACTATCCCTGACATACTTTCCTTTTCTTTGTCTTTATAAATGATAGTATACATTTGTAAATTTTCATTGTCAACAATATTTTTCAATTTGTTTCATTGAAAAAATTTACATTTAAAATAATAAACGAGAATATTCCCGTTTATTTATCAAATAGCTTTAAAATTAAATCTTCATTAAAATTTAAAGTTAATTCTTTAGGAAAATCTAATTCTTTTAATAAAGAAATTCCTAAATCAAGTTTTCCAACATCAACAGCATGATGTGCATCACTATTTACAACAATTAGAGTTCCATACTTTTTACATGCTTCTATCATCTCTTTAGTATTTTCTAATCCATTTAATCTATAACTTGCTGGTTTAATCGAAGAACAGTTTACTTCAATTATTGTATTTGTTTCTTTTGCGATTTTTGCAAGTTCATCACGGTTTATAGGATATCTACCATCATCAGGATGCCCAATAATATCAATCAATGGATTATTACAAACAGCTTTATAAGCATTCATATTTTGATTTAATGTGTGACTATGACTATAACAAGGTCCATGAAGAGAAGCAATTGCATAGTCAAGTCTTTTAATAGATGTATCTTTAAGATCTAAGGTACCAAATTCATCCATAATATTAATTTCAGCACCTCTAAAAACTCTTACACCCTCAATAACTTTTGGTACTACAATCATATTATCAAAATGATATTGATGAGCTCCTCCTGGCATTTTAGATGTATGATCACTAATTCCTACGTATTTTAATCCCGCTTCTTTTGCGGCTATAACGTTTTCTAAAATTGTACTATACGCATGACCACTACTAATCGTATGTACATGTAAATCTATAATTGGTTTCATTTTCACCTCATAATTAAAAGGATGCTCGGCATCCTTATTTTTTTATTTTATCTTTGTTTAAAGAAATCAGGAATGCCTGAATCATCTTCTTCAACAAGTACTACATCTGGTTTTGATTCAGTAACTTTTTCACTTTTTTCTTCTGATCTTAAGCTTTCTAATATTTCAGATTTAGGTAAATCAAATCCTGTAGCAATAACTGTAACTATAATTGCATCGCCAATCTTATCATTGATTGCAACACCAAATATAATATCAATATCGTTACCAGCTGCTTCTCTAATGTATTCTACTGCTTCACTAGCATCATATACAGAAATAGATGTTCCACCTGTAACATTTACTATCGCAGATTTTGCACCAGCAATTTGAGCCTCTAATAAAGGTGATTGAATTGCTTTTTGAGCAGCCTCTTGAGCTTTGTTATCTCCTTGAGACATACCAATACCGATTAATGCAGAACCTTGTCCTTCCATAATGCTCTTAACATCCGCAAAATCTAGGTTGATTAATGCAGGAACAGCAATTAAATCAGTAATTGTTTGAACACCTTGTCTTAAAATATTATCTGCTTCTTTAAATGCTTCTTCAAAAGGAATATGACCTATTACTTCTAATACTTTATTATTTGAAACAATAATAAGACTATCAACATATTCTTTTAATTGTTCTAAGCCTGTTTCAGCTTGAACCATTCTTTTTCTACCTTCAAATATAAAAGGTTTAGTAACTATTCCAACAGTTAGTGCTCCCATTTCCTTAGCAATTTTTGCAAATAAAGGAGCCGCACCTGTACCAGTTCCTCCACCAAGACCAGCAGTCAAGAATACCATATCAGCACCTTCCATTGCTTTTCTGATATCATCTTCACTTTCAACTGCAGCTTTTCTTCCATTTTCAGGATTACCACCTGCACCTAAACCATCTTTTCCTAATGTAATTTTGTTTGTTACTGGAGATACATCAAGTGCTTGTAGGTCAGTATTTGCGACATAAAAGTCTACACCTTGTACTCCTTCTTGTACCATTCGGTTAACTGCATTATTACCAGCTCCCCCAATTCCAAATACTTTAATTTTTGCCACTTGATTATACGTTAAATCAGCCATTGCTCTTACCCTCTCTTACTTCCTTGCTTCAAAAAGCATTCCTCTTAATTTTGATGTAATTGATTCTTCTGAATCAGACTTATGTCCATCTTTGTATATGACAGTTTTTTTAAACTGATCCATATCCACACTATTAACATTATAACCTGTTATTTGTAATTGGTCCTTATAAGCATAGAACAATCCCAAACAACTAGCTAAGCTACTTCTTCTAGCTCCTAATGTTTCTGGTGAATAGTTTTTCACCTTTTCATCTAGCCTTAATGCAAGCAAGTTATCCAACCCCTGCATTTCAGCACCCTCGCCTGTAATAATAACAGTAGTTTTGCCAGCTTGCAAGATTGGTTTGCACATTAATTCAAATTCATCAAGCCATTTATCAATACTTGGTCTAATAATATCACATATATCCTTTTCACTAATAGTATTTGTAATACCATCCTTAGCCCAAATATAAACAGGATTTTCAGAATATTTATTTAAATCTAGTCTTGCATTATACTTAATTAAATTTGCAGCAGCATCTATAGGTATCTCATATTTATCAACAAATCTAGATATCATATTAGATAATCCGCCTTTAATTTTTTCACAAGATACTAATTTACCTTGAGAAATTAGAGCTAATGTTGTTGAATTATACTCTAACTTTAATAATATAACACTTTGTTCAACAGTTTGCTCAAATAATGCCGCTTCTTTAGCACTTGCATAAGTATCTAAGAATATATCCATTACCTCAAGTTTTGCATCAGCCACACATGCAACTAAGTCAAACGCAAGTTTCCTATCAGCACATAATAAATCTATATCAACTATTAGTTCATCGCATCTTTCATTAATTGGTACTCGTCTTGAACTAATACCATTTACAACATATTTAACACATACAGCCTGAATAAGCGCTAAATTACCATCTATCTTGGTACTAGCAGCTTTTTTTACTGCATCTTTAATATTATCTATAGTAACAAAACCATCTACATCAACTCTTACCTTAAGTGGATACCTTTTAAAATTAAAAGATGGTATTGCAAGAATAACCTTATTTATATTAGCACCAATAGCTTTGGACGCATTAATTACAGCCTTTTTAATACCATTTATTGTAGCTTCTTTATCTACAAAATTGTTGTTAAAACAATTACAGTTGACTCTTTCAACCTTGATAATATTAAATCGGGTATTAAAGAATTCCCCAACAATTAGCCTTATTTCATGGTCCGCAACTTCAAGTGCTGCGAATATTTGTTTGTCCATAAAATTAGTTCATCCTTCCAATATATAGTCTATTTTAACATACATAAATATCTTAAAAAAGAGAAAAAGTGTTTTTATCATTATCTCACTTTAAACATTTGCTTGCAAACAGTAAAAAATAATGTTATAGTTTACAAGCAAAAACAACAAGAGAGGGGGGTTACGTGATGTCTAAAGTTTGTGCCGTAACCGGAAAAAAGGCTTTATATGGAAATAGGCGTTCACATTCTCTGCGCGCAACTCGCCGTAAATGGAATGTTAACTTACAAAAAGCAACAATACTTGTTGATGGTAAACCTAAACGAGTTAAGATAAGTGCTAGAGCCCTAAAGACTTTAAGAGCTCAACAAGCCGCTAAATAAAGACTTTTATCCAAAGCGATCATAATGATCGCTTTTTTTAATCGTTTGATTGAATACACATAACCATACCTTGGGAAACAACTAATTTGCCTACATTATCTTCTATTTCATTTGATAATCCTAATAAATCATTTTCTATTAACAATTTATTTTTTAATGGATATTTCATATTTTCTAAACTTATAACACAATCCTTAACCGGAAAAAATGAAATATACTTAAAGCCTAATTTATTAATATTGTAAGTACCTCTTTTAAAGATTCTTATATAGTTATGCTTATCTAAAATACTGACTCTACCCTCTTCTTTTTGCATCAGTTTTAAATTAACATAGCTATGATCCATTCTATTACCTAATCCACCAAGAATAATTATCTCTTCATAGCCCAACTCTTTTGCAAGATTAACAGCTGCTTCACTATCACTTATATCCTTAACTGGATCAAGTTTTATTAGCTTATAACAATGTTTATCAATAAACTTAAGGGTTTTCTCATCAACTGAATCGAAATCCCCTATAGCCCTTTCCATCATTATTCCTTTATTTGCTAATGTTAATGCTCCTTTATCTACTCCAATAAAATCACAATCAAAATTAGGTATCGCATCAGTTAAATTACATGCTAGTACAACGCATTTTTTTAACATAAAGATTCTATTGCCTTAACAATATCATTATTAAAAATATAACTTCCAGCAACTAATACATCAGCGCCAGCTTCTTTACAAAGCTTCCCTGTAACATCATTTATTCCACCATCAACTTGAATTAAAGCATTTGAACCACTTTCAACAATAAGTTTTTTCAAATCTTTAATCTTATCAATTGAACTTTCGATAAATGATTGACCACCAAAACCAGGTTCAACAGACATAATTAAAACTAAATCTAGTTCTTTAATAAATGGTTTTAATGTATCAACACTTGTATTTGGTTTAATAGATAAACCAACTTTTTTTCCTCTGTTTTTGATTTCTTTAATTACTTCAAAGCATTCTTCTTCATCTTTACATGCTTCTAAATGGAAAGTAATTCCATCTGCCCCTGCATCAATAAAAACCTTTTGAAAAAACATTGGATTATCAACCATGATATGAACATCATAAAATAAATCCAAACCTTTTTTCATTGTCTTTAAAACATGAGGGCCAAAACTTAAATTATTTACAAAATGCCCATCCATTACATCAAAATGTAACCAAGTTGCCTTTGATTTTTTCAACTCATCTAGTTGTTTTTTTGTATCACTATAATCAAGTGACAACACTGAAGGTGCTATTATCATTAATACTTTACTCTCCTTTCTTGGATACTTTTTAATACATCCAAATAATTGTTATATCTAATACTTGAAACTTCTCCATTATCTACAGCTTCTTTAACCTTACATCCAGGTTCATTTTGATGTAAACAATCATTAAATCTACAAGCATTAATATACTTCCTAAAATCTAATACACTATTTCTTAAATCATACACATCCATATGACTAAAATCTAAAGAACTAAAGCCAGGTGTATCTCCTACTAAACCACCACAAACTTCATGTAATTCACTATGTCTTGTAGTATGTTTTCCTCTTCCCAAAGCCTTACTTATTTCCTGAGTTTTTAAATTAAATTCAGGATTTAATTTATTTAATAAAGTAGATTTACCAACTCCACTTTGTCCGGTAAGAACTGTAATTTTATCTTTTAAAATTTCATCCAATTCATGATCTACATTATCTTTATCAACAAGTATAACAGTATATCCAGACTTTCTATAATCATTAATATAATCATATATAGAATCATCACTTAAATCCATCTTTGTGATACATATTAAAGGTTCTATATTAACATTGACAACTAAAAATATTAATCTATCAACTAAAGCACTACTAAATTCAGGATTTTTCGCGCTCATTACAATTAAAGCTTGATCAACATTTGCGATTAAAGGTCTAATAAGATGATTTTTTCTTGGTAATATTTTTTCAATAGTAGCCTTAGAATCTCTAAATTCAAATATTACATTATCACCTACAACAGGACTATCTCCAAGCCTTAATTTCCCCATTGCGACTGCTTCATATCGATTGTTATCTTTGTCAACAATCGTATATTGATTAGAAATTATTTTTACTATCTTAGCCTTCATACTAATAATAATAAATAACTACATTAGAACCATCCTCTTGAGTATAAGGTGTTCCAGCAGCTGGTGTTGTTTGAATTACAACTCCATATTGCAAGTTATTCCTTTCTTCTTCACTCATTGTACTTGTATCTAAAACACTTAACATTACATCAGCTCCTTTTTGTTGTAGTAATGCAGTTGCATTTTCAATGCTCATACCAACTATCTCCCATGGAATTTCTATAGTTGTATATTTAGAATAAACTAGACGTATATCAGTAGCAACATCTGGATTAAATTGCATATTTGCAGTAAGAAGTTCCTGCCTAATAATTATACCAGGAGAAACATCACTACTTTCTTCTTCAACTATTTCTATTTTAACATTTGGATATTTTTCCAACTCTTTTTTTGCTTCACTTAATCTTTTACCTACAAAATCATCCATATATGCAGCTATTCCACTTGATACAGTTACATTAATACTAGAACCTATTTCTACTTCAGTATTAACTTCTGGAGTAACACTTATAATTTTACCCTTAGGAGTATCATCAGTTAATTGATAAGTAATATTTGTTGTATCTAATACAAGTTCTAATTGTTCTAATGAATTTTTAGCACTTGTAACATCCATTCCTCTAATATCAGGAACATTTATTGTAGTTACTTTTGGAGTAAATATTCCACTAATAGTTAACATAAAGTAAATACCTGCAATTACTAATAATGAAACTAGTGGACCAACAATCCACATAGGATTAATCCTTTTTTTAGATACCTTTTTAACTATTGGTTTTTCACTAACATCTTCTCTAGTCTTTTTTACTTGATCAATAGTAATTGTTTTATCACCTTCTAAAGGAAAGCTAAAAACATTTTTTCTTTCATTCATTCTTTCAGCTCTTAAACATGTTTTTAAATCATCTAACATTTCTTGAGCATTTTTATATCTAAATCCTTTATTTTTAGCAGTTGCTCTAATAATTATATTTTCAATTGATTGAGGAACCATTGGATTAATTTCTCTAACACTAGGAATATCATCCCTCATATGCATTAAAGCAACTTGAACAGCTTGATCTGCTTTAAAAGGTACATCTCCTGTAAGTAGTTCATAAAATACAATACCTAGTGCATAAATATCACTTTGAGCAGTAGCTTGTTCACCTTTTGCAAGTTCTGGTGCTAGATAATGAACAGAACCCATAATAGAATCACTTTGAGTTAATTGAAGTGCATCTTGAGCTAAAGCAATACCAAAATCCACCATTTTAATTGTTCCATCATTTTTAACTAATACATTTTGAGGTTTTATATCTCTATGAATAATTCCTCTATTATGAGCTTCAATTGTAGCACTACAAAGTTGCTTCATAATATCAACAGCTTCTTCTTTAATTAAAGCTCCTCTTTGAGATATCAATTGTTTAAGGTTTTTTCCCTTAACATATTCCATAACTATATAATGATGTCCTTTATATTCTCCAACATCATAAATATCAACTATATTAGGATGAGATAAAGATGTAGAAGCATTAGCTTCTCTTTTAAATCTTAAAACAGAAACAGGGTCACTACTAAGATCTCCTCTTAATACTTTTACAGCAACCTCTCTATTTAAAATTGTATCTATCGCCACAAAAACATCAGCCATTCCTCCTTGGCCAATATGTTTAACAACTTTATACCTTCCTTGTATCATATTGTCACTCATCTATTATCACCATCTCCCAATTCAATAATAATTATGGTTATGTTGTCATAACCCCCTGCTTTTATCGCAAGATTTAATAGTTTTCTAACTTTTAATGTTGTAGTAAGTTCATCAGTAAGCATAACTTTTTCAATTTCTTCTTCTTTAACATACCCAAATAATCCATCACTACAGACTAAAATATCGTAAAATTTTTCAGGATATTCATCTATATCAACACGAACATTACTCCATACTCCTAAAGCATTAGTAAGAACATTTTTCTTAGGATGATAAAGAGCCTCTTGTTCAGTTATTTCACCATGTCTAACCATATCTTGAACTAA
>JAAYSZ010000041.1 GCA_012523895.1 Erysipelotrichaceae bacterium
ACTTGAACTGTTAAAGTCAAGATAATTGCAGTAATCCAAGGAAATGAACTACTTAAAAAAGTTTTAATGTCTTTCTTTAAGACTAAACACCAAACTACCTCTGTTAATGTTGCAGCAACTACAGAACAAATTAATAAACCAATAGCCCTAATTCCAAATGCTGCTCCATACTCAACAAAATAATAAATATCAGTAGCTATAAATACTACTAATAATGCTATCAACAAATGAAACATTATTTCTTTTGTTGAAAGATCATCACGATAGTTAGGAGAAAATTTATACGATAATTTCATCTTAACCCCCTACTTCTTATTATTTAAAGCAAAATATCTCTTTGCTTTTCTAATCCCTTCTGTAACTTGAATCTTAGATGGACATACAAATGAACATAAACCACATTCAATGCAATCCATAACACTTAATTTTCTTAATGCTTCTAAATCCTTAGTTTTTTCAGCATTATTAATTCTTACTGGCTGTAAACCACTTGGACAATAGTCACTACAACGACCACATCTTAGACAAGCAATTTCATCAATAGGCTCATCTATAAGTACAGTTACAGCATTACATTGTGCTTCAATTACATATTGATCACTAACCATTGATTTCCCCATCATTGGTCCTCCAGCTATAAGAATAATCTTATCGCCATTATAACCACCACATTTATCAATTAAATATTTTACAGGTGTACCTACATAAGTTAAAACGTTAGCTGGTTTTTTAATACCATTACCAGAAACTGTTACAAGTTTTCTTGTAATTGGCATACTGTTAATTAAAGCATCAGCTAAAGCTATTGCAGTAGTTGCATTACTTACAACACATCCAACTTCTGATGGAAGTTTTACATAACGTTTTTTAACTAGTTCATAAACTAATGTTCTCTCCCATCCCATTGGATAAACATTTGGAACTTTTGCTACTTTAATTTCTGGATAACTACTAAAAGCTTCTTCTAATATAGGTATTAAATCTGTCTTGTCTTCTTTAATAGCTACTAAACCTTCCTTACCACCTGATAATTTAAACATAGCCCTTACACCATGAACAAATAAATCAAGATTATCATATATACCTCTAAAGTCAGAAGTAATATAAGGCTCACACTCTACAGCATTAATAATAAGAGTATCAATCTTTTCAGGCATCATGTATTTAACATACGTAGGAAAACCTGCGCCCCCACAGCCTACTAAACCTGCTTCTTTTACAAATTCTAACAATTCCTTATGAGATGCTTTTTCAAAATCTAAAGGTTCAAAAGGAGCTTCAAATTCAAACTTTCCATCATTTTCAATTATTAAATGATCTACTTGTTTTAAACTAGAATGCATATTCTTTTTAATACCTTTTACAACACCAGAAACTGGTGAATATACTGGCACATAAAAATGATCATTTCTAGCCCCAAGTTTTGTCCCTACTTTTACCTTATCTCCTTCCTTAACAATCGCTTCAAAAGGAGCATTGCTAATCATCAAAGGAATTTTGATTTCAGAAGGTGCTTCAAGCTTTATTATTTCATCATGAGCTGTTAAATCTTTATGACCAAAAGCATGATAAGACATCTTCCCTAACAAAATTGACATACTATTCCGTCCTTTCATAATTTAATATTGTTATTATAACATTAGAAAGGTGCATTTTCTACAATACATTACAGTATTTATGCTATAATATTTCCTATGAAAAATATAAAAGTATTAATAATTACCTTATTACTATTATTGATTAGTGCTTGTCAACCAAAACCAGAAAAGTTAGAGATGTTTAATAGTGTATCACTTTCTGCAGGATTTGATACATACATAAGTGTTTCAGTAGCTACATCATCTCAAGAAGAGTTTGACAAGATTTTTAATGAGGTTGTTGAAGATTTTCAATATTTAAATAAATTATTTGATATTTACAACGATTATGAAGGTGTTAACAACATTAAAACAATTAATGATAATGCTGGTATTAAACCAGTAAAAGTTGATCCTATTATCATTGATATGCTTGAACTTTCTAAAGAATATTATGATATCTCAAACCATGAATTTGACATAACTTTAGGTCCTGTTTTAAAGATATGGCATAACTACAGAGATGAAGGATTAACTTTAATGCAAGAAGGAAAATTTGGTAGTGTTCCTAATTTAGAAGAACTCCAAGAAGCTTATACTTGTGTAGGATGGGACTTAGTAGAAATAAATAAAGAAAATTCTACTGTATATTTAAATAAAGAATGTGCTTCATTAGATGTCGGTGGTATTGCAAAAGGTTTTGCGACTGAATATATTGCAAAAAAATTAGAAGATAAAAATATTAAAGTAGGTTTTATAGATGCTGGTGGAAACAATAGAACTATAAATACCAAATTAGATAACTCTCCTTGGCGAGTTGGTATTCAACATCCACTAGGTGGAGATGGTGCACTACTAGTTGTTAATAAAGAAGGAAGTAGCTCGTTTGTAACAAGTGGAGATTATCAAAGATACTACATCGCAGAAGATGGAAATCAGTATCATCATATTATTGATCCTTCAACTTTATTTCCTGCAAATCACTTTCATTCTGTTACAGTTATAACTAAAGATAGTGGTATCGCAGATGCCTTAAGTACAACTTTATTTACAGTTGATTATGAAACAGGTATGGAAATAGTAGAAGAATTTAGAAAAAATCATCCTAATGAAACATTAGATGTAATATGGACTATGAATAAAAATATAGAAATCAATTCAGACTATGTAAAAGAAATAGATGGATTTAAAGTTGTATATACAAAAGATTTAGAAGATAAACTTACATGGAAATAAAAAGGGAATAAAAATTCCTTTTTTTAGTTTATTATTTATTTAAGGAGGGTTTCTTATGATAAACATAATGTGTTTTGGAGATTCTAATACATTTGGGTATTTACCTACTATTGGAAGATTTGGTAAAAATAAAAGATGGCCTGGAGTATTACAAAATTTATTAGGTGATAGCTATAATGTAATAGAAGAAGGTTTAAATGGTAGAGCTACTATCTTTAACACAGATGAAGAACCTGAAAAAAATGGTTATAATTCATTAAGCTATATTTTACCTTCTAAACATCCATTAGATTATGTAATTATTATGCTTGGTACAAATGATACTAAATTCTATTTCAATGCAAGTATGGATGAAATAGTTTCAGGCTTAGAAAAAATAATAAATTATATTTTAAAATATCCTTATAGATTTCAAAATATTCCACCTAAAATAATTTTAGTTTCCCCTATTTTAATAAATGAAAAGACTATTTTTAATGATTCATTTGATATTAGTAGTGCTAATAAATCTAAACAATTTGATTCTTATTTTTCAAAATTAGCTAAAAAATATGATTTATTATATTTAGATGCTGCCAAATATGCAAAACCTAGTGATGTAGATGGTGTTCACTTAGATGAAACAGGTCATAAAAACCTAGCAGAAGCAATTTATAAGTTGATTGCATAAAAAAGCTAAGCTTTCGCTTAGCTGTTTTTATTAGTTTTTACCTAATAATCTGAACATGTTTTTCTTATATACTTCAACACCTGGTTGATTGAATGGATTAATGTCAATCATGTAGCATGTCATTGCACATGCCATAAAGAAGAATTGACACATGTATCCAAATGTATAAGCACTTGTATCTTCTAAATTAATAATTAAGTTAGGTACTCCACCAGTTACTTCATGAGCTTCTAGAGTTCCTTCAAATGCCATTTTATTAACCCAATCTAAGCTCTTTCCACTTAGATAGTTCATTCCATCAGAGTTTACTTCATCATATGGGAATTCCATATCTAAATATGGTTTTTCTACAGTAACTACTGTTTCAAATAATACTTTTTTACCTTCTTGGATAAATTGTCCTAAACTGTGTAAATCAGTTGAGAAGTTAGCTGAAGTAGGAAGTATTCCTTTTTCTTCTTTTCCTTCTGATTCTCCAAACAATTGTTTCCACCATTCTGCAACTAGAGTCATGTGTGAATCATATGTAATTAACATTTCTACATCATAACCTTCATTTTGTAGGATACGTCTTGCTACAGCATATCTGTATGCATGGTTCTTATCTAAATCATCAGTATTTAAATCATCATAAGCTTGTTTTAAGCCTTTCATAACTGCTTTGATATCAATACCCATTATTGCCATTGGTAATAATCCTACTGGAGTTATTACTGAGTATCTTCCACCGATATCATCAGGAATTACAAATTTTTCATAGCCTTCTTTATCAGCTAGAGGTTTTAGAGTTCCTTTTTCTCTATCTGTAGTTACAATAATTCTTTCTTTACATTCTTCTTTTCCATATTTTGCTTCAAATGCTTGTTTTAAAATTCTAAATGCTAAAGCTGTTTCTGTAGTTGTTCCAGATTTACTAATAACATTTAATACAGCACTCTTATCTTTAATGTAATCTAATACTTGTACCATATAAGTGCTTGAGAATGTGTTTCCTATAAAGATAACTTCAGTATCATTTTTTGGATAAAGCCCTTGAATCATTTCAATAGCAGCTCTTGCTCCTAGATAAGATCCACCAATACCACAAACTAGTAAAACTTCTGCCTTATCTTTTACTTTTTCAGCAACTTTTAAAATTCTGTCAAACTCTTCTTTGTCATAATTATCTGCCCAGTCTACCCAGCCTAAATAATCATTTCCAGCTCCGGTTTTTTCATGAATCATCTTGTGAACTTTAGATACTTCACTTTGATAATCGTTGATGTTTTCCTTTAAATTAGCATGACTTTCATTGAATTTAATCATATTTTCTCTTTTTTGCCTCCTTAATCCATTCTTCCATTTTGTCTTCTAATGACTTAAATCCTAATTCCATTTTTGGTAAACTCCCATACTTTAAAAGATTTCTTTCTTTTCTAAATCTATTGGGATTTAAAGCTTTTATTGATAATCTTGCTTGATTAGTTTTTTCATCATAATCAATAACTTTGACTTTTATTTTATCCCCTACATTTACAAAGTTTGAAACATTTTTTACAAACCCATCGCTTATTTCAGAAATATGAATTAAACCACAAGTTTCATCATCAAGACTAACAAAAGCTCCATAAGGCTGAATACCAGTTATAATACCTTCTACAATTTCTCCGATTTTATAATGCATGCAGCCTCCTACCTTTAAAATTAGTATACCATAGCAATTCTAATTCATGCTATACTTTATTAGACAGGAGTTTCACATCATGCTTGATTATATGTTCCCTTTTTGGGCTTCTTTGATAGGTTTAGTAACAGCACAGGCTCTAAAACCTGTGATTCATTATTTAAAATTTAAGGAATGGGATATTTGGACTGCTAAAGATAGTGGTGGTTTTCCTAGTTCTCACTCTGCTTTAGTTACTGCTTTAACTACAGCAGTTGGTTTAAGAGAAGGTTTTTCATCTAGTCTTTTTGCAGTTGTAGCATCATTTTCACTTATTGTTATTTATGATGCGGCTAATGTTAGATACTATTCTGGACAAAACATAAAACTTACCCAACAAATCGCTAAAGATTTTTTAGATCATACTGACAATAAATACGATAGTCCTATATATCATTCAAGAATGAAAGATATACTAGGCCATAGATGGTTTGAGGTTCTTGGTGGAATGGTTTGGGGTGTAATTGTAGCAATGGCAATATATTATTTTAATACGAGGTAATTAATTATGAGTGATGTTGTAGAAAGAATTGAATACACTATTAACAAAATCAAACCGTACATCCAAAGAGATGGTGGTAACGTTGAATTTGTTAAATTCGAAAACGGAATTGTAACAGTAAGAATGCATGGGGCTTGTGTTGGTTGCCCTAACTTAAACTTTACTCTTACTGAAGGTATTGAAGCTTTATTGATGGATGAAGTTCCTGAAGTTAAGGGTGTTGTTTTAGATAATTCACAATAAAAAATAGATTTTCTCAAATCTATTTTTTTAATTCATAATAATAATCATATATTTCATTTATGATTTCTTTTATAAATGCTTCATTTGATTCATCAATATCTTGAGAGTTTACATATGATTTATTACCATCAGCAGTTATATATATGGTGAAAGTTATATTTGTCTTTACTGTATTACTGGTTTCTTTTAAATCTAAATGCTTATCTATAATTTTTAAGAATCTATCATATTCTAGATTTTCTACCTTATCATATCCTTCAATATCAGTTCCCTTTTTTAAATATATTCCACTTGTATCTTTTAATACAATAGACCATTGTTTTCTATGGCTATTTAATTCTATTGAATAAAATTGTAGATAATTACCATATTGAATTCTCATTATTAATCTATCTGGTTTTAAGTTAGTAAAATCTGTAATTTGATATTCACTATAATCAGTATGATTATCTATAAAGTTCATAAAATCATTTTTAAAATCATCATATCCATCAAAATATATATTATATCCATAAGCTTTAATTTCTTGTCCATCTGACAATTTTACAATTAATTCAAATCCATCTCCACTATCTAGGGCATTAGATTTTCTTGATTCATAATATCCATCAAGTTGTAAGATTTCATGTTTAATTAACATATCAATTAATTCATTAAATTCTTCTTCACTTATGGATACTAAGCTAGCATATTCATCAACTTTAGTATCAGCATTTTCAAATACATCTTCTGATATATCTCCAGTTATTTTCACAAACATTCCATTGTCAGTTTTTGTGATTAAATAATGAGGTAACTTTGTCATTCCATCTCTTTCATGGAAGTAAAAACCTACAATGTCAACAGCTTCATAATCTACAGTGTTATTTGTAAGATTATTATTAGTCACATTATTTTCAGTTGTATTATCATTGTTATTATTTACAGTATTATCCATATCAATGTCTCCATTACATCCCATCATAAATAAAAGACAGATAGCTATTAAAATTATCTTTTTTATTTTAATCACCTCAACATGTGTTATTTAAAAATATTATAGCATGGGGAAATTTATAAAAAGAGTAGGTTCAAAGATAAATTTTGATTTGTCTACTTGCTTAACAAAGTCAGCAAATTTGTTTTGTAGATTAATAGGAGGTATAGTAATTTTTATATTTTCTACAATTTGCTTTGATATTTCTTTAAAAGTCGCTCCTCTTCCTAAAGAATTTAAATATTGGTTTGACTGTTTTAAAACCCAATAAAGGTAAATTGAATTTATTCTTTCATTAGGAATAATATTTTTAAACCCTTGATTACAGCACATTTTTTCACTTAAAATAGCTACTTTTCCTATAGGTGCTCTACTTGATAAAATAACAGTACCTACTGGCATTATAACTGTTCCACAACTATCATATCCTTCTTTAGTAATATGTCTAATAGAATCGTTAATAAAAAAAGTATTGTCATCAATTTCAGCTGGTGTTATCCATTTAATATTACCATCCCAATATTTATCAACATTTGTTTTAGGAGTTGCTCCACTAATAATTTTTCCAATGTTTTTAATGTAATCGGTTTTATACTTACCAGATAAAGGATCTCCAAACATCTCGACAAATCGAGCTTTAACTAATTCATCAAGTTTTGTTAATTGTTTTTGTTTTAATTCTATTAAACTTACAATTTTATTCAACTTGTTTATTATACTTTTCTGTTTTTCTATACTAGGAATGTTTAATCTAAATTCATATAGCGCAGATAACTTCAAATTATCTCTAACACTACCTGTTGCATAAAATTTTATCTGCTGTCTAGCAATATCACTCTTTAAATAATAATATAGGTACTGTTTATTTAACTCTTCAGATACATAAAAAACATTATAAAGTGGACTAACAAGAACTTTATCTTCATTACGTAGCCAATCAATAGAACCTACATTTATTCTTGAAGGATTATACGCAAAGTAACCTTTAGGAACAATTTTATAATTTGATTTATTATTACTGGTTACATCTTTGTTAAAAAAATTTTTACAAAATCCTTCCGTATTTGTAACACTATAAACAGGAATGTCTTCATTTAATTTGTTTCTAACAGAGATTTCTTTTATATAATTCCCCAATTTTTCTTTCATCTACTATACAAATCCGAATTTGAAATCATGAAATATACTTTTTATGAGATATTTTTACATTATTTTGATTAACCATTGCATATTTCATAGTTGTATCTATCTGAGAATGCCCCAATAAGCTTTGAACTTGTTCGATAGGCATTCCTTTATCTATTGCTCTAGTAGCTAATGTCCTTCTAAATTTATGTGGATAAACTCTTGTTATTCCTAAACTTCTCCCAAGTTCTCTTAACCTTATTTCTACACCACTAATCTTTAATCTATTATATGGTTTATTTAGTGATACAAATAAAGCAGGATTATCATCTTCCCTACTTTCCAAATAATTTTTTAAATGTATTTTTGTTCTTGCATCAAAATAAACAGGTCTTTCTTTGTTTCCTTTGCCAAAAACAACACATTCTCTATTCTCAAAATCAATATCAACTATATTTAATTTAACTAATTCTCCAACTCTCATTCCTGTAGAAGATAATAAATCTATAATAGCTAAGTCTCTTAGAGTATTAGTGCTATCTCTCAACATTTCTAAAACTTCATCACTGTAAGTTTCCTTAATAACTTTATCGGTTTTAATTTTCTTAATTCTTTTCATAGGACTTTTTAATATATAATTTTCTTCTTCTAGCCACGAAAAAAAACTAGATAAAATTCTTCTTATATTATCTACATTAGTTTTACTACAGTTATTTATTTTTTGATATTCACTAAGATATTCTCTTAAATCATCTGTTGTAAGATGATTTATATGTATTAATGTAAATTTAAGTAAATTTAATAGTGTAGACTTATAATATTTTATTGTTTTATCGCTGCATCCTTCAATTTGCTTTGCATTAATAAACTTACTTATTAATTCTTCATTTGAATATTGTTGCTCTATTCCTTCTAATTTATCATCATTTTTTATAACTTTTAAGTTTTCAGTCGCTCTTAATAATACTTTATGCAATATCTCTAGTTGAGCATTATCTAGATAATTTAGCATAGATTGTTCAATTTCTCTTATTAATTCTGTTTTCATTTAAATAACTCCTTTTATTATTATTATTATTTAAATGATATACATTAAATCAGTCTATCCAAAATATTTCTGCATTAAACTATCAAAAAGCATTTGAGTTTCATCTATTGACTTTTGAATTTCAAATTTTGATTTGTCTACTTGCTTAACAAAGTCAGCAAATTGATTTTGGAGTTCCAAAGAGGGATATGGCACCTCAAAATCTTTAATCATACCTAGATTTAAATTTTTTTGCCTCACACCTCTTCGTTGTTTTAAAAACTCATTTTTCATAAGCTCTAATTCAAAATACAAAAAAATAACATTTATCTTATTGCTCGGAATTATGCACGCACAAGCCTGATTGCATGATGACTCTTTTTGTAAGATACCCATTTTAAAAGCAGCAGTATCATACATTCCAACTAGTAAACTTCCAGACGGAAACAATTTAGCCGAACTTTTATTAATTGCTTCAGCAGTGATCTTTTCGACCGAGTCCTTTAAGAACAATGAGTTTAACTCTCCGGCAGAATACCAATCTATTGAACCCTCAAAATAAGCCGGATTGGAACGCGGGGGAGTCCCTCCGCTCTTCCAAGACCCTAAATTTTTTAGAGACCTAAAAGGAAGTCCATAATTATTGAATGTAGGATCTCCAAACATCTCGACAAATCGAGCTTTAACTAATTCATCAAATTTATTTAAGATTCTTATTTTTATTTGATGAATGTTTTCAATTTTTTTTAATATATTAACTATAATTTTCTGTTTTTTAAGTGGGTATATCATAACGTCTACTTTTTTTAGATTTTCTCTAGTTATCTGAGGTTGAGCAGAACCACTGATTACTTTATTAAAGTTATAATTTTTAAGATAATAATATAAATACTCAACATTAACAATTGAAGATAAATCATCTAAACACATTGCATTTCCTGTAATATAAGATTTTGGAGAAGATAGATTAATTGAACCACATGACGCTCCTCGACATGTAATCAAAATAGTTTCTTTTTCATGATTAAATTCATTATAGTATCCTATAATACCATTTGCTCCATAAACAGGATATCCAATAGTTAACAATTTACCTTTTGGAATTGTTTTCCATTGTTTAGGATTACAAATTTCTGTTAACTTTTTATATTCCATACCAATACAAATCCGAATTTGTTGAACACATTTCGGATATCTCCTTTCTATTCATCCTTTAACAATTCTTTTAATTCAATTAATTCTTTATTAATATTTTCTTCTAATTTAAATATTTCAGCTAATATTTCTTCTGTTGGTGGATATTCTATTGGCACATATTCAATTTTTTTATATTTATTAATTGATAAATCATAATCTTTATCAACTATTTCTTCTTTACTCACAAAGAAACTTTGTTCAGTTCTTTTTCTATTTTTTTCTTTACTTAAATTATTAAATCTCTCAACAATATCCGGAATATCATTGTCTTGTACTGGAGATCTTTTGTCATCTAATGAAAATCCATCATTTTGCATATCATAAAACCAAACATCTTCAGTGCCTGAAGGATCTTTAGTAAAAACAATTACCGCAGTTGAAACTCCAGCGTATGGTTTAAATACTCCTGAAGGCATTGAAATAATAGCTTCTAACTTATTATTTTCTATTAATTCTTTTCTTATAGATTTGTGTGCTCTAGATGAGCCAAATAAAACTCCATCTGGAACAATACAAGCACATCTTCCGCCAAGTTTTAATGACTTGATAAACAATGCTAAGAATAATAATTCTGTTTTTTTAGTTTTACATAAAGCTAATATATCCGGTGATATATCTTCTTGAAAAACACTTCCTTTAAAAGGTGGGTTTGCAAGTATTAACGAATATTCATCTCTAACAGTATTCTCTACAGATAATGAATCTTGTCTTTTTATATTTGGTTCATCAACTCCATGTAATAATAAGTTCATTGCTCCAATTCTTAACATTGAAGGGTCAGTATCAGAGCCGCTAAACATTTTTGTTTTAAAATAATTCATTTTATCAACGTTATATAGATCATTGCTATATTTTTCTTGAATAAATTGCGCACTTCCTAATAAAAATCCTGCAGAACCCTCTCGTGTCAAGCTAATGACAATAATTATATTAATGGATAATAAAATTAAAAGCAGTCAACTTTATTAAGTCAACTGCTTTTTTAAAATATTATATTACTTTAACCCATTAAATAATTTGTAA
>JAAYSZ010000042.1 GCA_012523895.1 Erysipelotrichaceae bacterium
GAAAAAGAAATAATTAAAAATATACATTTTGAAACAAAAGCAGAAAGTAAATACATTTCAGTTGCTTGTGCTTCAATTATTGCACGATATGCTTTCTTAAAAAAATGGGAAGAAATGGAAAATAAATATAATTTTAAATTTACCAAAGGTGCAAGTAGTAAAGTTGATAATGATGGAGTAAATTTCATAAAACAATTTGGCGAAGAACAATTAAAAAATGTAGCTAAGCTACACTTTAAAAATACAGAAAAAATCAAATCAATTATTAATCAACAACCTTAGTCTTAGTAACTTCAATTTTAATTGTTTCATTAAGTCTAACACATTTAACCTTAGCATCAGCAAGCATTCTTTTGCTTGCTTTTACACCTTCTGTATCTGCATATTTATCTGACTCATATACAATTTTTTTAATTCCAGATTGAATTATTGCTTTTGCACATTCATTGCAAGGAAATAATGACACATACAAGGTACAACCTTCAACACTATGTCTACTATTTAAAATCGCATTTAATTCCGCATGAACTACAAAAGGATATTTTGTTTCTAATGCTTCCCCTTCTCTAGCCCATGGATAATCATCATCAGAACATCCTCTAGGAAGTCCGTTATACCCAATTGATACAACTCTATTGTCATCATCAACAATAACAGCTCCTACTTGAGTAGAAGGATCTTTAGACCTATATGCGGATAAATGAGCTAAGCCAATAAAATATTCATCCCAAGTTAATGCATCTTTTCTTCTTTCCATAAATGTCTCCTAATAATATTTATATATTTCTATTAATTTTTTTTCGAGATATCTTGCATAATAATCTAAACCTATTCTCTCATAATTCTTTAATATTTGTATATCAGTCTGTAAATAAATACCTTCTAATGAAGATTTATTAACAGTAACAACTTTATAACCCAATATAAATACTAGCATTATTAAAGAAATTAAAGAATTCTTTTTAAGTGTTTTCCAAGAAATATTATTTGTAAATAAAATTCCAATAAGAACACCAAATAAGAAACCACCTAAATGACCATAAAAAGCAATTCCAGGAAGTAAACTAATAAAACCATTAATTAATAATATGGATACTATATTACTTCTTAAAGCTGGATTTTTTATTATGCCTGAATGGAAATAATAAACCAACAAAGCACCTAATAATCCAAATATCCCACCACTTAAGCCTGTAGCAACAACTGCATTATCTAAAATATAAGTTAATACACTTCCACCAATAGTAGAAATAATAAGTATTATTATAAATTTAAAACTTCCATATACAGGCTCTAATATTCTACCTAAATTATATAAAGCAAGCATATTCATCAATAGATGCATTGTATTACCGTGTGTTAATCCAACAGTTAAAAATCTATGATATTCTCCTGCCATAATAAATATTTTATAATATGCACCAAAGAATATTTGAGATTCAACAACACTATTAAAGTTATTAGAAAAAATATTTATTAACGTATAAAATATCAAACAAATTATTATAATAATTAATGTAGCTTTTGGACGAGATATACCAAAAATATTAGTTCTTTTCTTTTTAATATATTCATTTAAATCCATAGTAATCCTATTTATTTCTTCAACAGGATTATCTACAGGTTTTAATACTTTTTTAATATCTATAAAATATTCAGAAATATCAATTCCATTATAAGTCTTATCAGTTATTGAAATATAATTTTCTTCTAATTCTCCATCATACTCAACCACATGGATATTTAACATTTCTTTTGTATTACCAATTAATTTGCTCATCTCATCACTATAATTATTAATATTATTAATTTGAATCTCATTTAATGGTAAATTCTTATCACTAATTCTGATAATTGTATATTTTTTATGTTCTCTATTAAACAACCAAAAATCATTATCTTTTTGATTTCTACCATCAACAAGTTTAATAATTTGATAATTATAATTTTTAACAAAATAATTAACTAATTCTAATTGCCAAACTAATGAGCTTTTCATACAGTTTCAAGCTCCTCAATAACATCATTAAAATACTTAGGTAAATCAGCCTCAACAGTAATAAGTTCATTAGTTGTAGGTTGTTTAAAAGTAATGCTAAATGCATGTAACATTTGACCTTCGGTATCTTTTCTTGTATTTGATGGAGCATATTTATCATCACCAACAACAGGATAATTTATATATTGCATATGAACCCTTATTTGATGAGTTCTACCAGTTTCTAATGAACACTCTACAAGTGTATATTTTTCAAATCTTTTTAAAACTTTAAAATGGGTAACAGCATCCTTAGAATTAACATCTGTAACAGCCATCTTTTGTCTATCATGTTTACTTCTTCCTATAGGTGCATTTATAGTACCAGTTTCATGATCAATTACACCATGAACTAAAGCTATATAATTTCTTTTACAAACATTTTCTTTAATTTGTTTAGCAATACTTAAATGAGCTTTATCATTTTTACATACTATTAAACAACCAGAAGTATTTTTATCTATTCTATGAACAATTCCTGGTCTAATTGAATCTTTGTGATTAGATAATTCATTAAAATGATAAAGTAATGCATTTACAAGTGTCCCTGTGTGATTTCCAACTGCAGGATGAACAACCATTCCTTTAGGCTTATTAACAACAATCAAATCATCATCTTCATATCTAATATCTAAAGGAATATTTTCAGCAATTAAATTCATTGGTGCAACTTTAGGAAGATTAACAACAATTTCATCATCAACTCTTACCTTATAACTAGGTAAAACTTCATTACCATTAACTAAAATATCATTATTTTTAATTAATGTTTGTATTTTAGTTCTAGTTAAATCATCTTGAACAAGTGTCAAATATTTATCTATTCTTATTCCTTCATTTTCAAAATCAACAATAATATTAAGACTCTCCATTAACACCCTCCTTTTCAAATAATGTAACTATAAACAACATTGCTACTCCAATTGATAATGCCATATCCGCAACATTAAACACCGGAAAATTATATCCAAATATAATAAAACCTAAAAAATCTCTAACATATCCAAAATATACTCTATCTATTAAATTACCTAAAGCACCTGCAATCATTAAACAAACCGGTATTCTAATATAAAATTTTTCATTTTTATTTTTAAATAACCATGTAACCATCGCAACTATTGCAAAAATTGCTATTGCAGAAAGAAATACACGTTGACCTTTTAATATACTCCATGCAGCTCCAATATTTTTAGTATATGTTAAATAAAAAAATCCTTTTATTATTTCAATCTCTCTATGTAATGCAATATTTGTTTGAACAATTGTTTTAGTAATTAAATCAATTGCAAGAACAATTAATATAATAAGTACTTCTTTAATTTTCATCATAAGCTCCTTACAACATTATATATTATAGCACTAAATATATAAAAGCCGACAAATCGGCTTTTATTTAATATCTAATAATTCAAATTTATTTTTCTCTGCAATAACTAATAATATATCATTAGCTTCAATTATATAATTTGCTGAAGGAGAAATTGATAACCTAGTAGATGGACTTTTTCTAACACCTAAAATATTAATACCATATTTACTTCTTAAATTTAAATCAATTAATGATTTATTAATCCAATATTTAGGTGCAACTATTTCAATTACACTATATTCATCATCAATATCAATTAAATCAATAATGTTAGAAGATACAAGTTGCTTTGCCACTCTTTCTCCCATTTCTTTTTCTGGAAGAATAACTCTATCAGCGCCTATTTTTTCAAGAATTTTCATATATCTCTTATTTTTAGCTTTTGCAACAATATAAGGAGTGCCTAGCTCTTTTAAATTCATTACAGCAATAATACTATTTTCTAAATGACTTCCGGTAGCCACAATAGCACAATCTACATCAGAAACTCCTGCTGACTTTAATTGATTTATATCAGTAATATCTGCTTGAATAGCTATCGATACAAAATCAGAAAGTCTATCAATACATGACATATCACTATCTATAGCAATAACATCATAATCATAACTAGATAGCCTTTTTGCTATAGTTGACCCAAATACACCAAGTCCTAAAACCGCAAAACTTTTTCTTTTCATCTTTACTCACCCTATTAATATATCTTCTTTTGCATAAGATATAACTTCTTTCTTTTTTGTTTTAAATAATGATAACACAATCGTAATTGGTCCTACTCTACCAACATACATAAGTAATATTATTACTATCTTTCCTACATTTGAAAAAGATGTAGTAATACCAGTAGACAAACCAACTGTATTTATTGCAGAAAATGCTTCAAATAATATGTCTAAAAATCCTATGCTTTCATCTGAAATTGATAATGTAAATACCGCGATAAATAAAGCAATTACATACATAAAGAATACAATAATAGCTTTATAAAACGTTTCTTTTGGAATTTCTCTTTTAAATATTCGATAATGATCACTAGAATTTTTAAATACTGATACAATCGCAATTACAATTGCTACAAATGTAGTTGTTTTTATACCTCCAGCAGTACCACCTGGTGATCCACCTATTAACATCCATACACACATCATAAGAAGTGTTGCTATTTTACAATCTCCAATATTTACAGAACTAAATCCTGCAGTTCTTAAAGTGGTAGATTGAAAAAATGAAATTAATAGTTTTTCAGTAAAACTATAGTTTGCAATAGTATTAACATTATTATACTCAATCACCAAGAATAATAATGCTCCTAAACCTAATAAAATAGAAGTCATAGTTAATACTATTTTAGTATGTAATGTAAGATGATGAATCATTGATTTGAAAGAAATATCTTTTTTAAATTTATTTTTTAATCCATTTGATAAATCAAACCATACCGCAAAACCTAAACCTCCTGTAATAATTAAAGCAATTACACCTAAATTAAGTATAGGATCACTACTATAAGGAATTAAAGACGTATTAGAAAAATTATCTAATCCAGCATTACAAAATGCAGATACAGATAAAAATAAAGATTTAAATAACCCTGAACTAACACCATACATAGGTACTAATCTTAGACTAAAGAAAACAACCCCTAAGCCTTCAAAAAAGAAAGTATATTTAAATATGCTTTTTATATATTTAGGTATGTTATCCAAATCAGCTTTATTAAGTGAATCTTGAATCAATTTCTTTTCAGCCATAAACAGCTGTTTTTTAGCAACAGTAATAAATGTTACCAAAAATGTCATTAAACCTAAGCCACCAATCTGCATTAAAAATATTAATACCCATTGACCAAATATTGTATATTTATCTACTACAACAACTGTTACTAAACCTGTAACACAAACTGAGCTAGTAGACATAAATAAATGATCAATAAATGGAATATTAGGATCATTATTAGCTATAGGTAAATTTAATAATATACCACCTGTAATAATTACAAATGCAAAGCTAATCGCAAGTATTCTAGTGGTTTTTAATTTTCTATAAAATTTTTCCCTTAAAGTAGTCATTTTCCCTCACAACTTCAATACCACTTGATTATATTCCTTTAAATTTAAAAAGCAATTAATTTAATATGCATTTAATAATAAACAAAACATTATTAAAACAATACTAAATATATATATTATTTTTTAATAAGATTCTATCTTAAAACTAAACTATTGTTTATTTTTAATACTATTTAATAAACCGCCTTCTCTCATTAATTCTTTTTGTTCTTCACTTAAGTTATGAGTTACATAAAATGTAATATTTTTTGTTTTATTAAAAACTTCAATCTTATCATTTAATTCAGTTATATTATTAATTACTAACTCATCTAATAAATCAATTAATTCATAATCTTTATCATTAATAAATACTAAAGGTAAGATTGCATTATTAACAAGATTTTGTTCATGAATACGCGCAAATGATTTAGCGATTACTGCCTTAATATTTAAGTATAGTGGAGCTAAAGCAGCAACTTCTCTAGAAGAACCTTGACCATAATTCTCTTTAGCAACAATGATTCCTCCATCATGTTCTTTACACCTGTTATAAAATTCCTTATCTAATGTCATAAATGAAAATTCTGATATTTTTTCAATATTGCTTCTATAAGGTAGTACTTTACCTCCAGCAGGACTAATATGATCAGTAGTAATATTATCTCCAACTTTAATCATAACTTTTTTACTAATATCGCTTAATGGTTTTCCTATAGGAACATCTTTAATATTAGGTCCTTTAATAATTGGTTTGTTTTTATCAAAATCAGGTGCTAATATCATCGAATCATCAATAATATATTTTTCTGGTAATATTGCTTTTTCATATTTTACATCAGTAGCATCGCTAATATAGCCATTAATCGCAGAAATAGCCGCTGTTTCTGGAGAAACCAAATAAACTTCTGCATCCATTGTTCCACTTCTTCCATAAAAGTTTCTATTAAATGTTCTTAATGATACTCCTTTGCTTCTTGGAGATTGGCCCATTCCAATACAAGGACCACAAGTAGCTTCTAATATTCTTGCACCACTTGCAATTAAATCAGTTAATGCACCATTTTCACTAAGCATCGTTAAAACTTGTTTAGAACCAAATGAAATTGTTAAAGATACATCTGGATGTATCTTTTTTCCTTTTAAAATACTAGCTGCATTACATAAATCTGTAAAACTACTATTTGTACAAGAACCAATACAAACTTGATCTACTTTTATATGTTTTAAATCACTAACAACTTTAATATTATCAGGTGAATGAGGTGCTGCACATAATGGTACAAGTGTATCTAAATCAATTTCAATAACTTCATCATATACTGCCCCTTCATCAGCACTTAAAGGAATATAATCATCCCCTCTTCCCTGTTTTTCTAAAAACTCTTTTGTATTTTCATCAGAAGGAAAAATAGAAGTTGTTGCTCCAAGTTCTGCCCCCATATTAGTAATTGTACTTCTTTCAGGAACAGTTAAAGACTTAATCCCTTCACCACTGTATTCAAATATCTTTCCAACTCCACCTTTAACAGATTTTATTTCTAAAAGCTTTAAAATTATATCCTTAGCACTAACACCATTTCTTAACTTACCAGTTAATTTAACATTAACAACTTCTGGAAGTTTTATTGAATATGGTATTCCAGCCATAGCACAAGCAACATCTAAACCTCCTGCACCAAAAGATAATGTTCCCATACCTCCAGCTGTTGGAGTATGTGAATCAGCACCAATCAATGTTTCTCCAGGAACATCAAATCTTTCAAGTTGAACTTGATGACAAATTCCATTTCCTGCCTTAGAAAAATAAACTCCATATCTATTAGCAACAGTCTGTAAATATTTATGGTCATCAGCATTCATAAAGCCATCTTGTATTGTATTATGATCTACATAACTAAGTGATTTTGTAACAACTTTATCTATACCCATTGCTTCAAGCTGCAAATATGTCATTGTTCCTGTTGCATCTTGAGTAAGTGTATTATCCATCTTAATTTTAACTACATTACCTGGTTTTAATTCCGCAGGTTCGCTAAGATGTTTTTCAATAATTTTATAAGCTAAACTTTTCATTATAAATCTCCTTTTTTATTTAAGTGATTATAGCATATAAATAAGGTCTTTTAAACAGTAAGTATTGCTTAAAAAAATATCTTAGGTTAAACTTTCAATGAGGTACTAACTATGGATAATACAATATTAAAGATTTTTAAAAAGTATGTAAGTGAAAATAAAATACCAAATGAATTGTATAAAAAATACAATGTGAAAAAAGGCTTAAGAAATGAAGATGGCACTGGTGTTTTGATTGGACTAACAAGAATATCAGATGTTGTTGGTTATGTAAGAGATGAAAAAGGAAATAAAAAAGATATCCCTGGAGAATTATACTATCGAGGTATACCTCTACAAACACTTTATGAAAAAGTATCATCAAGTGGTGATACTGGTTATGAAGAAATATGTTTTTTATTACTTTTTGGATATTTGCCTAATGAAGATGAACTTAAACTATTTAAAAAAGAGTTGAGATGTCAATATAAACTTCCAGAAGGCTATTTAGCTACAAACATATTAAAAGCACCTTCTATTAATATAATGAATAAGATTCAAGGAGCTTTATTATTGCTTTATTCATATGATGCTAATCCTGATAATTGCAGTATTGAAAATATTCTTCAACAAGGTTTATCAATCATCGCTAAACTTCCTGCAATTATGGTTTATTCATATGCCGCAAAAAAACATCTTATAAATAATCAAAGTTTAATAATTCATCCTATAAGACATGATTTATGTATTGCTGAAAGCATTCTTTATTTACTTAGAGGAGAAAATAATTATACAAAAGAAGAAGTTAATATATTAGATTTATTAATGATTGTACAAGCTGATCATGGTGCTGGAAATAACTCAACTTTCGCAAGTCTTGTAGTATCTTCTACTGATACTGATATTTACTCATCATTTACTGCAGCTGTCGGTTCTTTAAAAGGTCCAAAGCATGGTGGAGCTAATATTACATGCAAACATATGATGGATGAAGTAATTAAAGAAGTGGGATTAGATGCAACTGATGATGAAATATTAAATATTGTTAAAAGAATATTAAATAAAGATTTCTTTGATAAAAAAGGTCTTGTATATGGGCTAGGTCATGCAGTATATACAATATCAGACCCAAGATGTGTTTTACTTAAAAAACAAGCAATAGATGTAGCAAAAATGACTAAAAAAGATGATTTCTTTGAATTTTATAAAAGATTTGAAGATATAGCATGCAATCATATAAAAGAAGTTAAAGGCATTAATATATGCGCTAATGTTGATTTCTATAGTGGTTTTATATTTGACATGCTAAAAATCCCGGAAGATTTATATAGCCCTATATTTGTCGCAAGTAGAGCTGTAGGCTGGTTAGCTCATAATATTGAAGAAAAGATTAATAGTGGAAGAATAATTAGACCAGCAGGTCAATATGTAGGAGGAATAAAAGAATGAAGTATGTAACATTATTTGAAGGTGATGGAATAGGTCCAGAAATAACTAATAGTGTAGTTCAAATATTTAATCATTTAAATATACCAATAACTTTTGAAAAATATGATATTGGACAAACATTATATGATAAAGAAGGAATATTAATATCACAAGAATCAATTGATTCAATCAAAAAAAATAAAGTAGCTTTAAAAGCACCTATTAGTACCCCAATAGGAAAAGGCTTTAAAAGTTTAAATGTTCAATTAAGATTAATGTTTGATTTATATGCAAATATTAGACCCGCAAAATCATATAAACAAATTAAATCGAGATATAGTGATATAGATTTAGTTGTATTTAGAGAAAATACAGAAGATTTATATATTGGTGAAGAAAAGAAAATTAGTGATGATGAATACATTGCAATTAAAAAAATTACTAGAAAAGCTTCAAGAAGAATTATTAAATTAGCTTTTGAATATGCTTTAAAAAACAATAGAAAAAAAGTTACTTGCGTACATAAAGCAAATATATTAAAAATGACTGATGGTTTATTTTTAGAAGAATTTAATAATATAAAACAAGACTACCCTTCTATTATTTCAAATGATTTAATTGTTGATAATGCATGTATGCAACTAGTAATGAGACCAGAAGAGTATGATGTACTAGTTATGCCTAATTTATATGGCGATATAGTATCAGACCTTACTAGTGGTTTAATTGGAGGCTTAGGTTTATTGCCAAGTGTAAATATGAACGATGAATATGCAATTTTTGAAGCTGTACATGGATCAGCTCCTGATATTGCAAATAAAGATATTGCAAATCCTACAGCATTTTTATTAAGTGCTTGTATGATGTTAGATTATCTTGGTTTAAATAAAGAAGCAAATTTAATAAGAGATGCAATAAACTATACATTTAATGATTTAGATAGTTGTACAGTTGACTTAGGTGGAAAAGCATCCACATCACAATATACTCAAAATATTATAAATAATATTGGAAAATAATGATGCAGCATATATTTATTTTAAATCCTACCGCTGGTAGTGGAAAAGCTAAATCATTAAAAAAAGATATAGAAAATTATTGTAATCAAAATAATATAAATTATAAATTAATAATCACAACACATGTTAATCATGCTTCAGAAATTGCTAAAAAATATAGTATAAAAGATAATGTTTGTTTATATTCTATTGGAGGAGATGGAACTGCCTATGAAATACTTAATGGAATTAATGATAAAGTTCCTTTAAGTGTTATTCCTGCTGGAACAGGTAATGATTTCTTCAAAATGATAAGTAATAATAATGAAGACATTTTAAAGATTTTAATTGATTCTATTAATGGTAGAAATGTGAATGTAGATTATGGTGTTGCAAATAATAAAAGATTTTTAAATAGTACAACTTTAGGTTTAGATGCAAAAGTAAATCATATTGCATGTTCTATATTAAAAAATAAAATAATACCAAAAAATTTAATTTATAAAGTAGCTTCAGTTATGGGTATATTAAGACCAAAAGCATTTAAATTAAAAATTGAATTAGATGATAAAATTATAGAACAAGAATCAATGCTAGTAGCTGTGATGAATGGTAAATATTATGGTAACGGAGTTAATCCCATAGAAGATGTAAGCATACAGGATGGATGCTTTGATATCATTGTAGTAGATAAAATCCCTTTATTAAAATTACCAATTTTACTTCCTAAATATCTAAAAGGCGATACAAAAGATATTGAAGAAATGAAAATATATAAATCTAAAAAAGTAAGTATTTATACAGATGAATTGATTTATGCTCAATCTGATGGAGAAAACTTTAAAAGTAAACACATAGTATTTGATATTATGGAAAATGCTTTAACACTAAGAGTTCCTAATTATTCAAAATTAAATGGTTCTACAAATTAAATAATGTAGAACCATTTTTTTATTTATTCAAAGCTTTTTTTACTTCTTTAATAATACTTTCTTCGTCAATACCATAATCTTTCGCTAAATAATTAACAACTCCAACTTGACCAAATCTATTTTTTATTCCTAATCTAATTAATTTAGCTGGATAATTTTCACATAGTGTTTCAGCTATAGCACTACCTAATGCATTATTAATATTATGATTTTCTACGCTCATAACTAGATTTGTCTTTTTAACACTATTTAGTAGAGTTTCTTTATCAAAAGGTTGTAATGCAAACATATCAATAACTTCTGCATTTATTCCTTCTTTTTCTAATTGTTTAGCAGCATTTAATACAGTACTAACACATATTCCATTTGCACATATAGTTATATCATTACCAGTTTTTAAAACCTTAGCTTTTTCAAATGTTTCATTTTCTTCATATACTTTTGGAAAAGATTTTCTTGCAGTACGAATGTAATGAACACCTTTAGTTTTATATGCTTTTTCTAAAATGTATTTCAATTGTACTGGATCACAAACATCATATATATAAGCATCAGGAACAGTTCTCATAAGACCGGTATCTTCAAAAGTCATATGAGTACCACCATTATGTTCTGCAGTAATTCCTGCATCACTTCCAATTAAAATGCAATGTAGTTTAGCATATGCAAGTGATACAAATACTTGATCAAATGCACGTCTGGTAATAAATTGTCCAAATGAATGAACAAACGGAATACCCCCTGCAAGATTTATTCCTGCAGCAATACTAACCATACTTGCTTCCATAATTCCACAATTAATATAGTTACTTTTTAATACATCTTTTAATCCTGAAGTAGCCATTGCACCACTTAAGTCTGCTTCTAAAGCATATACATTATCATCTTTAGCAAATAATTCTAAAATTGTATTGGCATATTGCTTTCTCATTTCAATAGTCATAGCAATTCACCTTCCTTTTTTAAATCATCTTCTAATTTATTGATAACTTCATTAAGTCTTAAAGCTTGTTCTTCATTTAATCTTACATGATGATTATCCATGATATCTTCAATCATTTTTACACCTTGCCCCTTAATAGTATCAAGAACTATTACAGTAGCAGTATCTGTATAATTAATTGCTTTTGAAACAGCTTTATCTATTTCGTTAACATCACTTCCATCAACTTTAAATGAATTTAATCCAAAAGCTTTAAACTTTTCTACAAAATCAAATGTATTACATATATCTTTTGTATAACCATCTAATTGTTTTTTATTGTCATCTACAAATATTGTGAGATTATTCAATTTATTATGAGCAATAAACTGAATTGTTTCCCAACATTGACCTTCATTTAATTCTCCATCACCAACAATTACATAAACTCTGTTAGTTTTGTTTTTAAATTTATTCCTATAAGCAACTCCAGCCGCTACAGAGATCCCTTGGCCAAGAGATCCTGTAGACATATCAACACCCTCAATAAGATTTCTATCAGGATGAGAAGGAAGGCTTGTACCATTTGCATTTAAAGTATATAACTTTTCAATTGGGAAAAAGCCTTTTAAAGCTAGAGTAGCATAATATGAAGGTCCTGCATGTCCTTTTGAAAGAATGAAATAATCTCTATCATAATTTTTTGAATCATTTGGATTAACATTTAAATATTTTCCATATAAAACTGCTAAAGTTTCAACTACTGATAGTGAACCACCAAAGTGTCCATATCCAAGATTACTAAATTCTTTTAAGGTATAATATCTTATTTTTTTTGCAAAAACTTCTAGATTCAATTTAAATCCTCCTATGCTTCGCTAGTATCTTTTTTTCCAAAAAATGTTGCAGCAATCATAGCAGCTAAGATAACTACTACTCCACCAATAACACCCATTTGTCCAGCACTTAATCCTAAATTACCAAACAAAATTCCAACGATTGTAAAGTCAGCATCAGAGAATGTAGAACCAGCTTGTCCTAGATTTCCTAATAAAGGCATCATAAACATTGGTAAGAAACTAATTAAAACACCTTGAAGGAAAGCACCTACAACTGACCCTTTTAAACCACCTGTAGAGTTTCCAAATACACCTGCTGTAGCACCACAGAAGAAATGAGGAACAACTCCTGGAAGAATAACAACTGTACCCATAAAAGCCATAGCAATCATTGATACGATTCCACCAACAAAGCTTGAGAAGAATCCGATTAAAACTGCATTTGGAGCATATGGATAAACAATTGGACAGTCTAATGCAGGAATAGCATTAGGAACTAATTTTTCAGAAATTCCTTTAAATGCAGGAACGATTTCTGCAAGAATTAAACGAACACCAGATAATATTATATAAACACCACCAGCAAATTGTCCGCCTTTTGTTATAGCAAATATAACAGCATTTAGACCGCCACTATAAGTTTCAGCAACCCAAGCAGGTCCAGCAGCTAAAGCTACAACTATATAAATAACCATCATTGTTATTGCAATTGAAACTGTTGAATCACGTAAGAACGCAAGTCCTTTAGGGAAATCAATATCTTCTGTAGAAACAACTTTTTCACCTTTTGGATTAAATAATTGTCCTACTTTAGCTGAAAGATAATATCCAGCTCCTGAAAAGTGACCTAATCCTACAGTGTCTCCACCAGTCATTCTTCTCATAAAAGGCTGTAAGAAATATGGAGATAATGACATTACTAACGCAAGTATCATTCCGCCAACTAAATATAATGCAATACCACTAAATCCAATTGGATCAACTTTTAATATAACAGCAATCATACATGCCATATATAAAGTATGGTGACCTGTTAAAAATATATGTTTAAATTTAGTGATTCTAGCTAACAGTATGTTAAATACCATACCCATAAACATAATAATAGCTGTATCTGTTCCATAATCAGCTAAAGCAATCGCAATAATCGCTTCGTTATTTGGAACAACACCTTGAACATTAAATGCATATTCAAACATTCCACCAAATGGAGCTAATGATCCAACAACTACATCCGCTCCTGCAGATAATACTAAGAAACCAACAAATGTTTTTATAACACCTTTAACAGTGTCAGCTAATGATTTCTTTTGAAGTACTAGTCCTAACCAAGCTAATAGTGAAACTAATATAGCTGGAGTACTAGCTATGTCAACTAATAATTTAATAATTCCAGTCATAATTTAATACCCTCCTATAAATTAAATTAAATTCATCTCTTTACAAATTGCTGTAATTTTTTCTCTAAGTTCTTCCATGTCAATAATGCTATCTAATACAACAGTAGGAGCATCAATTGTTAAACCTTCCGCAATATCCTTTGCAAATATAAATACATCTGCTGCACCCTTAACTGCAGAACCAACATCCGCATGTTCAACTTCAACACCAGTAACTCCTAGTTCTTTAAGTACTTTTTTAATATTCATTTCAACCATAAAACTAGAACCTAACCCTGATCCACATACCGCTAAAAATTTCACTTCTCTTCCTCCTTTCTAAAGAAATTTGCTATGTCACTAACTGTTCTCAATCCTTTTAACTCATTTACTAGATCGTCACTAATAAGGATTTCACTCAAACTAGCTAATGCTGTTAAATGACTATTATTATCTGCAGAAGCAATGATAATAAATATGTCAATAGGATGATCTTTATCATCTAGTAAATAAACAGGCTTTAAACACCTTAATAAACTCATACTTGTTTTATTAACACCCATCTCACTTCGCGCATGAGGTATAGCTATCTGTTTACCTATATCAAAAAATGGGCCATGTTTTTTTGCCATATCAAACATTGCATCAACATATCTTTCTTCTATCATTTTGTTTTTAAGAAGTGGTTTACACGCAAGTTTTATTGCATCTTCCCAAGATAATTCTTCATCAATTATTTGAATAAATTCCTCAGTAATTAGTTTACTTAGCACATTAATCCTCCTTTCTTGCTTTTAATAGCTCATTAATCAACTCATCAAAATTAAATTGATTAATTATATTCTTTATTGCTTTTTCATCAGTTAAAACTGGATAAAATAATTTAAAAACATTATTCCAAACAGCTTTTTTATCAGATGATAAAACAATCAGAAACAAAATTTGAACTTTTTCTTTTTTCCAAACTATTGGTTTTTCCAATGTCATTACCCCAATTGCAGATTTATTACTAAATGTATTAAAACAATGCGGTATAGCAACTAAATTTCCTATTTCAGTTGATGAAAGCTCTTCTCTTTTTAATATTTCTTGTACATTTTCTTCATCAATTGATCCATTTTCAACCATTTTACTAGCTAAATATTTAATAGCTTCTTCACTTGTTTCAACTGAAACATTTTTATAAAAATTGTCTTTTGATAAAAGTTCTAATAATAAATCATATGTTTCACCGTAATTAATGTGGTATTCAATATCTTTTATATTTGTGTTAGTTAATGCAATATCAACATTAATTATTTTTTGATTATGATTTGGAATATCAAGAGGAACTGTAGTGAAGATGTAATCAATGTTAGACAAATCATAATTAAATACTTCATTTGAATTTAAAATAGCTTTAAATACAAATTGATTACCAAACTCATTTTTTAATCTTTCTTTTACTAAAGTACCTATTGCAATACCATAACCACAAACAACAACAACATTTTTAGGTTCAACCCTATGTGACTTGATTCTTTCTAATGAACCTCCAAAATGTATAGTGATTAAATCTAATTCATTATCATCAATATTTAAATTGAAAATATTAGATATTTCTTTTGCATAAATTATTGCAATTTCATATGCTAAAGGATATGTATGTTTTATAGAATTTAAATTTTGATTATTAAAGATAATATTGAATTTTTTTCTTTCTATTAATCCATTTAAATGAAGTACTAATCCATTAATCAAAATAGAATCATATAAAAATTGAATGTTTGTTTCCTCTTGAATTTGTTCTAATATTTTAATTGTTTTTCTTTCTAAATAAGAATAAATTTTATTATCAATGTTTTTATTATAAAAATTATTTATTGTTAAAAACATATTTGTATAAAACCATGAATCTTGAGTCAAATTAGATTTATAAATATAATCAATTGACTTTAAACTATTTTTTATCATTTTATATACTTCTTTACTTCTAGCATCTTTATAAGGTTCATATTCAACACTAGGTCTATGTAATCCAACTGCAATATGTAAAAGCAGTAACGAAAACAATTCATCAGAAAGTTGATAATTAGTTTCTTTAATGAATTTTTCAAGAGAATTTTTAATGTTTTGAATTTTAGTTATTCCAAAAATATCTATAATATTTTGATTGTTTTCAAGTGTATCTAAATTTAAATTATTATAAAGAATATATACAATTTCTCCCCTTATATCTGTTTCATTTCCTTCAAATACAACTATATTATTTTTATCTTTTGATATTGTTACTTCACTATTTTTTATTTTTGATTTTAATAAAATTAAATCTTTATTAAATGTAGAATCACTAATATGTAATAAATCAATAATTTGTTGAAATGTGTTTTTTGTTATTGATAATGTATTCTTTATAATTAAATTTAGTTCATCATCTAATCTTTTTTCCAAAAATGTAAATTCCTTTTCTGAACTTTCCAAGCTTTCTTCAAATAATTCAATATCAAATATATTTAAGATATACCCTCTACCCACTATAGAATCTACTTGACATCCAATTAGTTTAGACATTTCATTTATTTGTTTAATATCATTTCTTATAGTCCTACTTGTAACTCCTAAATTAGAACCTAAAAAATCACCAGAAATAATTCCGTCATTTTCATAAAGTATATTTATAAGTTTTTTCATTCTTTCATTTAATTTCATAATTATACCTACATTCAAAGATTAACACTTTATAATTGTCTTATTTAATAAACATTTTTCCACATAAAAAGGAAGTTTTCTTAACTTCCTTATTGATTATTAGTAATTTATTGCTTCAATTTCGAAATATGCTTTAGCATGATCGCATACTGGACAAATCTCAGGTGCTTCTTTAGCTACTACCTTGTGTCCACAATTTCTGCATTCCCAAGTTACTTCATCTTCTCTAACAAATACCTCACCATTTTCAATATTTGCAAGAAGTTTTAAATATCTTTCTTCATGAGTTTTTTCTACTGCAGCAACTCCACGCATTCTTTCAGCTATATCATGGAAGCCCTCTTCATCAGCTTCTTTAGCCATTCTTGCATACATTTCTGTCCATTCATAGTTTTCACCTTCAGCAGCATCTTTTAGGTTTTCAGTAGTTGTAGGAATTGTACCTCCAACTAATTCTTTAAACCATAATTCAGCATGTTCTTTTTCATTTGCAGCTGTCATTGTGAAAAATTCAGAAATTTGCTCATACCCTTCTTTTTTTGCTTTACTTGCATAAAAAGTATATTTATTACGTGCCATACTTTCTCCCGCAAAAGCTTCTTGTAAGTTCTTTTCGGTTTTAGTTCCTTTTAATTTTGACATTTTAATCTCCTCCGCTTAAATTATACAAAAATTTTAAAGTAAGTGAAAACTAACTATATTAAAGATTATTAAACTTTTTAACACCTTTTGTATTTAACCAAACATACATTATTAAAGAACTTATTATATAAAACATAATTATTATTAACATAGTTGTATAAGCAGATGTTAAATATGAAAATTTGATTGTTAAAAAAACAATACCTATACCAATTATTAGATTAATCATTATACCCAAAAATGAAGACATGCTTTGTTTTATAACAACTATTTCCCTATCAAAATCTAATTTAGGAAATAATAAATTTAAAACTAAACCAATCATACTTACAAATAATGAAACACAAATAAAATATAGTATTGCAATCATTACCCAAACAATAGATATTCTTAATACAAATGATATTATTATTAAACTAAAAATTGATGGAAATAATATTAACAATATATTAACCAAAGCTTTAGATAAAAATATTTCTTTTACACTGATAGGTAAACTTTTTAATATCCATAATTGTTTACCTTCAAGTGAAATAGAAACACATGTAGTACAAGTTGAATGCAATAATTGCCCCATTATTAACAAACCATAAACTATTATTTTCTCCCCAAAATTCATTATTTCATCAATGTATACTATAAAATTATTTTTATTTATTAATAAATAAATTGATGCACCTACCATAATTATTAATCCAAAAGACGTGTTTAATATATATTGAAAATTAGATAAAAATCGTAAAAATTCTTTTTTAAATAATGTAAATCCTTTTTTATTAATATTAGTATTATTAAACTTAAATTTTTTAACTTTATAACCTTCTTGACTTACATTATTAAGTTTGATAAACATATTAGAAAAAATCTTAATAGCCAATAACAATGAAAACAAATTTATTACTATATTTAAAACAAAATGTATTATGTTTCCATTAATTGCACCATTAACATAAAAATAAATTGTTGGAATAAATATTTTAATAAAACTAATTAATTTTGAAAAACTCTTTATTATTTGAACATTATTGTCAGGATTCATATTAAATGATAGAAAAAAAATAAAACTTGATAGTCCAAAAGATAATATTCCACTTATTAAATTTTCATACTTACTTTTGCCAGATAATACTTTAATAGTTATTCCTATTAACAATGAAATTAAAATAGCTAATAAAGGCATAAATGGTAACCCGACAAATGCAAACAAATAGAATATTATATCCATGTTTGCATTTATTCCATATATTATAATCATTGGAATCATTAAAAATATTACATATATATATTGAAGAATTAAAAAACCAGAAAATTTTACAGTCATTATTAATTCTTTTTTTATTGGTAATGACATTAACAAATCAAAATCTTCAAATCCAAATAAATATCCTTTTACACTTGTAGAAAATAAAATTATCAAAATAAATATTACAAAAGAAAATACATATGGAATATAAAAATACTTTTCAATAGGTAAAATTTCAATAAACATATTTACATACAAAGATGAAAAATATAGCATAAATGAAATAGCTAATATAAAAGATATAAAAGTTGTTATTTTTTTTTTTTTTTATTTAAAAATATATTACTAAATTCATTAATCAATAATATTTTTAAATGCTTCATTATTCTAACTCCAAAAATATATCTTCTAACGATTTATTATCTTTTAGTATATCTTCTGTTTCACCTTGAACAACAATTATTCCATCTTTAATAATAGCTACATAATCACATAATTTTTCAACAACTTCTAATACATGTGATGAAAAGAAAATACTAGAACCATTACTACACAATTCTTTCATCAGCTTTTTTAAAGTAAAGCTTGCTTTTGGATCTAAACCAACAAAAGGCTCATCAAATATTAAAAGTTTAGGGTCATGCATTAATGCACTAATAATTACAAGTTTTTGTTTCATACCGTGAGAATATGATTTAATTTGATCTCCTAAATTTGAATATATTTCAAATTCTTTTGAAAGTTCATCAACTTTTTTATTAAAATAATCTTTATCCATCTCAAATATACTTGCAATAAATTTTAAATAATTTAGTCCTGTCATGTGTTCATATATATCAGGATTATCAGGTATATATGAAATAACCTTTTTACATTCTACTGGATTTTTAACAATATCTTTTCCATCTATTAAAATAGTGCCCTCTTCAAAAGGTAAAATTCCTACAATACTTTTAATTGTAGTAGTTTTTCCAGCACCATTATGTCCAACAAAACCAAATATTTCACCGGGTTTTACTTCTAAATTAATACCTTTTACTACTTCTTTTTTACCATACGATTTATGAAAATTAATTACTTTTAACATATTGCTCCTTAGGATAATTTAAAAAATATCAAACATATATATTATAGCAGAAGAGGTATTTTATGTTTATGTATATAATTGTCATTTCATTAATAACAGGATCATTTATTCAATGTTTAATTGATAGATATCCTAACTACTTTATTAATAATTATAGTTTTTGTGATAATTGTAAAAATCATTTAAAATATTATGACTTAATTCCGATATTTAGTTATATAAATTTAAAAGGAAAATGTAGATACTGTAAAAAAGAAATAAGTCCTATTAAATTATTAAGTGAATCTATATTTTTAGTAATGTACATCTTTTTATATTTAAATTATAAAAATTATTTGTTTTTTCAATTATTATTTATTGCATTATATCTTGCAAGTTTTGTAGATATAAAACATAAAGAAATTCCTGACTTAAGTATCTTTATAATTATTTTTATAATTATTTATTTTAAATATCATCAAAACTATTTATTAAGTATTTACATAGTAATCATTGGTAGTATTCTTTCATATTTAAATTTAATAGGATTTGGAGATATTAAATTATTATCAGTACTTTCATATTTTATAGATTTAAATAATTTTATATTAGCTTTATTTATATCATCTTTTAGTACTTTATTATATTTAATACTTACTAAACAATATAAAAAAGGAGCAGTAATTTATTTTGCCCCTTTTATATCAATTAGTTATTTTATCATTATTTTAATTGTTTCCCCATATTCCTAAATTATTAGCTTTAGCATAATCTTGTGCTTCAAATAATATATCTACATATTTATAATCACCATAAATATATTTAACTTCACCATATCCATATCTAATTATTTTTTCTTCCAATAATTGTCCATCTACAAATACCCAATATAAACTTCTTCCAAATTTATCTTTATCATCTGATTTTGGCTCTTTTTCTAATATAATTTCATCAGCACTTTTTAAAAGATTACAAACGTATATGCTTGCTTCTACTCCTAAATACTCCTCTAACTCAGGTGAATCAATACCTATAAATCTAACTTTTTCACTTTTACCATTAATATAAAAATGACATGTATCACCATCCCAACAACGATCCAAAGTCACTACAATCCCATCTTCTATAGGAGCTGGATTATTGTTTGAAATCTGAGTCATTACAAATATAAACATTAATACAATTATCATTGTAATAAGTCTTGATAAAATATTTTTATTCATTATTTATCCCAAAGATGATATTTTTTAATTTTACCATAAATGATAAAAATACTATCAATCATAAATACTGCTGTTGCAATAGAGCCTGAAATTAATATAGATTGCAATGCATAAGATTTAGAAGTAATAAAATCATTACCTATTAAAGCATACACTGCTCTATAAACAGAAGTTCCAGGAACAAATGGATAAAGTGCTGATATTAAAAATACTGTTGTCGGTGTTTTAAATCCTCTAGAAAAAATATGTGCTAAAAACGCAATAACTCCAGCAGCTATAAAAGTAGAATATACTACACGACTATCAGATCCAACCATTAAATATACAAACCATCCAATTCCACCTGTAATAGCCGCAAAAGGAAGTGATTTTTTAGGAGCATCTAAAACTATTGCGATTAAAAATACACTGCATGTCGCAATTAAAGTTTGTTTTAAAATATCCATCCCAACACCTCCTGAGCAAATAATAATCCTGATCCAATTCCTAAAGCAATAAATATAGCAATCATTATTGATTCAAGTAGTTTTGCAAAACCTGAAGTATAATCACCTCTAAAGATATCTCTGACACCATTTGTTAAAGCTGTACCAGGCACTAAAGGCATAATACAAGCAATTATTAATATATCCATAGAAATAGTTAAAGGTGTCATGGTACTAAATGTAGTAACAATGATTGCAACTAAAAAACTACTGATATAATCAGTTACAAATGCATTTATTTTATATTTATTACATAGATTTACAACTGTTGTTACTGTAATAGCTGCAGGAATATTTACTAATACATCTACAATTGATCCATTAAACAGTAAAACAATAAATAATATAAATAAAAAATTAGCAATATCTTTAGTATAAGGTGTATATTCACTATTTTTTAAATTCAATAATTTTTCATATGCATCTTTAATTTCTATTTTATCTGAAGTAATATCTCTAGAAATACTATTAACAGATGCAATTCTATATAAATTAACTGATCTATTATTAATTCTTCTAATCAAAGTAATTGGTTCATCATCTTGAACTTCAACACTTGTATATAAACCTGTGGTAAGTGCAACTACATTACTAGTAGTAAAAGAAGCTTTTTTTAATATGTGATTTACAGTATCTTCTACTCTATAAGCTTCAGCATTACTTTGAATAAGTATTTCACCAGCAAGAACAGCTGTTTTTAAATAATATATTTGTGTTTCTTTCATTTGATTTATCTCCATCAATAAAAACATATTATCATATTTTTAAGTTATAATCATTGAAAGTTAAAATATGAAAGAATACAATATTTATAAAGGAGAAAAAATAATATGATTCAAGAATTACTTAACAAAATAGATGCTTATAAAGATGAAATGATTCAAATTAGAAGACATTTACATCAATATCCTGAATTATCTTTTGAAGAGTATCAAACTAAAAAATATATTTTAGATTTCTATAAAGATAAAGACTGTGAAATAAATGAAAATGTTGGTACAACAGGAATTGTTGTAAAAATTAAAGGAAAAAATCCTGGTCCTACTGTTGCATTAAGAGCTGACTTTGATGCAATACCTGTACAAGAAGAAACAGATCTACCATTTAAATCTAAAAATGAAGGAATAAGCCATGCATGTGGACATGATGGACACACTGCTTATTTAATGATTCTTGCAAAAGCTCTTATTGAGTTAAAAGATAATATTAATGGAAATATAGTGATAATTCATCAACATGCTGAAGAAAAACCTCCAGGAGGAGCTTTAGAAATGATAGAAGCAGGATGTTTAGAGGGTGTTGATAATTTCTTTAGTTTACATTTAATTTCAACAATGCCTTATTCAAAAGTATTCTTTAATGAAAAAGAAACACAAGCAGCAAGAGCTACATTTAAGGTTAAATTAACAGGTAAAGGAAGCCATGGTTCAGAACCACATAATGGAAATGATGCAATTCTAGCTGCATCTCACCTTCTTGTAGCACTTCAATCTATTGTTTCTAGAAGAGTTAAACCTGGAGAAATGGCTGTTGTAACTGTTGGTAACTTTGATGGAAAAGGTTCACCAAATGTAATCAAAGAAAAAGTATTACTTGAAGGTGATGTAAGATGTATGAAAGATGAAGTTGCATCTTTAATTGAAAAAGAGTTTAAACAAATAACAAGTGGAATTGCAAGTACGTTTAATGTAGGTTTAGATTTACAATATACTCAAGATTATCCAGTACTATATAATGATCCAGAAATGACTAAACTTGCAATGCAAGGAGTTAAAGACATCCAAAAATATGCACCAGAAATAAAAGAGGTAACAAATACCCCTCCACTAAGTGCATCAGAGGATGCCTCACAATATTTAAAAATAGTCCCTGGTTCATACTTCTATGTAGGTGCTAGTCAAGTAGATAAAGAAACATATCCACATCACAATCCAAAGTTTGATTTAAATGAAGACTCTCTAATCATTGCAGCTAAAGCAATGGTTGGAGTACTTGCAAAATACTATAATTGGAATTAAAGGGTCAATAATTTGACCCTTTTTTAATCTACATTTTTAACTATACCTTTTTGATCTGCAAGCCATTTTGCAAGTATAGGTGTAATAATACTTGTAAGAACAACACCAAAAGCAATTTGAGCTATTGCTTCAGTTGCAATATCAAACAATTCTGGACTATTAGATGCTATCATCATTGGAACAGCTACTGATAATCCAGCAATAGAAGAAATTCCTAATGTAGACATCCCACTCATTTTTAATAATCTTGTTTCAACAATATAGATGGTAGGTAACATTGTTATATAAAAGAATAATGTAATAACTATCCCTGCAAAACCTGATTGAACTGCTTGTATTAAATTTATACTAGAACCAAATGCCCAACCCATAAACGGTGTTAACAAAGCCATACCTGGTCTAAATAACATTGCCATATCTTTATCTAAATTTCCTAGTATAACTCCTATTAAAATTGGGATAAATGTTGAAATAATTGGTGTCCAATCAACACTACCTCCATTTGTAATACTATAAACTAGCATTGGAAATGCTGGTACACATAATAATGCAATTAAACCAAAAGCTAGTTTATCATCCTCATCACCATAATCAGAAATTAATGCTAGATATAATGAAGGATTAACTGAGCATATAGTTGCAATAAATGCTATAAAAGAAATTCCTAAAACACCTTCTTGACCAAATACACTAATATATCCAAAACCAAACATAAAACAAAGGATTATTTTAAACAATAATATTATTCCTTGTTTTTTTAATACAAATCCAATTTTTTTAACATCAATAGTTGTTGCTGAACAAAAACAAACTAAACCAACAACATAATTAGTACCTTTTGGTGTAAATAACGCTTCAGTAAGTCCACCTATTTTAAATAAATTAGGTGCAAATGTATTTATTAAAGCTGCTATTAGCATAGGAACTAATAAAGTACCTCCGGGTAACTTTCTCATAAATTTCAACATAAGCAAAAACCTCTATAAAATCATTAATATAATTTTATATATATTTTATATTCAAATCAATATTTCGCATAAAATATTTTATTAAACAATAAAAAAAAGAATCAATTTTTGATTCTTTAATTATTTTTAACAATTCCCTTTTGATCTGCAAGCCATTTTGCAAGTGAAGGAGTAATTATGCTAGTAAGTACAACACCAAATGTAATTTGAGAAGTTGCCTGTGTAGCAATTTCAAGAAGTTCTGGATTATTAGAAACAAACATCATTGGCATAGCCGCCGAAAGTCCTGCAATAGTTGACATTCCTAGTGTTGATATACCATCAAATTTTAAAATTTTTGTTTCAGTTAAATATATAGATGGTAATAATACTATATAGTAAAATAATGTAATTACAACTCCAGAAAACCCTGATTGAACTGCTTGTATTAAATTAATACCTGAACCAACTGACCACCCTAAAAATGGCATAAGTAAAGGTAATCCTGGTGAAAATAAACTAGCCATATCTTTATCTAGATTTCCTATAATCATTCCTAATATAATTGGAATGATTGTTGAAACAATTGGAGTCCAATCAACACTTCCACCATTAGTAATACTATAAACAAGCATAGGAAATGCTGGAATACAGACTAATCCTACAAGTCCAAATGCAACTTTATCATCCTTATCACCATAATCACTAACTATAGCCAAATAAACAGAAGGATTAACTGAACAAATCGCAACAATAAAAGCTATTGCAGAAACTCCCATTATACCTTCTTGACCAAATAAACTAATATATCCATAACCAAATATAAAGCATACAATAATCTTAACTAACAATAATACTCCTTGTTTCTTTAAAACAGAAGCAATTTTTTTAATATCAATTGAAGTTGCTGAACAAAAAGAAACAAGCCCAACAACATAGTTTGCTCCTTTTGGTGTAAATAAAGCTTCAGTAAGACCTCCAATATTAAACAATCCAGGTACAAATGTATTTAATAATGCAGCAATTAGCATTGGAATTAATAATGTACCTGCAGGTATTTTTCTCATAAACTTTAGCATATTCTTAATCTCCCACCTTTATATTTTATAAAAACTTATTAAAATAGACTGGTTATTTAAACCAGCCCATTTTTTACTATTTCTTCTATTTCCTTAACTTTAATATTACCTACAAATCCATCATCACTTAATTGTGCCATAGTTGAATCAAGTGGTAGTTTTGCTAGTACATTTAAGTTATATTTTTTTGCTAGTTCATCTATGTTGCTTTCTCCAAATACATATATTCTATTTCCACAATCATTACATTCAACATAACTCATATTTTCAATAATTCCAGTAATAGTTATATTCATAGATTTGAGCATATTTACAGATTTAGAAACTATCATTGAAACTAAATCTTGAGGAGTAGTAACTATTATAGCTCCATCTAAAGGAATTGATTGCATTATAGTTAAAGGTACATCTCCAGTTCCTGGAGGTAAATCTACAAACATATAATCTATATCGCCCCATAAAACTTCTTCATAATATTGTTTTATTAACCCTGAAATCATTGGTCCTCTAAATATAACTGGAGTTTCATCGGTTTCTAATAACATATTAGTACTAATAACTTTAATGTTTTCTTTAGTAATAGCAGGCATGATTAATTTACCATCTGAATAAGCTTTAGTAGTAATACCAAACATCTTAGTCATACTTGGTCCAGTTATATCACCATCTAATACTGCTGTCTTATAGCCATTTCTAGCACAAGCTGAAGCTAATAAAGCAGTAACAGAACTTTTCCCTACTCCACCTTTCCCACTTACAATTGCATAGATTTTTTTAATTTTTGATTTACTATTCAATTTATAACCAAAATCTTTTCTATCAGAACAATCTAAATTACAACTAGCACAGTTATTATCACAATTAGTCATTATATTCTTCCTTTCTTTAATACCAATCTATATATAGGTTGATTTAATTCTATGAACTTAGCTTCATATTCAGTAATAACATCTTCATCATGTTTTTCTCTTCTATAATCTACTGAAATCTCTTCAATTATATACCCATTATGAGTAAATTCAATAATAGAAAATTCAAATAATCCACTATTATCAGTTTTAAAAACTATTTTTCCTTCTTCACTTAATATCTCAGTATATTGATCAATAAAATTACTATGAGTTAATCTTCTTTTTCTAGTACTTCTTTTTGGCCATGGATCACTAAAGTTTAAATGAATAATATCTATTTCACCTTTATCAAACCAATCAAGGATATCTTTAGCATCTTTAGTAATTAAAACTCTATTTTCTAAAGGTTCTTCAGAAAGTTTCTTAGCAGCAATTGCGGCAACATTTAATTCTTTTTCAATACCAATCCAACCATCTTCATTATACATCTTAGACATACCATCAAAATAAGCGCCCTTACCAATACCTATTTCAACTCTAATACTATTTCTATTAAGTTTTTCCTTCCATTTGCCTTTATAAATACTTGGATTTTCAATAACTAAATCAGTTTGTGACTTTAAAAATGGTATTGCCCATTTCTTTTTTCTCATTCTCATTATATTAACCCTCTCAAAGTAAAAGATAGGCATAGCCTATTTTTTTACTCTTTCTTTTTAAATACTCTTTTTTCTTTATTAGAAGATCTTCTTTGTTTTCTTTCTTCCTTAAACCCTTCAGGTTTTTCTGTAAATTCACGATGAGAAACATTAACTCTTCCCTTATCATCAATTTCAGTAACCTTAACTTTAATAATATCTCCTATATTAAGTACATCTTCAGGTTTTTCAACTCTTTCGTAAGATATCTTAGAAACATGTAATAAACCATCTGTACCAGGGAATAATTCTACAAATGCGCCAAACTTTTCAAGTCTAACTACCTTTGCATCGTATTCTTCTCCCACTTTTGCTTCTCTTATAATGTTTTCAAGCATTTCTTTAGCTTTATCAAGCATTTCTTGATCGCTATGGTAAATTACACACTTTCCATCATCATCGATATCAATTTTAACTTGATCACATTCTTCAATGATTTGATTAATCATCTTTCCACCAGTACCAATAACATCTCTAATCTTATCAACTGGAATACTCATTACAACCATCTTAGGAGCGTATTTACTTACTGATTCTCTTGGTTTATCAATACATGCTTCCATATTAGCCATAATTTCCATTCTACCAGCATGAGCTTGTGCTAATGCTTCTTCCAAAATTTCTCTATTAATACCATCAATTTTAATATCCATTTGAAGAGCAGTTATACCATCTTTAGTACCTGCAACTTTAAAGTCCATATCACCATAATGATCTTCCATTCCTTGAATATCACTTAAGATAGAATAATGACCATCATGTTCAACAAGTCCCATTGCAATCCCTGCAACTAAATTAGTAATAGGAACTCCAGCACTCATTAAAGACATTGATCCAGCACATATACTTGCTTGAGAACTTGAACCATTAGATTCTAATACCTCAGCCACAACTCTAATTGCATATGGAAATTCATCTTCACTTGGTAAAACTTGTGCTAATGCTCTTTCCCCTAGAGCACCATGTCCAATCTCACGTCTTCCTGGGCTTCCCATTCTTCCAGTTTCTCCAACACTGTATGGAGGAAAATTATAATGATGCATAAATCTTTTTTCTTCAACTTCAGTTAAATCATCAATAATTTGATTATCCCCTAAAGCTCCTAATGTAGTAACAGATAATACTTGTGTTTCTCCACGAGTGAAAAGTGAAGATCCATGAGCTCTTGGAAGCAAATCTATTTGAGAATTTAATGGTCTAATTTCTTCTAATCCTCTTCCATCAGGTCTAATCTTATCTACAGAAATAAGTCTTCTTACTTCATTTGCAACTATTTCATGACAATATTCTTTTGCTTGCTTAATAGCATTGTTCATTTCTTTTTCACTCTTATACTCTAAACCTTCAAAATAAGCTATCATTTCTTCAGTTATTTCATCAATCTTTCCATATCTTTCAAGTTTTAATTTAATAGAAACAGCTTCTTCTAATCTCTTTCTACCATTTTCATCAATATAATCTTTGATATCTTGTTCTATTTCATAAAGAATTACTTCCATCTTTTCCTTTGCACAATTTTTTATGATTTCTTCTTGAAACTCACATAATAATTTTATGTGTTCATGTCCAAATAATAATGCATCTAAAATATCAGATTCTAAAACTTCTTTAGATTCTGCTTCAACCATATTTATTGCATCTTTTGTACCAGCAACTGTTAAATTAATATCAGATTTTGACATTTGCTCTACACTTGGATTAATAATAAGTTCACCATCAACTCTACCTACTATAACCCCTGCAACTGGACCATTAAAAGGAATATCTGAAACACATAAAGATAAAGAAGCTCCTAATAATGCCGCCATTTCTGAACTTAAATCAGGATCAACTGAAAGAATTGTATTAACTACTTGAACTTCATTTCTAAATCCTTCCGCAAATAATGGTCTAATAGGTCTATCAATTAAACGAGCAGTCAAAGTTGCATGTTCACTTGGTCTACCTTCCCTTCTTAAAAATCCTCCTGGTATTTTACCAACAGAATATAATTTTTCTTCATAACTTACTGTTAATGGGAAAAAATCTATATCTTTAGCTTGTTTAGAAGCTGTAGCAGTTGAAAGAACTACAGTATCCCCGTAACGTATTAATACAGACCCTCCCGCCTGTTTTGCTATTTCGCCATGCTCTACTTTTATAGTATTACCGCAAAAATCAAAACTAAATTCTTGTTTTGTCATATTTTACCTCTACTTTTCTTTTTTTAAAATTACACCTGTTATATTCTAACATTTTTAAAAATGAAAAGGTAGGTTATCCTACCTAATATCACCAAATATACTAGAAAACAGACTATTTTTATTATAATCCATTGGTATTGTATGAGGAAAATATAAATACATCCTTATAAAATACACAACAATTACTAACACTAATACTAACAACCATATTTTATTATTAACTTTTTCTTTAAGAAAATACATTACTGCAATAACTATTATTATCCAAAATAAAGGATGATAATATAATGCTCCTTTAATATTTCCACTTAATGCAAGTGCCCATGCCCTACTCATACCACATGAAGGACAAGGAATTCCTGTAATTGCTTTAAAAATACATCCTGTATCAAACAATATATTATTTAAAACAACTATTCCAAAAATAATCAATAATACTAAAACTTTTTTTATCATTAGCTCAAAGGATCAATAAAATCTTCGTTATCATTAACAATATTATTTAATGCTTCTTGTTGAAGTATTAAAGCAACTAGGCCTAGCCCAAATATCGCTAAAATTAAATGAAGTACAGAATTATCCGTAGAGTAAACTCCATGTTTTTCTTCTACTAAATATACTTGTCTAGCATTTCTATAAAATACGTAATATGAATACAAACCACATGTTACAAACATAAGAATTATATCCAAAGTTGGATTATTATCATTATCTAATTCATACTTTAAATCTTCTGTAATTTTATATAACCAATAAATCATATAAATACCACAAGTAAAAATTGATAATAACAAACCTGATACAACATTTCTATATTTCAACATAAAATCAACTCCTTTGCCATGATAAAGTATAACATAATAAAAAACCTAATAAATAGGTTTTTTTATTTTTTTAACATTAAATTTACTAAACTGAAGTCTTCCATAATCCATGTAGATTACAATATTCATAAACAGCAACTACAGGTTCATCATCATAGAAGTCTACAGATGGATGCTCTCCAGGATTCAAGAATGCAACTCTGTATCCTTTTTCAGTTTGTAAAATAATAAATTGTATCCAGTGTTCAGGAACCATTGGATGATCAACACTTCCAACATTTACCTTAATACGATTGTTTTCTCTTGTTACAACAGGAACATGTTTTTCGCCAGCTGCATCTTCTGTATTAGCTTCTAATAAGCTCATTTTTTCTCCGCAACATACTAAAGGTACTTTTGCATCATGAAGTTTAATTGCAATGTTTCCGCAATGTTTACAACGATAAATTTTTAATTCTTCCATAAATTCTCCTCCTGTATTAATTATCATACATATAAAAATACTTTTCAAGATTAATGCTTTTTACTAATTTTAGCTTTTCCTTTTTACTTAATCTTTTAATATAGTACTCTCTTTTAAGTGCATCATTTTTATTCTCAAACCCTTCAATATAAACATATTTTACAGGTAATCTATTTCTTGTATACTTTGATCCTTTGCCATTATTATGTGTTTCTAATCTTTTTTTTAAATCATTAGTCCATCCTGTATAAAAACTACCATCACTACATTTTAATATATATACATAATTCATTATTCTACACTCTTTAAAGCTTCTACCATATTTATATTCTTTAGTTTTTTAGTCATAAATATATTAACAAACAATGAAAATACTAAAGTTAGTACAACCGCAAATATTAAACTAGTATTATTTATTTCTCTACTAAACATTACACTATCCATTTCTACTAAATAAATAATATATTTATGCAATATTTTACCTAAAGGAATTCCTGCAATTGCACCTACAAAAGTTAAAACTAAATTTTCTTTATAAATAAACATGTTAATTTCTCTTTGGGTAAAACCTAACACTTTAAAAGTAGCTAGTTCTCTTTCTCTTTCAGATATATTTACATTTGTTAGGTTACTTAATACTACAAACGCAAGTGCTGCTGCTGCTAGTATTATTACTATCATTATTGAATTTAATCCCGATACCATTCCATTAAAAGTTTCTATTGCAAAACTATTAAAACTTATTGAATCAACACCTTTTATATCTAAAAGTTCATCTTGAAATATTTGTGTATCTTCTGGATTATTAGCTTTAATAATAACAGTATTATTAGCTAAATTAGTATTAAATACTTCTTTGTAGTATGTACTACTCATAAACAATTCATTATTAACATAATTTTCAGTTAAACCAATAACCTTAACTTGTTTAATTAAACCATTTTCACTTTCCATTTTAATGACATCATTAATATTTATATTTAATAATTCTCCAAGTTTTTCATTAATGATTACACCTTCTTCTTTTAATTCTATTGGTGAAAGATCTTTTCTATTTCTAAATACATAAAAATCATTAATTTTTTCTATATCATCAGTTATAGTAACTTTAATAACTTCTTCTCTATTATTATAGAAAACTTTACCATCATATGTTGTTACTAATAAGGCATCATTTGTTTCATTGTGTTCTAATATTTCATTATAAATTACTATTCCTTCTGAAATAGTTGTATCTTCTTCAAACATTATAGAACCATCAAATTTATATATTTCATTAAATTGTTTTTCAACTATTGTACCAATAGAATCTCTTATACCAAGTCCTGTAATAATTAAAGCACTGCATCCTGCAACACCTATTACAGTCATAAAAAACCTTTTTTTATACCTAACAATGTTTCTAATAGTAAGTTTTGTAGAAAAATTAATATTATTCCAAATAAAACCGATTCTATCAATTAAAATAGATTTTCCAGCAACAGGAACCTTAGGTCTTAATAATTGTGATGGCACTTCTTTAATCTCGCTTCTGCATGTTAAATAAGTTGTAAGTAACATAACAATAATAAAACTAACATTTGCAATAAAGATTAAATTCCATGGTATTAATATTTGATACTTTGGTAAGTTATACATCATATTCCATGCATTATATATAACTCTTGGGAAAAGTAATAATCCACTAATACTGCCAATTAATCCGCCTATCAAAGTTGCAAGTAAAGCATAATTTATATATTTATAATAAATTTCTAATTCTCTATATCCTAAAGCTCTATATATTCCAATTTGTCCTCGTTGTTCATCTATCATTCTTGTCATAGTTGTTAAACAAACAAGAGATGCAACCAAGAAAAAGAATACTGGGAAAACATTACCAATTGCTGTCATTTGACTAATGGTATCTGAATATGTTTTTGATGAATAGTGTTCTTCTCTGCTTAACACAGTCCATTCACCATCTTCTAAATCTTCTATATCCTGTTTTGCTTTTTCTAGGTCAGCTTTAGCTTCATCTAATTCTTGTTGACCATCAATTTTTTCTTCTTCAAATTCTTTAATAGCATCAGCAAGTTCTATCTTTGCATCAGCTATTTCAATTTCAGCATCTTTTAAATCTTGTCTAGCTTTTCTAAACTCTTCTTCTGCTTCAACTCTAGCTTCATCAAGTTTAACACTTGCATTAGTAAGTTCTCTAAAACCACTATCAATCATTGTTCCAGCATCATCTAACTTTTTTTGACCTTCAGCTAATCCACTTTGTATTTGTGCCTTTTTAGATAACAAATCATTTTTTTGGGCCTGTAAAGAAGC
>JAAYSZ010000002.1 GCA_012523895.1 Erysipelotrichaceae bacterium
AAAGTTTCCCAAGACGAGTAGAAACTTATGAATTATTACCAAAGATGAGTGAAATTCATTGTTGTCTTTCCCAACACGAGCAAAAGCAAGGAAATCAAACAGACATCAATCCTACGACCTCCACGCATGTGGAGAATGTGGTGTTGATGGAAAAGCTAGATATATAAATTCTAAGTAAATAAATATGGAATCCTTCTATGATATTTAAATAAATTGATAATAACTTAAATAGGAGGTGTTATTTTTGGAAATAAATGATTTATCTTTCTTAAATGATATTGAATATAAAAAGTTATTATCAGAATTAAAAGAAAAAGTAAGAAGTAACCAACTTAAAGCATCATTTAAAGTAAATTATGAACTTTTAGATCTGTATTGGAATTTAGGAAAAGAGATAGTAACAAGACAAGAAAAGTATTCATGGGGAGATGCTTTTATAAAATCTTTGTCGAAAGATTTACGCAAGGAATTTCCAGATTTACAAGGCTTTTCTGAAACGAACTTAAAGTATATGAGGCGTTTTTATATATTTTATGAAAAAAGTCAACAGGCTGTTGACCAATTAGAATATATATTTTCGATTCCTTGGGGTCATCATATTCTGTTAATGACAAAATGCAAAAGTTTGGCAGTTACGTTATTTTACATTGATAAAACAATTAAAAATGGATGGAGTAGATCGGTTTTAGAACATCAAATTGACAGTAATCTATATGAAAGAATTGGTCATGCTATTACTAATTTTGAACAAAGGCTTCCAGACTTTCAATCTGATCTTGCAAAACAAACCTTAAAAGATCCATATAACTTTGATTTTTTAACGATTACAAATGAATATAATGAAAGAGAATTACAAAAAGAACTTGTAGAAAAGATATCTGAATTTCTTCTTGAATTAGGAGATGGATTTGCATATGTAGGGAAAGAATATAAACTAAATATTAATGGTGATAATTTTTATATAGATTTACTTTTTTATCATATAAAACTTCAAGCTTATGTAGTTGTTGAATTAAAAACTGAAAAGTTTAAACCAGAACATTTAGGGCAATTAAATTTTTATGTAACGGCAATTAATAAAAACATTAAAACTAATAGAGACAATGAAACTATAGGGCTTCTTATTTGTAAAGATAAAAATGATGTAGTGGCAGAGTATTCTCTTGAAAGTATTTCTTTGCCTATAGGAATAAGTAAATATGAAATTAAAAATATATTTAATGAGGAATATAAAAGTAGTTTACCAAGTATAAAAGAAATAGAGGAAGGTATAAAAGCTATAGATGGCGAAAATGTGAGTCATCCTAACAAATAAAGTAGAAAAACTTTAGAAAGCAAAAGGCTAACAAATAATATTTAATGGCATTATTTTCAAGTACAACTTGAAAAAAGTGCCGTTATTTAGTGTTGTAAACTTAGTTAGAAGATAATTAAATGATAAATAGGGACATTTCTAAAAAACTAATAGAGCTATCTATAAATGTCAAAATTGTAAAGTTAAATTCTTAGTATAGTTGTAAAATAAGTATATTTATTAGACGAAAAGAAAAAATTAATTTTATCCGATACAGATGATTATATTTGGAAATTTATTGATGAAATACAAAAGCGGAGCGTGCATGTATAAATGTCAATATATAAATGTACAGAAAACACAAGATAAAAATGTACAAAAAAACAAAAAAAAATTAAGAAATACTTCTATTATATTTAAATAAATTAATAATAACTTAAATAGAAGGTGTTATTTTTGAAAAGTAATGATTTATCTTTCATAAATGATATTGAATATAAAAGTAGTTTGCCAACTATAAAGGAAATAGAGGAAGGGATAAAAGCTATTGATAAAAAGAAATAAAATATTTATTTATCCAAAAAACTATATCTTTTTGTTATAAAAATCTTTTAAAAGAATTGCTATTAAATATTTCATAATATATTAAGTAACAGAATATAAAAACCAACTCTCAAATAAGAGTTGGTTTAAAATTTATTGTTTATATAATTAAAAATTAATAATAATTACTTTCTAAAAATTATTTCATTTTCATTCATATCATCTATTATCGCAAGAGATTCAACTCTTATACCCATATTTCTTAAATCTTTACCACCATTTTGATAACCTTTTTCAATAACTATTCCAACACCTGCTACATTTGCCTTGCTTTGATTAACAACATCAATAAGTCCTTTCATGGCATTTCCTTCTGCTAAAAAGTCATCTATTATTAGAATATTATCATTTTTTTTTAGAAACTTTTGTGCCACAGTAATTGTATAATTTTTAGAATAAGTATAGGATTTCACAGTACTTGTATATAAGTCTCCATCAAGATTTTGACTTTTAGCTTTTTTGGCAAATACTACAGGAATATTATCAAAATATTGTGCCACAATGGAAGCTATTGCAATACCAGAAGCTTCTATGGTAAGAATTTTGTTAATATTTACATCACTGAATATTCTTTTAAATTCCTTACCAACTTCTTGTAAAAATTGTATATCAAGCCTATGATTTAAAAAATTATCAACCTTTAGAATGTTTCCTTCTTTTACTTTACCTTCATTTATAATTTTTTCTTTTAGTAGCTGCATTTATACCTCCCAATGTTTTTATATAATAATATTAGTATTGTAGCATGAATTGATTGTGTTTTTTTATTTATAATTATTAAAATATGACCGAATGAAAACTCAAAATATGACCGAATGAGAATTTAAAATAATGTAAAATGAAATGCTATATTGCAAAACTAAAGTTTTTTATATTGATTCTAGCATATTCCCTTAGTATTAATATTAATGATATAATCAAAAAAGATTTATAAATGTTTAGATTTAATTCTAAGAGGAATAAATATGAATTTACTAGTTAAAATTGCGCTTAAAATAATATCCTTACCTATTTTTGATATGACTAGAGATTATGAGATTGTACGTCGATTTCAGGATTGGGCTGCAAAAAATGAAGAGTTACCACCTGATTTTGTTCTTTTTGATGAAAAAATAATATCATCAGATGGTGCTCATTACATTCCGGTTCGTGTTTTTACAAGTCTAGAAGAAAATCACAATGGTATTCTTTTATTCTTTCATGGTGGAGGATTTGTGATTGGTAATGTAGAAACTTATACCTTACCTTGTTTACAGTTAGTTAAGCAGACTGGATTATTTATTCTTTCTGTTGATTATCGTTTGGCTCCAGAACATCCATTTCCTAAAGGTCTTGATGATTGTTATGAGGTATTAAAATTTCTTGTGACGGATACTTCTGGTCGTTTTCGACCACTTACAGTAATGGGAGATTCTGCTGGTGGAAATCTTGCGGCGGTAGCCTGTAAACGTCTTTTAGATCAAAATTTACCTCTTCCTGATCAACAGATTTTGATTTATCCTGCTGTTAGTGGAGATTATTCAGAGAGCTCACCATTTCCTTCTATGCATGAAAAGGCAGAGGATTTTGGTTTAACAAGAAAAAAACTAATGGAATATTATGAAATGTATGTTCCAGAAGGGATGGATAATAAATCTTCAGAAATAGCTCCTTTGTCTGCATCAAATTTAAGTGGTATGCCTAGAACTTTGATTATAACAGCAGAACATGATCCACTAAGAGATGAAGGGGAAGCTTATGCTGAGAAATTACGTAGTTATGGTGTTGATGTAACAATGAAACGAATTTTAAATGTACCGCATGGTTTTTGGACATATGAGCGCCCATTTTCTGATGCTATTAATCAGCTATATGAAAGCATTAGTTTATTTATAAAGGGGAAAAATGATGAGTAAAAGAGCATACCCTGATTCTGTTTGGTATCGTAGATTTGGAAAGCGTTGGTTACCTTTAGAGAATGCATCAAAAATTTTTCTTGCAACTTATAGTACGGTAGATACCAAAGTATATCGATATACTGCAGTTCTTTATGAAAAGATTGACCCTATAAAATTACAAAGAGCTACAGAAAGAGCATTTGATTATTTTGATTTGTATCGAGCAATTTTAAGAAGAGGAATTTTTTGGTATTATTTGGAAGAATCTAATTTGCGTCCTAAAGTACAATATGAAACAGATGTTCCTTGTTCACTTTTATATACACATGATTACCAAGGTCTTTTATTTAGAGTTTTGTATCGAGAAAATCGAATACATCTTGAAGTGTCTCATGCACTTTCTGATGGAAATGGTGCTTTACGTTTTTTTCGTGGAATTTTAAAATCATATTTTGATGAATCTTTAAATATAGATTCTATAATGTCACCTTTACAACACAGAGATCAAATGATGGATGCATTTTCACATCGTTTAAAATATCAAAAATCAGAAAAATTATTAGATATTGGAAAGAAAACAATTATAAATCGCAAAGAAAAATCATTTCCTATTTATCATATTAAAGATATTTTGACATTAGATGGAAGAATGCGAGTAACAGAGATGCAGTGTAAAACAAAATCTATTATTACATGTGCAAAAGCTTATAAATCGACCATTACTGTTTTTCTTACAGCAATTTTTATTCAATCAATTATTGAACATATGCCACAAAAGTATAAGGATAAAAATTCGGTTGTTTCAATTTCTGTTCCAGTAGATTTAAGAAGATTTTTTCCTTCTGAAACAGCAAGAAATTTTTTCGCTACGATTTTGGTTTCTTATGGTTCTAGTGAAGATCAGTCTCTTTTAGCAATTTGTGAATCACTTACAAAACAATTTGAAGAAAAGATTACTCCTGAAAAGATGGAAGAAAAAATAAAAAAATTAGTTGCATTAGAGACAAGTTTTGCTTTACGTTGGGTTCCTAGGCCAGTTAAAGATGCGGTTTTGAAAATTGCAAATTATGTAAATAATAAAAAAATAACAGCATCTATGACAAATACCGGTCAATTACTTCTTGGGGAACCATTTGATGAAAAAGTGTGTTCTGCAGGAATTATGTCATCAGCTATTCGTCCACAATTTTCTGTAATGAGTCATAAAGATATTTTTACTATAACTTTTACTTCACCTTATGTAAGTGATAATATACAAAAGTCATTCTATAATCGTTTAGAAGAGCAAGGGATTTCTGTAAAGGTTTATGGAAATATCGTGTATGGTAAAAATGCAAAAGGTACATCGCAAGTAGACCATAGTGTATATCCAGATGTATCACCTCGATATGATTCGATTTCTGCATTTCAGTGGTTATTATCTATTTCTATAATTTTAATTTCATTAGAGAAAATAATTAATAATGCAATTCCTTGGTTTGACCTTTCTTTACGTTTTATTTTGCTTATTATTGCTGGAATGTGGGGAGTAGTTCTTGCAATATTACGTAAAAAAAGAAATCCCAACAAAGTATTGCTTTATCAAGTGGGAATTTTTGAAAGTTTAACCTTATTATGGGATTTATTTTCTGGATGGACTGGATGGTCTTTAAATTATGCATTGCCTATTATAACGATTACTTCAATTATTGCGGCATTAATTGCAGCGCGTGTTTCCAGTTTGAAAATTGGAGATACTCTTTTATATTTACAAGGTGTTGCTTTGATTGGATTAATTCCTTTTATTATAAGCGTTCTTGGGTGGGTACAGCCAGTATGGCCAAGTATTGTGGCTTCAACTTTTAGTTTATTAGTTTTTTTGTATACACTTATTAAATATTGGAAAGAGTTAAAGATTGAAGTTTTAAAGAAATTTCATATGTAATTAAATTTAAGATATATAAGGAACATATTATTACTAATTATAGGTAAAGGTAGGCAGTAGTCTTTTTACGATTATTGTTGCTACTGCTATTTTAAAGAACTCACCTGGTAAAAATGGAATAACACAAATCATTAATGAACTATATAAATCCATATTCATTAAAAACATAAACCATAATGTTCCTAGTGTAAGGTATGTAAACATTCCACTTAACATTGCAATAGGGAATATAAAGGTTTTATTGTTTTTGTTCCATTTTTCAATAATAAATCCAGTTATAAATGCTGCAGGTATGTAACCAATAATATAACCACCAGTTGGTCCTAATAGTGCATCTAGACCACTACGAAACATAGCAAAAACAGGTATACCAAAAGCTCCAAGCATTGCAAATATCAAAAGACTTAATGCACCAAGTTTTGATCCTAGCAATGCTCCAGAAATAAATACTGCAAATGTAGCAAGATTAATAGGAATTGGACCAATAGGTATAGCAATTTGAGATAGTATGGCAGTTAAAGCCGCAAATAAGGCACACATTACCATTTTGTGTGTTTTTTTTCTTTGCATGGAATTAATCTCCTTTAAAAGTCATGTTGTCAATGTAGCATGAAAATAGTATGTTGTCATTATTTTTATTAATACTGATATGATTTAACTTAGAAGTATTAACACCAATATAACCTAATGAAAATAATAAATATGATGGATTAATGTTATACTTTTACTAGTAATAATTTATTGTAATTGTTGATATTCTATACATATAAATTAAAAATATTTTAAAAAAATAAATGTATTTGATAGTAAATTTGTAAGAGAGGCGGATTATTATATGAGTAATGATAAACATTATTATGAATGGTATGCTCTTCTTTCAATTTGTTATCTTCTTAAACTAGATATTGATGACTTTGAACATAAAGATAGACCTGATTTACAAAGTAATATAAATAATATTGGTATTGAAGTTGTTCGTGCAATAACGCAAGAACAAGGCCTTACTTACTCATTAATTAACACTTATTTTGGGAAAGGATTATCTGGAGAAGAAATTGTTAAATTAATACAGAAAAACAATAAAAAGAATAAATTCAAAGGTACAGTTTCTTCTGTTAATGGGAAAGCTGTTATTTCTAATACTAAAGAATTATATGATAGTAATATTCATAAACTTCAAGTTATTGAAAAGATAGAAAGAAAAGCTAAACTATTTGAAAATTATATAAAGTTTAAAATTAATGGATTATATTGTTTTACCCAAACAGGATTAATAAATGAAAAAGATTATCCTGATATAATAATTGCGTGTAATAATAGTCCATTTGATATCGTATTTATTAATTGTATTAATCGTATACTTTTATGGAATAAACAACCTAACTGTATTATTGAACATATAATTTCTTATGATTTATTATCTAAATGGGATAAAGAAGCATTAAATAAATATGGAATTTAAATTTTATGTTCAATTATAGCAAAAGTGGTATAGATTGTGTTTATAGGGAAAACATAAATTTATTATGTTTTATTAGAATAAGTATTAAATTATTGATTATTTAAAAACTTTAAGATGTTCGAAATATTTATAAAAGTCTAAATAATATAAAATATTTGAAAAATGGAGAGTGCAATGGTTGTAAAAACTAAATTAACAAAAACTGGAATTAATGCGATTACTTCACCATTTCGTTGGATAATTGTAACTGGAATTATTTATTTTATTGCATCTGGTACAATTAATAAAATTAGAGTCTGGATGTATATAGGCTTTTATATTATTGGTTCATTAATAGGTAATATTATATTAATAAAGAAAACTCCTGAATTATTAAACCAAAGAGGAAAAATACAAGAAGGTACAAAAATAATAGATAAAATAATTATTTTTACATATTTTATTTTTGCTATTGTTATAACTCCTTTGGTTGCAGGTTTAGATTCAAGATATAAAATATCCTCTCTACCATTTCACTTTATATATATTGGAATAATCTTTTATTTATTATCATTATTTTTTTCTGTTTGGTCAATGTTGCATAATCCTTTTTTTGAGGGAACTGTCCGCATTCAAAAAGATAAAAATCATAGAGTGATTAGTACTGGTCCTTATAAAATTGTACGACATCCAGGATATTTTGGTATGATTTTAGGTTCGTTGCCTATACCTTTTTCATTTGGCTCAATTTGTAGTTTTATTCCTGTTAGTATAATGATTTTACTTGTGTTTATTAGAACAATTTATGAAGATAAAACCTTACAAAATGAATTAGAAGGTTATAAAGAATATTGTCTAAAGGTAAAATTTCGTTTAATACCTTTTTTGTGGTGAAAAATAAATAATAATCATTAAATATAAATTTTATAATACATAAATATAATTAATATATTTTTGTATTATTAAAATAATGATTTAAAAAGTCATCAATAGTAAGAATAACTCTGCTTGTAGCAGCACATGCGGCACAAGTTACATTTCCCATATGTCCTATTGTTTTATTTTTTGTATCTATTGAAAGAGGAAAACGTGTTTCTATGCAACTTTCATAATCTGCCCAAGAAGTCTGAGTGAAGGAATAACCTTTTTTTATTAGTAAATTAATAAGTTTAATTCGTTCATCTTTTGTTTTTACATGAACATAATGTGTTGTTCGATTAAGTGTGAAGTAATCTAATCTTAATTTAGATAATGACATTTTATATCCTCCTTGTTTTTTAAAATTAAAAAAGCATCCATAATTTGATGGATGCAAATTAAATTAATACACCCATCAAACAAGTTTTAGCACCTTGCCATACGGTAGGTTGCTGTACAGTCATAGGGCTTGTCCCTCGTGTACTCTTTATGGTGTCTTAATTATAACACTAATCTATATAAAAATAACTCAAGTTTTATTTGAGTTACTTCAATTAATACTTTCAAAAATATTAGTTTAATATATTCTATTATTTATGTGTAAAGGGTATAAAAACATGGAGAAAATAATATTATTTATCATTTAATCAATTGATGATTAATGTTTAAAAAAGAATAATTTTAAAATTATTAAATATAACTAATTTTAGTTTTGATGTTAAGATAGTATTAATAATTGAAATAATATTTTTAAGGAGTTAAGTATGGATATTTTAGTAACATTTGATGAAAATTATATTCCACCATTTAAAACAATGCTTAAATCATTTATGGCTAGTAATCATAATTATGACACTACTTTTTGGTTAATTCATGGTGGAATCGATGAAAACTATTTAAATGATTTGAATGATTTTTGTAAGTCATATGGAGCTAAATTTAAACAAATAAGTATTTCTGAAAAATATTTTGAGGATGCAAAAATAACAGATCGTTATCCTCAATCAATGTATTATAGGCTATTAGCTCCAATAATACTGCCTGAAAGTTTAGATAGAATTTTATATATAGATCCAGATACTTTAATTATTAATAAATTAGATGAACTTTGGAATATGGAATTTCCTGAAGGAAAGATATATGCGGCAGCATCTCATGCTATAATTGGAAACCTTTCAGACAACATTAACAAACTTCGTCTTGATACAGATCATTCATATTTTAATACAGGAGTAATATTAATGGATCTTAAAAAAGCTAGAAAAATAGTTGATATGGATGAAATTATAAAAACAGTAAATGAAAGTAAAGACATAGAGTTAATATTACCTGATCAAGATATATTCAATACTATGTATGGTAAGTATACTATTGAAATACCTGATGAAATATATAATTATGATGCAAGATTTTATCCTGCATATTTATTAAATAGTGGTAACAAACATGATTTAGACTGGATAATGTCTAACACATGTATACTTCATTTTTGTGGAAAGAGAAAACCTTGGTTAGCTCAAGGGTATAATTTATTTACAAGCCTTTATAAATATTTTATGTATAAAAAATGAGTTTATAAAAAAGATGAAAACAAGAATAATTATCTTAATTTCATCTTTTTTATTGCGTTGACATGATAAAAAAATAATTGTATTTTAAAGGTGAGGAAGGTGGTAAAAATGTACGAATTAATTCAAACAATACAAGCAAGTGGCACACCTTATGAAATCGGATATACTCATGGATCTTTGGCTAAAGAAAAAATATTAAATAATATAAAAGTATATGATGAAATGTTTCAACAATGGTCAAACATTAATTGGGAACAAGCTAAAGAAAGAGCAAAAAAATATATAAAATATGTAGAAGAAGAACCAGAGCTTTTAGAAGAAATGAAAGGTATTGCAGAAGGAGCGGGTTTAGAATTTGAAGATATTATGGCATTAAATGCTAGAAGTGAAGTTGTTTTTGCGGAAAATGTAATGTCTGATGCATGTACTTCATTTAGTGTTCTTCCAGAAACAAGTAAAAATCAACATACTTATATTGGTCAAAATTGGGACTGGAGAGCAGGTTCAATAGATAATTTAATTATTTTAAAAATAAAGCAAGAAAACAAACCTAGTATTTTCATGGTTACAGAAGCAGGAATTATAGGAAAAATTGGATTTAATTCAAAAGGATTAGGGGTATGTTTAAATGCCTTATCAGTTGTTGGAAAAGCTGAAGGTATGCCTTTACATGTGACTTTAAGGCGAATACTTAATAGTAATACAATAAATGAAGCTTTAATGAAAATTAATGGGACTAGAAATGCTGGTCCAGGAAATTATTTAATGGCACAAAATGATGGTTGTACTTTAACTGTTGAAAAAACTCCTGAAGCTTGGGATTTCATCTTAAGTGAAAATGGTGTATTAATGCATACTAATCATATAGTAAGCGATGTACTTAGGTCTAAAGTTAAAGATCAAGGACCTACTGTCTTTCCAAATACTATATTAAGATACGATGTAATGAAAAGATTGTTACAAAGAGAAAGCGGTAATATTGATGTTGAATATATTAAGAGTTGTTTAAGAACTCATTGTCAATTTCCTGATGGAATTTGTCACCATACAAATGAAACTTTACCTTTGGCAAATCGCTTAACAACAGTGTTTTCAATTATTATGGATTTAAATACTTCAGAAGTGTGGTTAACATTAGGTCCACCATGTGAATCTGAGTATACTCACTATAAAGTAAGTTTTGATTAAAATTGTATTAATTTAATTGGGAAAGTTAAAATATATGTTTAAAAGTATAAAGAACATACAATCAACTTATTTAAAGAGAATATCTAATCTACAAACTTAACAATTTAATAAAACTTTATGTCTTATACTTTTACAAGTATTAATTCTCAATTGACAAAATAATGTGTCATAGACTGATGAAAGGAGTTATTAAATGGCAAAAAAAGATATTTTAGTAGGTTATGGTGTTGATTTTGATGCGGTTGCTGGTTGGTTAGGATCTTATGGTGGGGAAGATTCTCCATTAGATATTTCACGTGGTATGTATGCTGGTGAAGTTGGGGTCCCAAGATTATTAGATTTATTTAAAAAACATAATCTTAGAGTTACTTGGTTTATCCCGGGTCACTCAATTGAAACATTCCCTGAGGAATCAAAAGCAATTTTTGAGGCTGGACATGAAATAGGTGCTCATGGATATTCTCATGAAAATCCAATTGCGATGACTCCAGAACAAGAAGAAGCTGTTTTGATGAAATCAATTGAATTAATTGAAGAATTAACAGGGGAAAAACCTCGTGGTTATGTTGCTCCATGGTGGGAGTTTTCAAATGTTACTAATGAATTATTGGTTAAAAATGGATTTAAGTATGACCATAGTTTAATGCATAATGACTATACTCCATATTTTGTACGTGTTGGAGATAGATGGACAAAAATTGATTATAGTAAAGAAGCTAAGGATTGGATGAAACCTTTAGTGCGTGGAGAAGAAACAGGACTTGTTGAAATTCCTGCTAATTGGTATTTAGATGATCTTCCTCCAATGATGTTTGTTAAGGCATCAGCAAATAGTTATGGTTTTGCAAATCCACGTGATATTGAACAATTATGGATTGATCAATTTGATTGGATGTATAGAAATATGGATGAGGCTGTGTTCCCTATGACAATTCATCCTGATGTTTCTGGTCGTCCACAAGTTCTTGCGATGCATGAAAGAATCATTGCTCATATCAACAAGCATGAAGGAGTTCGTTGGGCAACTCTAGAAGAAATGGCAGATTGGTTCTTAGCAAAACAAGGTAAATAATATAGTATAAAAAACTAGTGTAGATACAGTCTCTTTAAATTAAGACTAGAAATAAAAACCGATAATCTAATTATGATTTGATATGAGTCCTGTCAAGTTGACACAGGAAATATCTAAAATCATGGTTAATCGGTTTTTTAGTGTCTTATAAAGAATGATATAATTAATTTAATTATTAAAGGAGAAAGAAATGGAGAATAGAATAATTCAAACTTATGGTGAAGATATTTGGAAGATGACAACTGAAGTTTTAGAAAAAGCTAAGTTAGGTAAAATGATACCAAAAGGGTCTTATATTGGTATAAAACCTAATCTTGCAGTAGCAAAGCCTTCATCTTCAGGAGCAACTTCTTCTCCTATTATTGTGTCAGCTTTAATTGAGTATTTAAAAAAAGAAGGGCATGATAATATCATTATTTTAGAAAGTTCTTGGATAGGAGATAGTACTAAAAGAGCTTATAAAGTTTGTGGCTATGAAGATATATCTAAAAAATATAATGTTCCACTTTTTGATGTTAAAGATGATACGTATACCATGAAAAATTATAACGGAATGGATATTGAGGTAAGTGATAAATTACTTTCAGTTGATTTTTTAATAAATATTCCTGTATTAAAGGGACATTGTCAAACACTTGTAACAGGAGCTCTTAAAAATATGAAGGGTTGCATTTCAGATAGAGAAAAAAGAAGGTTTCATGCAAGAGGTTTACATACACCTATTGCTTATTTAAACAAAGTTATAAAACAAGATTTTATTTTAGTTGATGGAATATGTGGAGATCTTGATTTTGAAGAGGGAGGAAATCCAGTTATTATGAATCGTATTTTCTGTGGTAGTGATCCTGTATTAATAGATTCATATATGGCAGAAAATATAGGTTATAAACCATATGATGTTGAGTATATAAAAATTGCGGAAGAAATAGGTGTTGGAAGTGCTGATATTGATAATGCTGAGGTTATTATATTAAGTAAAGATGAAACAATTGCCAAACCTTCAGCTTCAAGAAAAGTACAAAGACTTGCACAATATGTAGAAGCAAAACAATCATGTTCAGCATGTTATGCAAATTTAATAAGAGCATTATCAAGGCTTGATGATGAAGGTTTATTGTATAAATTTAAAAACAAACCAATTTTAATTGGTCAAGGATTTAAAGGTATTGAAAAAGAAGGAATAGGTATAGGACAATGTACAAAAGGTATAAGTAAAAATATTGGTGGTTGTCCACCATCAACAACTTCTATTCTTGAGTTTCTTAAGAGGGTATAAAAGTAAGGAAGGATAATAATATGGGTTTAATAGAATTAGCTAGATGGAGCTCAGTTTTAAGAGGTTTGAATTATTATAGTAATAAAAATGTTTTATCATGGGAAAATGTTGGTATTGATACATATAGTGGAGTTGTTTTAGGTAGTAATGATAATAAATATGAAGTTTATATTGATATTAATCATCCAAGAAAATCAAAATGTAATTGTCCTTTTGCGGATGGAAGAAGAGTTATATGTAAGCATATGATAGCAATATATTTTACTGTAAGACCTGAAGAAGCAAATAAATTAATAAAAGAAATTGAAGAATATGAAAAAGAACAACAAGCCTATGAAGATGAAAAAAACAAAAGAGAATTGGAACGTTATAAAGAACTGAAAAAATATGTCAAAAGTCTTTCTAAAAAAGAGTTACGAGAAAAGTTATTGAATATGTTACTTTTATCAGAATATGAAGAAGATGATGAATACGATGATTACGATGATTACTATTATTAAATATAATTTATTAAATTTATACTATGATTGATATTTGTGGTTGCATTATTTATCGAATGTATAATAAAAAATTGTATATTAGTAAGGAAATATTTAAATAAATTAAGAAAATATATTTGAAAATAAAATTGAATTTATTAAATGGAAAATATCGCTTATAGTATCAATAGTATATATAGGTAATATTTAATTTGAATTATTATTGTTTATAATAATATTAATAAGGAGCTAGAAATATTAATATGAAAAATAGAATTTATAAAAATGATGAAGGTATTGAAATAATTGATATTGAAGAATATAGTTATGAATTAGAAGATTTTTTTGATAGTATTCCAGAAGTGTCTAAATCACTTTTACAAGAAGCTAAAATATCATTTAAAAAGATTGAAAATATGTTATATGAAGCACCTTCATTTATTGAAATGATTGAATCAAATATTCCAAAGCAAGAATTCCGTGCAATATTAACTGATGAACAAAATAAAAAACTTGCGCAAGGCACATTGAAACTTATGACAAGAAAAGATGGTAATTTGATGGCGGATTTAGTAGATCCAAAAACTAATCAGGTTGTTTCAAAGATTAATCTTGAAAAAATTGAAATTACACCTGACTTAAATAAAGCAATTAATAATTATACAATGCAAATGCAAATGGCACAGATAGCTGAAGAAATACAAAATGTCCAAATAGCTATTGAAGAAGTTAGACAGGGACAAGAATTTGATAGATTAGCATTAGCATATAGTTCTAAACAAAAATTTTTGCAAGCAAAACAAATTAATAATAAAGAATTAAAAACAATAGCTTTGATGAAAATTGTTTCTGATGCAGAAGATAGCAGGAATTTATTAATGTTGAGCCAAAATGCCAATTTAAATTTTATTAAAGAACAACCAGAGTCATTTTGGGGAAAATTCTTTTCTGGCGATAACCCCGAAAAGATTAATCAAAGAATTAAAGAAATAAGAGAAAGTCTTTTAGCAGTAAATATGGTATCTTTGGTTGAAGCTATGGCGTATTATGAATTAGGAGAAATAAATGCATCAAGGTTGAGTTTACAGTACTATGCTGAATATATACAAGAAGCATATTTGTCAAGTGAGGGACTGGTTGATAGATTAGATTCAATAGATCCATCAAATGAAAATTATTGGTCAAAAAAATTACCAGAAATTAATAAAAAAATTAAGGCACTTCCATATATGGAAGAACATGAAAGTTTGTTGGAGGGATAAAAGCGTGAAAAAATGTAAAAAATGTGAAAAAGAACTACCTGATGGGTATAAAGGTAATAAATGTGAAGCGTGCAAAAGTGAAGAAGCACATATGCTGAAAAAAATATTAGGCATTGCTGGAGGTTTAATGGGGGCTGTTATTATCGGAGCAAAACCTATTGCTAAGTTTATTAAAAAAGGATAATTAATAGAATAATATTTATTTTTATATTCTAATAGAATTTACAAAATATTAGATAGTGTTGCTAAGGGGAATCAATAGTAAAATATTGTATAATTTTTTAAAGTTAAGAAGATAAGTTATATAACAGTTACTAAGAAGCTTTTGAGCTTACTACTTATTAATTTGGTTGTGTTGAGTTAGGTATTTAAGTTTTACATATGTCAAACCTAGAAGATTATGATTATGATGAAGATTATGAATATGAATTTGAAATTGAAGAAGTTGATGAATAATAATCACAATATTTTTTAAAAAATAGTATATAAATTATATTTGATCAGATTTAATTTGAATTATTATGATTTGATAATTTTATAAATTAGGAGGTGCAACATGAAACATTTTTTAGATAAATTTAAGGGATTTGGATCCGTTTTACAAAAACCAGGAGATAAAATAGAAGCGCGTGTCACAAAATCAAATCGTAAAGTATTAAAATTATCAAAAGATAATGGTAAATATAAACAAAGTATCACGGAATATCCCAACGGAACTAGAGTTGAGACTAGAGTAAAAAAAGATAAGTAGAATTAATATTATAATTGCGAGTATAATCCACATAAATACAGGTATAGAACCTCATTTTATGTAGATTTTTTATATTTAAGACTCATTTAAGATTAGTTAAAGTTTTGTTTAAGTAACATCTTTTGAGGTGATAGTTATGATTAAAATAAGACACCTAAATAAAAGAATTGAAAAATACAAAGCTAATTTAGCAATGAAAACCCAACCGAAATTACTTCGATTGGGTAACCATGATTTTAGATATTTCCTGTGTCAACTTGACAGGCCTCAGATCAATGTAGCATTTTATAATGCCTATTTGTTTTCAATTCCTACAATACCTACAGCTCCAGGACCTCCATGACAAGAGATAACAGCATTTGCATCAAACCATTCAATATTTTTTGCACCATTTTCTATGAGTAAATTTTCTACTTCTTTTTGATGTTCTAAAGATAGACCGTTTGTTCTAATCATTCTTATAGTATTTTTATTGATATCAAAACGATCAAAGAAGTTATTAATCATATCTGTATAGGAATTTTTAAAACTGCCTCTATATTTTTTACCTGCAATTAAATAACCATCTATTAAATCGATTGTAGGATAAATTTTAAGAATTGTAGCACCTAAATAAGCTACATTTGAAATTCTTCCTCCAGCTTTTAAATAAAGTAAAGTTTGTGGAAGGAAAACAAATCTAGTTCTTTCTCTAACATCTTCCACATATTTTACAATTTCTTCCGCAGTGGTATCAGGGTTATTTTCAATAAATTCTGCAGCTGCAATAACTACAGTTGATAATCCAACAGAAACATTTTTACTATCAATCATGTGAATATTAGAAAACTTTTCAGCCGCAATTTTAGCTGAATTATATGAAACAGTTGTTACAGCAGAATAAGCTATATATATTATTTCCGCTCCAGGGTAGTTTTCATTTATTTCTTTAAACATTTTTGTAAAATCATGTGGTTTAGAGCCAGATGTTTTTGGAAGTATTTTGTGTTTATCATAATAATCAAAAACATCTTGAGCCTTTATATCAAGGTCATCACGAGTTTCATCTTGGAAGTTTACATGCATTGTTACAACTTTTATGTCGTATTTTTCGGCATATTTTTTTGGTAGGTCTGAACCACTTTCTGTAACTACAACAAATTTTCTCATTATTCTCTCCCTTTTTATACGTATAAAGAAATTAGTTTACGTACATTACCTTATATAGTTTTATCAATTGTATCATATAGTTATGAGAATTACATCAAATATATGTAAATAAAAATATAAAGGAATAAATATTATTTTTTTAATCATTAAATTCGGTAAATATATGCTTATGATGATAGAATTTAATAAGAGTAAAACAAAGTTTATTAATAGGAGACAGTATAAAATATATAAATAATGTTGATGTATTAATACTAAGTTTATAAATTAATAATAGGAGGAATAAAGATGAGTAATGCAAATCAATTTGAATGGGTAGATTTTTATAAAGAGTTGGCTGAAAAGTTATTGGATTATAAAGACAATAGAAAAGAACTTTTAGAAAATATTTATAAAATTTATGATAATACAGGATTAAAACTTCCAAAACTTGGAGCTGTTCGACCAATAAGAGATATAGATCCATTTACTTTTTTTGGTTTGTTTAACAAGGGAATAAGTAATGCAAATAGAAATAAGATTATTTTAGAGATATCAAAATTATTTGGGATTACAGCAACTATACCGTCTATATTTGATGGTATTCCATTACTAAATAATCAAAATGCAACATTTCATTGGTTTGGTGGAGATGATAGTGATAATGATATAAATGTTCTTTGGGATTTTTTTGAATCTGCACTTTTATATGTTAAGAATCCATCAGATAACAATCTTGAAATTCTTTCAGAATATTTTGATATTGTTATAAATAAAAAAGGAAATGGAAATAGTAAAGTAACTATGGCTTTATTTTGGATAGCTCCAGATTCTTATTTGAACTTAGATAGTCGTAATATATGGTATATATATGATTCTGAAAAGCTACCTAAAGATTTTGTAGAAACACTTCCAAAAATAGAACCGAAAATGTCATCAAAAACATATTTTGAAATAACAAAAAAGGTAAAAGAGTACGTTAATAGTGATGAAAGTTTATTTAATGATTTTAAAGAGTTAAGTTATGAAGCATGGAGATATTCCGAAGAAGTAAATAAGAAAATTCGTGAAGAGAAAAAACCTAAGGTTAATGATGAATCAAATAATTTTACCTATAGAGAGGTTGAAGATGTGGAAAAGGATCTTGTGTCTGATAGTGCTTATATTGCTAAGGTTGAGGGTGAAGAAATTAAATATTTACCTTACACTTCTGAAGATTTCTTTAAAGAAGTATATATGGATAGAAAAGAATACGATATTTTAGTTGATTTAATAAAAAACAAGAAAAATGTTATTTTACAAGGAGCTCCTGGAGTAGGAAAGACATTTATTGCAAAAATGTTAGCTTATTCTATTATGGGAGAAATAGATTATACTCGTGTTAACATGATTCAATTTCATCAAAGCTACTCTTATGAAGATTTTATAATGGGTTTTCGTCCTTCTGAAAATGGATTTGATTTAACATATGGAGTATTTTATAACTTTTGTAAAGCTGCTGAAAAAGATGAAGAAAAAGAATATTTCTTTATTATAGATGAAATCAACAGAGGGAATATAAGTAAAATTTTTGGAGAATTATTTATGCTTATAGAAAATGATAAGCGAGGAAATGAAGTTCAATTATTATATTCTGATGATAATGAGAAATTTTCAGTTCCAGAAAATGTATACATAATAGGTATGATGAATACAGCAGATAGAAGTTTAGCTATGTTAGATTATGCTCTTCGAAGAAGATTTTCATTTTATGATATGAAACCTATATTTGATACAGAAAGTTTTCGTAAGTATAAAGAAGGACTTTCTAGTGAAAAATTTGATAGTTTAATAAATGCTGTACAGAATTTAAATGAAGTTATTTATAGAGATGATTCTTTAGGAGAAGGTTTTTGTATAGGTCATAGTTATTTTTGTAATTTTAAAAAAGACATGGATATAGATAAAGCACTTAATAGAATTGTAGAATTTGAGCTAATTCCTTTATTAAAAGAATATTGGTTTGATGACCCTGTAAAGGTAAAGAATTGGACAGATAATTTAAGGAGTGCAATTAAGTGATACCAATACAAAATATTTATTATATGTTATCGTATGCCTTTCAAGTTTTAAAAGAGCAAGGATATAAAGATGTTGCCACTGAAAAATTTGATAATACTGCTGAGCTTTGTGCTGCAATATTATCAAAGGGAGTTGCAATACAAATAAAAAGAGGGCTTGGCCGTGATTACATAAAAACTACTGAGCCAATTTCATTACTTCGTGGACGAATTGAAATTTCAGAATCAATTAAAACAAGGAGTATATATAAAAGGCAGGTAGTGTGTTCTTATGATGAATTTTCAGAAAATTCTTATATGAATAAAATTATTAAAACAACTATAATGTTACTTTTGCGTTCTGATATTTCTAATACTTTTAAGAAAGAACTTAGAAAAGTGTTAGTGTTTTTTGAAAATGTTGAACTTCTTGACATTTATAGTATTAATTGGAATATTCAATATAATAAAAATAATCAAACGTATAGAATGTTACTTTCAGTATGTTATCTAGTAATTAAAGGCTTATTACAAACTAATACAGATGGAACGACTAGATTAATGGATTTTTTAGATGAACAAAGAATGAGTCGTTTATATGAGAAGTTTATATTTGAGTATTTTCGTAAAGAATATACTGAAATTTCTGTAAGTGCATCACAAATACCTTGGATGGTAGATGATGATGAAAGAAGTTTATTACCAACAATGCAAAGTGATATTATGCTTGAATATAGAAACAATATTTTAATAATTGATACTAAATATTATTCAAATAATATGCAAGTATACTATGATGTATATAAATTACATTCAAGTCATTTGTATCAAATTTTTACATATGTTAAAAATAAAGATGCAGAACTTATTGATACATCATACAAAGTTTCGGGTATGCTTTTATATGCAGGTACAGATAGAGAAATTCAGCCAAACAACACATATATGATGAGTGGAAATAAAATAAGTGTTAAAACATTAGATCTAAATTGTGAATTTTCAAAAATAAAAGAACAATTGAATACAATTATTTTAGAAAATTTTGTGAAATAATATAAAAGTGCATAGCTTTTTTAAGGGCCATAGGCTATACACTAAATTGTGGAAGTTATTAATTTTTTTGAGAATTACTTATTTCTATCCAATATCTAGTTCTTTCAGGAAGAACATGTTCATATTGTGTGATAAAATTTTCAATATCTATTTTTTTTATGCATTCTACGTTATCATATTTGTCATTGATATAATTTTCTGAAATAGTAAATAGATATACTTTAAATATTTTATTAATGCAAAATCTATCGTAGAAAAACTTTGCATCAAGTGATTGAGAAAATCCTGACTTTACTTGAGGATATGCTTTATCGCCATCAAGATTTACGAGCACACATTCTATATTTGGTGTGTTTTTCTTAACTGTAGAAGTATGAACAAAGTAATTTTTTTTAATTTGTAGATATAATATTACTATTTCTTCAACCATTTCTGAAGATAATAGGTTCCAATAATGGTCTTTCTCTTTAATATCATATTTATATGAATTTTTTGGTGATTTTTTATTCCACAACTTTTTACTTATATTTTCTACTTCATTAACTTTTTGTACTGTACGTGGTACTACAAAAGAATTTATAACTTTACCTGGAACTATCCACTCTTCACCTATTTCAATCCATTCACATCCTATATAATTTGAAATGTCAAATGAATCATGTTTTTCTGTAGGTGTTCTATCGATCCATTTTTGTGTTACTCGGCAAAGATAGTAAATGTTATCATATCTAGTCCAAACTAAATCATTTATGTTCATTTTTTTGAGAGCTTTTAATGCAGTATAGCCCCGACTAGCATCACTTTTATTATAGTGTTCTGATAATTGTTTTTTTATTGAATCATCAGAATTTTCTGTAGTTGTTACTTCAATCCAACCAACACCTATAATTTCTTCATTTTTACAAAAATCAATTAAATCTTTTCTTTCAAATATTTCTTTATTATATTCTGATTTTAAATTCATTCTAAAAATAGTTGTCAAAAGTATACCTCCTAAAAAAACACATTATATATAAATTGTACATAAATTATATGATATTGTGCATTTTTTTATTTTCTTTGATTTAAGTTTAATTTAAGGTTTGTTGAAGTTTTGTTTAAGTTTACTCTTTTATACTCTATGTAGAGGTGAACAAGATGATTAAAATAAGGAAACTAAATAAATCTTTTGGTGATAAAGAAATATTCAATAATTTAAATTTAGATTTTGAAGCAGGAAAGGTCTTTGCACTTATTGGACCAAATGGTGCAGGAAAGACAACTTTAATGAGAATGGTGCTAGGTTGGGAAAAGGATTATGAAGGAGAGATTATCTATGATGAAAATCTTAGCTTAGGATATTCTCCTGAAACTCCTTACTTTCCAGAAATTCTTACAGGAAGACAAGTATTAAATTATTACATGGAAGTAAGAGGAGTGGATAAAAAAACTTGTGAAATAGAAAGTTTAAGATTAATGAAAGAAGTAGGTTTAGATATTAAAAAAGATACTTTAGTTAAAAATTATTCAAAAGGTATGAGACAAAGACTTGGAGTTGCTCAAGCTTTAATAGGAGATCCAGATGTAATATTCTTAGATGAACCTTCTGCTGGACTTGATTTTTTTGGTCAACAAGAAATGCAAGCATTGATAAGTAAATTAAAAGCTCAAGGAAAAACAATAATCCTTAATTCACATTTACTTTATGATGTAGAAAAAGTTGCGGATTATGGTTATCTATTTATTGATGCTTATACATTTAGATATTTTGATAAAAGTGAATTTGATAAAGAATCATTAGCTGATATGTTTATTAATACTGCAAAGGGGGTACATGCATGAAAGCACTAATTAAATTACATTTAAAAGAAAACATTGGTGGAAAAAGTTTTATTCTTTTTGGAATATTAGGTGGTTTAGTTACTCTTTTATTACTTACTGGAGGAGAAGTTACTATGGCTAATAATCCAACTGAAGAAATAATTAGTAAGTTTGGTACTCAATGGAAATTTTTATCAATTATTGCAGGGTTTGCTTCTGTGACAATTTCTATGGGAACAATAGAAAGACATCGCAAAGAAAAAAGAACTGAATTATTAGCTCTTCATGGACTAAGTATAGATAAACAATTATTTGCTATATCAATTGGTAATGCTCTTGTATCTATGATACTATCTACAATTTTAGCTTTAGTATTAATATTAATTATTCTTTTTGGAAAAGCTCCAACAAATTTAATAGGATTTATTACTGCATTTATTACTTATTTAATCTCAACAGGAATGATAGCTCTTATAGTTTCAGTATTAAATATGTTTTTACCAAGTATTGTAGTTGCAATTTTAGGAGTGTTTATAGTTATCATTGGATCTTTTCATCAAATCATTCAAGGAATGTTATTAAATAATAATCAATTTATAAGTTATATTATCGCAAAAGTTATGAATATATTACCTCCACTAGATGTGTTTAATAGACTTACACGCAGTTTGTTTTTCTTAGAATTTAATTGTAGTTATGATTTAATTGTTTTCTTAATCTTTATATGGATGACTTTAACAACTGTTTATCTAACAAGTAAAGGAGTAGGTCGTTATGAAAAGATTTAAAGGAATATTATGGATGGCAATTGGTGTTATTTTAATAGGAATTTTCTATATAGATCAAGCACCAATAGTAGATGCACATACAATAGATTTAATAGATAAGGCTCATAAGATAAATTTTGATAAATATTGGTCAGGATTCAATATAAATATTTATCCAGTTGAAATATATAAGAAAAATATATTAAAAAAAGATTCAACAGTTCGTTATTATAATGATAAGTTTTATGAAATAAAAGATAAGAAACCTATTTATGCTTTATCAATGGATATTGATGAAAGTGGACAGGCTATATTATTAGTAACTAGTGCAAGAGATTTTAGAAGTTTATCAGATGTAGGAAACTTTAATTCTTCTTCGGCTGATATTTATTATCAAGCACTTATTGCTCATGAAGCATTTCATTGTTTTCAAGCTGATCAAGGATTTTATGATGTTTTTTCAAAAGAAATTACCATATATGAAAAATCTAATGTACTTACTACTGTAAGAAAATTAGATGAAAATTCAAAATATCAAAAACTTTGGATGGATGAGATGGAAAAATTGATTGATTATGCAAAAGAAGACAATATTCAAAATTATCATGCTTATCTTAATAGTTATCAAAATAGATTGGATTTTCTATATAATAATTTTAAAGAAGAAGATGTAATAGAATATTTAAAATATTCTAATCTTTATGAAAAAGCTGAAGGTAGTGCAAAATATATTGAAAATATTACCTTATCAATGTTAAGTGGTAAGGACTTAGAGTTTGATATTATAAGTTATGGAAAAGGGACTTCAAAATATTATGATTCAGGTTTCTTAAAAACTTATATTTTAAACAAAAAAGATGATTTAGATTGGAAAACAGATTTCTTTAAAACTGATAAAACATTTGAAGATTATTTATTAATTAATTACCAATAGAAAGAAGGGGTATTGCAATGAAAGAAAAGATTATGATAGTTGATGATTCATTAGAGCTGAGAAATGTTTTAAGGCTATATTTAGAAAATGCAGGCTATAAAGTTGTAGAAGCTACAAATGGATTAGAAGCTTTAGAATATTTAAAATCTAATGATATTGATTTAATGATTTTAGATATTATGATGCCTAAGATGGATGGATTTGAACTTTTAAAACATTTAGAAAGTCAAAATAAAAAAAGAAATTTTCCTATTATTTTCTTATCCGCAAGAACTCAGATTCATGATAAAATTCGTGGTTTAACTTTAGGTGCTGATGATTATATTGAAAAGCCTTATGATCCTAGTGAAGTAATCGCAAGGGTTATGGTTGTTTTAAGAAGAATTAATAAACAAAAAGAAGAAGAAAAACAAATAATAGTTGGAAATTTAACTTGGGATGTAAGTAATCGTCAAATTTATTTAAATAATGAATTATTAGAGCTAAGAGCTAAAGAATATCAATTATTAACTTTATTTATGAAGTATCCTGGACGTGTTTATACTAAACAAGAAATATATGAATATTTATGGGAGGATTCATATCTTAATGATGACAATACTATTATGGTTCATATATCTAATTTAAGAGATAAGATTGAAGATAATCCTAAAAAGCCTAATAAAATTATTACTATAAGAGGTTTAGGCTATATGTTAAAAAAAGAGGAGAATAAAAATGATAGGTAATAAAAATCATCGTTTTAAAAGAGTAATATCTATGAGTTTTAAGTTTATGATAGCTTTTATTATCTTATCTGTAATATATCTATCATTAAATATTGTTGCTCTTATTTTTTTGTCAGGAGAAAAGCCTATTTATGAATATATTCCTATTGGACAAATTCAAGAACCAACTGATTTAAATTGGGAAAGTATTCATAAAATGGGTGGTTATGGCTATGTTGTAGATAATGAGGGTAATGTAGTATGGATTAGTCAAGAAAGTAAGGATTTTAAAAAACTTTCTGTAGGGGATATTTTAAAAGATAGTATACTTGTTGAAAATGATAGAAGTACTTTTACTTATAAAACTCAAGATGGTAATTATTTAATATTAAATTATCCATCAGAAACTTTAACTAATCAGCCAACATATGAAATAAGTACTAGTCCTATAGATAGTCAAAGAATACTTTCAACTGTTGTGATAGTATTGATACTATTTTATATTCTTGGTATTTTCTTTATTTTCCATAAATTATCTAAAAATTTAGAAAAAACTGTTCAAGAGGAAGAAGAGGATAAACGTTTCTTCTTTAGAGGAATAGCTCATGATATTAAGACACCTTTAGCTACAATAATGGCATATAGTAAAGCAATTAATGATGGAATAGTTAAAGATGATCAAACTAGTCAATATTTAAATACAATTTATTATCAGTCTAATATATTAAAAAATCGTGTTGATGATATGATGCTTTATGCAACCTTAGAAGAACATATGGAAGAAAACATGCAAAAAAACGACTTGTTAGAAGCAATCCGTCGTTATGTTGGAGAAAATTATAGTTGGTTTAGTGAAAGAAATGCAAAAATTGATATTCGTTTTAAAGATGATGAAAGCTATAATACAACTTTTGATTCAACTTTGTTTTCACGTTTATTACAAAATATATTAAGTAATTCTGTATTACATAATAATCCAGGTGTATGCATTTATATTGATTGGGATATAAAAGAAAAGTGTTTAATACTAGGAGATGATGGAAAAGGAATTCCTAAAGAATTACAAGATAATTTATTTGATCCTATGGTTACAGGTGATAAAAGTCGAACTGGTGAACATTTTAGGGGTATGGGTCTAGCTAATGTAAACAGGATTGTTGAGCTTCATGGCTGGAGTATTGAATATAATAATGAATTTAGAATAAAGATTAGATAACGTATGTTTTAAGCATTGTTAGTTGTATTCATAATGGAGGAATTTATGAAAAAACTTTTAATAATAATTGCAACAGCAATTATGTTTATACAACCAACAGTAAATACACAAAAAAAAGATGTTAAATTTAATCAAAATGAATTGGAAGTTTCTTTAAATAAATTTATTGAAGAAAGAAAAGATGCAACCGCAGGAGTATCATTTGCAATATTTGAAAACGGAAATTTAATAATAAGAAAAGATATTGGCTATACTGATGTACAAAATAAGGTTTTAGTAGATGAAAATAGTGTTTTTGAATGGGGTTCTGTTAGTAAATTATTGATTTGGGTTAGCGCTTTACAGTTATATGAAAAAGGAAAGTTAGATTTAAATGAAGATATTGAAAAATACTTACCAAAAAATTTTCTTAGTAATAAAAAGTTTGATAAAAAGATTACTTTTATTGATTTGATGAATCATCAAGCAGGTTTTCAAGAAACAATTTATCCTGTTGAAACAACTGATGAAGAAATAATAAAAAATAACACTCTAAAAAAAGCACTTATTTATTCAATGCCTTCTCAAATATATGAGCCAAAAAGTGTTACAGCTTATTCTAATTGGGGTGCAGCTTTAGGTGCATATATAATTGAAAACATAACTAATCAAGATTTTGCAAGTTATGTACATGAAAATATTTTTAATAAGATTGGTATGAATCATACTGCATTATTACCTGATTGGAGTGATAATAATTGGGTAAAAGAAACCAGAAATAAAATGAATTCATATTCATATTTTGATACTGTAAAAGAAGATTTTGGTACTAATATTTCTAACATTTTATTATATCCTTCAGGCGCTGCTACTGGGACAGCTTCAGATTTTTATTTATTTACTGAAGCATTAATACCTGGTAATGATTTAAATTTATTTAATAATCCAAAAACTCTTGAAAAACTATATGAGCCAACGCTTTATTATAGTAATGTAAATAAAGTTAGAAATTCACATGGATTTTGGACTTTAGAATATAGTAATACAGTTTATGGACATGGAGGTAATACTGTTGGTTTTACTTCAAGTTTATGGATAGATATAGAAAATAAAAAAGCTGTTGCAGTTATGAGTAATGAACAAGGAGAAACAGCTTATAATTATGGACTTCATCCTTTAGTATTTGGAATTTCATCTTTAGAAACTAGTGGTGAAGTTAAAGATATTAGTGGAATATATTTTTCAAAAAGAACAATAGAAAATGGTTTTGGAAGGATTTATAAGTATATTAGTGGAATAATGCCTGTATTTAAAACAGATGATAGTAGAATATATAATTTGCCTGGAAATATGCAAATAATTCAAATTGATGATTTTACTTATATGCAGGTTTCTGAAAATGGTTTAATGTTTCCGATTTATTTAAAGGATAATAATGTATTAGAATCGTATACAAGTGATTATGAAAGATTTTCTTTAATAGAATTATTTATTGCTGGGTTTTTAATTGTTGGTACATTAATATGTTTTATTACATATCTAATTAGAATAATTTATTTATTTATAAAGAAATCGAATAATAAAGAGTTGTATTTATCTATTGGAGTTTTACTTTTATCTTTATCGTTATTATTTTTGTGGTTAAATACTGAAACCGATAAAACTATAGTTATAATTAATTCGATGGTTACAACATTATTAGGAATAATACCAATCATAAAAATAAAATATCTATTAAAATCAGATAATAAAAAATTAATTAGTCAATGGATTTTAGTGTTTATTGCAATTATTCCTTTTATCGCATTAATATTTATGCAAAGTTATATATTTTAGATATTATAAAAAAGCTACTTTCTAATAAGTAGCTATTTTTTCTTTTCAATTCCTACAAAGCCAACGGCTCCAGGACCGCCATGAGTTGATATAACTGCTTTTGCTTCTAGCCATTCAACTTCTTTTACACCATGACCTTTGATTAATTTGATTATTTCTTGTTGATGTTCATCAGATAATCCAGGAGTACTACCAGCTCTAATGAATTCTTTATCAATATCAAATTTATTAAAAAAGTCATTAATCATTTTTTCATATGCTTTTTTAAAGCTTCCTCTATATTTAGTTCCTGCAACTAAATAACCATCATCTAAATCAATAGTAGGATATATTTTTAGAATCATAGCACCTAAATATGCTACATTTGAAATTCTTCCACCAGCTCTTAAATATAAAAGTGTTTGAGGAAGGAATACAAATCTTATTCTTTCTCTAATATCTTCAACATATTTAATAATTTCTTCAGCTGTAGTATCTGGATTATTTTCTATAAATTTTGCAGCTTCAATAACTACAGTGGATAATCCAATTGAAACATTTTTACTATCTACCATATGAATATTAGAGAATTCTTCAGCCGCAATTTTTGCGGAATTGTATGATACAGTTGTTACTGCAGAATATGCAATGTAAATAATTTCTGCTCCAGGATAATTTTCATTGATTTCTTTAAAAACTTTTAAGAAGTCATTTGGAGTAGAGCCAGATGTTTTTGGAAGTATTTTATGTTTGTCGTAATAATCAAAAACAACTTGTCCATTTATATCAAGATCATCACGAGACTCATCTTGAAAATTGACATGCATAGTTACGACTTTTATGTCGTATTTTTCTGCATAATATTGTGGTAAATCTGAACCACTTTCCGTAACTAAAACAAATTTTCTCATTTTTATCACCACTTATTAATATATTTTCTCATCTTGTCTCTTAAATTTTATCATATAGTTATGGAAATTTAATATGAATTTAAAATATAGCAATTATGATAAGAATGTATTTATTTAAAAGGACTATATGAATAATAAACAATTGAATATAGCAAAAAAACAAGCTAAAAAAAATAAATCAATAAATTTTAATCTTATAAGCATCATTTATATAATAGAATAAGAATGATGCTATTCTTATAATAGGAGGGAAAAGAAATGTTGTTTATATGTTATCCAAAATGCTCAACTTGTAAAAAGGCAAAGAAATGGTTAGATGAGCAAAATATAAAATATACTGAACGTCATATCGCAGATGATAATCCATCGTATAATGAATTAAATGATTGGTATAAAAAAAGCGGTCTTTCATTAAGAAAGTTTTTTAATACTAGTGGAATGATTTATAGAGAAATGAAGCTTAAAGATAAATTACCTAATATGAGTGAAGAAGAACAATTAAAACTTCTTTCTACTGATGGTATGCTTGTAAAGCGACCACTTGTTATAAAGGGAGATACAGTACTTGTTGGTTTTAAAGAAGATGATTGGAAAGAAAATCTAATATAATAAAGGTATATATAATTATGTCTAATAAGAAAACAGAAAATGTAATTTTGACAAATATGTGTATGATACACGATGGTAATCGTATTTTGGTTCAAGATCGTAAGAAAAAAGATTGGCCTGGTATTACTCTTCCGGGAGGTCATGTGGAAATAGGAGAGTTATTTATTGAATCTGTTATTCGTGAAATATATGAAGAAACAGGATTAATTATTAAGTCTCCTAAATTAGTTGGAATAAAAGAATGGTCTTTTGATGGGATTAGATATATTGCTTTATTGTATAAAACTAATGAATATAGTGGGAAAATCAAACCATCTAAAGAAGGAGAGATTTTTTGGATTAATCTTGATGAAATAGATAAATATAAACTTGCAGGTAGTCTAAAGAGTATTCTTGAAATTTATTTTGAAAATGATTTAAAATAAAAAAAGAGCTGTAATAAACAACTTATATTGTGTTTAATCAGCTTTTTTTATCTTACTTTAATAACTGAGGATTTTAATAAAAGTGTTCCAAAACCATCAACTCGCCCTTGGATATCATGGTCATTTTCTGGAGTATCTAAAATTATTATTCCTTTAACCTTTGTACCTTGTTTAATGGTATCTGAACCTAATTTTAAATCCATCGCAATAATTGCATCAGAACCCTCTATTATTTCATTTCCAACTGAATCTCTAAGTTTTGAAGCTTCTATAGCAGCTTCTTGATCTTCAAGAGTCCATTCATGAAAACACATTGGACAAACAAGTAATCCTCCTGATTCATATGTATAAGATTCATTACATTTTGGACAACTAGGTAAACCCATATTTTCCTCCTTTTACATAGTAAGTATAACATAATTTAACAATGCGTTTTTTATGTAATAAAGTTTCTAAATATAAATTAAATAAAACTTTAAAAATACATAAATACTTTAATGTTATAATTTTTAATAAAGTATAAACAATGGAGGAAGCATTTGTGGCAAGACCTTTTAAAACTAATGATGCAAAATGGTTGATATCTAAACATAAAGAAATAATAGATAAACTTAATAATGTAATTGTCACTATAAATGGATATTATAGACAAATTGAAATTGCATCTGAAAAACTTATTAAAAAAGAAGTTTTAAAAGTGTTTAAGGATATTCTTATTGAAGAAGTTAATAGAGATAAAAAAGGGATAAGAATAAGAGTTCTTAAAGAACATGGCTATAACACAATTGCGGATATTGCTTATGAAAGTAAAAAGATTATTTCTAGTATGTATGGTATTGGTGAAGTTCAGGCTAATGCAATAAAAACTACTGTTGATGAAATGATTTTACAAACTCGTAAACAAATTAAAGTAAAAATAAGTACTGATAATAAAACAAAAGAGATTACAGATTTAATAATTTCAATATCAAAATATAAAAATGGAATTTTAATTTTAGATAAGTGTAATGATTTATTTAAAAGTCACAATAAAATATTAAATGAAGCCTTTAATGATATTAATAAAGTATTAAGTTTTTTTAAATGGATATTTGCATCAAAAAAAGATAAGTTAAATGCAGAGGATGCTTATAATTACTTACTTGATTTAAACGATAGTGAATATTTTAATGATGCTAATTTATATATAGCAATATTTAATGAAATTAATAATTGCTCAAGTAATAAAGCATGGGAAGATTTTGAAAAAAATTCAGTTTCATTTTTTAATGTTCTTGAAGAAATAAACCCAGAAATGTTAGGTAATGATGATACTTTATATGGATTACCTCAAGAACTTGCATTAAAAATAAAAGAAGGAAATTATAATTTTAATGGTTTACACTGTACACTTCGTAGATATCAAACATGGGGAGTAAAATATATATTAAGTCAAGAAAGAGTTCTTCTTGGGGATGAAATGGGCTTAGGTAAAACTGTTCAAGCAATTGCGACAATGGTAGCTCTTTATAATGAAGGAGCAACACATTTTTTAGTTATATGTCCTGCAAGTATAATAATAAATTGGATTAGAGAAGTTAAAAAAATGAGTATACTTTATGCTGATGAAATACACGGATATGATCGTTTAGATGAATTAGATTATTGGTTAAAAAATGGTGGGGTTGCAGTAACCAATTATGAATCAGCTCACCACATTAAGCTTCCCGATAATTTTAGGTTGCCTTTATTAGTTGTAGATGAAGCACATTATATTAAAAATCCACATGCAAAAAGAACAATTAATGTTAAAAAATTAAGTACATATGCAGATAGACTTCTTTTTATGACTGGAACACCTTTAGAGAATAAAGTTGATGAAATGGTTAATTTGATTAGAATGTTACAACCTCAAATTGCTACAAAGATTAAAGGGATGGAGTTTTTATCTAGTGCACCAATATTTCAAAATGAAATTGCACCAGTGTATTATCGTAGAAAAAGAGCTGATGTACTTATGGAGTTACCTGAACTTATAGAATCACAAGAATGGTGTGCACTAAATATTGAAGAAGAGATAGCTTATGAAAAAGCTGTTTTATCAGGTAATTTACAAGAAGCTAGGCGTGTCTCTTGGAATGTTGATAACATCTTATATTCATCTAAAGCAAATAGACTTAAAGAAATAGTTGAAGATGCAAAAGAAGAAGGAAGAAAAGTAATTGTATATTCATTTTTTCTTAACACATTAAGTATTGTTAAAGACATTTTTAAAAATAATAGTATGGATTCAATTCAAGGTTCTGTACCAATAAGAAGAAGACAGGAAATTATTGATGAATTTGATAAAGCTCCTGCAGGAACTGTTTTACCTGCTCAAATACAATCAGGAGGAACTGGATTAAATATTCAATCCGCAAGTGTTGTTGTAATATGTGAACCACAATTTAAACCATCTACAGAAAAACAAGCAATATCTCGTGCATATAGAATGGGTCAAACAAGAAATGTTCACGTTCATAGATTGTTATGTGAAAATACTGTTGATGAAAGAATTATGGATATTTTATATGATAAAGATATTATTTTTCAAGCCTTTGCGGATGAGTCTGTAGCCGCAAAAGAGGCTATTGAAATAGATATGAATAAAATTGCACAAATAATGGATGAAGAAATCAAACGAATAAATGCAAAATATCATTAATTATTAATATTGAAATAATAATTGTAATAGAAAGAGGTAATCATTATGAAAAAAGTAGCAATTGTGGCTTGTTCAAATCCAAGAACAATATTATGGAAAAATCAAAAGGATAAGCTTATAGATTTTTTTAAAGAAAATAATTATGAAGTTATTATGAGTAAATATATTTATGAAAGTAATAATGCTTTAGATAGATCTGGAGAAAAAAGAGCTAATGAATTAATGAATTTTTTTAATGATTTTAAAATAGAAGAAATATATGATATTTCAGGAGGGGATATGGCTAATGAAATATTAGACTATATTGATTTTGACATTATAAAAAATAGTAGTGCTACTTTTTGGGGATATAGTGATTTAACTACTATAATTAATGCGATATACACAAAAATAAATAAGCCAAGTGTTTTATATCAAGTTAGAAATCTTATTGATGAAGAATATAAAGATATATTACAAAAAAGATTTATTAATAGGGATAAGCTTTTTGATTTAAATTATGAATTTATACAAGGTTCAAAAATAAATGGGATTGTAGTTGGAGGAAATATAAGATGTTTTCTTAAATTAAGTGGAACTCCTTATTATCCTAATATGAATAATAAAGTATTAGTGCTTGAATCACTAGGAGGACAAGTACCTCAAATGATAACTTATTTATCTCAATTAAAATCACAAGGTGTTTTTAATAAGATAAATGGAATTATATTAGGTACATTTACAGAAATGGAAAAAGAAAAATGTAGTCCTGATATGGTAACTTTAGTTAAACATTTTGTACCAAAAGATTTACCGATAGTTAAAACAAAAGAAATAGGACATAATAAAGATGCAAAAGCTATATGGATAGGTAAAGAGATATTAATAGAGAAGTGAATATAAAAACACAAACAATTAAGTTTGTGTTTAATCTATACTACAAAATCTTCAATATCTGTAATAAATTGATGTTTTGTAACAATTGTTACACGATCACCAACTTGGATAATATCCTTACCTGTTGGAATGATATGTGTTCCATTTCTTTGAATACCAATTAATAAAGTATTATCTAATAAGTTTAAATCATTAAGATTCATTTTTGTAATGTCAGATTCTTTTAATATTTCAAACTCTATAGCTTCAACTGCATTATCGAGTAATGAGTGGTAGCTAGTAATAGAAGAATTTATTGTAGCCTTAAGGTTTCTTGTTAAAGCAATTATTTTGTCTGCCAAAATATTTTTAGGTGTAATAATAGTATCTAAACCTAAATAAGATAAAGGTTTTAATAAAGAAGGTTGATCTACTTTAGTAATAATTTTTGGTATTTTTTTGTATTTTGCATAAGAAGAAATAACAATATTTTCTTCATCTATTTTTTTAGTGCAAATAACTACATCATAGTTTTCAAAACCTTCTAAATCTAAAAGTCTTTGATCACTTCCATCACCATTAATTACATCAATATTTGGATAATCTAATGCTAATTTTTCAGCTTTTTGATAATCTTCTTCAATTACTTTAATGTAGTAACGTTTTAGTGGAATTAAATCAGCCAATAGATAATGAGTTAAAGTACCTCCACCAATAATTAAAATATTTTTAATAGAATTTTCATTCATTACAGCATCTCCAAATAAATTTTTAATACTCTCTGGAGTACCAGTTACATAAATGTTGTCACCTGATTCCATACGGAAAGAACCATTAGGAATAATAACTTCTTCACCTCTTTTTACTGCACAGATAAGTAATTTTTTACCATATTTTTGTCCGAATTCTTTCAAAACTTTTCCATCTAGTAAACCATCTTTATCAACTCTTAAACCTACAATTTGATTATCACCTCCAGAAAAAGTTTCAATATCTGTAGCTTCAGGAAATCTAATAATTTCTTTAATGACATGAGCTGCATCTAATTCAGGATTTACAATTTGAGTAATTCCAATAGCTTCATGCATAAAATTAACATCTTCTAAATATTCTGGATTACGAATTCTTCCAAAAACATAGCTTGCACCTAAGTTTTTAGCCATGATTGAAGAAATAATATTAATTTCATCAGAGTTTGTGACAGCCAAAAAAACATCTCCTTTTTGAATGTCTGCTTCAGAAAGTATATTTAAAGATGTTGCTGAGCCTACAATAGCTTGTATATCATAAGTAGAATAAAGATTTTCCACTAGTTCAGGATTTTGGTCAATAAGAACTATATCATTAGTTTCCCATAACCCAGCAATAATAGCTTTTCCAACCTCACCAGCTCCACAAACAATAATTTTCATAGTATAATCACCTCTTATTTTTTCCAAAGATTTGGCATTAATAGAATTAAAACAGGATATATCTCTAAACGACCAATAATCATCATAAATGTAAGCACTATTTTACTTATAGGTGTAAAATGTGCAAAGTTGCCTGAAGGTCCTACTAAATTCATGCCAGGGCCAATATTATTTAATGTTGCGGCTACAGAAGAAAATGCTGTTAGAAAATCATTTTGAGTTACTGAAACAAGAAGTACCCCACATATAAATATTGATAGATATAAACCTAAATAATTTAGTACACTTTTTATATATGAACTACTTACAGGTTTATCATCTACAGTTATAGGTTTAACAAGTCTTGGATTCATTGCACATTGTATTTCTCTCTTAAAACTTTTTAAATAAATCAAAATTCTTGATTGTTTTAATCCTCCTGCAGTTGAACCTGCCATTGAACCAGTAAACATAATTAATAAAAGTACTAGATGGGAAAATAAAGGCCACAAACCAAAGTCAACTGTTGCATAACCTGTTGTTGAAATAATAGTTGAAACAGTAAACAGTACATCTCTAAACAGTTTTTCTAATGATGAATAATCTTTTCCTATATTTAACATAATTAATATACAAGCTATAGTTATTATCGTTAAGAAAAGTCTAAGTTCTTCATTTTTAAAAACTTGTTTAAAATGTTTTTTTAATAATAAGTAATAAAGATTAAAATTTACTCCAAATAAAATCATTGCGATAGATAAAATATATTCAGCAGCCGGGTTATTAAAATAACCAACACTTAAAACTTTGTTTGAGAAACCACCAGTACCTGCAGCACCAAATGCATGTATTAAAGAATCAAAAAGATTCATTCCTGTAAGCATTAAAAGTAAAACTAATACGGCAGTCATTACTAGATATATTTGATATAAAATTCCTGCTGAACTTTGATTTTTAGAAGTAACTTTTCCAAATGTTGGACCTGGAACTTCTGCTTTCATGATGTTAACAGAACCTTCTCCCATTCTTGGAATAAATGCAAAAGCAAATACTAATACCCCCATACCACCAATAAGGTGAGAAAAACTTCTCCAAAATAAAAGAGATTGGCTAATTGCTTCTACATTTGGAATAATGCTAGATCCTGTAGTTGTAAAACCAGAAGCCATTTCAAATGTGGAATCTATAATGCTGTTTAGTTCATTTGCTAAAACAAATGGTAAACCACCAAAAAACGATAATAAGAACCAAGATAGTCCAGTTATTGCAAAACCTTCTTTTAAGTTATATTTGGGATGTTTAGGTGTTAGTTTTCTTAATAGTAAACCCAAAACTAATAAAATAGCTATTGTAATTAAAAAGGCATTTATTGTTAAAAAACTCTCCTTATAAATAAAACCAACAAGAAGAGGAAATAACATAAGGATTGCTTCTAAAATACATATATTTCCTAAAAAGCCTAATATTGTTTTTTTATTCATAAAAAAATTTTAACTCTAATCTAATTTATAATCAAACATTTTGTCAAAATTCACAGAATATTCACAAAGTAAATTTTGTTTTATAGGCAATAAAGTATGAAAATTAATGATATTATTAATATGGAGGATATGAAAATGGGTAAATTAGGATTAATGATTAAAGAAGGATTTGGAAAAAAAGAAGACTACAGTTGTTCAGAAAGAATAGTTTATGGTGCTAATATTGCGTATGATTTAGGATTGGATAAAGAATCATTAAAAATGGCTGCAGGTTTATCAGGTGGTATGTATATTGAAGAAGTTTGTGGTGCAATTGCAGGAGGAATACTTGTATTATCAAAGCTATTTGTTAAAGATAAAGCCCATGAAGGAGATAGAATTAAAAACTTAGTTCAAGAACTTATAAAAACATATAATGATGAAATGAAGCATTATCACTGTAAAGAATTAAAAGAAATGTATAGAACTCCTGAAAGAGGTTGTGGAGACATAATATTTAAAGCTGCTGATATACTAGATAGAATAATAGAAAGAGAATTAGGACAATAGCTAAAGAGCTATTGTTTTAGTTTGTTATAACTAACTAAAAAATGCATGATAAAATTATATTAAGAATGATTCTCAATAATATTAAGGAGGAATAAATTTGAATAAATATATTTGTTCAGTATGCGGATTTGTATATGATGAAAAACTTGGTAGTCCTGATTATGGTGTAAATCCAAATACAAAATGGGAAGATTTACCTAATGATTGGGTATGTCCATGGTGTGCAGCTCCAAAATCTGATTTTTATAAAGAAGAAACAAATAAAAAAGAAGATAAACAATTAGAAGTTGAAGAAATAAAATTTGAAGGAAAATTGAATTCTTTAGAACTTAGTGTTCTATTTTCAAATCTTTCTAGAGGATTTGAAAAATCATACAAGCCAAAAGAACAAAAACTATGTTTTGAAATAAGTGAATACTATAAAGAAATAAGCAATAAAATTGATGGAACACTAGAAGACCTACTTAAACTTATTGAAGATGATTTAGATAATGCTTATCCTAATGCAATGACTGCCTCTAAAAATGATAGAGGTGCTTTAAGGGCATTAGTATGGAGTGAAAAAGTAACTAAAATACTAAAATCTATTCTATCTAGATATGATGAAGATAATATTAAAGATAATGATATTTATGTATGTAGTATTTGTGGTTTTATTTATATTGGAAATGATTTAGCTAAAATTTGTCCAGTTTGTAAAGTTTCAAATTGGAAATTTGAAAAAATAGGAGTTAGATAATATGTCAAAAAAATATGCTGTTAGAAATATTAGACTATGTACAAAAGATTGTATTTGTTTGTATGTATGTCCTACAGGAGCAACTGATACAGAAGATAGCATAATTGATGTATCTAAATGTATTGGGTGTGAAGATTGTTTTAAAGCATGTCCTTCAGGTGCTATTTCAATGGTTCCTCATGTTTATCCAGTTCAACAAGAAAAAGAAGATTATGTAATAAACGTATTAAATAATTTAATGAGAAGCAAATCAAAACAAGAAAATATTGCATCTGGTATTGATGGAAGGTTAGCTAAAGCAATTGAAAAATCAAATAGGATAATGGCTGAGGATTTAATAAGAGAAGCAGGTTTCTTACTTCCACAAAGTGAAAACACTATAAAATTACTTAATGAATTATTAAAAGAAAATAAGTCTAATGATTATTTGAAAGATAAAATAGAAGAATTATTAAAACTTATTAAATAAAAAGCATTTAAGTAGATATTATTTAATTAAATTTGTATAATGAGTTTGTTAGTTTAGGAGGAATTAAAATGGAAACATATGTTTGTTTAGTATGCGGATACGTTTATGATGAGGCAGCAGGCGATCCAGATTATGGAATAGAACCAGGAACAAAATGGGATGAACTACCTGAAGATTGGGTATGTCCATTATGTGGAGTTGGTAAAGAAGATTTTGAAAAACAAGCGTAAAAGTGCTGAGTATTCAGCATTTTTATAAGGATAGTTGAATTATGAAAATAATTATAGGAAGTAAAAAAATTTATATTGGTGATGAATCTAATCCAGATGCAACTTTAACTTACGAAATGGATGATGAAAAAATAACAGTTTTTCATATAAAAGTATCTGAAAAATTACAAGGAAAAGGTATTTCTAAATTATTGATTGAAAAAATGGTTAATTTTGCAAAAGAGAATAATAAAAAAATAGTTCCAATGTGTTATTTTGTAAGAGTACAAATGGAAAGAAAATATAGTGATATGATTTACGGCAATGTAGATGATTTACCTAATGCATGTACCATACAATTTTAAGATCTAATTGACTTAGATCTTTTTTTATTACCTTTTAAACAAATAATGTAAGTATTATAATTAAAATAGAGTTGGAGGAAATTTTGAATAAAACTATACAAGATATAATTAATGGAATTCCAAAAGATATTAAGGCAATGTTTGTGCCGGTATCTTTTGAAGTGGGAGAATACATAATAGATATTAATTCTAAGGTTAATAGAGGCTATATTTTTATAGAAGGTGCAATTGATGTTATGCATATTAATTCAAAAGATGTGTTATATACATATTGCCAAGATTACTCTGCACATTTTGTAGGATTAATGGAAATTTATTCTGGAAGTGATACATATTGTTGTACTTGTAGAGCAAGAAAAAAATGTGTTGGATATCGTTTGTCAAAAGATACATTTTTAAAGATGTTAGATGAGTGTGATGAGTTTAAAAAATATCTTATTAAGTATTGGGCTAATCAATTTTATTCTCAAGCTTTAAATCGTACACAATATCCAAATAATATTACAAAAGTAAAAGTAATTAGTTATTTATCTGATTTAATTGAAAAAGATAATAATAAAAATAAAGATATTGAATTAAAATTAAGAAGAAAAGATATAGCGGAATATATTGGATGTTCTATGAGAACTATTTATCGTATATTAAATCAACTTGAGGAAAGAGGATTAATTAAAAGAGAAGGACATTCAATTGTAATTAATTCTCAACAAAAAGAAAATATTTTAAAAGAAAATGAAATAAACAAGTAAAAAGTGACATTTGTCACTTTTTGTGTAAGGGTTTTCATGGTATATAAAAGATATGGAAAGAAACAAGGAATAGAATAAAATAGGAGGAAAGATTTATGAAAAAACTATTCAAGTTATGTTTATCACTTTTACTATTAACAGCACTTATTGGCTGTGGTGGTAAGCCAGCTGAAACTTCAACAGGTGAAGGAGAAAGTACTGATGCTCCTAAGTCTGATATCAAAGTAGCAATTGTTTTATCTACAGGTGGTCTTGGAGATAAAAACTTTAATGACATGTCGTATGATGGATTAACACAAGCAAAAGAAGAATTTGGAGTTGAATTTGATTACATTGAACCAGCTTCTGCAAGTGATTTTGAAGCGGGTTATCGTCAATTTGCGGATAGCGGTAATTATGAATTAATTATCGGATTAGCAGCAGATCAAATAGATGCATTAACAGCAGTTGCTGCTGATTATCCAGATCAAAAATTCTCTTTAATTGATGCACCACTAGAGCATCCAAATGTTTCTGCAGTATCTACTAAATGGCAAGAACAAACATTCTTATGCGGTGTTTATGCAGGTTTAGGAACACTTTCAGATATGGAAAAAGCTAATGAAGATAACGTAGTTGGAGTTATTTTAGGTATGGATAATCCAAACTTAAGAAAAGGTGTTATTGGATTTATGGCTGGAGTACGTTATGTAAATCCAGATGCAACAGTTTTAGAAGCTGTAGTTGGAAACTTTAACGATGCAAATAAGGGTAAAGAAATTGCGATGTCTATGTATAATCAAGGCGCTGACTTTATTCAACACATTGCTGGTGCTTCAGGACTTGGAGTATTTACAGCAGCTAAAGAAGTAGATCATTATGCATTTGGTGTAGGTGGAAATCAAAATGCTATTGAACCAGATTACATTGTTGCAACATCGATTCGTAACGTTAACGAAATGGTTTATAACGAAGTTAAATCAATTGTAGATGGAACTTGGAAAGAAGGTCTAAAAATTAGCGGACTTAAAGAAGATGCAGTAGGATATTCTAATGAATTCTCAAATGTTACACCACCAGAAGAAATCGCAACTGCAATCGAAGAAACTAAAGCTAAGATTAAAAGTGGAGAACTTGTAATTTGTGAAACTGCTGAAGAATTAGATGCTTGGGTTGAAGCAAATCAATATAATAAATAAAAACTAAGTTGTAAGGAGGAAACAATGAAAAGTGTAGAAATGGTAGGTATTGTTAAACAATACCCAAATGTCAAAGCTCTTGATCATGTTTCCTTTTCTTTAAGTAAGGGAGAAATCCACTCTCTTCTAGGGGAAAATGGAGCAGGAAAATCAACACTTATGAAAATCCTGTATGGAATGACTATGATGGATGAAGGTAGTATTTCTATAAATGGAGAGGTTGTAAATATAAAAAGTCCTAAAGATGCAATTGAGTTAGGAATTGGAATGGTACACCAACACTTTATGCTTTCGCCTGTAATGAGTGTCATGGAGAATATAATTGTTAATAATGAGCCTAAACAAGGTTTATTTGTGGATGAAAAAAAGGCAAAAAAAGAAGTTCAAGATTTAATTGATCGATTTAACTTTAATATAAACGCGGAATCAAAAGTTCAAAATCTTTCAGTAGGTGAGCAACAGCGTGTAGAAATATTGAAAGCTATTTATCGTGGTGCAAATATTTTAATTTTAGATGAGCCTACTGCAGTTCTTACACCACAAGAAGTAGATGAGCTTTTTGTGATTATGAGTAAGTTAAAAGAAGATAATAAATCAATAATTATTATTACCCATAAACTTAAGGAAACTTTAGCTATTGCAGATAAAATTTCTGTTCTTCGTGATGGGAAAATGGTTAAAAGAGATATACCAATTAAAAATGTTACTGTACATGACCTTGCAAAATTTATGGTTGGACGAGATGTTCAGTTGAATGTTCGTCGTGAAAACAAAAATATGGGTGATGTTTATTTTAAGGTTGAAAATTTAAGCTTAGAAGAAAAAGGTATAAAAGTTCTTAAAAATATTAATTTTTCAATTAATTCTGGAGAAATATTGGGAATTGCTGGTATTGAAGGTAATGGACAAACTGAATTGATTGAAGTACTTACAGGGCTTAAAAAACCTACAGAAGGAAGATTTATAAAAGGTGATGAAGAGCTTACAGGAGATGCGGAAAAATTTATTAAAAATAAAGTTGGACATATTCCTGAAGATCGTCATTTAAGGGGTTTAGTTGTAGATTTACCAATTGAAGATAATTTAATTTTGGGTTATCATGATAAACCAGAATTTATGAAAAATGGATTGATGCAATGGAAGAATATTGCAAGTTTTTCAAACAAAGCTATTGATGATTTTATGATAAAAACACCATCAAAAAACGAACTTGTTAGTTCTTTATCAGGTGGAAATCAACAAAAGGTTGTAATTGCAAGAGTGTTTGAACAAAATCCAGATGTTTTAATTGCGGCTCAACCAACGCGTGGTGTTGATGTTGGAGCAACAGAATATATTCATCAAGAGTTGTATAAACTTCGTGATGAAGGTAAATCAATCTTATTAATATCTGCGGATTTAGATGAAGTAAGAAGTTTATCTGATCGTATTGCAGTTATTTATGATGGAAGAATTGTAAGTATAAATAAGGCGGATGAAATTGATGAACTTCAATTAGGTCTATATATGACTGGTGGAAAGGATGGAGAAAGTGATGAAGAATGAAAAATTATTAAATTTACTTAATTCTAGCTCCGTACTTATTTCCTTTGTGTCATTTGTATTAGCAGTATTAGTTAGTGGAGTTATCATGCTTTTATCAGGATATGACCCACTTTATGCATACAGTATTATATTTGAAGGTTCTTTAGGAAGTTTAAGAGCAATATCAAATACATTAATTCAAGCAACGCCTCTAATTTTTACTGGACTAGCTTTTATGATTGCAAAAAAAGCTACTATGATTAACCTAGGTGTTGAGGGTCAATTATATTGTGGTGCACTTGTTAGTGCAATTGTTGGAATGACACCTTTAGGATTACCTGGATTTTTACATTTTATTATAACGCTAGTTTCAGGTGTAATTGCAGGTGCACTTGCTGGAGCTTTTATTGGATTTTTAAAAGTTAAGTTTGGATCTAATGAGGTAATTACAACTACAATGACAAACTTTATAATCATTAATTTTTGTGATTACTTAGTTAACTATCCTTTAAAATCAGAAGGAGCAGTTGCACAAACCGATAGTATGTTACCAGAGACATTACTTCCAAAAATACTTTCTAGCTATCAAATCACTTATGCAATTGTAATTGCAGTGATTGCTGCAATAGTGATTAAATTTATATTAGATCAAACACGCTTTGGTTATGAAATAAAAGTAGTTGGATTAAATATGATAGCTGGAGAAACAGCAGGGATTCATGTTAAGAAAATTATGATGCTTGGTATGAGTTTATCAGGAAGTCTTGCTGGTTTAGCTGGTGCTACACATGTTATGAGTGTAGGAAAGCGTTTTATTAGCGGTTTTTCACCTGGATATGGATTTAGTGGAATTTCTGTTTCTGCACTTGCATCAGATTCTCCACTTGGAATAATTCTTGCTGGAATTATCTTTGGTGCTTTAAAAACAGGTTCTATGTATTTGAATATGTCTAGTAAAATTCCTACTGAATTTGTTAGTGTTATTCAAGCATTAGTTGTTATCTTTGTTTCAGCACCATTATTAATAAAATCAATTATTGGTTTAGACCGTAAACCTAAAGGAGGTAAATAAGATGAGTATCTTAAATCAGCTTCCAGGTATATTAAGTTCTATGCTATTTATGTCAATTCCTTTGATTTTAGCGGCATTAGGGGGAGTGTTTTCAGTGCGTGCTGGAATTATGGCATTAGGTCTTGAAAGTATGATTCTTACAGGTGCTTTTACAGCTGTTGTTGGTTCATATTTTTCAGGAAATGCATGGATTGGATTACTTTGTGGAATTATTGGTGGTATGTTTTTTGGACTTTGCCATGGTATTTTATGTATTCGTTACAAAGTTAATCAAGTTATTAGTGGTATTGGATTAAATTTATTGGCAACAGCAGCAACTACATTATTGATGCAAATAATTTGGGGTAATAAAGGTAGTTCAGAATCAGTTGAAAGTATTCCAATAAGATTAAGTTTTTTAAAGGATATACCTATTATTGGAGATATTTTTGGGACTCAATCAATACTTTTATTGTTTACAATTATTCTTGTTATATTAGGTTGGATACTATTATTTAAGATGCCTTTTGGTCTTAGATTACGTATGGTTGGTGAAAACCCAAAAGCAGCAAGTAGTGTGGGTATTCCTGTAAAAAGAATGAAGTATATTGGAGTTTTAATATGTGGGGCTTTGGCTGGAATGGCAGGGGCTTATTTATCAATTGATAACTTAAATTTATTTGTTCGTGATATGTCAGCAAGCCGAGGGTATATTGCGGTAGCTATAGCTATATTATCAAGATATAACCCAATTGGAGTTCTTGTATTTGGTGGTTTATTTGGACTTAGTGATGCTATTCAAATCTATGCGCAAGGTTATGGAGTACCATCACAATTAGTACAGATGATACCTTATATTGTAACTTTGGTTGTTTTAACATTTGGTGTTAAAAACATTCAACCACCTGCTGGTGTTGGAGAACATGATGATGAGTAAGGAGGAATATATATGGAGCATTTTAAAGTGAATTCTATTCATTGCACTGATATATGGGAAAAAGCAGCTCAGTACCCGGATGTAACAGTAAATGATAATGGAGACACATTTGTTGTATGGCAAAAGTATTTAGATCATGTAGAGCAAATAGTATTTGCGAAAATTGAAAATAGAGAAGTTATTGATCCACTTGTAATTTCTGGTAAAGGATTAGCTTTAAGACCTTCAATGCATACATTTAATGAAACAGTTTATATAGCATGGTCAGAGTTTTATGATGAAAAGTGGCATTTATGTGTTCGAGACTATAAAGATGGAACTTTTGGTGGAATTAAAGTTGTAGAAAGTGGAGAAGCATTATTTTATCCTTCAATGAAGGATGATGGTGAAAATCCAGTTGTTGTATATAATCGTCAAGGCGTAGGTTTTTCAGAAGTTGTTTTAGCTACAATAGGTTTTGATATTTCAAAAGAAGTTGTTAGTAAGTCTAAAAAATCTTATCGTCCTTCATTTGATCATGATGATAAGGGTAACTATTATGTTACTTATGATAGATATAATGGTGAAAACTATGATGTAGTAGTAAGAGCTAAAGTTTATGGTAAATGGAGTGATGAAGTTAAAATTAGTGAGTCAAAAAACAATTGTACTCATCCTGTGATGGTTAATTGTAAGGATAAAGTTACAATTGTTTGGTATGAAAATGGATCACTTTGTTATTTCAATAATAGTGCAATAGATGTGTATGTTGAAAATGGAGAGGTTAACTGTTCTCCAATTACAATACTTGTTGAAAATGCAAATTGGTATAACAATATTGATTTGACTGTTAATAAAAAAGGTATCGTTGTATGTACATATACTTGGGGTAAATACAATGCAATAATTAAGATTCGTGAAAATGATATTTGGTCTGAACCAATTGTTGTTACATTCAATGATGGACATTGTGCAGTTAGACCTAAAGTTGCATTAGATAATAACAATGTACTTCATTATGTTTGGCAATTTGCAAATCGTAATGGTCATGAGCATCGTTATTCAAGCATTATATATAATAATGTTAGTTTAGATGAAGCTCGTAAATTTTATGATTATGAAATTGAAAAACAAGTTGATCAATTTATTCAACCAATTATTACAGATAAGAAATTAGATTTTCATAATAATGAAACTGTAAGAGCTTGGCTAAATAAAAATGGTTATGATAATTTAGAATTAAAGTTTGGTGATATACATGGCCAAAGTAATCTTTCAGATGGATTAGGAGAAATTGACCAATATTATCATTTTGCGATTGATGGTGCAAAAATGGATTTTAGTGCACTTACAGATCATGATAATTATCCTGATATTGCAACTGATTCTGAATGGGAGTGGAATCGTACAACTCGTAATTTATTTAATGGAGAAGAAGATTTTGCAGTATTACTAGCGTATGAATGGACAAGTAATGAATATAGTCATGACTTTGGACATAAAAATGTTTATTATCCTTCAAGCAAGGGAGGAATGTATCGTTCAACAGAACCATCAGGCAATACACCTTATAGATTGTTTGAAAGCATTAAAAAAGATGGAGGGCAATGTATTCCACACCATCCAGCTGCAGATTGGGGCTTAGTATCAGCTGCGACAGACTGGGATTATGTAGATGATGAAGCTCAACGTCTAGTAGAAATATTCTCGCGTCATGCGGATTTTGAAAAATATGAAAATACATCTCGTTTTACAAAAAATATCAAAAAGATGAAACGTCGCTGTGTGCAAGATGCACTTGCAAGAAATATTCGTTTAGGAATTGTAGCAGGAAGTGATTCTCATCAAATGGAACATGGTTTAGAAGGTGGGATTATGGCCGCATATGTTCCATCATTAACTAGTGAAAATGTATTTACTGCAATGTATGATCGTTTTGTATATGGAACAACAGGCGCAAGAATATTATTATCGTTTAAGATAAATGGACACAACATGGGGGAAGAGTTACTTGTATTAAATAATCAAAAAGTTATTGGTGAAGTGAGTGTGCTTGCACTAGATAAAATTAAATCAGTTATTGTCTTTAAAAATAATGAAGTATTTATAGAAAAAAGTGTAGATAGTAATGCGATTGATTTTACATTTGAAGATACAGATAGAAAAGAAACTGATACATATTATGTAAGAGTTGAACAAGTTGATGATCATCGTGCATGGAGTTCACCAATTTGGGTTGATTCAAAATAAAAAAAGAGAGCTTATTGAAGTAGTTCAATAAACTCTTTTTTTACATTAAATTCATTCTTTGCATTACTGACAAACATGTTTCAGTAAATTTAAAATAAAATTCATTTAAATCGGCATCTTTTCTATAAATATAATTAAAAGGTTGTACAAAATCAGAATTTTTGATAGAAATAATTTTTATTTTTTTCATATCATAAAATACTCTAGGAATTGCACTAGGTAAAAGCGCTATTCCTAAGTCATTTATAGCTGCATTCATCAATATGATTCCTATATCATTCTCTAAAGAAATATTTAAAGGCAAATTATATTTTTCAAAAACATCTTCTATGATATCTCTATCTCCATGATTTTTTGTCCTAAGTAATAAATTTAATTTTGAAAGTTCTTCTAGTGTAAAAAACTGTTTTGTTGCATATTTACTGTTTATGCTACAAACTGCAACAATGCTATCATTTACATAATTATGAACAACAAGGTCTTTATGAGTAATATTTTTATCTATAAATCCTAAATTGGTTTTATTTTTTAATACTTTATTTATAACTTCATCATTTGTATTTGCTTCAACATTTAGTGCAATGTTTGGATAAAGTTCTTTCATTTTTACTGTATATAAAGGAAAAAAATGTCTGTGCAAATTAATAGATGCAGAAATGTTTAATGGAATACTTTCACATTTTATTAAGACATTTTCTAAATCATTATAAAGTTGAATAGTTTCTTTAGATAGTTCATATAGTTCAATTGCTTTTTGTGTTGGTATAACATCCCTTGTAGATCTTACAAATAATGAAATATTATATTTAGCTTCAATGTTATTAATTGTTCTAGAAATTGTTGGTTGAGCAATTTTTAATTCTTTTGAAGCAGCATTAAAACTACCATTTCTAAATATACTTTCAAATATGATTAAGTCTTTATAATTCATATTTAACCTTCCTTATGTACTAAATCTATTACATCCATTAAAAATTTTAAGTTTTTATTATTTTTAGACCTTTTATTTATAACAAAGAAAAACCTTCTATATAAGTTAACATCAGAAATTCTTATTAATTTTATTCGTTTTTTATAATAGCTTCTATTTAAAAATGTTGAAGGCATAATACTTACTCCAAGATTTTCTATTACACCAGAGATAATTGCGTTATTACTATTAAACTCATAAAGAGGCTTTTTTTCAATTGATTTTGATTTTAAAACTTGATCAAAAATTGTGCGTTCAACACTTCCAATTTCTCTTAATAACAAATCATTTTTTATAAAATCTTCAAATAAAATTTCGTTTTTTATAGATAATTCATTTTTAGTAGATACAATGCCCATATATAAATCATAGTGATAAGGGATTATTTCAAAATCTTTATTATAGTACTCTGAATCAATAAGAGCTATCTCTATTTCGTTTCTAGATAAGGCATCAAATATATAGTTTAAATTTCCAGCAATTACTTTTATTTCTGAATTAGGTTTAAGGGTTTTATATTCACTGATATATTTAGGTAAATAAAATTCTGCAATGGTATTTACAACGCCTAATTTTATACTTTCAACATTCTCACTAAGTGTTTTTTTAATTAGATTATGGTTATATACCAATTGTAAAGCATAGTTTAATAAGGTATTTCCTTCTGAAGTAATTTGTAAACCATTTTTGTCTCTAGTAAACAATGTGTGTTTATATTTTTTTTCTAATTTATTGATTATATAACTTACTGCAGGTTGAGACATGTATAAATTTTTCCCAGCTTGAGTCATATTTTTTGTTTTACAAACTTCTATAAATATTTCAAATTCACGATATGTCATACAACACCTCATTTATAACATTTTACTTATGTATATTATATTTACTTCTATTATACAGCAATTTTTAGGTTTGTTATAATTTTAATATAGAGAGAGGTAGTATATGAGTAAACCAAATGTAATATTTTTGTTGAATGACCATCAAGCCTATTATAGGCATGGTTGGGATGGAGGGGTAAAACCTAAAAGACCATATTTTGAAGAATTTGCAAAAAATGGTATTGAATTTACTAATGCATATTGCGCAACACCTTTATGTGCTCCAGTTAGAAGAACAATGTTAAATGGACAATTTGCACATAAACACAAAAATTACTATAACGATTCAACTGTTCCATATACTGAGGAAACATACTTAAGAAGATTGCATGAAGATGGATATAATAACTATTATTATGGTAAATGGCATGCAGGTGCTGGGAATGCTACAACTGCTGAAAATCAGTATTGTGATGGTTTCAGTAGCGATGGATATGGAAATCCTTATATAAGTGAAGAATATAAAAAATATCTTGAAGAATATAATTTGCCAATGGCTAGACATCGAATTTTTTGGCATTGTGTATCAGATAGATTGTTTGCTGAAGGTCATTTTCCTAAATTAAAAACAGGAGAAGAATATATTTGTGAATCAAGCTGGTGTGGAGAACATGCAGTGGGAATAACTGTTACACCAAAAGAAACACATGAATCTTTTTTCTTAGCTAATTTAGCATGTAAAAAACTAGAAGAAGTAGCTAAAACAAAAGAGAGCTTTAATATGAGAGTTGATTTCTGGGGGCCGCATCAACCATTTTTTCCTACTCAAGAATATTATGATATGTATAATCCAAAAGAGATTGAAAAATATGGGAACTTTGATGATGATTTAAAAGAGAAAGCTGAAGTTCATAGAACTGAAGATAATAGATATATTAGTGATGGTAATCAAAGAATTATTGTTCCAAATCCTGTGCCTTGGGAAACTTGGCAAGAAATATTAGCTCATGTTTATGGACATATTACAATGGTGGACGCCGCTGCGGGAATGATATTAGATAAAGTTAAAGAACTGGGTTTAGATGAAAATACAATAATAGTTTGGACTACAGACCATGGAGATGCTATAGCAAGTCATGGAGGGCACTTTGATAAATGTTCATATATGTCTCAAGAAGTAATGAGAATACCAATGGCTATTAATTGGAAAGATAAGATAAAACCTAATCAAACATTTGATGGACTTGTTAGTAATATTGATGTTCCAATAACTATTATGGATTCTGTTGGATTAAAATTTAATCAAGAAGTTCATGGTGAAAGTTTATTGCCAATTGCTTTAGGTGAAGATATAGAGTGGCGTGAGGATTTAATGTGTGAAACAGCAGGCCATGGATATGTAGAAAGAATAAATGGAAGAATGATTGTTTATAAACAATACAAATTAGTTCTTTTTGAAAATCAACTAGATGAACTTTATGATTTAGATAAAGATCCATATGAATTGGAAAATTTAGCTTATAAAGAAGAATATAAAGATATAAAAGAAGATTTAATAAATAGACTAAGAAAATGGCAAGAAAAAACAAATGATCAAGACATGATTATTTAAGGAGGGAGAAAAATCATGAAAAGAATACTATTTACATTATTATCTTTCATACTAGTACTATCATTAGTTGGGTGTGGAGGAAATGAATCATCAACATCAACAGAAACAGAAACGGAAACAACAGAAGAAAAAGTAGTTATTGGTTTTGTTACTGACACTGGTGGTTTAGGAGACCAAGCATTTAATGATGCTGTTCATTCAGGTTTACTAAAGGCAACAGAAGAATTCAATTATGAATTAAAAATAATTGAATCAAAAGAAATAGGAGATTATGCAGATAACATGCGAACATTACTTAACGAAGGAGCAAGTGTAATAGTTGTTGCTGGAGCACCTTTTGCTGATTCGGTAAGTCAAGTAGCTGCTGAGTATCCAGACAAATATTTCTTATCTTTTGACTCTGAAGTAGATGGAATGGATAACGTATCTAGTACATTATCTAAAGAGCAAGAAGCAGCATACGTTTTAGGAGCATTTGCAGGTTTAGTTTCAGAAACTGGTATTGCTGGTTATGTTGCAGGAGTTGAATCACCATTACAAGAAAGAGCTATTAATGGATTTAAGGCTGGTTTCTTAAGTACTAGACCTGATGGAAAAGTTATAGATATCTATGCAGGAACATACAACGATGTTGGAAAAGGAAAAGAAATTGCATCAACACTTTATGATCAAGGTGCAGATTATGTAGCTACATTTGCAGGTGCATGTAACCTAGGTGTATTCCAAGCTGCAACAGAAGCAGGAGAAGGAAAATATGCTTTAGGTGCTGCATTAGGTCAATTTGATAAAAACCCTGAAAAAATAATTGCTTCTCAAGTTAAAACAATAGACTTAGCAGTTTACAATGCATTAGCAGAATTTAGCAAAGGTGAATTTAGTTCTGGAATAGTTGTAAGAGGAATTAAAGAAGGTGGAGTTGACATTCTTTATAACCCTGATGCTGAATTAGTTGGTTCAATAGCTTCAGAAGAAGTTCTTAATAAAGTAGAAGAAATAAGACAACAAGTTATTGATGGAAAAATTGATATACCTGAAACAAGAGAAGAGTTAGAAGCTTTAAATTAATAATGGAAAATGGAGGACAAAATAACAATGTATGCAATTGAATCAATTGGAATATGTAAGTATTTTGGTAATCTAAAAGCGAATGATGATATAACAATTCAAATTGAAAGTGGCACTGTTCATGCTATTTGTGGTGAAAATGGTGCTGGAAAATCTACACTTATGAATGTTTTGTATGGACTTTATAGACCTACAGCAGGAAGTGTAAGAATTAAAGGAAAAGATGTTATTTTAAATTCTCCAAAAGATGCAATAAATTTAGGAGTTGGAATGGTTCATCAGCATTTTATGTTAATAAATAACTTAACTGTTGCTGAAAATATAGTTTTAGGTCAAGAAACAGGAACACCATTATACTTTGATAGAAAACAAGCTATTAAAAATGTCGAAGAATTATGCGAACAATATAATTTAATGGTAGATCCTACTGCTAAAATTGAAGACATTACTGTTGGAATGCAACAAAGAGTTGAGATTTTAAAAGCATTATATAGAGGTGTTGACATATTAATACTTGATGAACCAACCGCTGTATTAGCGCCTAGTGAAATTACAGAATTGTTTGAAAATATAAAGATGCTAGTTTCTACTGGTAAAACAGTTATTATCATCACACATAAACTTGATGAAGTTTTAGAAATAAGTGATAAAATTTCAGTTTTAAGATTAGGTAAACTTATTGGAACGGTTGATACAAAATCTGTAACTGAATCAGAACTTACAAAGATGATGATAGGAAGAGAAGTTTTATTAGGTGGATCTGAAAGATTAGATACAAAAAAAGAAACAGAAGTATTTTTAGCAAAAGATGTAAAGTTAAGTAGAGATGGCAGAAAATTACTGAATGGTGTAAATATCACTGTTAAATCAGGAGAAATTGTTGGAATAGCAGGTGTAGATGGTAATGGACAATCAGAATTTATTGAGGTTATTTCAGGATCAGAAAAAAAGTATGATGGTGAAGTAATAATTAATAATAAAAATATAAAGTCAATGTCTATTAGAGAGATGAAGGAAAATAGTATGGGATTTATTCCTGAAGATAGACAACAAGAAGGATTGGTATTAGATTTTCCAGTTAACTATAATTTAGTATTAGGAAAACACTATTTACCACCTTTTGCAAAATCACATTTTTTAAATTTTGAAGAAATAAATAAGTTTTCAGAGAAAAATGTTAAAGATTTTGATATAAGAGTACCATCAATAGATGCTCCTGCTTCAACATTATCAGGAGGAAATCAACAAAAAGTGATATTAGCTCGTGAGACTGCAGATGATCCTAAGTTTGTTATTGCAGCTCAACCTACTAGAGGACTAGATGTTGGTGCAATAGAATATGTTCATAACTTTCTTGTTGAATCTAGAAATAATAATCAAGGGATATTGTTAATTTCATTTGAGTTAGATGAACTTCTTTCTTTATGCGATAGAATATATGTAATGCATAAAGGAGAAATTGCAGGTCATCAAAATAAAGAAGATTTTGATTTAGATACTATAGGAAAAATGATGTTGGGATTAAAAGGAGGTTTAGATGGATAAAGTTAAAAAACTAATTAATGATATTAAAACTCCTTTACTTTCGATTTTCTTTTCGTTTTTAGTAGGAGCTACACTTATAATTTTTTCTGGTAAAAATCCTATAGAAGCTTATGCGGCTTTGTTTAGAGGTGCTTTTGGATCGCCAGCTGCATTATCTCAAACACTAAATAAGTCTATCTCATTAATATTTACAGGTTTAGCTGTATCTATTGCTTATCAATGTAAGTCATTAAATATTGGTGGGGAAGGACAATTAGTTTTTGGTGCATTTGGTGCATCATTAGCTGGTATTTTTATTAAAGGATTACCTGCAGTAATACACATTATTGTTGTGTTAGCAGTAGGTTTTGCATTTGGTGCGATATGGGCATTAATACCAGCGATACTTAAAATTAAAAAAGATGTAAATACTGTAATAAGTACGATTATGATGAATTATGTATCTTTTTCAGTAGTTTCATTTATGATTAATACATTTTTTAAAGCTAGTAAAAGTGATTTTGTAACTATGGAACAAGTTTTAGATACTGCTAGATTACCATATATTCAATTTAGTACATTTAGAATAAATTCAGGACTTGTTTTAGCTATCATAGCTGCAATAGTTCTTTATATATTTCTTAATAAAACAGTTAGTGGTTATGAGATAAATGCTGTTGGATTAAATCCAGTTTCCTCAAATATAAGTGGAATTAACTATAAGAAAAACGTATTAATTTCTTTATTAATTTCAGGAGGTTTAGCAGGTTTAGCAGGAGCCACTGATTTAATGGGAAGTATGGGTAAGCTTTATGATGGATATAATCCAGGATATGGATTTGATGGAATTCCAATTGCATTACTTGCAAAAGGAAACCCTATAGTAATAATATTTACATCATTACTATTTAGTGTTTTAAGAGTTGGTTCTATTACAATGCAGACATCTGTTGGTGTTTCTAGAACCATTGTAGATGCTATGCAAGGAGTAATAATATTATTTATTGCTGCAGAATACATAATAGTTTTAGTTGTTGAAGCAATAAAAAAGAAAAAGGCAGGGGATAAATTATGATTTCTATAAGAGCGATAATTTTAATGTCAATATCAACTGCAGTTCCTTTATTATTTGCTAGTTTAGGAGGTTTAATTTCAGAAAAATCTGGAGTAACTAACATTGGTATTGAAGGCATGATTATATTTGGTGCTTTTTGTGGTATGGTGGGTTCTTATTATACTGGTAGTGCAGTAGTAGGAGTAATACTTGCGATGATAGGTGGAGGATTGTTAGCGCTAATTCATGCATTTATTGCGATTACATGTGGAGGAGCTCAGGCTGTTAGTGCTACAGGAATAACGTTGTTTTCAGCAGGCTTTACATCTTATGGATTAAGATTAATGTTTGATCGTGCTGGAAATTCTGATACAGTAGCAAACTTACCAACAACAGAAATTTTTAGAAATATACCAGTTATAGGAAATTATCTTGCAAATTATTCACCTCTTGTTTATTTATCATTTATTGTTGCTTTTGGTGTATGGTATTTATTTAAATATACCCCTTTAGGAACAAGGATTCATACTGTGGGTGAAAATCCTAAGGTTGCAGAAACATTAGGGATTGATGTTTGGAGATTAAGGTATATTTGTGTTGTAGTAAGTGGAGTTTTAGCAGGACTAGGAGGAGCTTATTTATCACTAGGACAAATGAACTTATTCCAAGAAAATATGAGTGCAGGTAGAGGTTATTTAGCATTGGCTGCAGTTATTTTAGGAAGATGGAAACCTGGTGGTGTAATTATTTCTTGTTTTTTCTTTAGTGTATTTGATGCACTTCAATTGCAATTACAAGTAGTTGATTTTTATGGGTTATCACCAACTATTTTAGCCGCAATTCCTTATGTGGTTTGTCTACTTGTATTAGCATTCTCATTTGGCAAATCAAAAGGTCCTGCATCAAATGGAAAACCTTATATGAAAAAGAATAATTAAAAAAGATTAAAAAACTGAACATAGAACAATACCTTGTTCAGTTTTTGTTAAATAGAAGTTTATTAAAAAGCAAATATAATTGTTATAATTTAGAAGGTGATAATATATTATGAAATATTTTTCTGTATTAATAAAACCTGCTTCAAGCAAATGTAATATAAACTGTAAATATTGTTTTTATTGTGATGTTGCAAATATTAGATCAGTTGCTGATTATGGAATAATGTCAAAAGAAACAACTGAAATATTAATAAAAAAAGTATTAGATGCATTTCAAGAAGAAGTAACTATAACTTTTGCTTTTCAGGGTGGAGAACCTACAGTCGCAGGTTTAAGTTATTTTGAAAATTTTATTGAAATTGTAAATAAAAATATAAAAGATTATCACTATATTAATTATGCAATTCAAACAAATGGAATATTGTTAGATGATAATTGGGTAAGGTTTTTTAAGAATAATAATTTTTTGGTTGGAGTATCATTAGATGGATTTAAACAAAATCATGATAGTGTAAGAGTAAAACATCCTAATAAACCAACATATGATAAGGTTATAAAATCTATTAATTTATTAAAAAAATATGATGTTGATTTTAATATTCTTACAGTACTAACATCAAATTTATCAAAACATCCTAAAAAATTATTTAATTATTATTTAAAACATGATTTTAAATATATACAATTAATCCCTTGCCTTCCTGCATTTGAAGATAAGGAAGATGAGTATGCTTTAAAACCAAAAGAATTTTATAAATTTTATAATGTTTTTTTTAAATTGTGGTTAAAAGAATATAAAAATGGAAACTATATTAGTATTACATATTTTGACAATATAATTCCTTTATTTATTGGTCATCCACCATCACAATGTGGATATCTGGGATATTGTTCAATGCAATATATTATTGAAGCAGATGGAAGTGTTTATCCATGCGATTTTTATGTTTTAGATAAATATAAAGTAGGAAACATTAAAGAAGATTCAATTTTTGATTTATTAAAGTCTAAAATACTTAAAGATTTTATAAATGAACCAAGAATAAAAAGTAATAGATGTGTTAACTGTAGATATAAAAATATATGTAATGGACAGTGTAAAAGGGTAAGTGTTTGTTACTATGATGAGAATTATTGTGGTCTTGAAGAGTTTATGAAAGAAAATGAAAAAGAACTAATTAATATTGCAAGAAGATTATAAAAGGGAAAGAGGAAAATATGAGTGTTATTATTTTATATACAATTATTGTTTTAATAGCTACCATTTCAGGTGCAATAGCTGGTTTGGGTGGAGGAGTTATAATAAAACCTTTATTTGATTTAATAGGCTATCATGATGCTAGTACTATTGGTTTTTATTCTTCTACAGCTGTTTTTACAATGTGTTTAGTTTCAATATATAAACAATTAAAAGAAAAGTTTAAATTTAATATTAAGATTGTTTCAGCTATTTCTGTTGGATCACTAGTTGGTGGTTATATTGGTGAATCAATATTTAATGTTGTTACTTCTAATACACAAGATAATATAGTTAAAATAATTCAAGCAGGATTACTTGGGGTTACATTAATATTAATTTTAATATATACATTAAATAAAGAAAAAATAAAACAATTTAAAATTGATAATTTATTTATTATTTTTATAGTTGGTTTTCTTTTAGGATCAATTTCAGTTTTTTTAGGGATAGGTGGAGGACCATTGAATGTTGCCACTGTAATGTTATTGTTTTCTTTTGATATAAAAGAAGCATCGATATATTCAATAGCGACTATATTTTTTTCTCAAATATCTAAGTTAGGAACAGTGTTTTTATCAGGAAGTTTTCAAAATTATGATTTAAGTATAATTCCATTTACATCTATTAGTGCAATTTTAGGAGGTTATATAGGAACGTTATTAAACCAAAAACTAGATAATAAAAAAATTCAAAATATTTATATTTTTATAATTGTGGTTTTAATAGGAATTTCTATTTTTAATATTATTAAAAATTTAGGATAAACTAAATCTGTCTAATATTAAGTCGGTTTTATATAATAAACCTTGATAAAAATATTCCCTAAAAGACTTTACTTTGATAATCAAACAAACTATAACAGCACTATGCTAAAATAAAAAAGTAATGGAGGTTATTATGTTAGAAGAAATTAAAAATGTACTTGTAGAAGCATTAAATGTTGATGCAGATGAAATAGTACCAGAAGCGAAGCTTAGCGATGATCTTGATATTGATTCATTATCTGCAGTTGAATTAGCTTTAGAATTAGAATCTACATTTGATGTAACAATAGAAGATGAAGAATTAGCTAAACTTGAAACGGTACAAGATATTATCGATATTATTGAAGCAAAAAAAGCATAAATAAAAAAAGAAAGCTAATTTAAATTAGCTTTTTTGATATATGGAGACAAATTATGGATATTAATAAAATAAAAGAAATTATTGAAATGTTTGAAGAAACAAAGTTACAAGAATTAACTTTAGAACTTGATGATATGAAAATTGGTATGAAGAAAAGTACTGGAGAGGTTATTAGAGAAGTTGTTGCTCCAGTTGTTCAAAGTACTTCAGTAGAAACCAAAGAAGAGGAAGAAGTTCTTGGTGAATGGGTTAAAGCTCCTTTTATAGGGACTTTTTATAGAGCTCCAAGTGAAAATAGCGAACCTTTTATTAAAGTAGGTAAAAAAGTTAATGAGGGTGATACTTTATGTATTTTAGAAGCAATGAAAGTAATGAATGAAATTAAATCACCTAAAAGTGGAACTATTTTAGAAATTAAAGCTAATAATGGTTCTATGGTGGAGTTTGGGGAAGAAATGATTTTAATTGGTGATTAATAATGATTAAGAAGTTACTGATTGCTAATAGAGGGGAAATTGCAATAAGAATCATTAGGGCATGTAAAGAAATGGGAATAGTTACTGTTGCTGTATTTTCAGAAGCTGATAAAGATGCATTGCATGTTAGCTTTGCTGATGAAGCAATATGTATAGGTCCTAGTAATCCTAGTGAATCTTATTTAAATATGAATAACATTATTCAAGCCGCATGTAGTAGTGGATGTGATGCAATCCATCCAGGCTTTGGTTTTTTAAGTGAAAATCCAAAGTTTGCAAAACTTGTAGAAGAATGCGACTTAATTTTTGTTGGGCCTAATCATAAACTTATTTCTATGTTAGGAGATAAAAATGAAGCAAGATCACAAATGATGAAAATTGGTGTTCCTGTAATTCCTGGTAGTAAACAAATTTTAGAAAGTGTTGATGAAGGAATTAAACAAGCCAAAGAGCTTGGTTTTCCTGTTTTAATAAAAGCGGCTAGTGGTGGCGGTGGAAAAGGAATGAGACTTGTTAGAAATGAAGAAAATTTTGAAACAAGCTATAACACTGCTAAAAGAGAAGCTAAGATTAGTTTTAATGATGATAGAGTTTATCTAGAAAAATTTATAGAAAACCCTAAACATATTGAAGTTCAATTAATAGGGGATAAACATGGTAATGTTATTCATCTTTATGAAAGAGATTGTTCTTTACAAAGAAAAAATCAAAAGGTGTTAGAAGAAGCTCCTTGTTATGTATTAAAAGATGATGTTAGAGATAAATTGATAAATGATGCAGTTAAGGCATGTAAACATTTAGGCTATGATTCTGTTGGAACTATAGAGTTTCTAGTAGATAAATATGGTAATCATTATTTTATGGAGATGAATACTAGAGTACAAGTAGAACATCCTATTACAGAAATGGTTACTGGTGTAGATATCATTAAGCAACAAATTAGAGTTGCTAGTGGATTAAAGCTTAATATCAAACAAGAAGATATAAAGCTACATGGTTATTCTATTGAATGTAGAATTAATGCAGAAGATATTAAAAATAATTTTGCACCTTCTCCTGGAAGAATTACTTATTTACATTTACCAGGTGGAAGTGGTGTTAGAGTAGAAACTGCGGTATATAACAATTACTTAATACCACCTTATTATGACTCAATGATAATGAAACTTATTACTTATGCACCAACTAGGCTTGCTTGTATTAAGAAGATGAGAATTGCATTAGAAGAGTTAATTATAGAAGGTGTAAATACAAACATATTTTTTCATTATTCAATTTTACATAATGTAAAATTTGTTGAAGGAAAATATGATACTGGATTTATAGATGAATTTGTAAAGGAGCTTGATTATGATGCAGGACTTGTTTAATAAAAGAAAAGCAAAAATTGATAGCTTTAATAAATCTAGAAAAAAGAAGGAGTTTGTACCTAAAGAAATCCCTGAGTATATGTTTAGAAATTGTCCTCATTGTAACTTTAGTATTTCATATAGAGAATGGATTGATGAGTTATATGTATGTTCAAGATGTGGATATCATTTAAGAATTAGTGCAAATGAAAGAATAAGACAAATTTGTGATAGGGATACATATTATGAAATAGATGCTAAAGTTACAACTGTAAATGAACATGATTTTGAAGGTTATGATGAAAAGCTTGATATTGCACAAAGATCTACAGGCTTAAGTGAAGCTGTTGTTTGTGGTGTTGGTAGAATTAATGGCATAAAAGCAGTTGTTTGTGCTATGGATAGCAATTTTATGATGGGAAGTATGGGTGGAGTAGTTGGTGAAAAAATTACAAAGTCCATTGAATATGCAACAAGCAGAAGACTTCCAATTATTATTGCTACTGCAAGTGGTGGAGCTAGGATGCAAGAAGGAATTATTTCTTTAATGCAGATGGCTAAAACAAGTGCAGCTTTAAAAAGACATAGTGATAAAGGCTTATTGTATATGACACTTATTACTGATCCTACTACAGGAGGAGTTAGTGCTTCTTATGCAATGTTAGGAGATATTATTATTGCTGAACCTAATGCGTTAATTGGTTTTGCAGGGAAAAGAGTAATAGAAAAAACTGTTAATGAAACATTACCACCTCAATTTCAAAGAAGTGAATTTATGCTTGAAAAAGGATTTATTGATTTAATAGTTGAAAGAAGAGATTTGAAAAGCACAATTACAAAATTACTGATTTTACATGGAGTTAAATAAATGGATTATAAAGATTATGAAAATTTAATAAATAAATTATTAGAACAAAAATCTAAAACCAATGATGAAAAAGAAAAAGAAGCAATTGATAACGAAGTAAAAAGAATGATGATGTTTGCGGGTGAAAATCTTACTGCTTGGGATAGAGTTTATATTGCAAGACATAAGGATAGACCTAAGGCTTATGATTATATTAAAAAATTGTTTCCTGATTTTATTGAATTACATGGTGATAGATATTTTGGTGATGATAACGCTATAGTTACAGGTTTAGCGACTTTTCATGATATGCCAGTTACTATAATTGCTCAAGCAAAAGGAAAAACAACTGAAGAAAACATTATTAGAAACTTTGGTATGGCAAATCCTGAGGGTTATAGAAAAGCAATTAGAATTGCTAAACAGGCTGAAAAGTTTAATAGACCTATTATTACTTTTGTGGATACATCAGGTGCTTATCCTGGTAAGGGTGCAGAAGAAAGAGGTCAAGCAGAAGCTATTGCTGAATGCTTGTTTGAATTTTCTACATTAAAGACAGTAGTAATTTGTGTTGTTATTGGAGAAGGTGGAAGTGGTGGAGCTTTAGCACTTAGTATTGGCGATAAAATTATTATGTTAGAAAATGCTATTTATTCTATTTTATCTCCAGAAGGTTTTGCATCTATATTATGGAAAGATGAAACAAGAGCTAAAGAGGCTAGTGAAAGAATGAAACTTACTTCTTTTGATTTAAAGAATTTAGGAATTGTTGATGAAATTATTAAAGAGCCTTTAGGTGGAGCTCAATATGATTTTGAGGATTTAATCAAAAGATTAGATCGATCAATATATAACAGTATTAGTGAATTAGAAAAAGTAAGAATGAATACTCTTATAAATAGAAGATATGAAAAATATCGTAAGATAGGAGCTTATGAATGAAGATATTAGGGTATGGAAAATCATTACCTAATAAAATTGTGAGTAATGATGATTTGTCTAAACTAGTTGAAACTAGTGATGAATGGATAATTCAAAGAACAGGAATTAGAAATAGAAGAATTTCTGATGTAAATACAAGTGTTTTAGCTAGTCAAGCTGCACTAGAAGCAATTAATGATGCACAAATAGATAAGGATGATATTGATTTAATTATTTGTGCAACTATGACAGCTGATAATGCGACTCCTTCAGTAGCATGTCTAGTACAAAAAGAATTAGGTTTAGAAAATGCGACAGCTTTTGATATTAATGGAGCTTGTACTGGATTTATTTATGCATTAAAGGTAGTTGAGGGTTTACTTAAGCTTAATCATAAAAAAGCTTTAGTTATCGGAAGTGAAGTTATGAGTAAAGTAATTGATTTTACTGATAGAAATACTTGTATCTTATTTGGTGATGGTGCTGGAGCTATAGTTGTAGAAAAAGGAGAAGATGCTTACTTTTTTACAAAAAGCAAAGGAAACTTTGATGTTTTATATGCAGAAGGAACATCATTAAATACTGATTTAGATGTAAAAGAGATTACTGGTGGCTTTTTATACATGGATGGTAGAGAAGTCTTTAAGTTTGCGATTAGAGCTATGGAAGAGGCTATTTTAAAGGTTTTAGAGGAAGCAAATTTAACAATTGATGATATTGATATGATTATTCCTCATCAAGCAAATCAAAGAATTATCAGTAATGTTGCAAAAAGAATGAAAATTGATGAAAGTAAATTCTTTATGAATTTAGAAGAATATGGAAATACAAGTGCTGCTAGTGTTGCAATAGCACTTACTGAAGCTAAAAAGCAAAATGTAATTAAAGAAAAAGACAAGGTAATATTAGTAGGGTTTGGAGCGGGGCTTACTTGGGGATCTACCTTAATAGAAATATAGGAGAATAGTTATGATTAATAAGATGTTAAATATTAAATATCCAATATTACAAGGAGGTATGGCAAATATAGCTACTGCTAAGTTTGCGGCTGCTGTTTCTAATGCAGGGGGTCTTGGTGTTATTGGAACAGGTGCAATGAATAGTGAACAAACTAGAGAGGCTATTAGAGAGTGTAAAAGGCTTACAGATAAACCTTTTGGGGTAAATGTAATGTTAATGAATCCATTTAAGGATGAAATCATTAAGGTTGTATGTGAAGAAAAAGTTGCAGTTGTTACTACAGGTGCTGGAAATCCTAGTAAGTATGTAGAAGCTATTAAAGCAAGTGGCGCAAAAATATTTCCAGTTGTTCCTACAGTTGCATTAGCTAGAAGAATGGAAAACTATGGAGTTGATGCAGTTATTGCGGAAGGAACAGAAGCTGGAGGTCATGTTGGAGATATTACAACTATGGCACTTATTCCTCAAGTTGTTGATGCAATAAATATTCCGGTGATTGCTGCTGGTGGTATTGCTGATGGAAGAGGATTTAATGCTGCAATAAGTTTGGGTGCTAGTGGCGTATCTTTAGGTACTGTTTTACTTGTTTCTAAAGAGTGTGAAATTCATGAAAATTATAAAAATGCAATTATAAGAGCTAAAGATACAGACACAGTAATTACTGGTAGAAGCATGAATTCTCCTGTAAGAATTTTAAGAAATAAAATGAGTAGACAATATATTGAACTTGAAAAAAGTGTTGAAAATAGAGATGAACTTGAAAAATTAACTTTGGGTGCTTTAAGAAGAGCTGTTTTTGAAGGTGATGTTGATTATGGTTCACTAATGGCTGGTCAAATTTCTGGACTTGTTAGTGAAGAAAAAACACTTGAAGAAATATTTGAAGAAATGATGGCTGATTCAAAGAAACAACTTAAAATTCTTGAGTCAAAAATAGGGGGAATTGTATGAAAATAAGAGATAAGGTTTTAGAGTTTCCACTTATTCAAGGTGGAATGGGAGTAGGGGTTTCTTTAGGAAGACTTGCTGGTAGTGTTATGAAGGAAGGATGCATGGGTGTTATTAGTTGTGCTCATCCTGGATATTATAAAGAAAACTTTTTAAAGAAAAACAGAGAATGTAATTTATCAGCTATTAAGGAACAGGTTGATATTGCAAGATCTATTTCTAATGGTAAAGGATTACTTGGTGTAAATATAATGGTTGCTGGTACTGATTATGCATACATTGTAAAAGAAAGTATTAAAAGTGGAGTTGATGCAATTATTTCAGGTGCTGGTTTACCTTTAGATTTACCTTCTTATAAAGAAGAAAAAGACGATGTATTACTTGCTCCAATTGTTTCTAGTGCTAAGGCTGCTAATTTAATTTGTAAGGTTTGGGATAAAAGATATAATTATATTCCTGATTTTATGGTTGTTGAATCTAGTGAGGCTGGAGGACATTTAGGTTTTAAATTAGATGATTTAGTGAATAAAACTTGTGAATCTTTAGAAAGTATTATTAAAACTGTTAGAGAAATAATTAAACCTTTTGAAGAAAAATATAATTATCGAATTCCTATTTTTGCGGCAGGTGGAATTTTTGATGGTAAAGATATGAAAGAAGCAATGAGTCATGGTGCTGATGGAGTTCAAGTTGGTACAAGATTTATTGCAACACATGAATGTGATGTTGCTGATGGATTTAAAGAAATGATTGTTGATTGTAAAAAAGAAGATTTAGGATTAGTTAAGAGTCCTTCAGGTTTTCCTGGTAGAGGTATTAGAAATAACTTTATCAAAAATACAGAAGCAATAGGAAATATTAGCGTTAAAACTTGTGTTAACTGTATAAAGCCTTGTAATCCAAAAGATACACCTTATTGTATTACTACTGCTTTAGTTAATAGTGCTAAAGGTGATAAAGAAAATGGATTATTCTTTGCGGGTACTAATGCATATAGAATTGATAAAATCGTTAGTGTTAAAGAGTTAATTGATGAGTTTAAAGGAGCTTTTGTATGAAAGTAGCATTTTTATTTGCTGGGCAAGGTGTTCAATATGTTGGAATGGGTAAAGAATTATATGAAAAAAGTAATACCTTTAAAAGCATATTTGATAAGCTTCCTAGTGATGTAAAAGATATTTGTTTTAATGGTCCAGAAGAAGATTTAAATAATACTTTAAATGCTCAACCTGCAATTCTTGCGACTTCTTATGGTATTGCAAGTGTTTTAAAAGAAAAAGGAATAGATTGTGAGTTCTGTGCAGGTCTTAGTTTAGGTGAGTATAGTGCACTTACTTATAGTGGTGTATTTAATATTGATGATGCTATTGAGATTGTTAGACAAAGAGGTAGTATAATGGCTGATGCATTACCTTTAGGCACTACAGGAATGGCGGCAATTATTAATAGTGATGAAGAAACAATTAATAATGTTATTGGTAATTTTGAAAATTTAGGAATAGCTAACTATAATTCTTCAAAACAAATTGTAATTACTGGTGATATTAATAGTATTGATAAAGCTATAGAAAAGTTTAAAGAATTAAAAGTTAGAGCTATTAAATTAAATGTTAGTGGAGCATTTCATTCTTCATATTTAGAAGATGCAAGTGTAAAACTTAATGAAGTATTAAGTAATTATGAAATAAAAAAGCCTTTAAAAAAGGTTGTGTTTAATGTTACTGGAAATGATGAAGATAATGATATTAAAGATCTTCTTACAAAACAGATTAAATCAAGTGTTTTATTTAGACAAAGCATTGAATATATGATTTCTAAGGGTGTAGATACATTTATAGAAATAGGTCCTGGTAAGACTCTTAGTGGCTTTGTAAGAGCTACTAGTAAAGATGTTAATGTTTATCAGGTTGAAACATATGAATCTATAGAAAAGGTGGTGGATTTACTAAATGAATAAGGTTGCTTTAGTAACAGGTGGAAGTAGAGGAATTGGAAGAGCAGTTTGTATAAAACTTGCAAGTGATGGTTATGACATCGTATTAAACTACAGTAGTTCACAAGGTCCTGCAGAGGAAGTTAAAGAAGAATGTGAAAAGTTTGGAGTGAAGGTTTATTTAGAAAAAGCTGATGTTTCAAACTTTGAAGAAGTTTCTAATATGATTAGCAAAGTTGTAAAAGAAGCTGGAAGAATTGATGTTCTTGTAAATAATGCAGGAATTAATAGAGATAACTTATTACTTAGAATGAGTGAAGAAGATTTTGATAAGGTTATTGATATTAATTTAAAAGGTTCTTTTAATACAATTAAAAATGTTTCTAGAGTTATGATGAAACAAAGAAGTGGTGTAATTATTAATATGTCTAGTGTTATTGGTTTAACTGGTAATGTAGGACAAATTAATTATTCTGCTAGTAAGGCTGGAATTATTGGATTGACTAAGTCTTGTGCAAAAGAATTTGCATCTAGAAATATTAGATGTAATGCAATAGCTCCTGGATTTATTAAGTCTGATATGACTGATAAATTATCTGATGATATCAAAAACAATATAATGGAACAAATCCCTTTAAAGAGATTTGGTGAAGCTAGTGATGTTGCTAATTTGGTTAGTTTCTTAGCTAGTGATAATGCTAGTTATATTACTGGACAAGTTATAAGTATAAATGGTGGTATGGTATGAAAAGAGTAGTTATTACAGGCATGGGAGTTGTTTCTCCTATTGGAAATGATGTAGATACTTTATGGAATTCTATTAAAGAAGGAAAATGTGGTATTAATGAAATTACTGCATTTGATACTACAGATTATAAAGTTAAATTAGCTGGTGAAGTTAAAGATTTAGATATGGAACAATATTTCTCTAAAAGAGATTTAAAGTTTAATGATAGATTTACTCAATTTGCAAGAATTGCATCTAAACAAGCATTTGATGATTCAGGTTTGAAAGAATTTGATAATAATAGATTTGGTGTACTTATTGCAAGTGGAATTGGTGGTATTAGTACTATTGAAAATGCTGAGACTACTTTAAATTCTAGAGGTCCTAATAGGGTTTCTCCTTATTTTATTCCTATGGCTCTTGCAAATTTAGCAGCTGGTAGTGTAGCAATTGACTTAAATGCAAAGGGTCATTGTAGTTGTGTTGTTACTGCTTGTGCTGCAGCTACAAATGCTATTGGAGAAGCTTTCCATAAGATTAGAAGCGGTAATCAAGATATTATGATTGCTGGAGGTAGTGAAGCTTCTATTACACCTTTAGCGGTTGCTGGTTTTGCTAGTATGAGAGCTTTAAGTGATAGTACAGATAAAAACAGAGCTAGTATTCCTTTTGATAAGGATAGAAATGGTTTTGTAATGGGTGAAGGTGCTGGAATTTTAGTTTTAGAAGAGTTAGAGCATGCATTAAATCGTAATGCGAAGATTTATGGTGAAATTGTTGGTTATGGTGATTCTTGTGATGCACATCATATTACTGCACCTTTAAGTGATGGTAGTGGTGGAGCAAAGGCTATGGTTAATGCATTAAAAGATGCTAATATTGATGGTTCATTAATTGATTATATTAATGCTCATGGTACTAGTACTCCATTGAATGATAAAACTGAAACAATAGCTATTAAAGCAGCATTTCCTGAAACTTATGATAAGTTAATGGTTAGTTCTACAAAGTCTAATACAGGTCACTTATTAGGTGCTACAGGTGGTGTTGAGGCTATTATTTCATTATTAGCTTTAAAGAATTCTTATGTTCCTCCTACAATTAATTATAAAAATCCTGATGAAGAGTGTGATCTAGATATAGTTGCAAATGTTGGTAGAGATAAAAAGATTAATTATGCAATGAGTAATTCTTTAGGTTTTGGTGGGCATAATGCTAGTTTAATATTTAAAAGATGGGAGTAATTGATATGTTGTTAAATTCAAATCAGATTCAAGAGATTATACCTCATAGATATCCATTTTTATTGGTGGATCAAATTATTTCTATTAGTGAAGATAAAACAGAGATAGTTGGTAAAAAGTGTGTTAGCGCAAATGAAATGCAGTTTTTAGGGCATTTTCCTGAGAAACATGTAATGCCTGGAGTACTAATTGTTGAAGCGTTGGCTCAAACAGGCTGTGTTTTATTACTTAGTAAAGATGAATTTAAAGGTAAGATTGCATATTTTGCGGGTATTAATAAAATGCGTTTTAGACAACAAGTAGTTCCAGGAGATGTATTAGAGTTAACAGTTAAATTCACAAAGAATAGAGCTTCTATCTATTTTGCGGATGTTGTAGCAAAGGTTGATGGTAAGGTTGCTTGTAGTGGTGAAATTCTTTGTGCGGTTGGTGATTAATGATAATAGGTGTTGGTTGTGACATCGTTGAAATAAGTAGGATTTCCTTAGAAATAGGTGAAAGAATTCTTACTGACTTAGAAAAGAAACTTTGTGAAGATTTTAATGAAAATAGAAAATTAGAATTTATAGCGGGGAGGTTTTGTGCAAAAGAAGCTATTGTAAAAGCACTTAATAAAAAAGTTTTATTAAGTGATATTGAAGTTTTATATAAGGATGATAAACCTTATTGTAAGTTTGAAGACTATAAAATAAGTGTTTCTATTTCTCATGAAAAAAACTATGCGATAGCTTTTGCGATATGTGAAAAAGATATATGAGATTAATTAGATTAATTATTACTGTAATAGTAGCCGCTATTCCTAGTTGGATAAATGCGATTACTGTTAGAAGATTTGATAAATTTAAAATTCATTCAATTTTAAGGAAATGGAGTAGTTTAGCTATTAAAATGCTAAATTATAAACTTGAAGTTGAGGGTAGTGAAAACTTAAATGATGAAGCTACTTATTTTGTATCTAATCATCAAGGTACATTTGATCCAGCTATTATAGTTGCGGCTAGTACTGTACCTATTAGTTTTATTTCTAAAAAGCAAAATGAAAAACTTCCATTAATTGGAAGTTGGTCTAAAACTATTAAAAACATTCATTTTGATAGGGATAGTGCTAAGGATAATATTTATATGTTAAGAGAGACTACAAGGCGTCTTAAAGCTAAGGATAATGTTCTTATATTTGCGGAAGGAACAAGAAGTAAATCTGATGTTGTAAATGAATTTAAGGTTGGTAGTATCAAACCTGCTTATATGGCTAAAGTTCAAATTGTTCCTGTAGTACTTAGTAATTCGTATGCATTTGATGAAAAGAAACCTAAATCAAATAAAATGAAAGTTAACTTTTTAAAACCAATTAAACATGAAGAGTATAAGCATCTTTCTCAGGAAGAAATATGTGTGTATCTTCGTGAATTAATTGAATCAAAAGTTAACGTATAGTTATTTCACCACTATTTAATATTATTTGTTTATTATTTGATAAAACAATAAGATTACCATTATTATCTATATCAATAGCTTTTCCTTTAAAGCTTGTGTTATTTTGATAAACGGTTATTTCTTTATTTAGTGTGTTTGATTGTTTTTTATAGGTATCTATAAAGCTTAACTTTTTATTAATATGATTATCAAAATGATTAATTATTGATGCAATTAATTCATTTCTTGAAATAATTTTATCAGTATTATTTTCAATAGATGTAGCAATATCTTTTAAATCATCAGGAAAACTTATCTTTTTAACGTTTATTCCTATTCCGATTATCATATTAATGTTATCTTTATATATTTGTGATTCACAAAGAATACCACCAAGTTTTAAATCATTTAGTATTAAATCATTGACCCATTTGATTTTAATATCAATGTTATATAAATCCTTAATGGCTTCATATACTACAACACTAGTAAGAGCAGTTAATTTAAGGGTTTCTTCAATAGAAAAGTTTGGTTTTACTAATATAGACATATATATTCCAGTATCTTTAGGTGAGAAAAACTTTCTATTTCTTCTTCCTTTACCACTAGTTTGTTTATTAGCAACAACTATATCGTATTTATTAAAGTTTGATTTTAAATAATCATTAGTGGAATCTATAGTATCTAAAACTTTTAAGGAGTGTTTATTCTTAAGTAGTGATTGTATTGTGTTTTTATCTAAAACATCTTTCTTCATATAAATAATTATATACAGAGGTAATAAAATGACAAAGAAAAATAAAACAAGACATAGGTTAAATGAATTATTAGTAGAACTTTTCAACTATATTCTTTATATAGAAGAAAAAAACCTTAAGGATCGAGGTGTTACTTTAACTATGTCAGAAGTTCACTTATTAGAAAGTGTTAGCAAAGCAAAAAATAATAATGTGACTAGTATTGCCTCTAAAATGATGATAACAAAGGGTACATTTTCTATAAATGCATCTAGGTTAGAAGCAAAGGGTTATTTAAGGAAATATAGAGATGAAAACGATGCAAGAGTAGTAAGAATGGAAATTACAGACAAAGCAAAAGAAGTATTAAAAATACATGATAAATTCCATGAAATGTTAATTGATAGGGCTATTGATGATTTAGATTTACAAGATAATGAAATTTTAAATCAAAGTTTAGAATCAATATTAAAATACTTAAGAAGTGAATATAAAGTTATTTCTAAGGATATGAATTAAGGTAATATAAAATAACTTTGGGTTTAATAAAACGTAAGTTGTGAAATAATCTGGGGAGTTAGATACCCCAGAGAATAGAAAAGAAGGATTTATGTATTAAAAACAATGTTGAAAATTTTGTTTTGATTTCTACAGATAAAGCGGCAAACCCAAAAAATGTTATGGGTGTTACAAAAAGAATGTGTGAACTTATGGTTCAAGGATATAGAAATAATGGTATTACTAAACTTTGTGCTGTTAGATTTGAAAATGTTCTTGAATTAAATGGTTCAGTGATACCGTTGTTTAAAAAACAAATAGAAAATGGGGCCTATAACTGTAACTAATCCTCAAATTATTAGATAATTTATGACGACATTAGAAGCTACGCAGCTTGTTTTACAAGCATCAACATATGCAAAGTCTGGAAAATATTTATTTTGGACATGGGAATGCTTATTAAAATATTAACACTTTTAGAAAACTTAATAAGATTATCAGGAATTAAACCTTATGAAGATATAAAAATTGTATTTACTGGTTTACGATTAGGAGAAAAGATGTTTGAAGAACTAACATTAGATATGGAAACTGCAATAAAAACAGAAAAGGACTTGATATTTATTGCTGAATTAATAAATATCACAAAAGAGAATATATATAGAAAATTAAACAAGCTAAATATGCTTATTATAGTTTATCTATAAAATCAATTATCTTTTTTGTTTGTTTAATATTATTTTTTTCAGTTAATACAAACTTTTGTCCTTTAGATGCTTTATCTAATAAAATGTTATAATCACAATTAAATAAATTTATCAAAGTATTTTTTATTCCTTCTTTTGTGTCACTGTTAAAATAATTTATGTAGTTATCGTATTCTTTTGGAATACTTTTAAATTTTGTGCTTATAAATGGAGTGCCTGAAGAAAGGTATTCCATATTTTTACTTGGAAAAGAATATTTGGTAATTTCATTATTAATATTCCTTGGATTTATTAAAAATGTAGCTTTTCTTAATAAAGGTAATAATTCAGAATTAAGAATAACTCCATGAAAATTTATATTATTTATATTTTTAGAAAATTCTATTAATTCATTTTGATATTCTCCAACACCATATATGTTTAAAGTTAAATCTGAATTTAATTCAGAAAAAGCTTCGGCAAATTCTTTTATACCATTTACATAGTCTAAACTGCCTGCATAAATGATTGATTTATCTCTTTTTCCGTTATATTGATAATTAATTGTGTTATTATCTGCAAAACCTTCTATTACAATATATGGTTTATTTGTTTTGTTAATTTTCTTATTCATGGTTTCAGCAAGTAAAACATAAGAACTACAATTTTCAATTACTTTATTACATAGATATATATATAATTTATTTTTTGTTATTAATTCTGGTAAATCAGTAATAATACCAATGCATATTTTATTATATTTTTTGCATGCAATTGAAGCTCCTAAACTATTTGGGACTGATAAAACATCACATATATAGATAGAATTTGGATTATTTTTTATTTCTTTTTTTATTTTGTAATAGGATGAAACTAAGCAAGCCAAATCTTTTATAATAGGAATATTAATGATGTTATTATAATTAAAAATATTATTATTAGGCAATTTTAAATAAGTATTCTTAATTATTTGTTTTGAAACAGGTGGATTAGAAAAGCATTTTATATTAACATTATTTTCTATAAAACCTTTAACAATAAGTCTATTAAACTTTTGGACTTGTTGACCAGGTTTGTTAGGAAGTGTATATAATTTTTTAAATAAATCTTCACTTACTAAATTTGATACAAAATTAATTTTCATTTTTTGACTCCGATACTATATCTTTATAAATATTGTACATTGTATTTGAGTTGATTTTTGGATTGGCTAGAAATTCAATTCTTTTTATAGCATTATTACTTAAATTATCTATATCTATTTTTTTGTTGAAAATATTAGAAATATGAGAAACACATTTATTAATATCACTAAACGGATATAATAAACATTGTGTTTCATTAGCAATTGATGAAATACCACCAACATTAGATGCTACACAAGGAGTTCCAATTAGCATTGCTTCTTGCAAAGAATTAGAAGAATTTTCAATTACAGATGCAGATAGAAACACATTTATTTTTTGTAGGTAATTAATTATTTCTTCTTCACCTAAAGGCCCGGTATATATAATGTTATTATCAAGTTTATATTTATTAATTAAACTTTTTATGTAACCTGCATATGAAGAATTTAATTTTGTCATAATTGAATTTGATTTAATGATATTTTCTCCAGCAATATAACATTTAACATTTGAAAATTCTTTTTTTAGAATTTTTACTATTTCTATAATCATATGGGCAGCTTTTAAGGTGTAGTTTGCTTGAGATACAAAAATTGTATGTGGTAAGCATTCTTTTGGATTCCATTTTTTTGCTGTATAAAATTTGCTCCTAAGAATTTCATTACAGTAATAATATTTTATATTTCTGTTTACTGATTTTACGTAATCATAATCCCATTTTGTCCTACCTGTAATATATAATCCTTTTTTTAAAATTTTAGTTTCATTATTCCCTAATTTATGAGCAATATATTTCAAAATATTTAAATTAAGATATAAAAAAGGATTAATATTTTTACTAAATTTATTGTAATCAGCTAGATAAACTTTTGCACTTTCTTTTTGGATGCCTTGAATGTAAAGCAAAGTTTTACTAAAAGGTAGAAAGTTTGAAATATCCTTTATAAAAGGATGTTCAATTCCAAAAATATGATATATATCATATTTGTTTTCTTTAAAAAATTTTTTAATAATTTTATTGTTTGAATATGTTACTTGGTAATAATTAATACATTTTATGTTAACACTTTGAATATTGTTTGATTTTCCTAGTTTAAAATAGACATAATCAAATTTTATATTATGATTTAATTGTAAATTATCAATAAATCCATCAACCCAGCCACCATAAGGGTGGGTATTAAGGTTAAAATATGGTTTAGCGATATTTCTCATATTTGCAGATAATAATAGAACCTTCATATGTTTTACCTTTCAACATTTATTAATTATATAATATTTAGGTTGTTTATGCTATAATTCCACTAGTTAGTTTAAGTAAGTTAAAAGGAAATTGTCATGAAATTCATTAATAAAAACATGGTAAAAATACAAAAATCACTTAGAATATTGGTTTTTTTTCTAGGTTTTAATTCGGTTATTCCCATTGTAAATGGTTCTATTCTTTTTTGGGCTGTTATTATTTTTTCAATTGTATATGGATTTAAGATGTTTTTTGATGGTCCTAAGGATTTTATATTTAAAAATAAATATAAAATTATTTTTATTATTATCTGTACCATATCATCATTAGTTAATTATTCATATATGAATATATATAGTTATGTTAAAACTCTTATAATGTGTTTAATGTTTTTTATTTTAACGACACATACAAAAGAACAAACAAAAGAAACACTAAAAAATGAAATGGACATAATATTTCATGCAATTATTATGTTTTCATTTTTTATTACAGGAGGTTCATTAATAAAGGCTATTATTACTGAACCTAACAATTTAATTGATTCTTTTTTTGGAGTAAGATATTTAGGTGGTTATTATGAAAATTCTAATCAATCAGCATCTTGGGCATTTTTTTCGCTAATATTAGGGTTAATCTATTTTAATAATAATAAAATCTTTTTTACTATAAATTCAATTATCCAATTAATAATGATTGTGATCTCTGGGTCGAGATCGGTTTATATTGGTCTATTTATTAGTGTAATTGTATATTTTTTATATTATAGTATTGTTATTAAAAGAAAAAGTAAAAAGAAAATAACTATTATTATTTTTTTACTGTCAATTTTAGCTTTAATATTTTTAATTGTTACAACTTTATTGCGATTTAAATGGATTTTTAAGTATATGGATTATATTAATTTTGAAAATCTTTTAGATGTACTTTCAAGTTATAGATATTTTATGTGGAAAGAGGCATTTATAATTTTTATTAATAAACCTTTATTGGGTGTTGGAGTTAGTAACATTTATGAAGCTACACATAATTTTTTTGGATCAGAATCAATTTTTACAAAGCTCAATATGGAAGATCCACATAATATTTTTATAAGTTTATTAGCATATACTGGAATTTTAGGATTTATTTCATTTTCCATGATTATATTCACTAAGACAAAAAAAATAATTTCTGTAATAAAAAATGAACCAAATAATAAAACTATTTCATTATTGATTTTATTTATTAGTATATTTATCTTTTCTATTTTTGATGTTGCAGTTATATTTGATACACATATAGCAACAATGTTATTTTGGTACATTGCTGGAATATTTACATATAAATCCAATAGTTTAAAATCACTTAAGTAATTGTTTTGCATTTTTATTTGATATAGCTTCGCTTATGCTTAAAGGTCCAAATTCATAATATGAATTTGGTTTTTTTTCTAATAAGCTAATTGAAAAGTCAGCTAGCCTTTTAGCAGCAATTTTAGGACTCCATAAATTAGATATTGTTTCATATGCATTTTTTGAAACTAAATCCATATATGATTTATCATTAACATAATTCATAACTTTTTTAATCAAATTATTAACTGTACCGTCATAAATTTGCCCGTTTGTTTCATTTTTATTAATTAGAAATAAAGTTGAACCAGCTTGATATGATGAAACAACAGCACATCCACTTGCCATGGCTTCGTTTAAAACCGCACCCCATCCCTCTTTAAAATCGCTAGTAAACAAAAAAATGTTTGATTTTTCCATATATAATCTTACTTTTTCAAAACTCATGTTTGGTAAAAAAGTAATATTATCACTTAGTTTATAATTTTTAACTAAATTTATTATTTTGTCTTTTATATATCCATCACCAATAAGAGTCAACTGATAATCTATATTATTTTCTTTTAGATGTTTAGCCACTTCTATTGCATGTTCTGGATGCTTGAGTTCTAACATTCTTCCTACCCACAGTAATGATAGTTTTTTTGTTTTAATTTTTTTAATTTCTGTAAAACTTAATTTTGAAAGTGATGTAAAATATCCCCACTTTAATGTTTTATTTTTAAATGCACCAAAAAAATTATAATCCCATGCAGCATAAGCACTTGCACACAATAAAAACATATTTTCATGCATTTTATTTGTGTATCTTGTTCTTATGTTATATTGGGCTATGGGACTATATTTTCTCCATGCAGGGCCCCTTAAAAATCGTTCTGAATACTTAAAATAGATTTTTTTAGTTTCTATCCTTATTTTTTCTAACTCGTAAGGGCATGAGCCAATAATAGCAATATCACAATTTATAATAAGTTTTTTTGCATAATCAACATCATTTTTACGTTTTATTTCTAGAAGATAAGGAACATTAAAATTCTTTTTATAACCTAATTTTAATCTGTCTTTAGGGATTTGTTCAGTTGCAATAAATTTAAAATCTATATTTTTCATATGAAAAAATTCATCACATAGAGGTAATTGATGATGATTTAAAAAATTTGATACAAAAACTATTTTCAAATTATATCACCTTACAAATATATTAATGTTTATATTTTAGAGATGCAAGGTTTAACAGAATTTTTATTCTAACTCTTAAAGCCAAGTATCATGCTAAATCAAACAATTATGTTATAAATAATATTAATTATCAATTGTTACCATATATAAATCAAATTCTAATGTATCTGTATTATTAATTTTTTCTATAATAAATTCCTTATCTATCTGTTGTCTAAGATAACTAATCGCTTCAGTTTTATCAAGTGTCTTTTGAATATAACATATAAAATTTTTATCTATTTCATTGCTAAATGGCTCATATATACTTGTTACTCCAACAGCATGATACCATCTTAAATCTAGAAAATTTATTCCAACAGTAGCTGTTCCATCAGTAAGAAATACAGCAACACCATATTGATTTGCTTTTGCAATTTCCCAAGAAGGTACTAATTTTAATGAATATACAATACTATTTATATTTAAATTTTTAAATGTTATAAATAATAAAAATAAAATCTTTAATATAATAAATTTATATTGTTTTGAAATTATAAAAACACTGGTTAAATAACATAATAATCCAACAATCTCCATTGGATAAATATATCTTGGTTGTATATATGTAGCTGTTTTTTGAGCAATATAGAAATTAATATAATATGAAATAAATATCAATATTAAAAATAAAATGTTTTTATCTTTATTTTTTACATATAAAATCATATTAATAAATATTAATACTAACCCTGAATAAAATCCTATTCCTTTAAAAAAAGTAAAATTTATAAAGGTATTAAATCTATTATAATCAATACCCATATTTATAAAATTATTAATAATTGTAGAACTGTGGTTACTTTGATTAGTTGTAAAAACATGTTCAATTGTTGCAGGAAAAAAAATAAAAACATTTAATAAACACGCAATTATAACAACACTTGCTGATGTTAATAGCAATTTATATTTTCTTTTTATCAATAAATATACAGCAATTGGTAAACATATGCTTATAATAGCTACATAAAAAAAATAATGAGTTAATCCTCCACCTACGGTAGAAATAAACAATAAAACTATATTCATTTTTTCATTTTTATTATCACATATTAATTTATAGGCACTAAATACAAACAGTAAAACAAAAAAACTAACCATCATATACATTCTTATAAAATTTAGCATTTCCAAAACTTGAAAATTTATACTATATAAAAGCATTATTAAAATACTTATTAATTCATTTTTAATAATTTTTTTAGATGTTATATAAATAATAATTGCGTTCATTAAATAAAATAAATAATTTATCCCTAATCCAAACCATATAGATAATCGATATGGAAAAAAAGAACAAATTGTATGCATTAAAATATAGTATAACGGAGGATGAACATCTGCAGCTTGATTTATAATAACTTGAGAATAATTAAAAGGAGCATGTGTTACACCATATCCTGTAAAATTATCTTTTAGCATCCATCCATGCTCTTTAATAAGTACCCACCCTGGATGATATAAAGATGCTTCATTTGATAAAGAAAAAGATAAAGGTTCATCCATTGTAATAATTCTTTTAGATGAACAATATATAATGCCAATTATCATAACTAACATGAATGTAAATAATTGTCTTTGTTTTTTTATAACGATATTCATATTTTTTTATACTCGAATTATCTTTCTGTTTTAAGTTTATTATATTATATTATATTATATATTTAATTATACTGTTACACTTTTTTATTATTAATATTTGTTATAAATTAAAAGCGAGGTGTATCAATTATGTCAAGAAATTATCTTACAGACAAAGAGATAAATATACTAAAAAATAATCCATATGTTTTAAAAGTAAGTAAAGCTAATGTTGTATTTACAGAAGAGTTCAAAAAATATTTTATAGCTCAAAAAATATTTTATAGCTCAATATAATAATGGAATTCAACCCCGCGATATTTTTAGAGCGCTTAATATCAATCCAGAAATATTAGGTAATAGAAGAATAGGAACGATTACGAGAAGATTTAAAGATTAATCAGCATATCCCAAAGGCTTTTCTAGAAAAACAAATTCATCAAAAGGAAAACCTAGAAAAAATTCCTAAGTTTTCATCTAATAATGATAGAGCAGAATATTATAAAGAATATAGCGAAAAGCTAAAACAGGAAATTAAATTCCTAAAAAAAATACAGGCTCTGGAGGAAACAAACAGAACCAACAGAGCCAAAAATTTGAAATAATATATGAATTGTCATTAAAGAAAAATAATAAACTTAATATATCAGAAATGTGTAAAGCAGCTGGCGTTTCAAGATTAGGCTATTATACATGGGTAAAAGCCATACCAATAAGAGCTGATAAAGACATAAAAGACTCCTTAGATTATAAGTTGATTAAGAAAGCTTATGATTATTAAACATGGAAAAAGGAGCTAGACAGATTAAATATAGAATATATAAAGATTATGGGATAATAATGAATCTTAAGAAGATAAGACGTATTATGAAAAAAATATTCTTATATGTCCGATAAGAAAGATTAATCCTATAAAGAAAATAATTAAAGCTAATCGATCAAACAGAACATACGATAATGTAGTTAATCGAAACTTTAATCAAGGAAGATCAAAACTTATATTACTTACAGATATTACATATTTAGAAAATGGGAAAAGAGCTTATTTATCATCTATAAAGGATGCGACTGCAAAAAAGATTCTAGCACACCAAGTATCATTACAGTTAGAATTGAATTTCGTTATTAAAATTATAGAATTTCTAATTGAAAATTATAAAAGCGAATTAGATGGAAAAGTAATAATTCATTCTGATCAAGGGTGTCACTATACATCAATTTCTTATCAAGATATATTAAAAAATCACAATGTAAATCAATCAATTTCTAGGCGTGGTAACTGTTGGGATAACGCTCCGCAAGAAACATTCCACGCTATTCTTAAAAGCGAGATGAATCTTAAAATTTATAATATTTATGAACAGTTAGCTTTAGGCATAAATGATTATATAACTTATTACAACTATGATAGAGGACTGTTAATACTAATATAAATTTACCCAGAAACACCAATATAAAATTACCCAGTTATGGGTAATTGACTTAGTGAACTGGGTTTCATTTTATAATAAATTTTAAGTAAAAATAAAAAAATGAAACCCAGTGCAAAAAAATAATAGGAGCATTAACTTAGTTTTTTTATTTGTCAAAAATAATTTTTAATATATCAATAAGGTCAAGAGGATCTTTTCCAGATAAAATATAGTTTTGCCTATTGTTTTACTTTTATTTATTAAAACTTAATAATAAGCTTTACCTAAATCTTCCTGGTGTACAGGTTGAAGAGCATATTTTCTTCCATTTACAATAGGAAAAATTTTTAATTTATCAACTATTTTTATAAAAACACTCATATTTTGATCGTCTAAACTACCATATATCATTATAGGTCTTAGTATTGTAACTTTGATATCTTGATTTTTATTAAATTTGATATTTTATTTTCTATATCAATATATTCTTTTGAAGCAGATTTATATTTAGAATATATACCAGTTGTATGTACTAATATAACCCATTTAACATTATTCTTAATAGTAGCATTAATTATATTTATTGACTTTCTTATATTAACAATATGAAAAATTACATCCATACCTTTAGTGATTTCATTAAGGTTTTCTGTATCATCTAAATCAACAAGAATTTTTTAAATGTTGTCTATAAAATTAGTTTCTTCATTTCTAATAGCTACTTATATCTTATAATTATCTAACACTAATTCATTTATATAATTTAAGAAATATCTTCCTGTTCTTTCACTTAATCATGTTATAAGTAAATTTTCCATAGTTTATCTATGAATATATTTGTTTATTTATAATAAACATTATACCAAATCAATGTACTATAATTTAGGAAGCAAATTTAAATAAATATTTGAAAGCTTGGATTATCAATTAAAAGATAAATGTTGTATCATGTTACTGTAAGTAATTTTAACTATATAGGTGGTTTAATGAATAAAAAAATAGCTAACAACATAATATTTGGAATACTTGGTCAAGTAATAACAGTATTACTTGGTCTTTTAATACCACGTTTAATAATTATTAACTATGGTTCTGAAATGAATGGACTATTAAGTTCGGTTATTCAAATATATGCTTGTTTAGCTTTGTTGGAAGCAGGAGTTGGAACAGCAACATTACAAGCGTTATATAAACCTTTAGCAAGTAATGATAAAAAAGAAATAAATGCAATTTTATCTGCAACAAGTAATTACTATAATAAAATAGGTAAATTATATTTAATTATTGTTGTATTATTTTCAATTATATATCCTATTTTATTTGCAAAAAATATTGATTTTATTCAAGCTTTTTTAATTATATTATTTACAGGTTTAAGTTCAGTAATTAATTTTTTCTTTCATGGAAAATATGTTTTATTACTTAGATCAGATGGAAAGAGTTATATTCTATCTGCATTAAATACAACAATCAATATTTTATCTTCTATTACAAAAGTTATTTTAATATCTAATAATTATAGTGTTGTTGAAGTTCAAATATCATTTTTTATAATTAATTTATTACAATTAATATATATTACATATATTATTAAAAAAGATTATAGTTGGATTGATTTAAAAGAAAAACCTAATTATAAGGCAATTAGTCAAAAAAATTCTGTTTTAGTTCATGAAATTACAGCAATTATATTTAATAATACAGATATGGTTTTAATTACAGTTTTTTTAGGGCTAGAAGCTGTAAGTATATATGCAGTTTATAATTATTTTTTCCGTGCTGTATATCAAATGATTATGGTATTTTCTAGTTCTACAGATTTTGCATTAGGAAGAATTTTTAATATTGACAAAAAGAAGTTTATTGAGTTTTATGAAGTTGTTGAAAATTATATATTAATGATATCTTTTTTAGCTTATACAATTCTATTTGTATTTATAATGCCATTAATAAAAATATATACTAAGGATTTTACAGATGTTAATTATATCAATTATAATTTACCTTTATATTTTATAACAATGGAGTTATTAACGTTAATTAGGAAGCCACCAAACACTGTTATTAGTTCTGCTGGTCATTTTAAAGAGACAAGAATGAAGTCAGTTATTGAATCGACTATTAATATAGTTTTATCAATAATTTTAATTAATGTTATGGGAATAGAAGGAGTTTTAGTTGGAACAATTGTTGCTTTGTTTTATAGGACTAATGACATTATTATTTATGCAAACACAAAAATAATGGATAGAAATCCACTAAAAACTTATTATCGAATTTTTATAAATATAACTGTTATGATTGTTTTGTCGTTAATAGGCTTTAAGTATACAGCTAGTATTAACAATTTAGAAACATTAATAATAAAGGTGTTTGTATATGGTATTATAACTTCATTAATTTATTTAACAGTAAATACTATAACCAATCCAAATGAATTTAGATATATTAAAACAATATTTAGTAAATTTATCAAAGAAAAGATTATTAAATAATTTTTCTATAATTTTGATATATTTTCACAATGTATTTATATATTTTAAATTGAACAAATTTAAAATATATAAAAGTTTTTGAAATTTCACCATTTTTTGATAACCAATCAGCAATTAATTTAACATCTTTTAATTGCCCGTTAACTGAAACATAGAATTTTAAAGTATTAAAAACTTGAAATTTATAAAAATTATAAAAGTCTTTATTGTATTCTTTATTTGCTCTTTTATATATTCTATATTTTTCTAAAATTGAATTATATATGTATTCAAATGGTAAATTTTTAGACATACTATTTGAATTAAACCTATAAACACCTACTATTTCATCAAATATGTATGCATCTCCATATACTAATAAATTTAAGTATATATTGGAATCACCAATCATGCCAAGTGTTGTAGGTTTTAAGTACTTTGTAACAAAAACAGTTGGGAAAGTTGAGGTTGGTTTTTTATATATTTTTAATAAGTTTATTAAAAAATCTTCTCTCTCCATAAATCCAGAATAATTTAGTTTATTAAAATGAAATTTATGTTCTTTTTCTAAATAAGTTATTGTGTTGAAAGATACAAATGATAAGTTAGGATTACTTTCTAATTTAACGACAGCTTTTTCTAAAAAAGTATCAGAAATATAGAAATCATCTTGATCAATTTTAACTGCATATTTACTATTGCATAATTCCATGCATCTCAACATGGTTTTTGCACCACCTAAATTAACTTCATTTTTATACAAATGTATATATTTATAATCTTTAATTAAATTTTCTATATTATTATGCAAATGTTCCACTTCTGGAGAATCATTTACAATGATTATTTCTATATTAGGATAGCTTTGTTTTAGTATTGAATTAATATTTGTAATTAAAAACTCATAACTTTTATAAAAAGGTATAAGAAAAGATACAGTTGGTAAATTTTTGTTATATTCAATATTTCTTTCAATTAATTTATTTGGTGTTTTATTATATAAATTTTTTTTTGCATCCTCAGTTATTTTTTTTAATTCATTTTTATACATGTTTTTGGTACCTTTCTAATTATTAAAATAATCATCTAAAGCTTTAAACTGATTTTTAGCTTTGTTTTTATAACTTTCTATATCTATATAATTATATTCTAAAAAATCATCAATTGTTTTTTTAACATTAATATTAACTAGAGTATTAATATCTAATCTAATATTTTTATAGTTAATATCATCTAATACTTCGTTTGTTTTTTTGCTATATATAAATGGCAAAAATGGTTTATTGTATGCCATTGCAATTATCATTGAATGAAATCGTGTAGAAATAATACCATAACAAGTTTTAAATTCATATAAGATTTCATCCATATTTCCATCATATGCTAAGAAATCTACATTAATTTTTTCTTTTATTTTATTAGCAGCAATTTCATCATTTTGGTTTTTACAAAATGAAACTAATTTACAATTAAAATTTTTGTTATTAATTTCATTTATTAAATCAATAATTAAATTGATGTATTTATCATTTAAATCCATTATAGAAATTAAAATAGTTTTATTAGAGGTATTTATATCATTTTTTAAATTTAACACTAAGTCAGGAGCATAAGACACATTTTTTAAATCTTTAAATAAATCATATGAAAATTTGTCCCTAAAAGTAGCGTGTGTCATGTTACTTACTATTTCTCTAGAAAAACTTAAATATTTTTCATCATAGTAAGGTCCAAAGTTAGTATTTAACAAAAAGAAATTATTGGACGATTTAACTCTTTTTTCTAATAAGTATAAATTGGTGTAATCTTTGCTAGGGTTATTTTGTATAAATGCTGAACCTATAATAAATATTGTGGAATCAAATGATTTTAAATATTTCACATTAAACATTTGAATTATATTGAATTTAAAATTTAAATGATTACTAAAAAAACTTTCTTTTTTTAATAGTTCATCAATTTTAAATAATTTATTATCAAAATGTAGATTTTTTATATTTTTTAATGTTTTGTTAATGTTTTTATTTTCTAAACCAATATAAAAATCATGATTAGAATATCTTTCACATAGAATTTTTATAAATAAGTCATCACCTAAATTATTTTGTGTAAAAGCGTATAATAAAAGTTTTTTCTTCATTTTTTAATTGTATTATCAATATAGGAACCCTATATTGATTTTTTCTTTCTAGGCCGTTCCTATCATTAAGTATATCTAACGGCCATTTGATATACTTAATTTGCACTGTGGATTTGTTTCTGTTTTTTACAACTTAGACTGTTTTAAGGAGTTTCCTACCACAGTTCTTTTTAAAAGTTGATAAGTTGATTAACATCTGATGTTTTATAAACAGCGAGTTTACTTGAATTGAACACAATGTGGATTTTATCAAGCAGTGCACTATATATAAGGAGGTGTCAAACATGACTTATTTTATTGGCATTGATATTGCCAAATTCAAACATGTCTGTTTTATCATGAACCATAATGGTGAAATAATTCGTGATTCTTTCACTTTCACTAATGATAAAGCAGGCTTCATTGATTTTTATTCCGTGATTAAACAACTTGATTCTAATCAAGATAAAAGGATAGGTCTAGAAGCTACCGGTCATTACGGAATGAACCTTAAGGTCTTCCTTGAAGATAATAATTTATCTTACATGGAAATTAACCCCATTCTTATCAAAGAGTTTCCGAAGCCACCACACTAAGGAAAACTAAGACTGATAAGACCGATGCGACTAAAATAGCTAAATATGTTTTCGAAAAGAAATATATAACCTATCCTCAAAAACATTATCACATAAAAGCTCTTAAATCACTAACCCGAAATAGAGATTTTTTAGTAAGACAACGTTCTTTACAATTAGTTAAATTAACTAATGTCTTAGATAATATGTTCCCTGAATTTAAACCTTTCTTTGATAATTCTTTAAAGAGTTCTACTGCTATGTATTTATTGAAAAACTATATGCGTCCTTCTAAAATAGCTAATATGAATTCTGAATCATATAAGAAAATGGTTAGTAAACTGAGAAGAACCATATCTTATGCTAAGTTTTGTAAACTTAAAGAACTAGCTAAGAATACAATAGGTAGTGAAGATGATTTCTTAGTATATGAGCTTCAGATATATCTTGATATCTATTCTCATTTAGATTCTAAAATCAAAAATCTAGAAAGTATTATTGTAAAATATTACAGTAATACCAATTCGCACATTCATACAATCAAAGGAATTAGTATGATTAGTGCAGCTTGTATATATTCAGAATATGGAGGTGTTTTAAACTTCCATACACCAAATCAAATGTTAGCCTTCGCAGGCCTTGAACCTTCTAGTAATCAATCAGGAGAACAAAATAATAGAGGTTACATGGTTAAACATGGTTCATCATATCTGAGATATGTTCTATTAAATTCTGTTCAGATAATAATCGCACATAATTCTACTTTTTATGATTTTTACCTTAAAAAGCGTAATGAAGGTAAACATCATAGAGTTGCTTTATCTCATGTGGCTAGAAAGCTCATCCGCATCATTTTTCATTTAGAGAAAAATAATATTGATTTTGATTCTAATAAATTAAGGTAGCATTTATTAGAATTCAATTTTTTTTGAAAACCTATATAATTTAGGGCTTTTCATAATGCTTTTTTAATTTTTAAAAATTTATGTTTGATTCTTAATAGTTAATCTCCTTAGACAATAATTATATATAAAATAAAATCGTTTTAACATTATTAATATAATCTTGATATAATTAATATAATTATATTATAAAGGAGATCAATTATGAATAATAGAAAACAACCTAAATTAATAATTGTTATTCCTTGTTATAACGAACAAGAGGTGCTTCCAATTACTGCACCTATGTTTTTAGAGAAGATTAATAGTTTAATCAATCAAAAACTTATTTCCTCTGATAGCAAGATAATGTTTGTGAATGATGGAAGTAAAGATAATACATGGAATATTATACAAGATTTAGCTAAGAGTAATGATAAGTATATAGGTATTACACAAAGTAGAAATAGAGGACATCAAAGTACTGTTTTAGCAGGATTAATGGAAGCTAAAGATATGTGTGATATTACTATTTCAATAGATTGTGATGGTCAAGATGATATAAATGCAATGGATGAGATGGTTAAAGAATACCTAAATGGTTGTGATGTTGTTTATGGAGTAAGAAATGATAGAGAAACTGATACTGCGTTTAAGAAAAACACAGCACAAGCATTTTATAAGATTTTAAACTTTTTAGGTGCAGAAGTAGTGTATAATCATGCGGACTATAGATTATTAAGTTCTAGATTTTTAAATGAATTTGCAAATTTTGAGGAAGTAAATATATTTTTAAGAGGTATGGTTCCTTTAGTAGGATTTAAGAGTACAAGTGTTTATTATAAAAGAGAAGAGAGAATTGCAGGAGAAAGTAAGTATCCTTTATCAAAAATGTTAGGTCTTGCAATAGATGGAATTACAAGTTTATCTATTAAGCCAATTAGAATAATTACATCAATAGGTGTGATAGTATCACTTATTAGTTTTATTTTAATGATATGGGCAGTAATACAATATTTTAAAGGAGATGTTATTTCTGGTTGGTCTTCAACTGTAGTAATTCTTACATTTTTAGGAGGTATTCAAATACTTTCAATTGGTTTAGTTGGTGAATATATAGGAAAAATTTATATGGAAAGCAAAAATAGGCCAAGATATATAATAAGTGAAAGGACATATGAAAAATAATGTTATTTAGCATAATAATACCTGCATACAATGCATCAAAACATATAGAAAACACAATAAATAGTGTTGTTAAACAACCATTCTTTGATTATGAGATAATCATTGTTAATGATGGAAGTAAAGATAACACTTTAGAAATAGTAAATAAACTTGCAAGTAAATATATGAATATAAGAGTTATTGCACAAAGCAATAGTGGTGCTAGTATCGCAAGAAATAATGGTATTAGACATGCTAAAGGTGAATACATATTTTTTATGGATGCTGATGATATTATTGTTGAAAATTCTCTTGAAAAAATTAGCAACATATTAAATGAAAATAAACCTGATATTTTAATAGGTTTATATAAAATGATTAATATAGATACTAATGCTGTATTAATTGAAAAAGATAACTCAATTAGTATAGATGAAATAAATAATAGATCTAAAGATGATGTTATGAAAGCTTTAAGCATTCGTAGATTATCTTCTTGTCCTTGGAGATATTTTATTAAAAGAAAATTAATATTAGATAATAACTTATATTTTATAGAAAACTCATTAGTTGAAGATGCTATATGGGTTCCAATGTTGCTTACAAAAGGAAATACATTTTGTTTAAATGAAGAAGTGTTTTATCAATATCAAATTCATGGAAACTCAGTCAGTACAACTAAAACGTTTAAGTTTTATGAAGATGCATTGGATGGTTGTTTAATATTAAATGATTATAGAAAAGGATTAAGCATTTTAGAAAAAAGATTAGTTGATACATATTATATGATGTTATTAGTTGGTGTTATGCAAGATTATGATAGTTTTAATGATGAAAATAGAAATTATGTAGATAAGTGGTTAAGTGATAATTTAAATGATGTTATAAAAGCTAGTAATTCTATAAAACCATTAAAGTTTATTAATAAATTTATTGAGCCTAAAAAAACATTATTATATTTAGGTAGATATTTAAAGAGAAAGAATAGGATAGATTGATGCCTTTATTTAGTATTATTGTTCCAATTTATAATGTTGAATTATATTTAAAAGAATGTTTGGATAGTATATTAAGCCAAACTTTTAATGATTTTGAACTTATATTAATTAATGATGGTTCAACTGATAAATCAGGTGATATAGCAAAGGAATATAAAAATAAATATAATAATATAAAATTAATTGATAAAGAAAACGGTGGGTTAAGTAGTGCAAGAAATGCAGGAATAAAAAAAGCAACAGGAGACTATTTACTATTTATAGATAGTGATGACATGTTAGTTAATGAGAGTGCATTATCTAATATAGTTCCTTATTTAAAAAATAATGATGTAATTTTATTGGGTTTTGAAAAATTATATTTTGATAATACAACTACACCTGTAGTTAATAATGCTAATGAATCATTAAGAAATAAAAGTGTTGATGAAAAAATAGTAGGGTTAATTAAATCTAATATTTTTGTTACATCTGCATGTAATAAGTGTATTAATAGAAAATATTTTATTGATAATAATCTTTTTTTTGAAGAAGGAATTTTGAGTGAAGATATAGAATGGAGTATTAGATTACTATTAACAGTAAATAATATTGATTTTACTAATAAACCTTATTATTACTATAGACAATCTAGAGAAGGTTCTATCTCTACTACAGTAAGTCAAAAACACATTTTTGATATGACAAATTCAATTAATAAATGTATTGATTATATAAATAATTCAAGAATAAGCTTTGAAAAAAAAGATGCTTTGCTTAATTTTTTAGCTTATCAGTATATGGTGCTTATGGCATATTATATTGAAGCAGATTCAAAATTATTAAAAACAAGCATTAAAAAACTAAACTATTTATTAAATTATGATTCTTCTAAAAAGGTTAGAATTATTAATTTATTAAGAAAGTTAGTTGGATATGAAATAACAGCAATTTTAATGAATAAGTTTGTGAGGAATAGAAAATGAAAGTTCTAGTAGTTTCTCATGAAAGTTGGAATAGTAAAACAAATGGAGGAAATGTTTTAACAAACATATTCTCTGGTTTTGATTGGGAGTTTAGACAGATTTATTGTAGTGCAGGAATCCCTGAAAATAATATTTGCGATGATTATTATCAAATAACAGATAAGATGGTTTTAGATAATGTTTTAAAAAGAAAAAAAGTGGGTAAAAGATTTAAATTAAGCGAAACAATTGAAACAAATACTTTAGATGAAAAATTTGAAACAACTTCTAAAAAAAGAAGATGGCAAATTATATTTATGGCAAGAGAAATTGTTTGGTCATTATCAAAAATTGATAATGATGATTTTATTAATTTTATTAAAGAATATGAGCCTGACATTGTTTTTGCGCCTTGTTATGGTAATCCTAGAATGTTAAGACTTACTAGGATTATTAATAAATATACAGCTGCACCCATAATTTCTTATGTGTCTGATGATTTATATTCTTATAAAGCTTTAGAATTTAATCCACTTTATTGGATTAGAAGATGGAATTTGAGAAGACATGTTAGAGAAACTTTTAAATTATATAAACTTGTTTATACAATGACTAAAGAACAGTTAATTGAATATATAAACAATTTTAATGTTCCAATGAAAATATTAAGAAAAGGATGTTATCCAGGAGATATTAATAAATTTTATAAACCTTATAGAATTATATATGCTGGAGGAATCTATTTAAATAGAGTTAATATTCTTATTGAACTGGCTAATATAATAAAAAAGATTAATGAAGATGGTATTAAATTTATTTTAGATATTTATTCTAATGGAGAATTAAATAGTGAAGAAAAAGAGATTTTAGATAATCAAATTGATACTTATTATCATGGTTTAATATCTCCTGAACAATTAATAAAAGAATATGATAATTCCTCTATAGCACTTCATGTAGAAAGTTTTGATTTAAAAAACTCTTTAATTACAAGGTTATCTTTCTCTACAAAGATAACAGATTGTTTGCAAAGTGGTGCAGCAGTTATGGCGATTTGTCCAGAAATAAATGCTGGATTTAAATATTTATTAGAAGAAGATTCGGCAATTTGTATTTCTAATTTAGACGAACTAGAAACAACTCTTAGAAATATATTTAACGAACCTGAAATATTAACTGATTATGCATTAAAGGCAAGAGAATGCATAATAAAAAATCATAATCCATTAAAAAACAAAGAAATGATAGCTGATGATTTTCATAAATATGCACTTAGTGTCAAATAATTGTGGAAAATAATCCAAATAATTAAAAATGTAGGGAGTGGTAATGCAGCGTAGCTGAATTACCATTTTTTAAAATTATATACCTTTATCAAAATGATGATTTAAACAATTTATTTTATATGTATTTTTAGGTAGTTTTAGGAAACTAAAATCATATTTCTCTTTTGTTAAATCTATTTCTTCAAATGAAATATTTTGTGAATGTTGTAATGCTTGTAAAATTAAATTTCTTATATCGTGTCCATTTTGTTGATGTTGTCTTATATTTAAATATGTTGAAATGTTTTTATTTCCATATGCTTTAGGAATTGATGTAAATATAGAAGCTATAGAATGTGATATTACTTGTTCCATTGGACAGCCTATTTTTACTTCTTTGTATAAAGTTCTTATTTCTTTTAGATGATTTAATATGTATTTTGACTTTTCATCTATTATTTCAATTCTATTTGGATTTTCTGTTTTTATAATTTCTATTACTTTTTTAAAGTCATCTTTCATATTTTTAATTGAATAATGATATAAAATCTTTTTATATGTTTCATCTTTTGTAATGTGTTCTATTGCCTGTTTGAAATGAAATCCATCTAATACAGGTTTTATTTTCACATTAGGCATCTTAAGTTCACTTATACCTCTTTTTATCCAGGATGCACCATCACCCATAAGATATATTGTATTTATTTTTTTAAATTCATATTTAGTATCTATTATGTCAAATACATTATCCCAAAAATCATCTTTATTATTTTCATAATGCAAGTATAAATGTTTATTTATAAGCTTATATCTACCTTTTTGATTAGTTAATACTTTATCTTCAAATATTTGTGCTGCTTTAACCATATGAGCTTTTTTATCGTTGTTTTGTGATGGTATATATTTTTCATCTGCCATAACATACAATATTTCAGGTGTATTTTCACTTGTATTTAGAGGTACATTTATAGATTTAATTCTAGTTAACATATTTCTTATTGTTTGCCTAGGGATTGATTTAAATTTTCTGTTTTTTGATATGGAGTATTTAGAGTCTATTAAATCACCAATTAACTTTCCTACTTTAATCATTGAGTTATGATCGCTATATAATTCATAGGCTAAAAAAATAATTGTGTTGTCATATCTTTGTCTAGGTAATAAACCTATTTTCCTATCTACAGGACAAAACATTTTACTAGTAAGCCTATCTATATATTCAGTTCTAGTATATGTAACTTCCCCATAGACTGTAATAATAGTTCTTTTTCTAGTGTTTTTTACATAGTAATGTTTAGTTCTATTAGGTTGATATCTAAAATTATAATCACATTTTTGGCGCTCTAAAATTTCATGGGGTTGGGGATAGGCTCTAAAATCTTGTGGGGTCAAATTTGACCCTCTTTTTTTGTCTTGTGGGGATACCCTCTAAAATTCCGTGGGGACAACTTAAAATATAGTTATAGATATTAAAAACCTCCATGCTAATATTCAGTTGTTAACTAAAGAATAACTAGACATGGAGGTGCCTTTTATGGCTATTAATGATTTTATCACATCTACTCTAAATTTAGAGCCTAATCAAATTTTAACTTTTGATTCTTCTGTTAAAGATAATAAACTTTATTTGTTTGTTACTTTAAAGGATAGTCATCCTAATTGCCCTTTTTGTGGCTGTAAGACTAAAAGTAAGGGTTACACTAAAAGATCTTATAATCATCTTACAATGGGTGGAATGCCGTCTATTATTGTTTGGAAAAGACGAAGGTATTCATGTAAATTCTGTGATAAATCTTTTGTAGAAGATAACCCTTTTGGTCCTGAAGCTTTCCATCAAACTTATGCATTACTTAGAAATGTGGCTATTGAGCTAAGTAATGTTCATTATTCTTTCAAAGATATTGCTCTTCGTAATAATATTTCATCTACTCTTGTTGAATTATATTGCGATAGTTTTATTCAAGTTCCTAGATTACAGCTTCCTGAAAACCTTGGGATTGATGAGATTCATTCTAGTATGGCTAAATATGGTGGTTCTTATCTTTGTGCCTTTGTTGATAATAATAAACGCTGTTTAAATGAATTACTCCCTGACAGATCTAAAAGGACTCTATCAAGACATTTAGAAACCATTCCATTATCTGAACGTAAAAGAGTTAAGTATGTAACCATTGATATGTGGGAGCCTTATAAAGATGTTGCTTTAAAATACTTTCCTAATTGTGAAGTCGCAGTTGATCCTTTTCATGTTGTCAAAAATCTTACTGATGGTTTCGCTCGTATTCGTATTGATATTATGAATCATTCAGTTAAAGGTAGTCCAACATATTATCTACTTAAAACTTGGAATAAATTATTATTGTCAGATTATGAATTAGATAACGAACCTAAATATAATTCTTTCTTTAAACAGAAGATGAATTATAGACAATTATATGATGCTTTGTTAGGAATAAATCCTAATTTAACTTTAGCTTACCAATTAAAAGAAATGTATAGAAAGTTTAATAAAGAAGCTACTGAATATAATTGTGAAGAATGGTTAAATCAAATAATACAGGCTTTTAAAATAGCGCATTTATATTGTTACGAAAATTTTATTACTCTATTAGAAAACTGGAAATCTGAAATTTTAAACTCTTTTAAAAGACCCTATGAAAATAGAAAACAATCTAATGCACTAGCTGAAAATATTAATCAAAAACTTAATACTTTAATTACTGTTTCTAATGGTTTATCTAACTTTGATAGATTTAGATGTAGATCTATTTATTGTTTGAATTCTAATATCTTATATTCTCTTACAAGTAATATACAAACCTATAATAAACGAAAAGGAAAACCTAGAGGCAAATATAAAAAAACAGATGGTTTTATGGATGAATAATCCATTTCCCATCTGTTTAAATCCCCATGATATTTTAGAGCCTATTTTTCAAAGTCCCCACGAGATTTTATATTACCACATTTTTCTAATGTTTCTTTAATGAATTTAGAACCTAATTTATCAAGTAATGTATTTAAATGCTCTATAAGTTTTGCGTATCCAAATACATTAAATGGATTTGAAAATGGATTAATAATTTCATCAGCTAAATTTATAAGCATATTAGTATTGTCGTAAGTATTTAATTGATTAAAAGATTGTGTTAAAATAGTCATGCGATAATCCTCTTTTCTAAATCAGACAATTTAATTATAAGGGATTATCGCTTTTATATCCTTTCCACAATTAGTTTACACGAACAAAGACATTGAGTGATTGATAAAATGAAAATATGAAAGTATAATTTAATGTTGAGGTAAGCAATTATGTATGTCAATTTTTTAAAAAGAATATTTGATTTAATTGTATCATTATTAGTTTTTATTTTTATTTTACCTATTTTTATTTTGATTATAGTAATTATAAAAATAGATTCAAAAGGTCCTGTTTTTTTTACGCAAAAAAGAATAGGTAAAGGTAAAAAGACTTTTTATATTTTTAAGTTTAGGTCAATGAGTATTGAAGCACCTAAGGATTCTCCTACACATTTATTAAAAAATGCAGACTCGTATATTACAAAAGCAGGTGAATTTTTAAGAAAAAGCAGTTTAGATGAATTACCTCAATTAATAAATATTATAAAAGGAGATATGTCTATTGTAGGACCAAGGCCTGCATTATGGAATCAATATGATTTAATTGAAGAAAGAGATAAGTATAATGCTAATGATGTTAAACCGGGTTTAACAGGACTTGCTCAAATAAAAGGAAGAGATGAATTATCTATTGAAGATAAATCAAGATATGATGGAGAATATGTAAAAAGTATTACGTTTAAAAATGATATTAAAATAATTATTGGTACATTTTTAAAGGTAATATCTTCTGATGGAATACAAGAAGGGGAGAGTAATAATGAGTAAAAAAATATGTTTTATTACTACTGTTTCTTTTACAATGGATGCTTTTATATTAGATTTCGCTAAATATTTGAAAGAAAAAGAAGATTATGATATTACTTTAATGTGTAATCCAGATCCAATATTTGAAATTAAAATTCCTTCAAATATACGTTTTGTACCAATGGAAGTTAAAAGGGGATTAGATTTTAATATTATTAATAATATTTATAAATATTATAAATTTTTCAAGAAAGAAAAATTTGATTTAATTCAATACTGTACTCCTAATGCATCCTTATATTCAGCTACTGGAGGATATTTGGCAAATATTAAAAACAGATTATACACTCAATGGGGTCTATTTTATGTAGGGCAAACTGGATTAAAAAGGAAAATTTTTAAGTTTATTGAATACATTTCGTGCAAATTTTCTACAATTATTGAACCTGATAGTAAAACCAACATGGAATTTGCAATTAAAGAAGGGTTATATAAATCTGAAAAAGCAAGAGTAATAGGTTATGGAAGTTCAAGAGGAGTTAATTTAGAAAAATTTAATTATAAAAAAAGAGAGGCATATAGAAAAGAAATTAGAAAAAAGCTTAATTTACAAAATGAATTTGTATTTGGATATTTAGGAAGACTAAATAAAGACAAAGGATTAAATGAATTGTTACATGCATTTAAAGAATTAGATAGAAATGCAAAATTAATTGTTGTTGGTCCAAGTGAAAATGTAGATGAATTAGATCAAGAAATTTATAATTGGTCATTAAATAATGAAAATATTATTTATCTACCTAATACAAATGAACCATTTAAGTATTTTAGTGCTTTTGATATTAATATTCTTCCAAGTTATAGAGAAGGAATGCCTAGTGGGATGTTAGAGACTATGGCAATGAAAACTATGATTATTGCATCAAATATTAATGGAATAAGTGATGTGATTGAAGATAAAAAAACAGGCTTATTAGTTGAACCAAGAAATTATAACGACCTAAAAGAAAAAATGCAGTATTCATATGATAATTTTGATGAACTATCAAATATTGTAGAAAATGCATATAATATAATAGAGAAAAACTTTGAACAAAATTATTTGTTTGAGTTAATGTTAGAAGATAGAAGAGAAATATTGAGATTATGATAAAACAAGTTAAAAAATATGATATTTTATTTGTTATACTTTTTATAATTGTATTATCTTTTCTAGTGTTTAAATCAAAATATGGATATATATATAATGATGAACCTTATTTGTTAAGCCTTGGATATAGATTTGCTTTAGGTGATGCAATGCTTGTTGATGAGTGGTCTATAATGCAGTTGGTAGGTTTTTTGATTTATCCATTTGCAAAAATTTTCATTATTATGAATGGTAATACAGAAGGAATAATACTATTTGGTAGATATAGTTTTATTCTTGTATGGTCACTATCAGTTATTTATAGCTACATATGTATTAGAAAATATAAATATTGGGCTACGATATCTTTGATGAGTTTTTATTTATTTGCACCTTTAGATATGATGACACTATCTTATAATTCATTTTTTTTGGCAGGTCTATTGTGTTTTATTTCAACATTGATTAAAGCAACTAGTACAAAAAATTATATTGTTGCAGGTTTATTTTTAGCAATTGTGGTTTTATGCAATCCTTTTGCAATTTCTATATATATTATTTTTTCAATTATTTCATTGATTAATTTAAAAATCAATAAAATATTTCTTTCAAATAATATTAAAATCCATAATGCATGGCCATACTTAACATTAGGTTGTTTTATTTTATTAACTTTATTTTTGGGATTTGTTTTAAGTAAATCAAGTCTTTATACAATTATTAATTCTATCCAATATATTTTAGCATCTAATACTGAACACAAAGTGTTGAGTGTATTTGTTTTATTTATTAGATATTTTAAAGAATTAAACAAAAAATTTAATTATATATTAACTTTTTTTCCGATTTTATTATTGGTTAGTCTTTTAGATAAGAAAAAGTATAAACATAGAATCATTTATTTAATTTTGACATTAATTTTACTTTATTTTACCTTTAATAATATTTTGAAAACAATTTATATTTATCCTAATTTAAATATCACAGTTATACCTTTAACTGTAGTAGGAATTATGAGTTTTGTTTTAACTAAAAATAAAGATTATGATATTTTTGTATATTTCATTTTTTTAGGAATATTTTGTTCGTTTTTATTTCAGTTTTCTTCAAATTTAGGATTGCCAGCTATAGGTACTGCTTATAGTATAGTTACTGTTGGATCTATAATTTTGATAGGAAATTTAATTGATGAATTAGGTTTTAATAATATTTCAACATATATTTTATTAATTTGTATAGGAATTCAATTTTGCTATCAAGGTTATATAAGATATGACAGGTATTATTTAGATAATGTTATGGCCACTCTTAATAGTAAAATTGAAGTCGGGCCTGCAAAAGGTATAATTACAAATTCTACAGATTGTGAAACATATACTTTGCACTATGAACAATTTCAAATGTTATTGTATGATGCAACTAAGGAAGATGTTTTTTATTATCCCTATTCTAATCCTTGGTATTATTTAGCTACAAATATGCAAATAGGAACATATTCAACATGGGGGAGTTGGGGAGATCCTGTTGGAACTAATAAAATAAATCAAGAATATTTTAAACAAAAACCATATAAACAGCCTACTTATGTTTTACTAAATAAAAATCATGATATACAATTATATGAATTAATTGAAAATTTAAATAAGAAAGGATATAAAAAAAGGGAAACTAATGATTTTATCTTATATTTTAAGTAAATGTCATATAAATGATATAATTTTATGAAATGAGGTATTTAAATGAATCTGAATTTTATAAGAAAAAATAGAACAATATTTTTGATAATAATTGATATTTTTTGTATTGTTTTTGGCTATTTATTGGCTTTGTGGATTCGAATGGAATTTTCTTTCAACATTCATGCATCTATAATGAAATCTTTTTTTGACATGTTGCCAATAGTATTAATATTGAATATTTTTTCAATGAAATTATTTAAGGCTAATGAAACTTTATGGAAGTATATATCTATATATGAAGCACTAAGGGTTAGCCTTGCGATTGTTAGTGCTAATATGCTATGGTTTGTTATTATTTTGTTTGTTAGAATTAAAAATTATCCTAGAAGTTTGCCAGTTATAGCTACATTAATAATACTTGCAGAAATGCTTGGATTCAGATTAATGTACAGATATATAAGAAAAGAAACAATACAAAAGTCAAAATACAATAATACATTAATTATTGGTGCTGGAGATGCAGGAGTAGTATTGTCAAGAGAACTTTTGTCAGATCGATATAATGAAAGAGTTGTTGGATTTATTGATGATGCAAAACAAAAAGTTGGAAAAACTATTTCTGGAATTAAAGTTTTAGGAACAACTGATGATTTAGAAGAAATAGTTGAAAAATATAATATAAATATAGCTTATATCGCAATTGTTAATGCAAGCCAGAATGAAATAAAAAAAATCATAAAAAAATGTCAAAATATTAATTTAAAGATTAAAATGATGAGTTATCATAATGATAAATTTGATGGTAAAGCGCAAATTAGAGATGTTTCTATTGATGATTTACTTGGAAGAGGCGAAATTAAATTAAATAATTATCTTATTAATAGTTATATTAAAGATAAAGTGATAATGGTGACTGGAGCAGGTGGATCTATTGGTTCAGAGTTGTGTAGACAAATTGTTAAATATAAGCCTAAAGAACTAGTTTTGATTGATATTTATGAAAATAATATGTATGAACTTCAACAAGAAATATTAATGAATATGAATGATAAACAAACAAACAATATTAAACTTACATGTTTAATAGCCTCAATAAGAGATGAAAATAGAATTAATGAAATTATAAAATTTTATAAACCTTTTGTAGTTTATCATGCAGCTGCCCATAAACATGTTCCTTTAGTAGAAGATTCTCCAATAGAAGCGATAAAAAACAATGTCTTTGGTACAAAAAATGTAATTGATTCATGTATTAAAAATAATGTTGAAAATTTTGTTTTAATTTCTACAGATAAGGCAGTAAATCCTACAAATGTTATGGGAGCTACAAAAAGAATGTGTGAGCTAATGATTCAAGGTTATAGAAATAATAATGTTACAAAGTTATGTGCAGTTAGATTTGGGAATGTTCTTGGGTCAAATGGTTCAGTAATACCGCTGTTTAAAAAACAAATAGAAAATGGAGGACCTGTAACTGTAACTGATCCTGAAATCATTAGATATTTTATGACAATACCAGAAGCTGCGCAACTTGTTTTACAAGCATCTACATATGCAAAGTCAGGAGAAATATTTGTTTTGGATATGGGAACACCCATTAAAATATTAACGCTTGCAGAAAATTTAATTAGATTATCAGGATTTAAGCCTTATGAAGATATAAAAATTGTATTTACTGGTTTAAGACCTGGAGAAAAAATGTTCGAAGAATTAACATTTAATATGGAAACTGCAATAAAAACTGAAAATGACTTAATATTTATTGCAGAACCAATTGACATAACAAAAAAAGAAATAGATATAAAATTAAATGAATTAGTTGACTATATTATTAAAGGTAGCAGTAAAGAAATAAAAAAAGACATAATGAATATAATAAAGTAGGCATATAATTGCTTACTTTAAATTATTAATAAAACTTATTATTTTTTTTGTTTGATTTACGTTATTTTTTTCATTTAATACAAACTTTTGACCTTTTGATGCTTTATCTAATAAAAGGCAATAATCAGTTTCAATAATAATTTTTAGGGTTTCTTTAAAACCATTAATTGTGTCACTTTTAAAATAATTTATATAATTATCATATTCTTTAGGAATACTAAGAATTTTAGTACTTATGAATGGAGTTCCAGTTGAAAGATATTCCATATTTTTGCTGGGAAAAGAATATTTTGTAATATCATTATCAATATTTCTTGGGTTAATTAGAAATTTTGCTTTTCTTAGTAATGGAATTAATTCTGAATTATGTATAATTCCATGAAATCTAATATTGCTATGTTTTTTTGAATATTCTATTAATTCTTGTTCGTATTCTCCAACACCGTAAATATCTAATGTTAAATTTAAATTTAATGAAGAAAATGCACTAGTAAACTCTTTAATTCCATTTACATAATCTAGGCTACCCGCATATATTATTGATTTGTCTCTTTTACCAATATATTGTGAACTGTCTGCATCAACATCTGCAAAACCTTCAATTACAATATAAGGTTTTTTATCTTTGTTTATTCTTTTATTCATTGTTTCAGCAAGAAAAATATATGAACTACAATTTTTAATAGCTCTATTACATAAATTTATATACAACTTATTAGATGTAATTAATTCCGGTAAATCAGTAATAATTCCAATACATATTCTATTATGTTTTTTACATGCTAGGGAAGTTCCTAAGGTGTTTGGTACTGATAAAACATCGCACATAAAAATTGTATTTGTATCATTTTTTATTTCTTTTTTTGCTTTTAAATAAGAAGAGATTAATAAGATGAAATCTTTAATTATAGGAATATTAATTATAGTACTGTAATTGAAATTTGCTTCATTATTTAATTTTAAAAAAGTGTTTTTAATTATTTGTTTTGAAACAGGAGGACTAGAAAAACATTTTACATTTACTCCGTTTGCTAAAAGTCCTTTTACAATAAGTTTATTAAATTTTTGAACTTGTTGGCCTGGTTTTATAGGAAGAGTATACAATTTTTTAAATAACTCCTCACTTATTAAATTTGATATAAAATTAATTTTCATTTTTTGACTCCAAAACTATATCTTTATAAATGTTATACATTACATTTGAGTTTATTTGTGGATTGGCAAGAAATTCAATTCTTTTAATAGCATTATGACTTAATGTGTCTATATCAAAATTGTTGTTAAAAATATCAGTAATGTGAGAAACGCATTTATCGATATCATTGAATGGATATAATAAGCATTGTGATTCATTTGCAATAGATGATATACCACCTACATCAGATGAAACACAAGGTGTTCCTATAAGCATAGCTTCTTGTAAGGAATTAGAAGAATTTTCAATAATTGAAGCAGATAAAAACACATTTACTTTTTGTAAATGACTAATTATTTCATCTTCATTTAAAGGTCCAGTATAAATAATGTTATCGTTAAGTTTATATTTATTAATCAAATTTTTAATATGTCCTGCATACGATGAATTAAGTTTGGTCATAAATGATTTTGATTTAGTGATATTTTCTCCAGCAATATAACATTTAATATTTGAAAATTCTTTTTTTAGTTTTTTTACTATTTCTATAATCATATGAGCAGCTTTTAAGGTATAGTTTGCTTGAGACACAAAAATTGTATATGGAACATATTTTTTTGAACTCCATTTTTTTGCAGTATAAAATTTATTTCTAAGAATTTCATTACAGTGATAATATTTTATATTTTTATTTACTGATTTTACATAATTATAATCCCATTTTGTTCTTCCTGTAACGTACAACCCTTTTTTTAAAATTTTAGTTTCATTGTTTCCCAATTTATTAGCGTTGTATTTTAAAATATTTAAATTAAGATATAAAAAAGGATTTATATTTTTACTATATTTATTGTAGTCTGCAAGATAGACTTTTGCACATTCTTTTTGAATGCCTTGAATGTATAGTAAAGTTTTATTAAAAGGTAAAAAATTCGAAATATCCTTTACAAAAGGATGTTCAATTCCAAAAATGTGATATACATCATATTTGTAGTCGTTAAAGAATTTTTTTATAATATTATTGTTTGAGTATGTTACTTGGTAATAATTAACACATTCTATATTTATACTCTTAATATTATTCGATTTTCCTTGTTTAAAATAAACATAATCTAAATTAATATTATGGATTAATTTCAAATTATCAATAAAGCCATCAATCCAACCACCATAAGGGTGGATATCAAGATTAAAATAAGGTTTAGCGATATTTCTCATATTTGCTGATAATAGTAGAATTTTCATGTATTTTACCTTTCAATATTTATTAATTATATAATATTTAGGTTGATTATGCTATAATTCCACTGATTAGCAAAATTAAGTTGAAAGGTAATTGTTAATGAAATTGATTAATGAAAACATGGTTAAAACACAAAAAATAATTAGAATAATGGTTTTTTTTATGGGATTTAATTCTGTTATTCCAATTATTAATGGTTCTATTCTTTTTTGGATTGTTATTCTCTTTTCAACTATATACGGATTAATGATATTCTTTGATAGTCCTAAAAACTTTATCTTTGATAATAAATATGAAATTATATTTATTATTATTTGTATTGTGTCATCACTCGTTAATTATTCATATATGAATATATATAGTTATGTTAAAACTCTTATGATGTGTTTAATGTTTTTTATTTTAATGACACATACAAAAGAACAAACAAAAGAAACACTGAAAAATGAAATGGACATAATATTTTATGCAATAATTGTATTTTCATTTTTTATTACAGGAGCTTCACTTATAAGAACGATTATAACTGAACCTAACAATTTAGTTAATTCGCTTTTTGGAGAAAGATATTTAGGAGGTTATTATGAAAATTCTAATCAATCAGCATCCTGGGCATTTTTTTCTCTAATATTAGGGTTAATCTATTTCAAAAAAAATAAAAACTTTTTTACAATAAATTCAATTATTCAATTAATTATGATTATAATATCTGGTTCAAGATCAGTTTATATTGGTTTATTTACAAGTTTAATTGCTTATTTTTTATATTATAGTCTTGTTATCAAAGGGAAAAATAAAAAGAAAATATCTATTGTAATTTTTTCAGTGTCAATTATAGCTTTAATATTTTTAATTATTATAACTTTATTACGATTTAAGTGGGTTTTTAATAAAATGGATCAAATAAATTTTGAAGAATTTTTAGATATACTTTCAAGTTATAGATATTTTATGTGGAAAGAGGCATTTATAATTTTTATAAATAAACCTTTATTAGGAGTTGGAGTTGGTAATATTTATCAAGCTACACATAGATTTTTTGGACCAGAGTCAATATTCACTAAATTAAACATGGAAGATCCACATAATATTTTTATAAGTTTATTGGCATATACTGGAATTTTAGGATTTATTTCATTTTTTACGATTATAATTAATAAGACAAAAAAAATAATTTATGTAATAAAAAATGAAATTGATAATAAAACTATTTCATTATTGATTTTATTTGTGAGTATATTTATTTTTTCTGTTTTTGATGTTGCAGTTATATTTGATACACATATAGCAACAATGTTATTTTGGTACATTGCTGGAATATTTACATATAAATTTAAAAGTTTAAAATCACTTAAGTAACTGCTTGGCATCTTTATTTGATATAGCTTTGCTGATACTTAAAGGACCAAATTCATAATATGAAATTGGCTTTTTTTCTAGTAAATTGCTTGAAAAATCAACAAGTCTTTTGGCAGCGATTTCAGGACTCCATAAATTTGATATTGTTTCATAGGCGTTTTTTGAAACTAAATCCATATATGATTTATCATTAATATAATTCATGACTTTTATAATCAAATCATTGACAGTACCATCATAAATTTGACCATTTGTTTCATTTTTATCTATTAGAAATAAAGTTGAACCAGCTTGATATGATGAAACAACAGCACATCCGCTTGCCATAGCTTCATTTAAAACCGCACCCCAGCCTTCTTTGAAATCACTAGTAAATAAAAAAATATTTGATTTTTCCATATATAATCTTACTTTTTCAAAACTCATGTTTGGTAAAAAAGTAATATTATCTCTTAGTTTGTAATTATCAACTAAATTTATTATTTTATTTTTTATGTCCCCATCACCTATAAAAACCAAATTATAATCTATATTATTATCTTTTAGATGTTTGGCAACTTCTACCGCATGTTCAGGATGTTTGAGTTCTAACATTCTTCCTACCCATAACAATGACAGTTTTTTTGTTTTATTTTTTTTGATTTCTGTGAATTTTAATTTTGAAAGTGATGTAAAATACCCCCACTTTAAAGATTTATTTTTAAATGCACCAAAGAAATTATAATCCCATGCAGCATAAACACTTGCACATAATAAAAACATATTTTCATGCATTTTATTTGTGTATCTTGTTCTTATATTATATTGAGCTATAGGGCTATATTTTCTCCATGCAGGACCTCTTAAAAATCGTTCTGAATATTTGAAATATATTTTTTTGGTTTCTATTCTTATTTTTTCTAATTCGTAAGGGCAAGATCCTATAATTGCAATATCACAATTTATAATAAGCTTTTTTGCATAATCAACATCTTTTTTGTTTTTTAATTCTAAAAGATAAGGTACATTAAAATCCTTTTTATAACCTAATTTTAATCTATCTTCAGGAACTTGTTCAGTTGCAATAAATTTAAAATCTATATTTTTCATATTGAAAAATTCATTACAAAGAGGTAATTGATGATGATTTAAAAAATTTGAAACAAAAACTATTTTCATATTTTTCACCTATAAATATATTAATGTTTATATTTTGGAGGTGCAAGGTTTAAGAGAATATATTTTTGAATTTATTTTATGTAGGTAAAGGTTAGTTGTTTAGTTTATAATTGTTGTGATATGTTTTATAATATTAGTGGAGGATTTATTTTATGTTTAAAGATAAAATTTTACTTATTACTGGTGGAACAGGTTCATTTGGAAATGCTGTTACTGATAGATTTTTAAATACAGATATAAAAGAAATTAGAATAGTTTCTAGAGATGAAAAGAAACAGGATGATATGAGACATGAATATCAAAAGATTAACCCTGAATTAGCATCCAAACTAAAATTTTATATTGGCGATGTTAGAGATTATGAATCAATTGTTGATGCTTTTAAAGGCGTAGATTATGTATTTCATGCGGCAGCTTTAAAACAAGTTCCATCATGTGAGTTTTATCCAATTGAAGCAGTTAAAACAAATGTTTTAGGAAGCAATAATGTAATAACAGCTTGTGTAAAAAATAAAGTTAAAAAAGCAATTTTCTTAAGTACTGATAAAGCTGCATATCCTATTAATGCAATGGGTATGACTAAAGCTTTAATGGAAAAAAATGTGGTTGCTAGATCTAGACAAATGCAAGAAGGAGATACTGTATTTTGTTGTACAAGATATGGAAATGTTATGGCAAGTAGAGGAAGTGTAATACCTTTATTTTTAGATCAAATTAATGCAGGGAAACCAATTACTATTACAAATCCAGAAATGACTAGATTTATGATGACATTGGAAGATGCTGTTGATTTAGTGCTTTATGCATTTAAAAATGGAGAACAAGGTGATACTTTTGTACAAAAATCACCAGCTTGTACTATAGGAGTATTAGCTGATGCGATTTTAGAATTAACTAATTCAAAAAATGGAAAATCATTTATTGGTACTAGACATGGAGAAAAATTATATGAAGTTTTAGTTACAAGTGAAGAAATGGTTAAAGCTGTAGATATGGGAGACTATTATAAAATACCTGCTGATAATAGAGATTTAAACTATGATAAATATTTTTCTAAAGGAAATGAAAAAATTGCAGTTGTAGAAGAATATAACTCTCATAATACTGAAAGATTAAATGTTGAAGAAATGAAAGAATTATTACTAAAGTTGGATTTATTTAAGTAGGTGTATGTAATGAATATAGTTGAGAATATAAAAAACAATCCTTCAAAATATAAATTGCTTACAAATATTTACAACTATACAGTTGGAAGAAATAAATTTAATATAAGAAATAATAAGATTAATTTAAATACTGTATTATTACAAAAGGTAAAAATAGACATTAAAGGTAAAAACAATGTAATATTTGTAGATGATTTATCTATTTTTAATAATTGTAATATTGTTATATTTGGAAACAATAACAATATTAATATAGGAAAAATGTGCTATTTCAAAGACACAGAATTTTGGATAGAAGATGATAACAACTCAATAACTATAAAAGATAAAACTACTGTGGCAGGGGAAACTCAATTTGCGGCTATAGAAGGTACAAGTATTTCTGTAGGAAATGATTGTTTGTTTTCAAGTGGAATAAATATTAGAACAGGGGACAGCCATTCTATACTTGACTTAAAAGGAAATAGAATTAACCCATCTAAAAATGTGATGATAAAAGATCATGTATGGATTGGTAATAAATCTATGATTTTAAAAGGAAGTATTATTTCAAATGATTCTATAGTTTCAGCTGGTGCAATAGTAACTGACAAGTTTGATGAATCAAATGTAGTTATTGCAGGGGTGCCTGCTAAGATAATAAAAAGAGATATTAACTGGAATAAAGAACGAATTTAGGTGATTATATGAAAATACTAGTTACAGGTTCAAATGGATTTATTGGTAAAAATCTTTGCGCAACTCTTAATGTAAAAGGTTATGAAGTAATTCCTTTTGATAAAGATACAACTAAATCTTTAGAAGAATGTGTTAAAGAGTCTGATTTTGTAATACATTTAGCCGGGATAAATAGGCCTTTAAATGTTGAAGAATTTTATGATGGAAATACTAACCTTACTTATAAATTAATTGAGATATTAAAAGAAGATGGAAGAAATATACCATTACTATTAAGTTCTTCTATTCAAGCAAAAAGAGATAATGATTATGGAAAAAGTAAAAAACAAGCAGAAGATCTTGTTTTTGAATATGGAAAAAATGCGGATGTGTTTGTATACAGATTAGAAAATGCTTTTGGAAAATGGGGCAGACCTAATTATAATTCAGTAATTGCCACATTTTGTTATAATATTGCTAATGATTTAGATATACAAATAAATGATCCTAATGTTTTAATTCCTTTTGTATATATTGATGATATTGTTAATTCATTTATATCTTGTATTAATACAAAAGGAAGTAATGAATATTTATATGTGACTCCTTCATATAAGAAAACAATAGGAGAAGTTGCTAATTTAATATATTCATTTAAAGAAAGCAGAAAAAACTTGCAAGTTATTAATATGAAGGATGAATTTTCTAAAAAACTATATTCTACTTATTTAAGTTATTTAAAAAAAGATGATTTTTCATACGAATTAAAAATGAATGTAGATAATAGAGGATCTTTTACAGAATTTTTAAGAAGTGATGATAGAGGTCAAGTATCTATAAATATATCTAAACCAGGAATTGTAAAAGGAAATCATTGGCATCATACAAAAAATGAAAAATTCCTTGTTGTTAAAGGAGAAGGCATAATTAGATTTAGACAAATCTATTCTGATGAAATAATAGAATATAAAGTAAGTGATAAAAAGTTAGAAGTAGTAGATATTCCTACTGGATATACTCATAACATTGAAAATGTTGGTGAAACTGATATGGTTACTGTTATGTGGGCAAATGAAGCTTTTGACCCAGAAAATCCAGATACATATTATTTAGAAGTTTAAGGGAGAAGTTTATGAGCAAATTAAAATTAATGACTATATTAGGTACTAGACCTGAAATAATAAGATTATCAGAAACAATTAAGGCATGTGATAAATATTTTAATCATGTATTAGTTCATACTGGACAAAATTGGGATCCTACTTTAAATGATATATTTTTTGATGAACTTGAATTAAGACAACCAGACTATTATTTAGATAGTGTTGGCAAAAACTTAGGAGAAACAATTGGGAATATTATAGCTAAAAGCTATGATGTAATTGTTAAAGAAGATCCAGATGCAGTATTAGTACTTGGAGATACTAACAGTGCTTTAAGTGTTATAAGTGCTAAAAGACTTAAAAAACCAATTTTTCATATGGAAGCTGGTAATAGATGTTGGGATTGGAATGTTTCAGAAATGATTAATAGAAAAATTGTAGATTCTATTAGTGACATTAATCTTCCTTATACAGAAAATTCAAGAAGATATTTAATATCAGAGGGAGTTGATGGAAAAACTGTATTTGTAACAGGATCTCCAATGATGGAAGTACTTACTAAATATAAAGATAAAATTGATGAAAGCAATGTATTAGAAGAACTAGGTTTAAAAGAAAAACAATATATTTTAGTGTCTGCTCACAGAGAAGAAAATATTGATATAGAAGATAATTTTATGTCATTAATGACTGCAATAAATAATGTAGCAGAAAAATATAATATGCCGGTTATTTATTCAACTCATCCAAGAAGTAAGAAATTTATTGAAAATAGAAATTTTATTTTTGATAAAAGAGTTAAGAGTTTAAAGCCTTTTGGATTCTTTGATTATAATAAATTACAAAAAAATGCATACTGTGTATTAAGTGATAGTGGAACACTTAGTGAAGAAAGTGCAATGTTAAATTTTAGTGCTGTACTAATTAGAACAAGTACTGAAAGACCAGAAGCATTAGATGCAGGATCTATTATTATTGGAGGTATTACAACAGAAACTATTCAACAATCAATAGATATGGCAGTAGAAATGAATAAAAACAATGAAATTATGGGAATGTCTGATGATTATGAAGATATTAATGTATCAATTAAAGTAGTTAAGCTAATTCAAAGTTATACAGATATTGTAAATAGGACTGTATGGAATAAGAGATGAAAATTCTTCAAATTAATTCTGTTTATGGATATGGAAGTACAGGTAGAATAGTTGAATCTATTCACAAGGCCTGTATAAGTAAAGACATAGATTCCTATGTCATTTTTTCAAGACTTGGCGCAATAAATAGTACAAAAAAAGAAGTAGAAGAAACTGATAATATTATAAGAGTTTATAATGACAAAGAATTTAAAGAACATGTTTTAAAAGCTGTTTTATTAGATAAACATGGATTATATAGTAATAAAAGTACATATGTAATAATAGATAAAATCAAAGAAATAAATCCTGATATTATTCATTTGCACAATATTCATGGTTTTTATTTAAATTATGAAATATTGTTTGAATTTTTAAAAAAATTTAATAAAAAGATAATTTGGACCTTGCATGATTGTTGGGCTTTTACAGGATATTGTTCACATTATGAATATAATGAGTGTAATGAATGGAAGACAGGATGTTTGAATTGTAAATATTCAAATGTTTATCCATATAGATTATTGAGTAATTCAAAAGATAACTATATTAGAAAAAGCAAAGTATTTAATTCTGTAGATGATATAACTATTATTACACCTTCATTTTGGTTAAAACAACAAATTAGGAACTCATTTTTAAAAGGTAAAGTATGCAAAGTTATAACTAATGGCCTTTCTTCTGAAAAGTTTAAGTTTACCAAAACAAATATTTTAGAAAAATATGGTATATTTAATAAAAAAATTATTTTAGCTGTTTCAAGTATATGGACAAAACAAAAAGGATTTGATGAATATTTAAAGTTAGCAAAACTTATAAATGAAGATTGGAAAATAGTTATGGTTGGTCTGTCAAAAAAACAAATAAAAAAGCTTCCAAAAAACATTATAGGAATTGAAAGAACGAACAGTATAGAGGATTTAATAGAATTGTATAGTGCTGCAACTGTTTTTGTAAATTTAACTTTGGAAGAAACATTTTCTTTAGTAAATATTGAAGCGCAATCATGTAGTCTTCCTGTTATTACTTATAATACTGGAGGTAGTCCAGAAACAGTTTTGAATAAAGAAAATATTGTTGATAAATACGATTTGAATAAAGTTATTGAATTACTAAACAATAGGTCATTTAATAAGAAAAGATACAATATTAAAAATACAATGATTCAAAATTATATAGAATTATATTATGAGGTAATTAATGGTTAAAGTATGTTGGATATCAAACATTCCATCTCCTTACAAAGTTCATTTAATGAATTTATTAAGCAAAGACTTGGAATTATATATTCTTTTTGAAAAAAAAGGCGAAAGTGACAGAGAAGATAGCTGGTATTCTTTTGATTTTAAGGATTACTATGTAGAATATCTTGATACTAATTCAAAAGAAAAAATAGATAAAGCAAGTGAGATTTGTGATGTTTTAATTAATGGGGATTATTCAAACAAACAGTGTATTTATGCAGTTAATAAATTTAAAAAACAAAACAAACCAGTTATTATGCTTGCGGATGGTGGTCTTGCGATAGATCGAGGTTTTTTTAATTATATAATTTCATATTTTATGAAAAAGAATGATTATTTTATGTCTAGTGGAAAAGAAGTAAATAAGTATTATAAGTTTTATGGTGTTAATAAAAATAGAATATATAACTATAAATTTTCTTCTTTAACAAAAAATGATATACAAAAAAATAAAGGATTAATAAAAAATAAATCATTATTAAAACAAAAATTAAATTTGAAAGAAGATGTTATACTTTTCTCTGTAGGACAACAAATACCAAGAAAAGGATATGACCTACTAGTAAAGGCAATGATTGGTGTAAATAAAAATGTTGGTTTATATATTGCTGGAGGAGAACCAGAAGAAAATGTCAAAGATATAATAAAATCTAATAATTTAAATAATATTTATTTTGTTGGATTTAAAACAAAAGAAGAATTAGATGAATATTATGCTGCAAGTGATATATTTGTGTTATCTACAAGATATGATATATGGGGACTTGTAATAAATGAAGCTATGTCATTTGGGTTACCAATTATATCTTCTGACAAATGTGTTTCAGCTATTGAATTTAACAATTTATTTAATAATGCTTTAATTACAAAAAATGAAGATGTTAATTCTATAAGTGAGGCAATTAATACATTAATTAATGATGAATTTTTAAGAGAACAGTTAGGAAGAAATTCATTAAAAGGAATTAAGGAGTATACAATAGAACAAACCAAAGAAGACTTTGTGAGAATTATAAATGATATAATTAATAAAAATAAAAAAAGGAGCTAAATGATTATTGAAGATAATCATTTGATGATTTATGAGAAGCAAAAATTCATTTTTTAATATATTATCTACAGTATTGATGCAGGCAACATCAATTTTCATAGGATTTATAACAAGAAAATTGTTTGTTGATAATTTGCCTATAGGATTATTAGGTGTATCTGGGTTGTTTAATTCTTTTTTTTCTACGATTGCATTAATTGACATAGGGTTTGCTTCTATACTTGTATATAATTTGTATAAACCATTAAATGAAAACAATGAAGAAAAAGTCAAATGGCTATTATCTGCATTTAAAAAAATATATACTGTAATAGCATTTTTAATTTTTGTGATATCACTTGCTTTAATGCCATTTATTTATACATATTTTAAAATTGATTATCAAAATACAAAAATTGTCTATTTGATTTATATTATACAGTTATTTACTTCGATATCTAAATACTTTTTCATTCACAAAGTAAATATAGTAACTGTTGCCCAGCAAAGATGGAAAATTAATTTTGTTACTTTGTTTTTAAATATATTTTGGTTTTTATTAAAATATGTATCTATACAGATTTTTAAAAATTATTTACTTTATTTAATTGTTATTTTTTTAGATGTTCTAGTAATAAATTTAATTAATGTTTATTTATCTGAGAAAATGTATCCATATATAAAGAAATTGCCAAATGTAAAATTTAAGGAAATCTTTAATTCTGGAATTGTTGTTCAGAGCAAAAACTTTATTTATCATACATTTTATAATTTTGTATATTATAATACTGATAACTTTATAATAGGTATTAAATTAGGAACAAATCCTATTGGTTATTTAGATAATTACATTATGATTATTAAAATTTTTGATGAGTTTATTTCTTCTATTATTTCATCTTTAAGAGCATCATTTGCAAATTATTTACATACAGAAAAAAATACATCAGGTTTATACGATATTTATAAAATGACAAATATATTAAATTATTTTATGTCTTCAATTGCGATAGTTGGATTATATACAATGATTAATAAATGGATTCCAATTTGGTTAGGAGAAAAATATTTAGTAAGTAGCTCTATTTCTACATTATTAATAATTAATTTAGCAATTGATTTAATATTTCGTCCTTTAGAAAACATTTATACTGTTAAAGGATATATTTTTCAAGAAAAATGGCCAATCTTTATTTCAGCTATTGTTAATCTAGTTGTATCTTTAGCTTTAGTAGATAAATATGGACTTGCTGGGGTGTTTTTTGGAACATTTTTAGGTAAATTAATATTTTGGTGGGGAAAATTATATTATGTTACAAGTGATGTGTTTTTTGAAACAAGATATGAGACATTAATAGATTTATTAAAGTTATTATTTCTTTTATTAACTCAAGCAATTTTAATAAATCATTTAGCTGACATGCTATTCCCTATAATAAGCAGCTTAGCTGCATTTATAATTAGAGGTGTATTTGTAGTATCATTAGTTTTAATAAGTAATATATTAATATTTGTTAGGACACCACATTTTAAAGAATTAATCAAATTATTATTTAACACTTTAAAAAGTTTTAGTAAGAAAAAATATACTTAATAGATGATAAGAAGTCTAGTTAATATACAATCTTTTTTGTATAATAGTACAAGGAGAATAAAAAAATGAAGATTTTGGTTATAATTCCTTGTTATAATGAGGAAAAAAATATTCAAACATTGGTAGAAAAAATAAAAAAGCTAGATTATGATTATCTAGTTATTAATGATGCTTCTACTGATAATTCTCCAAAATTATTAGATAAATATAGATTAAATCATTTAGATTTAATAAATAATATAGGTCTTGCAGGAGTAACTCAAATTGGATTTAAATATGCAGTAGATCATGGATATGGTGGAGCTATTGTTATAGATGGAGATGGTCAACATCCTCCTGCATATATTAAAACACTTCTTGATAAAGTTGCAGAAGGTTATGACTATGTTGTTGGAAGTAGGTTTGTTGATAAACCCAAACCTTTTACAATGAGAATGATAGGAAGTAGAATCTTATCATTTATGATTAAGATAAAAACAGGAAGAACCGTAACAGATCCAACTAGTGGTATGAGAGCTATGGGTGGAGAAGTTTTAAAGGATTTTGCGGATAACATGAATTTTGTTGCTGAACCCGATGCATTATGTCATGTTTTAAAAAGAAAATTTAAATATACTGAAGTACAAGTTGATATGGAAGATAGAGTAGCTGGAGAAAGTTATTTTGTAAATCCACTTAGATCAGTTAAATTTATGGTAAATGTTATAATTAGTATATTATTTTTTCAATGGTAGGAGATTTTATGAGTAGTTATCAAATTACATTATTTATAGGTACAATAATAACCATACTTTTTATTGTTGTTTCAGTTGTTAAAACTAAAATGAATATTAGATATGCAATAATATGGATGTTATGGGGCATTATTATGCTTGTTTTAAGCTTATATCCAGGTATTATTGATAAATTAAGTGTTGTTTTAGGGATTGCAGTACCAGTAAATACTGTTTTCTTAATATTTATATTTTTACTTTATGCAATTAGCTTTTACTTATTTGGAAAAGTATCTGATTTAAGCAATGAAATAAAGAATTTAACATATCAAGTATCTGTTTTAAAGAAGAATATAGAGGATAAAAATGACTAAAAAGATATTAGTCATTCCTGGAGGCTTTGTACCATATAATGATACAGTTACATTACTTTCATATAAGCATTTAAGAAGTTTGGATGCTGAAATTGATGTAATTGCATTGAAAGGAAAAGAAGATGAAGGTTTAGTACAAAGCTTAAAGGAAGACGAAAATTTTAAAAAATTTAATATCGAATATTTTGGTTATTATGATGACACAGTAGCAACTTACGAAAGAAAAAATGTAGTTAGCTGTTTTTTTAATTTTATAAAATACTGTTTTTATGCAAAAAATAGAGCAAAAGAAAAAAAGTATGATGTTGTATATACATCAAGTATTCCTTCTTTTACTCACTTATCAGGATATTTTATAAAGAAAATGCTAAAAGATGATATTGTATGGATTGCATCATTTTCTGATCCTTTATATAAATCTCCTTATAAAAAAGATTTAGAATCTTTTAAAGAATATAATATTATTCAAAAAATAGGATTTTTTGTTTATATATGGATTTATATGAATGGAATGTATGAAAAAATAGCGCAAAAATATGCGGACAAAGTTTTATACATATGTAAAGAACAAAAAGAATTTATGATATCTCATTATCCTAATCAAGAAGAATTAAATAAAAAAGCTATGGTGATTCCATTAAATTACATTAAAGATTGGTCAATATATAAAGATTTACTAATTAAAAATAAAACAAAAAATAAAAAGAAGATTATTTCTCACTTTGGAAGAATATATGGTTTAAGAAAAATAGATTTAGTCTTACATGCTATTAAAGAACTTAAAGAAGAAATTCCTAATTTAAGTGAAAAATTAGTATTTGAACAATATGGTCAAATATTAGATAGATATGTAAATATGATTGAAGAACTTAATATAGGTGATATTTTTAAATGTTTTGATAAGATTTCTTACAATGATGTTATGGATAAGATGCATAAAAGTGATGCATTAGCTTTATATGATACATTTGTAAAAGAAGATGAAATGCAGCCATATTTACCATCTAAATCATTAGAATATTTACTATTAAAAAAAGATTTGTTAATATTAGCGCAAAAAAACAGTCCTACATATAGGATATTTACAAGTTATGGATACAAGTGTACTGATAATGATGTAAATAGTATTAAAGAAAGAATTAAAGAAATTTTATATAGTGATAATGGTTATATGGACTATGATATTTCATCTTTAGAAAATGAAGTAGCTACAAAACCATTACAAGAATATATAAATACCTTATAAAAAATAGTTGTTAATAAATAAGATTTTAAAAGTCTTGAATTTATTAGCATTTTTTAATATTTAACTTCACCAAGTTTTATTATTACAGTATCATGTATTTTAACTATTGAATTTTTATTAGGAAAAGAACCCATTTCTTTTAACTCTTTTTCACTAATTAAATTATTAAAATCTTTTATATCTACAAGAGAAAAATCAATTCCCATATAATTTCTTAAAAAGTTTAACCAACTACTTTGTTGTCCAAAATAATCAGTCCAAAACATACCATATTCAATTGGTGTTCCTTTTAAAATGTATCTTTGATGCTCACTAGCTAAATCCATATAAAAATTATCAGATTTTCCTACTATTGCAACTTTCATTCCAGGAATATATTCATATTTTTCACTAATTTTATTACCGAAGGTAAATACCACGTGCTATGCGCGTGGTAATAGACCTTTAAGTGTTAAAAAACACCAACTTTCGATAAAATAACAATAGCCTGGCAGCTAAAGTTAAAATAAAGAAAGTTGGTG
>JAAYSZ010000043.1 GCA_012523895.1 Erysipelotrichaceae bacterium
AAAAAAGCTACTCTTTTTATATTTGAAGATTAATGTTAAAATCTATAGAAAGAGGGAAAAGATATGGATGAAATTAAACTATTAAACATTTTAAGAAATGATCCTAGAATTAAAACTTCAGATTTAGCTGATATTTTAAATGAGTCTGAAGAAGATGTGATTAAAACAAAGTTAAGGCTTGAAAAAGAAAAGGTAATTTGTGGTTATCACACAGTAATTAATTGGGATAAAACTAACTCTGAGGAGTGCTCAGCCATTATAGAGGTTAGTGCAAGACCTGAAAGAGAAAAAGGTTATGATAAAGTCGCCGAAAGAATCGCAAGATACCCAGAGGTTAAGAGTTTATATTTAATTAGTGGTAGAAGCGAATTTATGGTTTTAATAGATGGTAAAACTATGAAAGAAGTTGCGGATTTTGTAGGACAAAAATTAGCTCCTATTGAAGGAGTTACTGCGACAGTTACTCTATTTGTATTAAAGAAATATAAGATAGAGGGTGTTATACTAGATGAAAAAGAAAAAGATGAAAGAATGAAGATAAAGCTATGAAAAAATATTTGAATGATGTTATTAGAACAATTCCACCTTCAGGTATTAGAAAGTTTTTTAATCTTGCTAATACAATGGAAGGAGTTGTGTCTTTAGGTGTTGGAGAACCAGATTTTCCTACACCATGGCATATAAGAGAAGAAGCTATATATGCAATTGAAAAAGGAAGAACTTATTATACTTCCAACTCAGGTCTTTTAGAACTTAGACAAGGTGTTTGTGATTATTATGCTAGAAGATTTGATATTACAGGATATGATGCAGAAAAAAATGCACTTATTACAGTTGGAGCATCTGAAGCTATCGATCTTGTAATGAGAGCTGTATTAAATCCAGGTGATGAAGTTATCGTTTTAAATCCTTCTTATGTTTCTTATTCACCAACAATTACACTTGCTGGAGGAAAGGCTGTTTATATTAATTTAAAAGAAGAAAATGAGTTTAAATTAATTCCTGAGGATTTAGAAAAAGCTATTACAGATAAAACAAAAATGTTGTTTATTAATTTTCCTAGTAATCCTACTGGAGGGGTTATGTCTAAGGAAGATTATGAAAAAATAGTTCCTATTATTAAAAAGCATGATTTATTAGTATTATCTGATGAAATTTATTGTGAATTATCTTATGGTCATAAATTTACATCAATTGCTAGTTTTGATGAAATTAAAGATCAAGTAATTATATTAAATGGATTTTCTAAGGCATATTCTATGACTGGGTGGAGACTTGGTTATGTATTAGCTCATGAAGATATAATTGCTGCAATTACTATAATTCATCAATATACAATCATGTGTCCTAGTACAATTAGTCAATATGCAGGTATTGAAGCTATTAATCATGGTGATAAAGATTGTGAAATACATAAAGAATCTTTTGAACAAAGAAGAAATTACATTGTAAATGGATTAAATAAAATAGGGCTTAAATGTCATATGCCACAAGGTGCTTTCTATGTATTCCCAAGTATTAAATCTACTGGGTTAACTTCTCAAGAATTTTGTGAACAATTAATATTGAAAGAAAAAGTTGCGGTTGTTCCTGGAAATGCATTTGGAGAATGTGGAGAAGGGTATATTAGAATTTCTTATGCTTATAGTATTGAAGAAATTAAAATAGCTTTAGAAAGAATGGAAAGATTTCTTAAAAGTTTAGATAAATAAGCTTGAATTCTAAAGTAAGTGAAACATCATGTTTCACTTACTATGAAATTGTAGGTTTAGATAAATAAAGGTTTACTTAAAAAAAAAGGTTTGTTATAATACAACGTGCGGACAAGTAACTTTTTATGTTGCTTGCTCCTTGGCATAACAATGCCCAATTGACCATAAGGAGGTGTACAAATGAGAAAGTATGAAGTTATGTACATACTGAATTCATCTATTGAAGATGAAAAGCGTGCTGAACTTATTGACAGTATTCATGCGATTATCACTGATAACGGTGGTGAGATCTTGAAAGTTGATGAGTGGGGTATGCGTGAGTATGCGTACGAAATTAATCACATGACTAGAGGTTACTATGTAGTAACAACTTACAAAGCAGGACATGATGCTGTAGCTGAGTTTGATCGTCTAATGAGAATCAATCAAAGCGTTGTAAGATACATGAATATCAGTTTAGAAGAAGAATAAGAGGTGTTAAGATGATTAATAGAGTTGTTTTAGTTGGTAGAGTTACCAGAGATGTAGAAGTAAGAAAAACTCAAACAGGACTATCTGTTGCATCTTTCACTGTTGCATGTAACAGAAGACAAGCAAAAGATGCGCCAGAAAGACAAGCAGATTTCATCAACTGTGTTGCTTGGAGAGGCACTGCAGACTTTTTAGGTGCATATTGTAAAAAAGGTGCTTTAGTTGGAGTTGAAGGAAGAATTCAAACTCGTAACTATGAAGCTAATGATGGAAGAAGAGTTTATGTTACAGAAGTACTATGTGACAGTGTTCAACTATTAGAATCACGTAGCGCCACAGCTAGTAGAATGAATGAAGATACTATGCAATTTACTTCAATTGATAGTAGTGGATATGAACCAGATAGTGACTTTAGTGACTACAGTTCAGATTTAAGTGTGGATCTGACAAGTGAAGATCTACCATTTTAGTGAAAGGAGTTACCATGGGATTTAGAAAATATAGAACGGGTCGTAGAAAAGTATGTTATTTTACAAAAAATAATATTAAGACCATTGATTATAAAGATGTGGAATTATTGAAGAGATTTATTTCTGCTAACGGTAAGATTATTCCTAGACGTGTTACTGGCACAACTGCTAAATATCAAAGAATGTTAGCAACTGCAATAAAACGTGCACGTCAAATGGCATTATTACCATATATTGCTGATTAATTAAGACCCCCTATTTTAGGGGGTTTAATCTTAGAGGTGATTTGATGAATAATACAAGAAAATTAGTTGAAAGTGCACTTATGGCCGCACTTGTTGGAGCATTTGTAATAATAAATAGATATACAGTTGGAATGTTGGCTTATTTTGTCTTTTTATTACCTTTGCCAATGGTATATTTATCTTATAAATACGATGCAAAAACTGCATCCATGGCTGCTTTTGGAAGTGTTATTTTAACTTTTATATTTGGAAGTATACCTAATGTATTTACTGTATTAATAGAGTGTGTTATAGGTATAGTATATGGTAGTGGATTAAGGAAAAAAGAAAATTCATCAGCTTTATTATTTAAAGTAATTGTACTTGCAATTATAATGAATTTTGTTTCCTTTGTTTTATTTGCGGCTTTTTTCGGTTATGATATAGTTGGTGAAGTTCAAATGATAGAAGATGTTTTCACCACGATTTTTGATGAAGCAAATGTAGAAGTTCAAATACCGGATTTAAGGTCATATATTGAAGTGTTATTTGTATTATCTGTGCTTTTAACTGGAGTATTAGAAGGTTATTTAACACATGTTTCATCAAGATTATTACTGTCTAGATTAAAATTTGATATAGCTAAACCAACACCTATATTTTTCCATAAACCAAATAAAGTTTTAGGTTATCTTGCTTTATTATTAACTGGAGTATTTATTGTTTCTTCAAGATATAGTATTGATGAAACTTGGATGAGATATGGAATTATGTTTATAGGTATGCTTGGTTATCTTTATTTAACTGGATATGGATGCATTGCGGCGATTGTGCTTATAAGAGCTTATGTTCCTTCATTAAGAATAATTGGAGTATTCTTTATATTATTTGCAGCATTATTTATGAGTTTAGGATTAATGATATTAGGGTTTTTATACATTACAACTAATATGAGAGAAACTGCAGTAGAAAGGATAATTAATGATTCACAAAATAGATCAACTAAAGTATAGAATCATAATTATTATTGCTTTACAAATAGCAATTACAATAATTTTTAAGGTGCTATTTGATAGAGGTATTTTTATTGCGGGAATAATATTAATTAGTGAAGCTGCTCTTCTTTATTATGCTTTCTTTGTATTACAAAACGAACAATTAAAACATGATGATAAAATGAATGAACTATTAGGTGAAGGTGCAACTGATGCTTTTCTTTTTGGTGAGGTTGGTATAGTTGCATATGATGAAAACTATATAGTTACATGGATGAGTGATTTATTTAATGATAGAGGTATTAATAGAGTAGGTAAAAAGATTTTAGTTTGGCTACCTGAAGTTGATTCTTTAATAAGTGGTCAAGATGAAATCATATCTGTATCATTAGATGAAAGAAAATATGAGATAAGAAGAAGAGATGATGCTCCTATGCTTTTCTTTAGAGATATTACTGAAAAAGAAAAATATAAAGCAGCATATGAAGATGAACAAGTAGTTATTGGAATGGTTAATTTAGATAACTATGATGAATCGACACAATATGAAGATGAATCTGTAATCGCTAATATTAATAGTGGTATTAGAACTCTTATTATTGATTATGCTAGAGAAAAAGGAATTTTATTAAGAAGGATTAATAATTATAGATATTTATTAGTATTAAATGAAAAGATTTTTTCTAATTTAGTTAATGATCGTTTTAGTATTATGAATAAGGTTAGGGCTGCTGCAAATCAACTGGAAGTATCTATTACTTTATCTATGGCTTTTGCAAGAGGTTCTAATAAATATGAAGAATTAGATGAAATGGTTATAAAATTACTTGATTTAGCTCAAAATAGAGGTGGAGATCAAGTGGCGGTAAGAAAAGTTGGAGAATCTGTTAAGTATTTTGGTGGATCTAGTGAAGCTGCTGAAAAAAGAAGTAGAGTTAGGGTTAGAATTATTGCTCATGCTTTAAGAGGTTTAATACAAAAATGTTCAAATGTAATTATTTGTATGCATAAGGATGCGGATTTTGATTGTATGGGAGCAGCAATGGGGATAAGTAGAATTGCGACTGCTTATAATAAAACTGCTAGTATAATTGCTAGAACAGGTGGTATAGAAGAAAAACTTAATGCTGTTTTAGAAGACAATAAGGAAGTAATTAGTAGTAGATTTAATTTTATTAGTGAAAATGAAGCCAATAATCAACTTAGAAAAGATACTTTAGTTATAATGGTAGATCACCATAACATTTCTCAATCAAATGGTGTTAGTGTTTTAGAAAAAGCCAAAACTATTGCGATTATTGATCATCATAGAAGAAGTGCAGATTTAAAAATTAAACCTACATTAATATATATAGAAGCAGGAGCTTCTAGTACTTGTGAGCTTGTGACTGAGTTTATACCATATTTAAGCAATAGAATAGATATTAGTGATATGGAAGCTAGTATAATGCTTGCTGGAATGACAATTGATACAAATCGTTTTAAAATTAGAACAGGTACAAGAACTTATGATGCTGCTAGTTATTTAAGAGGGTTAGGTGGAGATCCTTTAGTTGTAGATGAATATATAAAGGATACATATAGTGAATTTGCGGCTAAGTCATATTTATTATCTAAAATTGAAAATATCGGCCATGGTATAATTATTGCTGCTAGTGATAGAAATGTTTCTAGAAGTATTATTTCTCAAGTGGGAGATAGTTTGCTTGAGGTTAAAGGTGTTGAAGCAGCATTTATCATTTCAAAAACAAGTGAAGATGAAGTTGCGGTTAGTTCTAGAAGTAATGGTAATGTAAATGTACAAGTACTTATGGAAAAAATGGATGGTGGCGGTCATATGACAGCTGCTGGAGTTCAAAAGAAAAATACAACTGTAGATAATGTAAAAGAAGAATTGCTAGTTGTATTAGAAGAATATATAAAATTTGAGGAGGGAAATGTAAGTGAAAGTAATACTACTGACTGATGTTAAAAAATTAGGGAAAAAAGGTGATGTTGTAGAAGTTGCTGATGGATATGGTAAAAACTTTTTAATCGCAAAAGGTTATGCTGTTATGAAAACTAACACTTCTGCAGCTATATTAAATAAACAAAAAGCTAAAGAAGCTAAAAATCAAGAAGCATTGAAAAATGAAGCAATTAAAGTGAAAGAAAGACTTGAAAATATGGTTTTTGAGTTTAAGGTTAAAGCTGGTCAAGATGGTAAGGTATTTGGATCTATATCTACTAAACAAATAGTTGAAAGGTTAGATGAAGAAGGTATAAAGATAGATAAAAGAAAAATTATTGATACACAACCTATAAATGTATTAGGTACAACTATTATTAAAGTTGAACTTTATAAAGATGTAATAGGAAATGTTAAGTGTCATTTAGTTGAAGAATAAGAGGATAGTATGACAAAGAGTTTACCAAGTGCAATAGATGCAGAACAAAGTTTATTAGGCACCATGATGGTTTATCCAAATGCTGCTAGGATTGCAATTGAATCAGGTATGTTATCTGATTATTTTTTCCTTGACTCTCATGCTAAAATATTTAATGTAATTTTTGATTTGTATAATGAGGGCAAACCTGTTGATCTTACTACGGTTAGTACAAGGCTTAGTGATTTAAATTTATTAACATTTGTTGGTGGAACTGAATATTTAATTAATTTAAGTGATACATCAGTTTCTAGTTATAACACAAAAACTTATGTTGAACTTATTCAAAATAAAGCAAGCATGAGAAATATGATTGAAGCTTGTAATCAAATTGTTGATTTAGGATTAAAAGGTCAAACAGATATTGATGAGTATTTAGATGTTGCTGAAAAACTTGTTTTAGATGTTTCTAGAAGCAGAAGAGTATCAGAGTTTAAATCATCTGCAACTTTAGTAAATGATGTAATAGAAGAGATTAGAAAACGTTCTGAAAGCAAAACAAATATTACTGGAATAAAAACAGGGTTTACTGCTATGGATAATGTTACTAATGGTTTTCAAAGAGGTGATTTAATAATTTTAGCTGCTAGACCTTCAATGGGTAAAACAGCTGTCGCATTAAACTTTGCATCTAAGATTGCTCAATATCAAAAAGAAGATGCAGTAGCTATATTTTCTTTGGAAATGCCTGCAGAACATTTAATACAAAGAATACTTGCGGCTAAATCTGATGTTGAAGGTGTAAAACTTGCGACTGGTCAATTAAATAATACAGATTGGAGTATGCTTAATGAAGCTGCTCTTGAATTAAGAAATACAAAGATTTTTATTGATGATTCTCCTGGAATAAAAGTTTCAGAGATATTTTCTAAGTGTAGAAAATTACAAGTTGAACATGGTCTATCTGCTATATTTATTGACTATATTCAATTGATTAGTGGTTCTAGTTCATATAGAGAAAACAGACAACAAGAAGTATCTGAAATTTCTAGAAATTTAAAAGCGCTTGCTAGAGAACTTAAAGTACCTGTAATTGCTTTATCTCAATTAAGTAGAAATGTTGAGTATAGACAGGATAAAAGACCTATGCTATCAGACTTAAGAGAATCAGGTGCCCTAGAACAAGATGCTGATATTGTTATGTTGTTGTATAGAGACTCATATTATAAAAGTAAAGCAGCTGAAGAGGAAAATAAGAAGCTAGAACCAGAAGATTTAAAGTCTCAAATATTAGAGCTAAATATTGCAAAGCATAGAAATGGACCTACAAGAACTATTGAGTTTTCATTTGATGCAACTACAAATGCAATATATACAGTTGCTAGTGATTTTTAAATAAAGGATTGAAGATGAAAAAGAATTTACCTGTATTAATATCTTTAATATTATCTATATTTATTGGAGTGTTTTTCTATAATTTTAATTTAGATGGAAGAAGCAATATTATAGATGCACAAGTAAATGAAGAATCACAAATATTACCTCAAAAGATTTTGAAGATTAATGAGGAAGCTAAAACAATTTCGAAAATTTATGTATCTGGTAAATTATTAGGTGTTGTAAGTGATGATTCATATTTTGATGGTCTTCTTGATAAAGAATATAATGAAAAATATGTTGAAAAGTTTCCTAATACAAGATTAGATATTGGACAAGATGTATATAAAACTACAGAGCTTAGCTATCATACATATGAAAATATAGATGATAATATTTTTAATTATATTAAAGATAAGAATTTATTTACTTTAGAAACTACCGCAATAGAATTTTCTAATAGAGATGGAGTATATGCGGTTATTTATGTAAGTGATTTAGGTATATTTGATGAAGCATTAGATAAATATTTACAGTTTTTTGTGGAGGAAGCATCATTAAGATTACTTCAAAATAAACAATCTACTCCTATTATTAGTGGGTATGGTTCAAGGGCTACAGGATTAGAAATATTAGAGAACATTTCTAATAAAAAAGCTTATACAGCTCCTGACAATATTAAGACTACAGTTGATGAAGTTTTAGAGTGGCTAAAATATGGTGATAATACTGAAAGAATATATTATACAGTTAAACAATATGACACTGTAGAAGGTGTTGGATCTAAAAACTTTGGTTTAAGTGCTGAACAAATAATGAATATTAATAGTGAGATTATTAATAGTACTGAACAAGTTCTTGAGGTTGGGACAGTTTTAAATGTTTCTTATTTTACTTCACCTATTGATGTTGTTGTAAAAAAAGAGAGTGTTAAACAGGAACCTGTGTATCCTGAACCTGCTTTACTTGTTGAAGATCCAACATTAAAAGAAGGATTAACTGAAACCGTTCAATATGAAGAGGTTGGAAGTAAGAATGTTTTATATGATGAAAAATGGATAAATGGGGTACTTGTAAGTGGTACTGAGATATCTAGTGTAGTTACATTACAACCTGTTCAAGAAATTATAAAGGTTGGAACTTTAGTAATCCCTGGAGTTGGTACAGGTACATTTAGATGGCCTGTAGATAATCCGGTAATTTCTTGTGGTTGGGGTTGTTATTTTGGTCATAGAGCTATTGATATTCAAAATGCATATGATAGATATGGTCCTTTATATGCGGCTGATAGAGGTATAATTAAAGAGAATTCTTATACAGGAATTAATGGTAATTATGTAATAATTGATCATGGAAATGGTTATGAAACTTATTATGGCCATTTAAATGTTCCTTCTCCTTTACCTATTGGTTATAGAGTTGATAAAGGTGAACAGATAGGGCAAATTGGTAAAACTGGTTGGGCTACCGGACCTCACGTTCATTTCTTTATAATGTATTATGGAGAAAGAAAAAATCCTTGTGAAGGGTATTTGGATTGTTATTGATATGAAATTTCATTTATTAGCGAGTGGTTCAAAAGGAAATTGTTTTGTATTACAAGAGGGTAATAGAACAATTGTTATAGATTGTGGAAGTACAAAGAAACATTTAGTTTCTAGTTTTCATGATGTAAATATCAACATTGATGATGTGGATTTAGTTTTATTAACTCACAATCATACTGATCATATTAAACAATTAAAATTATTTGAAAATTCTTTAATTTATTCTCCAGTTTTTTTAGAAGAAAGAAAAGATGCTAGGATACTTCGTCCTAGATCATATTTTACAATTGATCAAACCATTAAAGTTACTAGTATTCCTTTATCTCATGATGCTGATGTTACATTGGGATTTATAATTGAAAACAAAAAAGAAAAGCTTGTTTATATTACTGATACCGGTTATATAAAAGATGAATATACTGAATTATTGTATGGTGCTGATTATATTATTATTGAAAGTAATCATGATGTTGGCATGTTAATGAAGTGTAATAGACCATATTATATAAAAAGCAGAATCCAAGGAGAATATGGTCATTTAAATAATGAAGATTGTGCTAATACTTTAGAAAAAATTGTTTCTTCTAATACAAAAGAAATAGTTTTAGCTCATATTTCTCAAGATGCAAATACTTATGAAAAAGCATTGGAAGTTAGTGTTAATCATTTGCTTAAATATAAAAAAGATGAATTGAATAATGATTTAAGAATAGTTGCGGCTAAACAGTTTGAAACAGTTTCAGGAGGAATAGATTATGAAAAAGTTAACGATATTGATTCTTTGCCTATTACTTGCATGGAATGGGTATATGACATATGAACTTTTTAAAGTAAAAGAAGAAAAAGTTGATGCTAATACGGAATCTAATGTAACTGTTTTAAATAGTGTTCTTACTGAAATAACGGATTTGGTTATGCAAAGTGAACCTAAAGTTGTTTCTATTACTTCTAGAAACGAAGATGAGACAATCACTTCTGGTAGTGGTTCGATATATAAAAGTGATGAAAATGGAGTTTATATTATTACTAACGCACATGTAATTAATGGTAATTATATTGAGGTTACTTTTATTAATGGTGAGGTTATTTTAGGTAGTTTAGTTGGTAAGGATGAAGTTAGTGATATTGCAGTTGTGCTTGTAAAACCTGAATTTAATGTTGAAACATTTAAAGTAGGATCTTCTAGTAAATCTAAAAAGGGTGAATATGTTTTAGCTATTGGCTCTCCTTTAGATTTAAAAGGTTCTGTTAGTTTTGGAATAATTTCATCGATAGATAGAAGTATTGGTGTTGACCAAAATAATGATGGAAATATTGATTGGGAGATTAATATCATTCAAACTGATGCGGCTATTAATCCAGGTAACAGTGGTGGACCTTTAGTAAATCTTAATGGTGAATTAATAGGTATTAATTCTAAGAAAATATTAAACAATAATTATGAAGGTTTAGGTTTTGCGATTGCTAGTGATGATGTAATTCCAATAGTAGAAAAAATAATTGAATTTGGTGAAGTTGAAAGACCTTATTTAGGAATAAAGGTTAAAGATATTTCTAATATGACAATATATCAAAAGAGTTTTTATGATATACCTATTGATATTACTAATGGGATATATATAAGTGAATTATTTGCTGATAGTATATTATTTTTATCAGGGCTTAGATCAGGAGATATTGTTAGTGAAATAAATGGTGTCCTTATTGATAATGAAGGTGATTTTAGTAAGGTTATTTATGGGCTAAATATTGGTGATGAAGTAGATATTACATATTTTAGGAATAATGAAATATATTCAGTGAAAATGGTTTTACAATGATTAAAATTATTGCAGTAGGTAAAATAAAAGAGAAAAGTTTAAAAAAACTAATTGATGATTATGTTAAAAGGATTAGTTATTATAGTAGTGTAAAAATAATTGAAGTAAATGATGAACCTAATAGTAAAAAAACACAGGATGAGATAATTAAAAACATTGAGGGACAAAGAGTTCTTAAACATATTAAGGATAATGATTATGTTTATTTGTTAGATTTAAATGGTAAAGAATATGATTCTTTATCGTTTTCAAAAAGTATAGATGATGTAATGACTTATAAATCTAGTGATATTGTGTTTGTAATCGGAGGTTCTTTAGGACTATCAGATGAATTAATAAAAAGGTCTGATATAAGATGGAAGTTATCAAATTGTACATTTCCTCATCAAATTGTTAGGTTGTTGTTAGTTGAACAAATATATAGAGCTTTTTCAATTTTAAATAATTTACCTTATCACAAATAAGTATCAATACATAAGAAATAATTTCGAAACCGTTTACATTTAAGAATTTATGGGTTAAAATAACTTTAATAAATAGGAGGAAAATCTTTAATGAAACAAATTTCAGTATTAGTAGTTGATCCCGTTGGATTACATGCTCGTCCAGCAACTGTAGCAGTTAATGCGGCGAGTAAATTCAAGAGTGAAGTTAAAATAGCGTACAAAGGTCGTACAGTTAACATGAAATCAATAATGGGAGTTATGTCTTTGGGCATTCCTACACAATCAGAAGTAGTAATTACTTGTGAAGGTGAAGACGAAGAACAAGCAATACAAACAATCGAAGAAGTTCTACGTGCACAAAAAGTAATCGCTTAAGTGTTCAAAGATTCAGGAAGGTGGTTACATCTTCCTGTTTTTTTCCATGGAAAAGAAGGGGTGAAAATATAAATGGAAGTAAAACAAAAATATGAAAGATGGATAAATCATCCAAATATCGAACCTGTTTTAAAAGCAGAACTTGAAAAAATGGATGATGATCAAATTAATGATGCATTTTATACAAACATAGAATTTGGTACTGCAGGTATGCGTGGAATTCTAGGTGCAGGAACAAATAGAATTAATATTCATACAATTAGAAAAGCAAATCTTGGATTTGCACAATACATTGAAAGTAATGGTGAAGAAGCTTGTAAACGTGGTGTTGCAATTTCTTATGATAATAGACATATGTCTAAAGAGTTTGCGATGGATTGTGCTAAGTTATTAGCAGCTCATAATATTACAAGTTATGTATTTGAAAGTTTAAGACCTACACCAGAGCTATCTTTTGCATTAAGACATTTGAATTGCTTTGGTGGTATTATGATGACTGCATCTCATAATCCAAAAGAATATAATGGATATAAACTTTATGATGATAAAGGATGTCAATTAATTCCTTCTCTTGCAGATCAAGTTATTAGCCGTGTTAACAGTATTGAAGATGAACTTGCAATTGAAGCTAAACCTACAGCTGAACAAGAAAAATTAATCCATATTATTGGTGAAGAAATCGATGAAGAATACTATAAGGCAGTATTAGGTATTCAAATTGAAAAAGAAATGGATAAATCAGATATTAAGATTGTATTCTCACCTCAACATGGTACATCTTATATTCCAGTAACAACTATATTTGATAGAGCTGGGTATAACTGTATAGCTGTTGAAGAACAATGTACATTTGATCCTGATTTTTCTAATACTCCAAGTCCAAACCCAGAAGATCCAGGCGCTTATAAATTATCATTGGAGTATGCAGAAAGAGAAGATGCTGATGTAATTCTTACTTGTGACCCTGATGCTGATAGAATGGGTGTTGGAGTTAAACATAATGGAGAATATATTGTACTAACTGGTAATCAATCAGGTGCTATCTTGATTGAATACTTATTTAGTAGAATGACAGCTAATAATTTAATGCCTCCTAATCCTGTAATGTTTAATACAGTTGTTACAAGTGATTTGGGAGAAAAAATAGCAAGTAAATATGGAGTTGTAACTGAAAAGACTCTTACTGGATTTAAGTTTATTGGTGAAAAAATAGCAAAATATGAAATAACTAATGAAAAACAATATGTATTTGGTTATGAAGAAAGTTATGGTTCACTAGTTAAACCATTTGTTAGAGATAAGGATGCTCCTCAAGCTTGTTTAATGCTTGCAGAAGCAGTTTCATATTATAAAAAATTAGGCAAGACATTAGTTGATGTATTAAATGATTTATATGAAGAGTTTGGTTATTATGTAGAAACTCAAACATCACTTACTCTATATGGTGAAGAAGGTTCAATTAGACTTAAAGAAATTCTTTCTGGTTTAAGAGAAAATAGACTAACTGAAATTAATGGCGTAAAAGTTATTAAGTGGGAAGACTATGGAACACTTGAATATAGTGATAATGATGAAATTAAACCTCTTGAAGGATTTACTCAATCAGAAGTATTGAAATATTTCTTAGAAGATGGTGCATGGATTGCAGTTAGACCTAGTGGTACTGAGCCTAAGTGTAAGACATATTTCTGTGTAATGGGTTCTTCAATGGAAGATGCTCAAAATAAAGCAGATGGCTACATAGCAGCAATGAATAAAATAGTTGCATAAAAAAACAATTAAAACTTTAGATTAACTTCTAAAGTTTTTTTATGGGTAATATAAAATAACTTGGGGTTTAATAAAACATAAGTTATGAAATAAACTGGGGTGATAGATACCCCAGTGAATAGAAGAGAAGGTAATCAAGGCCTTCTTTTCATATTATCAATAGGATATAAA
>JAAYSZ010000044.1 GCA_012523895.1 Erysipelotrichaceae bacterium
GCAATCTGTAATTCAATTCCTGTAATTAATTGTTGAAGTAGTGTAACTGATTGTTGTGCTTGAGTTACTCCTGCCAAAGCTTGAGATAGTCCACCATCTATTTGAGATATTCCACCATCTATTTGGCTTATCATACCTTCTAATTCAACTTTTTTAACTGCAAATTCTTCTTTTGCTTGCATATACTGTGCATGAGCTACTCCTAAAGCATTTCTGTTATCTTCAATTTCTCTAGCACCTTTTATTAACTCTGCTTCTACTTCTATTTCTTTATCGGCTAGTTCTTTATAGCCATCTTTTATTTCTTTTTCACCATCTTTTATTTCTTTTTTAGCATCATCAATTTCCTTTTGAGCATCCGCTATTTCAGTATTAAATGTTTCCAGTCCATCTTCATATTCTTCTAATCCATCATAATATTCTTCATATGCTTCATCTAATACTTTATCTTTTCTATTTAAAACTTGAACTTCTCCAAATTTTTCTAACTTTTCTTTAAGTTCTTTAGAAACATCCTTATATTCACTTCCAAATGAATCTTCAATATCATTTTTAAATGTCAAAGATACTTCAGTGTAATAATCCATATTAAAAGTATCTTTAGTAACATATAAAAATGAATTCAAGTTTCTATTATTTAAAGTACTAAATCCAATATCTTGATTTATATAATAAGGACTAAGTACAAAACCAACTACTTCAAAATAATCATTAACTAAAAAATCATCTAAATCGTCATCAGGTCTTTCTAATTTAATCTTGTCCCCTATTTTTAAATCTTTAAAATAAAATACACTTCTTTCAATTACACATTCTTTTTCATTTTTAGGCAATCGTCCATCGATAAGTTTAAAATTATTAATATCATCAGTAATAGCATGCACTCTAAAAACAAGTTTCAATGAATCTATTGAACTTAAAACATCGACAAAATTACTATCTTCCACATATGAAACATAATCAAGTTTTGAAAGTTCTTCAATATCATTATCATCAAATCCATATGATGAATATATTGTAAAATCCATCAACTTATATTCTTCATTATATTTATTAACGTTATATGACATTATAGGTGCACTAGCCTTAATTCCTACAAAAAAGGATACACCTAGAGCAACAATACTTGTAAGTAAGAAAAATCTTCCAAATGTCTTTTTTATTAATCTAAATGAATCTTTTAATAGTGTTCTGTTCATAATATCAATCACCATTCAATCTCATCAATCGACTTAGGATTTTCGTTAATGATTGTATCAGTGACTTTACCGCTTCTAACTCTTAAAACTTTATCTCCCATAGGACATATTGCAAGATTATGTGTAATTATCACAACTGTCATATTATATTTTCTTGAAGTATCTTGAAGTAACTTTAAAATTTGTTTACCAGTTACATAATCTAATGCACCAGTAGGCTCATCACATAGTAATAGTTTTGGATTTTTTGCAAGAGCTCTTGCAATTGCAGTTCTTTGTTGTTCTCCACCAGATAATTGTGCAGGATAATTATTAATTCTATCCTTTAACCCTACTTGTTCCATAACTTTTAAAGGTGATAAAGGATTCTTGCATATTTCTGTAGCTAACTCTACATTTTCTAGAGCTGTTAAATTTTGAACTAAATTATAAAATTGAAAAACAAAACCTATATCATCTCTTCGATAATAAGTTAATTCTTTTTCATTCATTTGATCTATTCTTACACCATCAACAATAATTTCACCAGAAGTTAGACTATCCATACCTCCTAAAATGTTTAAAATGGTGCTTTTACCAGCACCTGAAGCTCCTGCAACTATTACAATTTCACCTTTATTAATATCAAAATTAACGCCACTTAAGGCTTCTATCTTAACTTCACCCAATGTATATACTTTTTTAACATCTTTAAATTGTATATAACTCATATTTATTCCTTTCAACCTAAGAAAATTTTTAAATACCTCTCTAACATTTTTGGTACATTAATATTATTTTCAATACAATATTCAGCATTATCTAGTACTTTCTTAAAACCTTGTATTATTGCAAATGAAATTAATCCAGCAAAAAATTTCTTTTCATATTCATTACATTCATCAACAAAATAATGTTCATAATTATTATATAAAGTATTACATATCCATTTATTTATACTCTCTATGTATTGTTCACTACCTAAAATAATTATAACAGCTACATCTAATTTCTTATATAATTCAAATATTTTAACCGCTAATTGTTCAACACTTAATTTAGCAAAATCACTTTTTGAATTATTTATTTCCTTTAAATTAAACTCAAGCCTATTATTAGAAATATCACTAAACAATTTATCAATTTGCTGTATGCCCGGTAAAACAATAGACTCAATTAATTCTTCCTTATTTTTAAAGTAATTATAAATATTACTAGGACTCATACCTATGTTTCTAGCTATTCTTCTAAGAGAAACATTATCTATACCATAGGTAATAATATCTTGTCTAGTTGATTCTAAAATTTGATTTCTAGTTTCTTCTTTTAATACCTGCATATACACCTCTACTAAATAATATACACCCGTTCATTTTTAAAAACAATATAAAACCCCAGAAGTTAGTATTGTGTTCAATCTAACTTTTGGGGTTTATTTCACATTAAAATTATTATTTTCTTAAACCTAAACTTGCTACTAGATTGCGATATCTATTTACATCTGTATCACGTAAATAAGCTAAGAAATTTCTACGACGACCAACCATCTTCATTAAACCTCTATTTGAATGATGATCTTTTTTATGTTCTTTAAGATGTACTGTAAGTCTGTTTATTTTTTCTGTTAAAACTGCTACTTGTACTTCTATTGAACCAGTATCACCTTCAAAACGTGCATACTTTTCAATGATTGCTGTTTTTTCTTCTTTTGATAACATGTTTTCCTCCTATATCTAAGTCCTTTTAAACCGAGTAAATCGATGAGGAACCGAATAAACCCAGTAAAAAAGCTCTTAAATCATATCATTTATAAATAAATGAAACAAGTGTTAAATCATAAATTTTACAATAATATCATTTGAAATTAACATTCCTTTAACACTACATCTAATATATTCATTGTTTATTTCTATTAAACCATCGTTTATTAATGATTTTATTACATCTTTATACTTATCAATTAAAGATGTTTTATATCTCAAATTAAAATCTTTAATATTTATTCCTTCTTTTTTTCTTAAACCCATCATAATATGTTCAAACATTAAATCATCTTGACTTAAAATAACCTTATTTTCTATATAATCACCATTTAAATATTTATTAAAATCTTTTGTGTTATCATATCTGACATTATTTTCTTTTCCACTAGAAGACAATGAAATACCATAAAAATCATTATAATTCCAATAAGTTAAATTATGTTTAGATTCATATCCCTTTTTAGAATAATTACTTATTTCATACTGAAAAAATCCATTACTAATTAATTTATTATTAATTAAATCATACATATCTGCATCTAAATCTTCATCTACTTCTTTATAATTTAATCTATCAAACAAAGTATCTGGTTCTATTGTTAGACAATAAATTGAAATATGAGGAATATCTAAACTAAGAACATCATCTAATGTTTTATTTAAATCATCTAATGTTTGAGTAGGTATTCCATACATTACATCCACTGAAATATTATTAATATCATATTTTTTAAATAAATTTACACAATATATAACTGTATTAAAATCATGAAATCTATTCATTAATTTAAGTAACCTATTATCACTTGTTTGAACACCAATACTTACTCTATTTATATTATATTTTTTAAGTAATTTAACTTTATCTTCATCTATTGTTTCTGGATTTACTTCAATTGTATATTCATTTACATTTTTAGAATAAGGTTCCATTATAGCCAGTAGTTTTTCAAGTTGAATAATATTTAATGAAGTTGGTGTTCCTCCACCAATATAAATAGTTTCAAGGTCTTTATTAATATTTTTATCTTTAATTTCATTTTCTAATGCTATTAACCAATTATTAGCTTTTTCTTCATTAAATAAAAAATGACAAAAGTCACAATATCCACATATTGTTTTGCAAAATGGAACATGTAAATATAAAGATTTTATACTCATTAATACACAACCACATTCTTTTCAAAATTCCTTAACGGCATCATAGAAATATACATATTTAAAAAATGATTTTTAGTAGTTTCATAATCATTAGATTTAGATGTCATTATTCTATAGTTAACATCAAATAATAGTACCTTTAAATCACTTAAATAAACACCATTTCTACTATAAAAATTAATTCTTCTTTCTCTAATAAATCTATCATTTTCATTAATACTAAAATCAGGGTCTTCTACTTCAATATAAATAGTTTTCTTTTTTAATTTTTTTAATATTTTTCTTAAAAACAAACTACCATATCCTTTAGATCTATATTTATCTATTATTCCAAAATAATCCAATAATATATCATCACCATTTACATAAAAGAAAGCATATCCAACTGTAACATTATCTACCACAGCCTTAAAACATTTATATAATTTTTTCTTATATAAATATTTTATTGATTTCAAAGGCCTTAATTCATCTTCATCAAAATGATTTACTACATATTTTTTATAAATAAAGTCTATTTCTTTTTTATAAAGTCTTTTAATTTTCATTATCCATAGAAAGAACAGCCAAGAAAGCTTCTTGAGGAATTTCAACAGAGCCTACAGCCTTCATGCGTTTCTTTCCCTCCTTTTGTTTTTCTAATAATTTTTTCTTTCTTGTAATATCTCCACCATAACATTTGGATAATACATTTTTTCTTAATGCTTTAATATTTGTTCTTGCGATAACTTTTCCATTTATCGCAGCTTGAACAGGTATTTCAAATTGTTGTCTAGGAATTAATTCTTTAAGTTTAGAAGCCATTGCATTACCAGTTCTATATGCAAAATCTCTAAATATAATAACACTTAAAGCATCTATAATTTCTCCATTTAACAATATATCCATTTTTACAAGTTTACCTTCTTTATAACCTATTAATTCATAGTCTAAAGAAGCATATCCTTTTGAACTAGATTTTAATCTATCAAAGAAATCAAATACAACTTCTCCTAAAGGTAGTTCATACACTAATTGATTTCTAGTATTATCAATATAAATCATTTCCTTAAAGATACCTCTTTTAGCTTGACACAGTTCCATAATAGGACCTACATACTCATTAGGAACCATTATTGAAGCTTTAACATAAGGCTCTTCAATTCTTGATATTTTTTGGGTTGGTGGAAACTTTGCAGGATTATCTACTTCAACCATAGTTCCATCTGTTAAATAAGCATGATATATAACTGAAGGAGCTGTCGCAATTAAATCAAGGTTATATTCTCTTTCCAATCTTTCTTGAATAACATCCATATGAAGCAACCCTAAAAACCCACATCTAAAACCAAAACCTAAAGCTTGAGATGTTTCTGCTTCAAAATAAAGAGCTGAATCATTTAAACTAAGTTTTTCTAAAGCTTCTCTTAAATCATTGTATTTATTACTATCTGTAGGATATAGACCACAATAAACCATAGAATTCATTTTTCTATAACCTGGAAGTGGTTCTGTTGCTCCATTTTTACTATAAGTAATTGTATCTCCAACTTGAACATCTTTTATATTTTTTATGCTTGCAGCTATCCATCCAACTTCACCACAAGATAATTTATCTGTTTTAATTTCTTTAGGTGTCCTAACACCTACTTCAGTAACCTCATATACTGCTTCACTTGCCATAAATCTAATAGAATCTCCAGGTTTGATTTCTCCATCCTTAACTCTTACAAAAGCAATAACACCTCTATAAGTATCATAAATAGAATCAAATACTAATGCTTTTAAAGGTGCTTTAGAATTTCCTTTAGGTTCAGGTACATGTTTTACTATTGCTTCTAAAACTTTATCAATATTAATATCATTTTTTGCAGATATTAAAGGTGCTTCACTTGTATCTAAACCAATAACATCTTCTATTTCTTTACGAACTAAGTCTACATCAGCATTTGGCAAATCAACTTTATTAATAACTGGAATTATCTCCAAGTTATTATCTAATGCAAGATACACATTTGCTAAAGTTTGTGCCTCAATACCTTGAGCAGCATCCACAACTAAAATAGCACCTTCACATGCTGCTAAAGATCTTGACACTTCATAAGTAAAATCTACATGACCTGGAGTATCAATTAAATGAAATATATAGTCCTGTCCATCTTCAGCTTTATACTTTAGTTGTACAGCATTTAATTTAATAGTAATTCCTCTTTCTCTTTCTAAATCTAATTGATCTAGTAACTGAGATTTCATTTCTCTTTGCTCAATTGTATTTGTATGCTCTAAAATACGATCAGCTAAAGTAGATTTACCATGATCTATATGTGCAATTATTGAAAAATTTCTAATTTTTGATTGTTCCATCAATTAACCTTCCCTATTTAAAACATTTGTTTATAAGCATTTTGCCATAACCGTTGTTAAATTCTCTAAATGTAATTTTAGATTTACCTTCCATCTGTAACATCATTACATAAATATAACCACCATTACAAGCTATTTTCATTCCATCATTAAAATCAATTATTTGACCATTTTTATAATTATGATCTTTGTATTCCATTTTAACTTCATGAAATTTTACACGCTTGTTTTCTATTATACCATACCCAACAGGCCAACTAATAAGTCCTCTGATATGATTATAAATATCTCTTACATTTCTTTCTTTAAAACCTACAAATTCATCTTCTTTACTTATATTAAACCCAAAAGTAACCTTAGATTCATCTTGTTCTACACACTCTAATTTACCTTCTTTAAATAAAGGAATAAATTTAATAATTAAATTACTTCCTAATTCTTTTAACTTATCATGTAATATTTCAGTAGTATCAGCTTCATTAATATCAATACTTTCTTGAAGATACATACAACCAGCATCCATTTTTTCTACCATTTTCATTATAGTAACACCAGTTTTTTCTTCTCCATTAATTATAGACCAATGAATTGGTGCACCTCCCCTATATTTTGGAAGTAATGATGCATGAACATTAATACAACCATATTTAGGAGTATCTAATAATTCTTTAGGAAGTATTTGTCCATAAGCACATGTAATAATCAAATCTGGTTTATATGAAAGAATCTCTTCATATTCATTTCTTATTCTTATAGGTTGAATAACTGGAATTCCATACTTTAAAGCTAATGACTTTACTGGTGTGTTTTTCAATATTTGTTTTCTACCTATTTTTTTATCAGGTTGAGAAACAACAGCAACAACATTATAATCTTCATCTATCAAACTTTGTAAGATACCACAAGCAAACTCTGGAGTACCCATAAATATAATTTTCATAAAACACCTTCCCATGTGATTATAGCACGGCTTTGTTGCAATTTGAAATTGCTTTTGCTATAATCGAAAAGTCGATATACAGGAGGTGCAAAATGGCAAATATTAAATCACAAAAGAAACGTGCTATAACAAACTTAAAAAAAGGTAGAGCTCAAGCTGGACAAAAAACCGCTTTAAAAACAGCAATCAAAAATGTAAAATTAGCTGTTGCTTCTAACGATAAAGCTGTTGCAGCTGAAGCATTAAATAAAGCAAATAAAATGTTAGATTCAGCTGTTGCTAATAATTTAAAACATAAAAACTATGCAGCGCGCCAAAAATCTCGTTTAGCAAAAGCTGTTAATTCGATTCAATAATTAAAAATCAGAATAATAATCTGATTTTTTATTTTAATATTTCATTTATAAATTTTATTATTTTATTAATCTCTTCCTTCTTATTGTCATCTACCTTAGGAAGGATTTTTTTATACTTAATAAGCTCTTTATTTAAATATTCAATATAAACATCAGTTTTAGTTTTCATTAATATAGGACCAAACAATAATTCTTTACTGTTATATCCTTCATTATATTTAGTACTAATTTCAATTATTGTATAATAATGTCTTTTTTTAACTATAATTTCATTTTCAATTGTAAAGTTATTATCACTAATCCATTTTCTTAATAAATCTATATCTGAATTAACTTGAATTATTATTTGCTTAAATTTATCTAGTCTAGACAAATTATCTTCAAATATTTTTTTTGCTGTATAAAATCCAACCCCTGCAATTACTATAGCTTCTGTATCAATTGGAACATTATTTAAACCATCACTTTTAATAGCAATAACTTTATCACTAAATCCATATTTTTCTATATTGTTTTTTGCTCTTAATAATGGTCCATCAGCAATTTCACATGCATAAACTTTTTCACTCTTTCCAGTTTTCACTAGTTCAATTGGAAGAAAGGCATGATCGCTTCCTATATCAGCTACAATCATACCTTTTTTTAACATATCATATATTGTTTGTAATCTAATATCTAACATTAGTTTGAACTTGTAAAATCACGTAATCTTTTTGATCTAGATGGATGTCTAAGTTTACGTAATGCCTTTGCTTCTATTTGTCTAATTCTTTCTCTTGTAACATTAAACTCTCTTCCAACTTCTTCTAATGTTCTAGTTCTTCCATCATATAAACCAAAGCGAAGTCTTAATACTTTTTCTTCTCTTTCAGTTAATCCTTCTAAAACTCTATTAATTTCATCTTTCAATAATTGATTATTTGCATATTGATCAGGACTTAACGCATCTTTATCTTCAATAAAATCTCCTAAACTAGAATCATCTTCTTCACCAATAGGAGTTTCTAAAGATACTGGTTCTAAAGCAATCTTTTGAATTTCTCTTACTTTTTCAGGAGTAATACCTTCCATTTTAGCTGCAATTTCTTCAGCTGTAGGATCTCTACCTAAATCTTGAACCAACTGTCTTTGAATTCTTGTAAGTTTATTAATAGTTTCAACCATATGAACAGGAATTCTTATTGTTCTAGCTTGATCAGCTATCGCTCTAGTTATAGCTTGCCTAATCCACCAAGTTGCATATGTACTAAATTTAAATCCTTTTGTATAATCAAATTTTTCAACAGCTTTTATTAATCCCATATTTCCTTCTTGTATTAAATCTAAGAATAACATTCCTCTACCAACATATTTTTTAGCAATAGAAACAACAAGCCTTAAGTTACTAGAAATTAATATAGCTCTAGCTTCTTCATCACCTTGTTCAATACGTTTTGCAATCTCAACTTCTTCTTCAGCTTTTAGTAATGGAACTCGTCCAATTTCTTTAAGATACATTTTAACTGCATCATTTATTCTTGTATTTGAAGATTTCTTAGTTTCTTTATAAGGTTTTCTATTAGATCTATCAGATTTATCATCTTCATCATCTTCTTCGTCATCTTCATCATCAAGATCCTCAACATCATCAATATCATCTAGATCATCCAAATCATCATCTTCATCTTTAATATAGTCTAAATTATCATTACACCACATCAAAAAATCTTCTTGTTCTTCATCAGTCATATCTAAATGCTTAGTTGATTCTATAATATCTTTTTCATAAAGATCTTTTTTACTTTTACTTTGTTTTAAAAGATTTTCTTTAACTTCATCTAAAGTTAAAATATGCTTTACAGCTTTTTTAGTAGCTTTCTTAGCAGTTGTTTTTGTTTCATTAACTTCTTCAGTCTTCTTCAATGTTATACCTCCTTAGTTCCATGAGATTTTCTGTATATTTAACCATAAGTTCTTCTTTAACCTTTGGATTAATTTCATTTTGTATTTGAATTTTTAAAGATTCGTTATTATCTTCTATAATCCATTTTTTAATTCTATTAATATAACTAATAAATTTATTCTTATTATATTCTTTTTTATATATTTCTTCCAAAGAAATATCTAATAATATTTTCTTTTGATTATCATCACTTACCTTATCTATTATATCAGCTATTTCAAGAGAATTTCCCTTACTATGTTCATTGGTAATCATTCTTGCCAACATATCACAGTCTGTATCAATTAAAAATCCTAGTTTATCCTTATATTCATTTATTGCTTCTATACTATTTAGCATATTAGCAATAATCAATCTTTCAGCCATCAACCTTCCTTCATAAGCTCTTTTATAAACTGGAGATATTCTTTCTTCTGTTTTTTGTTTTTTAACGGGAATATCACTTAATTTAAAACCAGTTAATTGCCTAAGTTTAAATAAGAAATTTTGTTTATCAAATTCATCATTAGACTTATTAATTTCTTCTAATACCTTTTGAGCAAATTCTTTTTTTTCTGAATAAAGTTCTAAATTATATTGCTTTAAATAATATTCAAAACAAAATTCTAACCAAGTCATCTCTTTTTTTAGCATTGACTTCAAACTATCAATTCCATGTTTTTCAATAATTTCATCAGGATCTAATGTGCTAGTATTTTTTATGATTCTAATATCAGCATTTAAATCTATTGCAAGTTTTGCGGCTTTAAAAGTTGCATTTTGACCTGCTATATCTCCATCATAACAAAATATAATTTTGTTTGATGCATTTTTCATTGAAATTATTTGATTGTTAGTACAAGAAGTACCTAAAGTAGCCACAACATTATAAATTTTTGCTTTTGCAAAAGCAATAACATCTGTGACCCCTTCTACAACATATATACAAGCTTCTTTTCTTGCATAAGATTTAGCGCGATGATAGTTATAAACAAAATTACCTTTTGTAAATAACTTTGTTTCAGCTGTATTAATATATTTACTAGCATTTTCATCAATACTTCTTCCAGTAAATCCTATTGGATTGCCTAAAGTATCATGAATAGGAAACATTATTCTTTTGCTAAATACATCATAAGCTCCTAATTCATTTATCCTTACAATATTAGTAGCAACCATATCTTTATCTAAGTAACCTTTTGCACTTAGAAACTTATATAGTTCATTGTCACTTCCATTATATCCTATATCAAACATTTCAATTAATTCATCACTAATTCCCCTATTATTTAAATATTGTTTAATAAGAGATGCACTTGATGAATTTAATTGATACTTAGTAAATTTAATAGTTTCATTAAGAACATCATATAAATTTTGATTTTTTAAATCTTTTGGTTTTGAATAATAAGAAATATCTATATCAACAACTTGATTAGTAATTTCAGCAACCTTTAACACAGATTCAATAAAACTTAAATTTTCATATTGTGATACAAAACCAAATACATTGCCACCTGCTCCACAAGAAAAACACTTAAATATTTGTTTATCTGTTGAAATGTTCAATGATGGGTTTGTATCATCATGAAACGGACATATTGCTTTGTAATTTTTTCCACTTCTAGTGAGTGTTAAATAATGTCCAATTACATCAACAATATCAGCACCATTACGAATTTCATTAATTTTTTCATCGCTTAAGCGCATTTTTCCTCCTTAAAATTTAAGTGATTCTTGTATAATTCCTACTAAATCCTCTATTTTAACTCTTTTTTGTTCCATAGAGTCTCTATCTCTAATAGTTACACAACCATCATTTAATGTCTCTGGATCAACTGTAATACAGTAAGGAGTACCAATAGCATCCTGTCTTCTATATCTTTTTCCAATACTTCCAGACTCATCGTATTCTACATTAAATTCACTAGATAACATTTTATGGATTTCTAGTGCTTTGTCTCTTAAATCTTTTCTTAAAGGAAATACAGCAGCTTTAACTGGAGCTAATTGATTAGAAAATCTCATAACAATTCTAGTGTCATTATTTTCTAATATTTCTTCATCATAAGCTTCAGTAAAGAACATTAATAATAATCTTTCAACACCAACTGATGGCTCAACACAATAAGGTACATATCTTTCATTTGTAATAGGATCAATATATTCCATATTAACCTTAGAATGTTTCATATGTTGCTTTAAATCATAATCAGTTCTATCCGCAATACCCCAGATTTCACCCCATCCAAATGGAAACTTATATTCTATATCACATGTGCCAACCGAATAAAAACTTAATTCTTCTGGTGTATGATCTCTAAATCTTAAGTTTTCAGGATTATTATTATTTAGTGATAATATCCAATCCATACAAAACTTCTTCCAATATTCATACCACTCTAAATCTGTCCCTGGCTTACAAAAAAACTCTAATTCCATTTGTTCAAATTCTCTTGTTCTAAATATAAAATTACCTGGAGTAATTTCATTTCTAAATGCTTTACCTATTTGACCAATCCCAAATGGTATTTTTTTTCTATATGTTCTTTGTATATTTCTATAATTCACAAACATTCCTTGAGCTGTTTCAGGTCTTAAATAAACAACACTTGTACTATCTTCTACAACTCCTTGGAAAGTTTTAAACATCAAATTAAATGTTCTTATTTCAGTAAAATCATGAGCTCCACAATTTGGACATGGTATTTTATTATCTATAACATATTTTTCTAAAGCTTCGTTGTTCATGCTTTCTGTTTCTACAGCACCTTTTGAATATTCTTCAATTAAATGGTCTGCTCTATGTCTTGTCTTACATTTTTTACAATCCATTAATGGATCAGAAAATCCAGATAAATGACCACTTGCTTTCCAAACATTAGGATTCATTAAAATTGCTGACTGTATACCTACATTATTAGGATCTTCCTGAATAAACTTTTTCCACCAAGCATTTTTAATATTATTTTTTAATTCAACACCTAAAGGTCCAAAGTCCCAAGTGTTACTTAAACCACCATAAATTTCAGAGCCTTGATAAATAAAACCAGACTCCTTTGCATGACTTACAATCTTCTCAAATGTTTTCTCCATATATCTCTCTCCTGACTAAATAATATACCATAAATACCCATATTCAACAATATGACAAACTATAACAAAACACTTACAAATTCATAAGATTTAAGTTTAATTTCAAAGTGAAATTCAAAGAATTTTACAAGAATATCTAAATCTGTCTTATTATATTCATCTATCTCACAAAGTTTTTCATAATTAATTAACTCTGCCTTATTAATAATTCTAAATTTTCTAATATTATCTACATTAATGCCATCATAAATAGTTGTTTTATTAAAGCAATCTTCACAGACAAATCCACCTTCTTCAATTGATATTCCAACTACTTTTTTATTTGAACATAAGGTACATTCATCAACGTTAGGATTAATTCCTAAAAGCTTTAAAAATAATGCTATAAATAAACAAGTCAAAAGTATTTCATGTTTATCTTCATTCATCTTATCTAAAATAAAATCTAATATTTTATAAGCTTCATCTATTATATAAATATCATCATTATGTATTGTTAAATCAACAATTTGACATATTAAACTTGATAAGGACATTTTTATAATATCTTCATGAATATATCTTCTATTTTTTACTGTAGATGCATTTTTCAATGAAAACATTGTTTTATTTTCATTGTAATCAAATATTAGTTCTGAACTCAAAAAAGGCCTAATATTCATTGAATTCTTACTAGTAAGTTTTCTAACACCCTTACAGGATAAAGAAAACCTTCCTAAACCTTTTAATAAAACACTAATAATTGCATCATTATCCTTATAATCACTTTGTTTTAAAATTATGCCTAAATACTTATCATTCACTTTTATTCCTCTATCTCAATAGGTATGTATCCTAATTGTTTTAGTTTACTTTTTTTATTTCTCCAATCTTTTTCAACCCTTACAAAAAGTTCTAAAAATATTTTTTCACCTAGTATACCTTCTATATCTTTTCTAGCATCTATTCCAATTTGTTTAATCATTCTTCCTTGTTTTCCAATGATTATTCCTTTTTGACTATCTCTTTCAACAAGAATTAATGCATAAATTACAAAATTGCTTTTTTTTCTTATAACCTTTTCAATCACAACTGCAACTGAATGAGGTATTTCTTCTTCTGTATAAAATAATATTTTTTCTCTTATAAGTTCTGAAATAATAAATTGTTCTGGATAATCAACAACTTGATCATCAGGATAATATTTTATTCCATCTTCTAAATAATCTTTTGTAACATCTATTAATCTATTAATATTTGTGTGATTAAAAGCGCTAATTGGAATTATTTCATCAAAATCATATCTTTTTGAATAATCATCAATTAGCTTAATTAATTCATCTTTAGTAATTAAATCAATTTTATTTAAAATTAAAAAAACTGGTAATTTATATCTTTTTACTAATTCTAAAACATAATTATCCCCAACACCAAAAGGCTGACTAACATCCACAATTAAATATAGTAAATCAACTCCACTCGCAACACTTTTTGCTTCTTTATTCATAAATGATCCAAGCTCATGTTTTGGTTTATGAATACCAGGAGTATCTATAAAAATAATTTGCGCTTTTTCAGTAGTTTTAATACCTAATATTTGGCTTCTTGTCGTTTGTGGCTTTTCACTAGTTATAGCGATTTTCTCCCCAATCAAATAATTAAGAAGAGTACTTTTACCAACATTGGGTCTTCCAATAATTCCTACATAACCAACTTTCATTTTACTCATAGTTCTATCTCTTTAAATGAATA
>JAAYSZ010000045.1 GCA_012523895.1 Erysipelotrichaceae bacterium
AAAGCCACTTTGAGTGGCAGTCTGTGATAGTGCTGCAGCTGTCGGGCTTCAGTAGTCGAAGGACTATGCAGCAACAAGCCCTTATAGGGCTTTACATACCACTTGTTTTACAAGTGGTTATGATAGAAATCAGGATTATTATCAATTTCATTATATACAATTTCTTTTCTTTTCTTTGTAATAGAAGCCATATTTTTTTGTAATAATGGAAATCTATCAAATTGTGCTTGTGCTGCTTTTTTAGTTGAACCTATAATGCCTGTAAAAAATTCTTCATCTAATTCAAAGCCTAACTCTCTAGCTACCTCTACATACATTTTTCTAACAGCTCTTTCTGAATCAATCATTAAACCATCTAAATCAAAAATTACACATTTAATCATTTTTTCACCTCAATATTATTCTACACGTATTTTACAATTATTGTATAATTAAATAAATGGAGGTTTTATGGCTTACAAATTATTTAAACCAAAAGCTTATGTAAAAAGCTTTAAAGATATTGATTTATTAGCTTTAAAAGATAAAGGAATAAAAGTAATTATACTTGATATTGATAATACACTAGTGGAATCTAGAAAAGATGTTTTAGGTGAAAGCGCAAAAAGATTTGTAAAACAGATTAAAAGTTGTAGGATGATTCCTGTTGTAATTAGTAATAATGTTGAATCAAGAGTTAAAAGTTTTGGTGAAGAACTAAATTGTGATTATATTAGTTTTGCACTAAAACCTTTTAGTACTTCTTTTAAGCATATAATGGAAAAATATGATGTTACTAATGATGAAGTTGCCGTAATAGGAGATCAGCTTTTAACTGATGTATTAGGTGGAAACAAACAAGATATGTATACTATTTTAGTTGATCCATTTAGTGAAAAAGACAATATTTTTGGAATGATAAATAGACAAATAGAAAAAGGTGTTTTTAAATTTTTAGAACATAAAAAATTAATAAAAAAGGGGAAGTATTATGACGACTTGTAAGGGATGTGGAATTAAAATCCAATATGAAAATAAAAATGAAGTAGGTTATAGTCCTAAGATTAATTCTACCTATTGTCAAAGATGTTTTAGAATTATTCATTATGATGATTTAATGTACTCTATGAAAAAGGGTATACCAAGTGAATATATATTAACTAAATTAAATACAATGGATGGATTAATTGTTTGGGTTGTTGATTTATTTGATTTTGAAGCAAGCATGATTGATGGTTTAAATAGACATGTACTTAATAAAGATATAATCTTAGTTGCTACAAAAAGAGATTTACTTCCAAAAGATATATCAAATAATAAAATAACTAGATTTATTCAAGAAAGGTTAAAAGAAAAGGGTATTAAAGTTAAAGGTATATTAATAACTTCTCATTTAGAAAAAATAAATAAGAATTTAATATTGGATATATTAGATGAACAATCTGATGGTAAAGATATTATTGTAATAGGTAAGGCTAATACAGGTAAGTCTACATTTATAAACTTATTAATAGGAAATGATGTGCTTACTAAAAGTAGATATCCTGGGACAACATTAGATTTTAATAAAATTAAAATTAAAAATTTAACTTTTATTGATACTCCAGGTATTGAAGTTAAAAATAGTATATTAATGTTGCTTGATGATATTAAACTTAATACAGTAATACCTACTAGAACCATTAAACCTACTATATATCAATTGAATAAAGATCAAAGTATAGCTTTAGGAGGGTTAATAAGGATTGATGTTTATGATGCTAATAAAGCTAGTTTAGTAGCTTATGTAAGCAATGATTTATTAATACATAGAACTAAGTTAAGTAATGCGGATAAATTATGGGAAAATCATAAAGGAGAACTACTAACACCTGTTGTAGAAGATAAAATGGTTTCAACTACAGTAAATGTTCGCTATGATAAGATGGATATTGTGATTGATGGATTAGGATGGGTTTGTATTAATAATAAAGTTTCAAAGATAGTTGTCACTCATCCAAAACAAGTAAATGTTACATTTAGAAAGGCAATGTTATGATATTAACAGGTAAACAAAAAAGATATTTAAGATCGCTTGGTGTAAATGAAAAAGCGGTTGTTACAGTTGGTAAAGAAGGTTTAAGTACTAATTTAATAGATTCTTTAAATAATGCATTAAATGCAAGAGAGTTAGTAAAAGTTAATGTATTAAAATCTTATGAAGATGATTTAGATACTCTAGCATTTGATATTGCGATGCATACAAAAAGTAGTGTTGTTCAACAAATGGGAAGAACAATTTTGTTATATAAAAAAGCGAGGAATCCAAAAATTATATTGCCATGAGTAAAGTTGGAATATTAAAACAAGCATTTAATCCTATAACACTTCAAGATATAGACTTTGCAAAAAAACAGATTAAGAAACTTAAATTAGACAAAGTATATTTTGTTGTTTTAAAAGATGAAAACAAACCTAAAAAAAAGGATAGAAAACAAATGGTTTCTCTTGCGTTAGAAGATATAGATAATATTGAATTAATAAAAGAAAAAGATTCTAATATCGAATGTGTTTATCTTAATAATAAGAATTCTATTAATATTAATAAAAAAGTAATGAAGGGCGATTTTACTTTATTAGATGAAAAAGTAAAGGATTATATTCTTGATAATTGCTTTTATTTTAAAACTATTATTAGAAACAATTTAAGAGATAATAGATATAAACATAGTCTTTCTGTAAGTAAGTTGGCAGTAGAACTTGCAAGAGCTCATAATTATGATGAAAAGAAGGCTTATACTGCTGGTGTTTTTCATGATATTTGTAAGGAACTTCCATATAAGAAAACCATGGAATTAATGAAAAAGCATTTTAAAAACAAACTTAAAAATCCAGGTTATTTATTTCATGCTTATTTAGGAATGGTATTTGCAAGAGACAAACTTTTAATAAAGGATGAAGAAATACTAAATTCAATCTATCATCATGTTTTAGGAACAGATGATGGTACATTATCTAAAATAATATACATATCAGACAAATTAGATCCTAGTAGGGGTTATGATTCATCATATTTGATTAAATTATCACTAAAGAATTTAGATTTAGGATTTAAACAAACAAGGTATGAATCAAATAGATACAATAAGGAGAAAAACTAATGAGTGAATTATTGAAAATTGTTGTAAAAGAATTGGATGAAAGACTTGCAAGTAATATTGAAGTAATTGATTTAAGAGGTATTAGTCCCTTTACTGATTATTTTGTGATTGCAGGTGCGAATAATCAAAGACTTGCAAACGCGATGATTAATGGTGTAATTGAAAAAGCTATTAAAAATAATCATGATTATAGGGCGATTGAAGGTAAAGGCGATAGTGATTGGATATTATTAGACTTATATGAATTAGTTGTTCATGTTTTTAGTGAAGAAGCAAGAGAAATTTATCAACTTGAAAAGTTGTGGGGTGACTTACCTAGGGTAAATATCGATGATTTATTATAATTTAGCTTCTTATTATGATGAATTAGTTAGTGATTATGAATATTCAAAAAAATGGGCTGATTTTACAAAAATAAATATTAGTGGAAATAAAATACTAGAACTTGCAAGTGGAAGTGGAGAAATAACAAATATCCTTTATAAATATGGATATGATATCTTAGCTAGTGATTTGTCTTTATCAATGTTAAAAAGGTTAAATAATAAATATCCTTATATTAAGACTAAACAAATTGATATGATTAAATTTTCTTGTGAAAATAAATATGATGGTATTATTTGTTATTGTGATTCAATTAATTATTTAAACTCATTAGATGAATGTAAAAACATGTTTATTTCTGTTTATAATGCTTTAAAAGATGGTGGAACTTTTATCTTTGATATGCATACAGAAGATAGATTAATTGAATTTAAAGATGAGTTTATTGAAGAAGGTTATATTAATGATGTACCTTATCAATGGACTATTAATACAATAGATGATGAAATTCATCATCATTTTGCTTTTTATACTAAAGAGAAAGTATTACAAGAGTACCATGTTCAAAAAGTTTTTAAATTAGAAGATATTATTAAAATATTAAATGAAGTAGGATTTAATATAAAAGTATATACAGACTTTGATTATGAAGGAATAATTAATGGTGAAAAATATTTTATAGTTGGAGGAAAAGTATGATTGGATTTATTGGTGCAATGGATGAAGAAATAGCTGAATTAGTAAAATTAATGAGTGAAGTTAAAAAAGAAGAAATAAGTAAAGTAGAGTTTTATAAGGGAAAATTATCTGATGTAGATTGTGTTTTGACTAAATCAGGAGTTGGTAAAGTTGCGGCCGCAATGTCAACAACCATATTATTTGAAAATTTTGATATTGAAGGTGTGGTAAATATTGGTACTGCTGGTGGATTAAGAGAAGATCAAGAAGTATTAGATGTTGTAATATCTAATATAGTTGCTCATCATGATATGGATATAAGTGTTTTTGGATATCCTTTAGGATTTGATCAAGATTATACAGCTTATAAAGCAGATGATAAATATATAGAAATAATGAAAAATATTATTGAAAAAGAGGATAGAGTATTTATAGGTAATATAGCTTCTGGGGATTCATTTATTCATCGAGAAGATCAAATTGAATTAATTAATAAAAACTTTCCAGGAGCTTTATGTGCTGAGATGGAAGCTGCTGGTATTGCACAAGTTTGTAAACATTATAAAAAACCTTTTATTGTGATTAGATCTTTATCAGATATAACAATAAAAGAAGGAAATGATTTAGATTTTAATACATATGTTTCTTTGGCAAGCAAAAGAAGTGCTTTATGGTGTGAAAAGTTTATTGAAGAATTAAAAAACCAAGCTTAGCTTGGTAGTATTACTTGGCTTTCGCCACTATATATATCATTTAGAATCATCCAATTTACTATATCTTCTGAATTCAATGGATGGTTTGTATCAAATTCTAATGTGTTGTTAATGATAATTTGATTATCTTCAACATCACAAGATACTAAAGCTGGATATGTTGAAATATTCCACTTTTTTAAATTTGATAAAAAGTCATCATTATCTATAATCTCTGAAATATCAATATATTCAATAATAGTTTTAATATTTATATTATTATTTTTTGCTGTAACACTAGGAAATACAGAATCATATAAATATTTACAATCATTATTATTAGGGTCACAGAATAAATAGTAATGAGATGTATTATTACCTGCAGATAAGGTGTATTCTTCTACAGTATTAAAACTAATATAGAAGCTTTCTATATTAATAACTTCTTCATATCTAGAATTAGGCTCAAAAATTTTGTATCCTGCAAGAACAATGCTAGCAAGAAGAAACAAACCCATAATACTTATAGCTATTTTTTTTAACATAACTTTCTCCTGACAATTAATTAATTTATCATTAATTCTATGATAATGCAATTTATGTTAGAATTATTTACGAGGATTGATTTATGAAATGGTATAAACAAAAATATGTAAACCGTAGAGATTGGATATTAGATAATTTAGAATTTCTTGGTTTAAGTGAAAAAGAAATTGTAGTAGTTTTATTAATAGATTTTTTTAATAGTAACCATATTAATATTACTATAGATTTACTGTGTAAAAAAACAGGTTTTGAAGAAAATGAAATAAATAAAATATTAAGTGTATTATTTGCGAAAAAATTTTTACAAATTGAAGCAAGAAACAATGTTCCTTGTTTTATCTTAGATGGTTTATTTGAATTAGAAGTGGAAGTTATTGAAAGTGAATTAGATAATTCATTATTTAATTTATTTGAAAAGGAATTTAAAAGACCTCTTACTCAAAAAGAAATGGAAACAATTAGTGATTGGGTAAAAACAATTGATTCAAAACTTATTATTGAAGCTTTAAAACAAGCATCTATGTATAAAAAGGTTAAATTATCATATATAGATAAAATACTTAAAAATTGGGTTAATAACAATGTAACAATAAGTATGATACAGGAGGGTAAAGTATTTTGACAACAGATGAAATATTAGATGAATTAATGTTAATGTTTCCTAATGCTAGATGTGAATTAAATCATAAAAATCCTTTTGAATTAGCTGTTTCAGTAGCATTATCTGCACAAACTACTGATATTGCAGTCAATAAAGTTACGCCTGATTTATTTAAAAAATATCCAACACCTAAAGATATGGCTCAAGCTGATATTAAAGATTTAGAAAGTCATTTAAGGTCAATAGGTTTATATAGAAATAAAGCTAAAAATATAAAAGGCATGGCTAAAATGTTATATGAAGAATATGATTCTAAAATGCCTGATAAAATGGAAGAATTAATAAAACTTCCAGGTATTGGTAGAAAAAGTGCAAATGTAATATTGAGTGTTGCTTTTAATATACCAGCTATAGCTGTAGATACTCATGTACAAAGAGTAGCTAAAAGGTTAGGTCTAGCTTATAAAAATGATGATGTTTATAAGGTGGAAATGAAATTAAATAAAAAAATCAAAAAAGAAAAATGGAATATAGCACATCATTTGTTTATATTTTTTGGAAGATATAAATGTAAGGCACAAAGACCAGAATGTGAAGGATGTCCATTTATAGAATTTTGTAAGTATCAAAAAAAGCGATGAAAATATAAACTTCATCGCTTTTAATCTGTTTATCCTTCAGGTGTATCACTTCCAGGATTTGGATTTCCAGGATTTGGATTTCCAGGGTTTGGATTTCCAGGATCAGGTTTATTGTCGCTAGCAACATATAAATTTACTATTACATTAACATTTTGTAATTGAGATGCTGTTGTATGAATTGCTTGTCCATTAACAACAACTCCGTTATATAAAATTTCATTTGTATTTGCTTTTGAGTCATTTGTGATTGTATTGTATGTTGCTTTTATTCCAGCAGAATTTGCCCAGTTTTCTATATCAACTCTACTAGCATTAGTATTAGGAACAAGTAGTGATAAATCCATATCAACTGCTTTAAATTCATTACAGATTTCATTGGATGTAATGCCTAAATTTTCATATGCATAATATCCACAAACTGTAACGCTAGCTCCTGGCTCAAGTCCAACTTGTTGGCTAAAGTGTTCTGTTTCACTTGAAATTTCTGCAATTACATTACCGTTTTGAGAAATTCTAGCCTTATATCTAATTGGTCCATAAATCCAAGTATAATCAAATAATCTTCTACCAGTAGCACCAATCCAATTTCCTCCAACATCTAGTCCAAGATCCATTGTATCTCCAGCAACATATAATTTTTCAGGGTCTGGATAAGGAGACCATGTCATATTTATATGTCCATCATTGCCAGCAGTAGCACTGAATTCGGATAATTGATCTATATCTGAAGTTTCAGGACTTACTAGTTCATTGAATTCACTTTTTATTAGACCTGTAGTAATTAAACCACCATCCATACCTTCGATAGGGTATGCATAAGGGAAGGTACCTAAAATATGAGTAATTGATGAAATACCTTCAGGTCTAGGTACTTCTCCAGGTTTTAATTTATCTGTTAGAGCACTTAATATTAATGTACTTATTTTACCAGGTAAGTTTAATCTGTTTTTAGTTCTATCAAAATAAGTATCCTTATCTTTTATACCTTTTTCATATCCAAGCCAAACTGCAGTTGTATATTTACTAGTAGAAGATATCATCCATTTATCTTTTGCGGCTCCTTGAGGAATATTGTATTGAAGTCCATCACTTCCCCAGTCTGTAGTACCAGTTTTGGCATAAACAGGATAATCTCTTTTTAAGATTTGCATATAGTTTGTATAAGGTCCATATACTGTTTGGTATAGTAATAAACATGTTAAATATGCGGCTTGTTCTGAGATAACACTAACTGGAGTATGTAAAGGTTCTATTGGATCACTTCCACTTTTAAACTCAATTCTACTTACTGTATGAGGTTTAATATAGTAACCTCCATTTAACATTACAGCTTGAGCAGCAGCCATTTCTAATGCACTTGCTGTATAGTTAGAACCTCCAATAGCAAATCCTATATCAAAGTTATCTGAATTAACTTTTGAAAAACCTAGGTTTTGTAGGTATTCTACTACTGCTTGTCTACCTATTTTATCTACAACCTCTTGTAAGGTTTGTATAGCAGGGGTATTTAATGAAGTACCAACTGCATCAACAAGACGAACTTGTCCTGCATATTGATTATTAAAGTTTTTAATTACTTTTGTAGTTCCTTTATATACTATAGGCCTATCTGTAACAACATGAGTTGTAGCCCATCCTAAATGCTCAAAAGCTAAAGCATATTCTAAGAATGGTTTTACAGCAGAACCTGGTTGTTTAAATTGTTCAGTAGCATGATTTAGTAACATACTACCACCTCTACCGTAGTTTCTTCCTCCACCGATAGCTACAATTTGACCTGTTTCATTATCAATGGATATCATTGCAACTTCCATTAATTCATCAGGGAATACTACAGTTTCTTCTTTATCTGCTTGTATAGAATCCATTACTTTTTGAATTTCAGGATCCATATAAGTATAAATATTCATTGCAACAGAAGTAGGATCTAAACCAGTTATCTGTTTAACTTCATTAATAACTGTATCTATATAAGATTGATATTCATATTCTTGAGAACCACTACCTTTAGCTTTACTAGGATCTATTAGAATATCTTCAAGTTTTATACTTTTAGCAAGTTCTCCTTCTTTTTTAGTTATATAACCATGTCTTACCATTAAATTGATAACTGAATTTCTTCTATTTGTTGCATAATCTAAATAATTAAAAGGATTATATGTATTAGGTCTATTTACAATACCTGCAAGCATTGCACTTTCACTTAAATTTAACTCAGTAACATCTTTACCAAAATAATATTGTGCAGCTTTTTGAACTCCTCTTATATTACCTGAACCACCAAAGTTCATTTTATTTATATATAGTTCTAAAATTGTTTTCTTATCTGCATTTTTTTCTAATTCAAGTGCTAACGCAATCTCTTGTACTTTACGTTCAATCTTTTTAGGAGCTCCAACACCTGCTTCATCATCAGTGAAATAAGATAATTTTATTAATTGCATGGTTATTGTACTTCCACCTTGAGCAAATCTCATGGCTTTTATATTTTCAACCATTGCTTTTAAGAAACGTGCTGTATCAAAACCAGGATGTTCAAAAAACCTTGAGTCTTCTACTGCTAAAAATGCATCGACTAATGATTCTGGAAGTTGTTCATAAGTTACATTTGTTCTTATTTGTAACCCAACATCCGCAATTTGATTTCCATCTTTATCAAATATTTTACTTGATTCTTTAGAAAGCAGGTTTGTAATTTCTAAATCAGGTTTAGTTCTTAACATGTTGCCCATTACAACAAGACCAACAGTTCCTCCTATTAAACCTGTAATTAATATAAAAATAACTAAAATAGTTAATAAAGCTTTTTTATTGATTTTTCTAGTATTTTTTCTTCTTTTACTCATTTTGTTCCTCCTAGAAATAGAGTTCATCTAGCACTTTAATATAATTCACTGGTACTAGCAAGTTAAATGGTATCAAATGACAATTTTTTTTAAACCAAGAATAAGGAATTGATTTCCTTGTTTTTTCTTTATTTTCATAAATATTAATAATATCTTTTGCATTTACAAAAAATGTTTCATCTAAACTTGTAAATCTTATAATCATAAATGCAATAGCACCATGGTGTATAACACTTTTTAAATGTTGTATTTGATGTTGGTGAATTGATTTTAAAGGAAAAGATTTTTGTGAGCACTCTTTTGCTTCAAAATCAATTGCTCTTCCTTTATATACTCCATTATAGTCTGTTGTAGATGCAACTTTAAAGTATGCTTCTGTAATTTTTGCGGCACTTCTTTTAGGATAGTCTACTGAGACTATTTGAATAGGAGTAGGCTTCTTATGTATATTAGCTATATTTTTTTCTAGAAAATATTTATTAGAACGATTTAAATCCTTTTCTAGAGTCATTCCTCTATTAGCTTGTGATATTTTAAGTGCATTATATTTTCTTTTTTTGCCATTTGGATAATTAATCATTATTTCACCTTGAATTATTATACCTTTTATATTTAAAACATAAAAGGTTTATTGCTTTTTAAAGGTTTGTTTGTAATAATATTTTATAGGTGGTGGTTAATATGTCAAACAAATTAAATCTTGATGTACATACACTTTATGAAAAAGAATTTAACACTGATTTTAAAGGATATAGTCCATTAGAGGTGGATACTTTTTTAGATTTAATAATTCAAGATTATCAAACATACCAAGAATTATTATCAGAACTTAATCAAAAAGTTTCTGAAATGGAAAGAACAAATGCTTCCTTACGTGCTAAGCTTATCGAAGCACAAGGAAAAGCAAGATCTTATGAAGAAAGCCCAACTAGTAATTTAGATATTATTAAAAGAATATCTAGACTAGAACAAGAAGTATTTAATACAAATAAGTAGCGCTCAGGCAATCGCTGGTATTATAAAATATTAGAGGAAAGTCCATGCTCGCACAATCTGAGATGATTGTAGTGTTTGTGCCAGTTGAAAAAATAAAACTGGGTAACGAAAGTTAACGGCGGAATTATATTCTAAGGTGTAAACTATGAATATAAACCCTAAGGTGTCACAGTGACGAAGTCAATAAGGAAACTTATTGAGTGGAACGGATAAACCCCGCAAGCGAGAAACCCAAAATTGGTAGGGGAGCTAATTATTTCAAAATGAAGAAATAATTGGACACGAAAGTGTAGATAAATGGTTGCCACAAGGAAACTTGGACAGAACATGGCTTATCGAGTGTGCTTAATTAAGGAATCGTTAGATTCCTTATTATTATGTTATACTTAATAAAAAAAGAGGTATATTATGAATTTGCCCAATAGATTGACAGTTATTAGGATAATGATGATTCCAATTATAATATTGGTTTACATTTTTCCTTATGCACAGTTTAATATAAATATTCCTGTATTTTATATTAAAAATTTATCCATTTCTTTAATTAATATTGTTGTATTAATATTATTTTTAATTGCATCATTTACAGATTATTTAGATGGTTATATTGCAAGAAAAAATAATTTAATTACAACTTTTGGAAAATTTGCTGATCCTATAGCAGATAAACTATTAGTTAACTCTCTTTACATATTATTTGTGTCAAAAGGAATTATTCCAGTAGTTCCTATAATAATTATGGTTGCAAGAGATACTATTGTTGATGGTTGTAGAATGATGGCTGCACAAAGTGGAGTAGTTGTAGCTGCAGGATATTTAGGGAAATTAAAAACTGTACTACAAATGTTATCGATAATATTTATATTGCTTAATAACATTCCATTTGAATTTATTAGAATACCAATATCAGATATAACATTATGGTTTGCGACGTTTGTAAGTATGTCTAGTGGTTATTCTTATTTCAATCAACTAAAAGAATTTATTTTTGAAAGTAAATAGGAACAAATAAAGTTTAGATAATAAGTTAATGGAGGATAAAAATGACAGAAAAAGTTGTTAAAGATGATAAAAAAGATGCCTTATTAAAAGATGCATTAAAACAGATTGAAAGACAATACGGTAAAGGTAGTGTAATGAGGCTAGGAGATAGAGCAAATGTTGATGTTGATGCTATTCCTAGTGGATCTCTTTCATTAGATTTAGCTTTAGGTATTGGAGGATATCCAAAAGGAAGAATTGTAGAAATCTATGGTCCTGAATCTAGTGGAAAGACTACAATTGCTTTACATGCGATTGCGGAATGTCAAAAAATGGGAGGAAGAGCAGCATTTATCGATGCTGAAAATGCGATTGATCCTCAATATGCTAAGGCACTTGGTGTTGATATTGATGAACTAATTCTTTCTCAACCAGATTCGGGTGAGCAAGCATTAGAAATTACTGAATTATTAATTAAGTCAGGAGCAATTGATTTGGTAGTAATTGACTCAGTTGCAGCTTTAGTGCCTCAAGCAGAGCTTGATGGAGAAATAAGTAAGGAAAGCATGGGTTTACAAGCTAGATTAATGTCTAAAGCTATGAGAAAGCTATCTGGGGTAATGAATAGATCTAGTTGTACAGCTATATTTATTAACCAATTAAGAGAGAAAATTGGAATTATTTTTGGAAATCCAGAAACAACACCTGGGGGAAGAGCTTTAAAATTCTATAGTTCTATAAGAATAGATGTTAGAAAAGGAGAAGCTATCAAAAATGGTACAGAAGTAATTGGAAACAAAGTTAATTTGAAGGTAGTTAAAAATAAAGTTGCTCCACCATTTAAAACAGCTCAAGTTGAAATTATGTATGGAGAGGGAATATCTCATCTTTCAGAAATTATTAATTTAGGAGCTGAATTAGATATATTAGATAAAGCGGGTGCATGGTATTCATATAAGGGAGAAAGAATTGGACAAGGAAGAGAAGCAGTTAGAGCATATTTACTTGCAAACCCTGAAATTGATGAAGAAATCACTCAAAAAATTAAAGAAAATATGTTTTCTGAGTAGCCTTCACTAAATGTGGAGGTTTTCTTTATTGTGAAAATTTTTATGTTAATTTATAATATAGTAAGAGTAAAACTCTAAAAGAAAAACAAATGGAGGAAAGTATGATGGGAAATAACGTAATACTTGTATCCATTTTAGTTGGTATTATAGGTATCATAACAGGGGTTATCATGATGGTAATCGCTGGTCGATTGGGAATCTCAAGAGCAAACACAATAGCTAAAAATGTGATTGAAGAATCCAACATCAAAGCAGATGGTATTATACGTCAAGCGACTCTTGACGGTAAACAACAAGTTTACGAAATGAAACTGCAAGCAGAAAAGGAAATCAAAGAAGCAAAAGCATCTTTGCAAAGTACAGAAAATAAGTTAGCACGTAGGGAAGATACTTTAAACTTGCGTGATGAAACTTTAATAGCAAAAGAAAAACAAATTGATGAAAAAGATCGTCTTGCTACTTCAAAACTAACTAATTTGGAGAAGATGGAAGTAGATTTACAATCTCGTATTGATAATCAAATTGTAGTATTAGAAAGAATTGCAAACATGAGTGCTAGCGAAGCAAAAGCTGAACTTATGGATGCAGTAGAAAAGAAATCTGTTAAAGATATTGCATTATTTTTACGAGATCAAGAAGAAGAAGCTAAGGCAAAAGCAGCTGATCAAGCTAGAAATATTATTGCTTTAGCAATTCAAAGATATGCACAAGAAGAAACAATTGATAGAACTGTTTCTGTTGTAGCATTACCTAGTGAAGATATGAAGGGTAGAATTATAGGTCGTGAAGGAAGGAATATCCATGCGATTGAACAGTTAACAGGGGTTGATTTAATTATTGATGATACACCAGATATTATTACTGTTAGTTGTTTTGACCCAATTAGAAGAGAAATTGCTAGGTTATCATTAGAAGCATTAATCCGTGATGGAAGAATTCAACCTGGAAGAATTGAAGAAGTTGTTGAGAAGGTTACAAATGAAATGGATGAAACCATCATGAAGATTGGTGATGAAGCTGTATTTAAATTAGGAATAGGAAAAATTGATAGAGAAATTATCAAGTTAATTGGTAGATTAAGGTATCGTTATTCTTATGGTCAAAATGTATTACAACATTCTATTGAGGTTGCTACCTTTGCTGGAATTATGGCAGCTGAATTAGGACTTAATCAAACTTTAGCAAAACGTGCTGGTTTATTACATGATATTGGAAAAGCATTAGACTTTGAACAAGAAGGAACTCATATTGAACTTGGAGCAAGAATTGCTAAAAAGTATAAAGAGCATCCACTTGTAATTAATGCAATTGAATCTCACCATGGAGAAGTACCAGCAGCGGGGATAATTCCTCAGCTAGTTGAGGCAGCTGACACATTAAGCGCTGCTAGACCTGGTGCTAGATTTGAATCGATGGAAGCTTATATTAAGAGATTAGAACAACTTGAAAAAATTGCGAATGAATTTGATGGAGTTGAAAGATCATATGCAATTCAAGCTGGAAGAGAAATTAGAATTATGGTTAAACCGGAAAAAGTTGATGATATAAGCATGGTTAAGATTGCTCAAGACATTAGAGAAAAAATTGAAAACGAAATGACTTATCCTGGTCAAATAAAGGTTACTTTAATACGTGAAACTAGGGTAAATGAATTGGCAAAATAATGAAAATTTTATTTTTAGGTGATGTAGTAGGGAAAGCTGGAAGAAGGATTGTCAACGAAAAGCTTTCCCTTCTTAAAAAAGAATACAATATTGATTTTACTATTATAAATGGAGAAAACTCTGCTCATGGAAAGGGAATAACTCATAAAATTTATAATAATTTTAAAAATGTTGGAGTTGATGTAATTACTTTAGGAAATCATGCATTTTCAAAAAGAGAAATTATTGAACATCTTGATGATTGTCCAGATTTAATTAGACCTTTAAATATTGAACCTAAAGATGTTGGTAAAGGTATTATCATTAAAGAAGTTTTAGATAAAAAAATTGCAGTTGTTAATTTATGTGGAAATGTATTTATTGATAATTGTACTGAATCTCCATTTGATGTATTTGAAAAAGTATTACCAGAGATAGAAGCAGATATCATTATTGTAGATTTACATGCAGAAGCTACTTCTGAAAAAGTAACATTTTTTGAATATTATAAAGATAAGATAACTGCTGTTTTAGGTACTCATACTCATGTACAAACAAGCGATGAAAGAATAAAAGATGGATGTGCTTTTATTACAGATGTTGGTATGTGCGGTGCTTATGATAGTGTTTTAGGAAGAGATATTGAAGAGGTGTTTGATTTAAATATAAAAAAAATTCCTTCAAGGTTTAAACCTGCAGAGGGTCCTGCAATACTTTGTGGAGTTATTATTGATATTGATGATAATACTAATAGAGCAATAAATATTAAAAGAATACAGATAAGACCAGATGCATAATTAATGCATCTTTTCTATTTTAATGTTAAGTTAATATGAAAGGAGATGAATATGGGTAATTCTTTATTATATGCAACACTTGGAACTTTATTTACCTTTTTAATGACATCTGCAGGAGCTGCTGTAGTATTTTTCTTTAAAGGTAAACCAAGTGAAAACATGACAAGATCATTTATGGGATTTGCGGCAGGTGTAATGATTGCAGCATCTGTTTGGAGTTTGTTAATCCCTGCAATAGATGCAGAAGAAGCTGCAGGCGGAATTGGGTGGATTCCAGCTGCAGGAGGTTTTTTAATAGGAGTAGCTTTTTTATTACTTTTAGATAATATTATTCCCCATTTACATAGATCATCAAATGAAGTTGAAGGTCCTAAAACAAGTTTAAAAAGGACAACATTATTAGTTTTAGCTGTAACTTTACACAACATTCCTGAAGGAATGGCAGTTGGTTTAGCTTTTGCGATGGGTGCTCAAGATGGTAATTTTGCGCCAGCAATTGCGTTAGCCATTGGTATGGGTATTCAAAACTTCCCAGAAGGAGCAGCAATGTCATTACCTTTAAGACATGAAGGAAATAGCGCTTTTAAATCTTTCTTTATAGGAAGTATGACAGGAATTGTTGAACCTATCTTTGGGATATCTGTTGTTTTATTAGCTAATGTTATTGAACCATTTATGCCTTGGTTATTAAGTTTTGCTGCAGGAGCTATGATTTATGTAACAGTTGAAGAACTTATTCCAGAAGCAACTTCAGGCGAGCATTCTCATGCTGGAACTTTAGGAGTAATGCTTGGTTTTGTAATAATGATGGTGTTAGATGTTGCCTTAGGGTAAAATTAGCCTTGGCTAATGCACAAAGTATGTATTAGAATAATAACAAGGAGGAATGAACATGCCTGTTATAGTTGATCAAGATACTTGTATTGGATGTGAAGCTTGTGTAAGTACATGCCCAGTTGAAGCATTATCAATAAATGATGATGGAAAGGCTGAAGCTAGCGATGCTTGCATCGATTGTGGTGCGTGCATTAGTTCTTGTCCAGTTGAAGCAATTAGCGAACAATAAGATGAATTATAAAGGGTGATGAAAATCATCTTTTATTTTGGGATAAAGTAATATCATGTTGTATAATGTAGTAAGTATGGAGTTAAAATGGAAAATATAAGTATAAAATTGCCATCTTTAAAAGATGCAAAAAAAAGAACAAGAAAACCAATTAATATATATAGAGATTTATATGAATTATCCGAAAGTTTAAAAAAACTTGGTGAAAATAAAAAATATTATTTAAGAACCTATGGTTGTCAAGCTAATGAAAGAGATAGTGAAACAATTGTGGGTATTTTAGATGAGATGAGCTTTACTAAAACTGATGATTATAATGAAGCTGATTTACTTATTTTTAATACTTGTGCAATAAGAGAAAATGCCGTAAATAAAGTTTTTGGAGAAATTGGTCAATTAAAAAGACTAAAGGTGAAAAATCCTGAAGTTGTTTTTGCGGTATGTGGATGTATGGTACAAGAAGAAATTACTATTGAAAGAATAATGAACACATATAAGCAAGTTGATATTGTTTTTGGCACTCATAATATTCATAGATTACCTCAGTTATTAGAAAACTTTATTAATACAAAAGAAAGAACAATTGAAGTATTTTCTATTGAAGGAGACGTAATAGAAAATTTACCTGTAAAAAGATTTAATAAATATAAAGCTTGGGTAAATATAATGTATGGATGTGATAAATTTTGTACATATTGTATAGTTCCTTATACAAGAGGTAAACAAAGAAGTAGGTTAATGAAAGATATTTTAGATGAAGTCAAAGAGTTAAAAGAACAAGGCTATAAGGAAATTACATTGCTTGGTCAAAACGTTAATTCATATGGATTGGATTTAGGTATGGAAGATGGATTTGCGACTTTATTAGAAGAAGTCGCAAAGATTAATATAGAAAGAATTAGATTTGCGACAAGTCATCCAAGAGACTTTAGTTTAAGGATGGTTGATGTTATTAAAGATAATAAAAATATAATGCCTTATCTACATTTACCCGTTCAATCAGGTAATAATGAAATACTTAGGTTAATGGGAAGAGGTTATACTGTAGAAAGATTTAAAATGATTTATGATAAACTTAAAGAAGCTATTCCTAATATAGCTTTTAGTACTGATATGATTGTTGGTTTTCCTAACGAAACAAGAGAGCAATTTGAAGACACATTAAAATTAGTTGATTATTGTAAGTTTGATTTTGCGTTTATATTTATATATAGTCCAAGAGCAGGAACTCCTGCGGCTAAGTTTATTGATAATATAGATTTAAAAGAAAAAAGTGAAAGACTACAAGAATTAAATGAAAGAGTCGCAAAATATGGAAATTTAAATAATCAAAAATATTTAAATAAAGTTGTAAAAGTATTGGTAGATGGCAAAAGTAAAAGAAATGATGAAGTTTATAGTGGATATAGTGAAGAAAACAAACTTGTTAACTTTACTGGTAAAAATATAAAAGAAGGAGATATTGTAGAAGTATTAATTACAGAGATAAAAAGTTGGTCTATGAATGGTGAAAAAATAAATTAGCCTTCTAGTCAATTTATTTAAATCGTGTTAGTCTATAATTAATAGTTTTTGGAGGAAAAAATAATGGATAATATTAAAATCTTCGCTTTAGGTGGACTAGATGAAGATGGAAAAAACATGTATGTTGTTGAAGTTAATAACAAGATATTTGTTTTAGAATGTGGTTTAAAATATCCCGAAAACGATCAGCTAGGAATTGAAATGATAATTCCAGATTTTTCATATTTAATAAAAAACAAAAAAAGAATAAGTGCTGTATTTATAAGTCATGGTAATGATGATGTTATGGCTGCAATTGTTAATCTTGTAAAAGAGATTAATGTACCTATTTATACAGCTCCTTTAACTGCTTATTTAATTGAATCAATGTTTAAAGAAGCAGGAATAAAGAAATATGATTTACATAGAGTTCAAAGAAACTCAACATTTGAAGTTGATGGAGTTGAAATTAAAACTTTTGGAGTTACAGAATCTATTGCGGATGCAATGGGTATAGCTATAAAAACAGACCATGGTTATATAGTTTATGGAAGTGAGTTTATATTTGATTTTGATGTTAAGATTGATGCGTTTAAGTGTGATATTAGTAGACTTGCAAATTTAGGAGATGATGGTGTTTTACTTTTAATGGGTGAATCTGTAGCTTCTACTAGAGAAGGTCATAGTGCACCTCACCATAAATTGACTCCACTTATTGAACCTTATTTTGAAGAAACTGAGGATAGAATTGTTATTACTATGTATAATCAAAATTTATTTAGGTTAATAGAAGTAATTGAATTAGCAAATAAATACAATAGAAAAATAATGTTTTATGATGACAAACTAAGAGAGTTTATGCAAGAAGTCGCAAAACTTGGTTATTATCATGTACCTGCAGGTTTAGAAGTTCCTAAGAGTAAATTTGATAATAAAATAGAAAACATAGTAGTTATTATTTCGGGTTCAGGATCTAACATATTTAAAAGAGTTCAAAACATAACTAATAAGGAAGATCCTTTAATTGAATTTAGAAAAAGTGATACTATAATTATTGCTTCTCCAAGTGTTCCTGGAACTGTAAGAGAAGCTAATAGAATGGAAAATGCATTATATAAAGAAGGCGCAAAAGTTTATGCGACTGATAAAAAAAGAATGTTTTCTATGCATGCAGCAATTGAAGACTTAAAGATGATGATGCATTTATTAAAACCTAAATACTATATGCCTGTAAAAGGAGAATATAATCAACTTATTTCTAATGCGAACATTGCTTTAGATATGGGTTATAAAGCAGAAAATATTATTGTAATGGATAATGGTCAAGTTGCGACTATTAAAAATGGAGAACTTGAAAAGCAATACGATCAAATTGAAATAGAAGATGTTATGGTTGATGGAAAAGCATCTTTAGATTCAAGTGGAATGGTTTTAAGAGATAGAGAAAAGCTATCAACTGATGGTGCTATAATAGTAGGTATCGTAATAAACCATAAAACAAAGAAAATCATTGGTGGACCAGATGTTCAAAGCAGAGGAGTTATCTATCTAAAAGATGCTGAACATATTGTTAAAGAAATTGGTATTATGATGGAAAACATCATTGAAACTGCTGTAAAAAATAATAAGTATGATAATATGACTTGTCGTATGGAGGCAAGAGAAGCTATAGGTAAATATGTACTTAGAGAAACTGGGAAACATCCGATGATTTTACCGGCTATTATTGAAATCAACACTACAGAATAGGGGAAATAAAATTGTCAAAAAGAAGAAAAACAAAAAAAGAGATAAAACAAGACCAAGAATTATATATGTATGTTTTTGCGGTTATTTTAATTGCAATTAGTATAATCGCATATTCAAGACAAGGAGTTCTTGGTATTTTCCTATCTAACCTTGCAGGATTTTTATTTGGTAAATTCGCAGTGGTTGTTTTAGGAGTTTTTGTGCTTTTATCTGTATTAATACTAATAAATAAGAAAAAGCAATTTATCAGTAGAAGAACTATTGTTGCAATTATATTATTATTGTTTGCATTATTTTTATATTCTGCATTAGACAGTATAACTGTTGAAACTGGTAAAGAAATATTAGATGCATTTTTAGAAAATACACCTAAGTATTTTGAAGAAGAAATAACTGTACCTACATATGGAGGTTTAATAGGAGCTGTTTTACTGTCAATTTCTACAATACTTGTAGCTAAAACAGGAACATATGTTGTTTTGGTTGCCTTAGTTATTATTGCGGCTTTATTATTAATTTCTTTAGATTCATTTAAACAGGCAAAAGAATCGCTTAAAAAGTTTTTTACATTACCTGAAAAATTAATGAATATGGGTGTTGATGAAGATCAAAATGAATATGAATATTATGAAGATGATTACTATGATGATCATTTAGAAGAACCTGTAATTCAACAAAAATATGCAGGTGCTTTAGATTATGAAACTCCTAGTGAATCTAGTGGGAAATCTATATTTATGACTTTAGATCCAGAACCAATAGCACAAAAAGATAATGAAGTTATTAATAATGTAGAAATTATTAGTGATACTACAGTTGTGGAAACTTCTTCATCTATTACTGAATCTAGTGTTTATAGATTACCTGGAATTAATCTTTTAGATCCTATTGGAGGACGAACAAGAAGTAGTGTTAATCAAACTTCTGCAAGAGAAAAATCAACAAAGTTATTAGAGATTTTATCTAATTTTGGTATTGAAGCAGAACTTATTGCTACTCATATTGGTCCATCAGTTACTAAATTTGAAATAAAACCGGATTCTAATGTAAAAGTTAATAAGATTCTTAGTATACAAGACAATATAAAAATGGAGTTAGCCGCAAGAGATATAAGAATTGAAGCTCCAATTCCAGGAAAAAATGCAGTAGGTATTGAAATTCCTAATGTTGAATCTACTCCTGTAAAAATGAAAGAAATAATTACTAAGATACCAAATGACAAAAAGAATAAACCTTTAATGCTTGTTTTAGGTAAGGATTTATTAGGAAGACCTGTATTTTGTCAATTAGATAAAATGCCTCATATATTAATAGCTGGGGCAACTGGATCAGGTAAATCTGTATGTATGAATTCAATTATTACTACATTATTATTAAGGACAACACCTGATGAAGTTAAGTTATTATTAATAGATCCTAAAAAGGTAGAATTTACTCAATATGCAAATATACCTCATTTAATAGGCCCTGTAATTAGTGACTCTAATCAAGCTAGTAATGCTTTAAAAGTAATTGTTTCTATAATGGAAGAAAGATATGAAATCTTCTCAGCAACACAAGTTAGAAATATTCAAACTTATAATGAAAAAGTACAACAATATCCTGAAGATCAAACATTAAAACATATGCCTTATATTGTAGTTATTATTGATGAACTTGCGGATTTAATGGCTGTTGCAGGTAAAGAAGTTGAATTAAGTATTCAAAGAATTACTCAACTTGCAAGAGCTGCAGGGATACATTTGATTGTTGCAACTCAACGTCCTAGTACTGATGTTATTACAGGTATTATAAAAGCTAATATTCCTAGTAGGATTGCTTTTGCGGTTTCTAGTGGAATTGATAGTAGAACCATATTAGATCACACTGGCGCAGAAAGATTGTTAGGTTATGGAGATATGCTTTATTTACCAATAGGAGAACCTAGTGCAATAAGACTTCAAGGTGTTTATGTTACAGATGAAGAAGTTGTAAGAATAGCTGAATATTGTTCAAGTCAAAGAAAGCCTATGTATGATGATGCATTTATTAGATTAGAAGGTGTTGAAGGAAATGAAGGTACTGCAGTAATAACAGCTATTGAAGATCCATTATTTCAAGAAGTTAAGGATTATGTAATTGATGTTCAAAAAGCTTCTACTTCACTTCTTCAAAGAAGATTTGGCATTGGATATAACAGAGCCGCAAGAATGATAGATTTATTAGAAGATATGGGTGTTATTGGACCTGTACAAGGTTCAAAACCTAGAGATGTATATATTAAAAAAGAAGACAATGAATAAAGGAGTTTTATGAATACAGTTAATTTAAAAGAAAATGTAAATCTTCATGTTTATAAAACTGATAAGTTTAAAGATGTAAATATTTATATTGAATTTTTAGATAATAGTGATAAGCATGATCAAGTTCTTAGAAATTTATTGGGAATGATGCTTGAAGATTCTTGTAATCTTTATAAAACAAAAGAGGCTGTAACTAATTTATTTAATAAAAATTATGGAGGAAGCTTTAGTGTATCTTTTGATGTAAAAGGATGTGCTAGGTTGATGGAAGTTAAAAGTTCTTTTGTAAATGGCAAATATGTTGAAGATGATACTTTGTTAGAAAAACAATTTAGTATTATTAGCGAGTTTATATTAAATCCAATATGGAAATATAAAGAATATTCAACAAGTCTTTTTAATGAGTTGAAAGACAAACTTAAGCAACAAATTTTAGTTCTTAATGATAGACCTTCTTCTTATTCAAATAATAAAGCTGATTTATTATTTGGTGAATATTTGGGTGTAAAAGCTGATTTAAATATTAAAGAATTAAATGATATTACTATTGATGATGTTATTAATATGTATGATTTTATTATTAATAATACACGCATTGATATTTTAGTAGTTGGAGATGTAGATAATGATGAAGTTTTAAAATATAGTAAAAAATATTTTGACTTTGATTCTAGAGATGTAAACTTTAAAATGGTTTATAAATCAAAAAAAGATGAATTTATAGATGAAGTTGAAAATAAAAATATTAATCAATCATTATTACAACAAAGATATAAAACTAATAAAACAGTTTTAGATGATGATTTCCCATCATTTGTGATAGGGAATGGAATTTTAGGCACTTTACCAACTTCACTTCTATTTCAAGAAGTTAGGGAAAAAAGAAGTTTGTGTTATAGTATTTCATCAGTTGTATATGGATATGATGGTGTAATGAAAATATCAACTGGAATAGATTATAAAAATATTAAAAAAGTTAAAGGATTAATAGAAGATCAAATTGATAAAATAAAAAATGGTAAATTTGATGATAGTTTATTAGAAACTACAAGAAGGATGTATATCAATGTTTATAGGGCTAATAGTGATAATGTAAAATCAATAATGTGGGATATTTATAGAAACACTATTCTTGATGACGTAATGAGTATTGATAAAACAATAGAAGAATTTAAAAAAGTTACAAAAGAAAGTGTTATGGAATCTTTTAAAGATGTAGAATTAATTACTTCTTATGTATTAAGACAAAAGGTGGATGAAGATGAATAGGATTGAATATAAACAATTTAAAGAAGTTTTTTATGAAGATACTTGTGATAATGGTTTAAAAGTTGTAGTTTGGCATAAACCTTTATTTAAATCTACATCTTGTTTATTTGGTACACCATTTGGTTCTTTTGATCTTCAACAAAAAACAGATAATGATGAATATTATAGATTTAAAAGTGGAATAGCACACTTTTTAGAACATAAACTATTTGAGTCAGAAGAAGGAGATATCTTAAGTAAGTTTAGTGAACTAGGTGCTAATGTAAATGCATTTACTAGTTATCAAGAAACTGCATATTACTTCAATACTTCTGATGAAGATATAGAAACACCTTTAAATTTATTAATGGACTTTGTACAAGATCTTTCTATTACTGAAGAATCAGTTGAAAAAGAAAAAGGAATTATTACTCAAGAATTAATGATGTATCTACAAAATCCTGATTCAAGGCTATATTTTGAATCATTTAAAAGTATGTATCATACAAATCCATTAAAAGAAGATATTGGAGGAAGTCCTGAATCTGTTGCATTAATAACTAAAGAAGAATTAGAAGAGTGTTACAATTTAAATTACCATCCTGCAAATATGACTTTGATTATTGTAACTCCAATGGATCCTGAAAGAATTTTTAAGATTGTTAAAGAAAATCAATCTAAAAAAACTTTTGATAAATTTAATGGTATTACAAGATTATATTCTAAGGAACCTGAATATGTAGTTGAAGAGATTAAAGAAATAAATATGGATATTAGTGAGACAAAATGCTCATTAGGGATTAAACTTCCAGTAATTAAAACAAGTGATGAAGAAAGAGTTAAAAAAGATTGGGCATTGAACTTTTCTTTAGAAGCGTATTTTTCTTCGATGAATCCTAAATATCAAAATTGGTTAGATGAGAAGAAAATCACTCCTTATTTTAATGTTATGGAAGATATAGGAAGAGAACATTCATTTATTTTATTTACTGATAATCATGAAAATCCTAAAGAATTTAAAGACTTTGTTTTAAAAGAGTTAAATAGATTTAAAAATACATATATTAGTGAAAAAGACTTAAAAACTTTAAAAAATAGAACTTTAGGTCAACTTCTTAGAGGATTTAATAATTTAGAATCTATTTCTGTAGGATATTTTAGAGACAGTATAAATGGAGTATCTAGTTTTAGTAGTTTAAATATAGTCCAAAATTTAAGTGTTGATGATTGCATGAATGAAATTAAAGATTTAGATTTTTCTAATAATTCTTTAACAATCATTAAAAGTAGTTCTAATTGAAAATTGATAACATAAACCATCGATACATATTGATAAAATTGGGAATAATAGACAAGTATATACATTTGTCTATTTTTAATTATTTATAGATAATGCTTCTTACAGGAGGGGATTATGTTAAATCAATGTGTATTAGTAGGAAAAGTTAAGCAACTACCCGTTATTAAACAAACAGCTAACGGAAACAATTATGCTCAATTAGTATTAGAAGTGGATAGAAATTTTAGAAATAGTGATGGAACATTGTCCACTGATTTATTTCAAGTTACCTTGTGGAAGGGTATTGCTGAAATGTGTATGGATGTTTGTAAAATTGATGATATAATCGCATTAAAAGGTAGACTTCAAGCATATGTATATGAAAGTGATAAAAATAAAACTTATTACAATGCGGAAGTAATTGCAGAAAAAGTATCATTTTTAACTGCAAGGTGTGAAAATCAATAATGTAAGCCTATATTGAATAGTTATCAATATAGGCTTTTTATATGGTAATATATTATAGAAGTGAGGTTTATTTATGGCATTTGAATCGTTAAGTGAAAGATTAAATAAGGCATTTAGAAACATATCTGGTCAGGGTAAATTAACTGAAGCAAATATGGAGGAAATGCTTAAAGAAATACGTTTAGCATTATTAGAAGCTGATGTTAACTTTAGAATAGTTAAAGATTTTTTAGTTACAGTTAAAGAAAAAGCAATGGGACAAGAAGTAATTGAATCAGTTAACCCTGGTCAACTTGTCGTAAAAATTGTTCATGATGAAATTGTAACTTTACTAGGTGAATCTAAGGCTGATGTTAACTTTAAAGAAGAAGGTATAACTAAAATAATGATGGTTGGTTTACAAGGAACCGGTAAAACAACTACTGTTGCTAAGATTGCAAATATCTTTAAGAATAAATTAGATAAAAAAGTTTTAATGGTTGCGGCAGATATTGTTAGACCGGCGGCTATTGATCAATTAAAGACTTTAGGTGAATCAATAGATGTTGAAGTATTTAGTTTAGGGACAAAAGTAAATCCAGTAGATACAAGCATTAAAGCTGTAGAATATGCAAGAGAAAAAGGTTATGACACTGTATTAATAGATACTGCAGGTAGATTACATATTGATGAAGAATTGATGGGAGAGCTTCAAAGTATTAATGATGCTGTAAAAGCAGATGAGATTTTACTTACAGTTGATGCGATGACTGGTCAAGATATTGTAAATGTTGCTAGTGCTTTCCATGAACAATTACCTATTACAGGTTTAGTAGTTACTAAATTTGATGGTGATTCTAGAGGTGGAGGAGTTTTATCTGTAAGAGCAATTACAAATGTTCCAATTAAATTTGTTGGTCAAGGTGAAAAAATTGAAGATATGGATATGTTTTATCCAGAAAGAATGGCTGATAGAATTTTGGGAATGGGAGACATTGTTACATTTGTTGAACAAGCTCAAGAAAAATTAGATATTGAAGAAGCTGAAAAAAGTGCTCAAAGAATGCTTAGTGGACAATTCACTATGAATGATATGCTTTTTCAATTAGAACAAACTACTAAGCTAGGACCTTTAAGTGGAATTATGAAAATGTTACCTGGAATGAATAAATTTGCTAGTGAAATTGATGATGAAGAAGCTACAGGTCAAATCAAAAAGACAAGAGCTATTATTCAAAGTATGACTATTGCAGAAAGAAATGATCCTTCAATATTAAGAAGTTCTCATAAAAGAAGGATTGCAGCTGGTAGTGGAACTTCTGTAAATGAAGTTAATAAATTATTAAATCAATTTAATAAAATGAAAAAAATGTTTGGTCAATTAGGAAATATTCAAAAAAGAGGAGGCTTTGATGAAGCTACTCTAAATAGAATGATGAAAAATATGCCAAAAGGGATGCCAAATCCAAAAGGAAAATGGAAGTTTTAAAAAGCTGTAATAATATTTAATTACAGCTTTTTTAATCTTCACTTATAACAATTAATTTATCGTTTTTATTAAATTTAACTCTTGATTTTAAATTAGGATTTGAAACAAAGTCACTTGAATTTTCTCTAATATAACCTAAGAAAATACAATTATGTTTTAGTGCGGCAGCTCTTACTCTTGCAATTGATATTTCTTTATCAATATTTACAAAATCGTTAGCTGACTTTAAATATACTTCATTACCTTTTTCAGATAATAATTCTCTAAATAATGAAATAAAACACGGTTCTTTTGAAATTTGAGTTTGTATCATTGAAATAATGTCTGAACTTACAATAAAGTCTGTTTCATCATCATCTAGTACAAGAGATTTATTAGATTTATGGTTCATTTCAACAATAATACTAAATTTTATATTTTTTTGAATTCTTATATTTCTTAAAAGTAATAATATATTAATTGATTTATTATCTGCCTCATCATCAGTCAAAGTATTATCACTTAATATTATTATTTTTGTACAGTTATCAACAATATATTCAAGTGTTGAAATATTTTTTATGTCATCTTCTATTGTATAATCAATTAAATTTTTATTTTTATAAACATTAATATCATTCATATTTTTTGTGTCTGCAACATAAATTGTTTTATTAAACATTTTTAATTCGCTGACAATTGTTTCAAAAGAATCGTTATATCCAATAATTGCAATGTTTTTATCATTATCTTCTTTTTTATGTATAGTAGGAACCTCAAACTTTGGAAAATATACATCTTTTAAAATAGAGGATGGTTTACTATTTTTAGAGAAGACAATCAATTTAGAATCTTCATTAATAATAGAGTTTGATTTTGGATTTAAAATTACTTTATTATTTTCAATAATACCTATAGGGGTATCATTTACTAAGGATAATGTTGCGTGTAAAAATGATTTGTTAATTAATGATGGATAAGTTTTTATATAAAATTCAGAATCAGAGAAATCTAAAAGTTCAGTAAATACATTTGAAAAGTATAATTGCATTGATGAGTAAGCAATTAATCTAGCAACAAATGATTTAATGTTTATTATAGTTGCTTTATTATTTGAAGCTACATTTGCAGGAATTAGCTTTTTTTCATTTTTTATTGAAGCAACAATATTGGTGTTTAAATCTGGATAATCTTTTAATATAGTATTTACTGCAAGTAAAATTTTTATTGTAGTATTATCATCTAATTCATTAATTATTATTGATTTGCTTGTAGGCAGTGAACAATAATTTAAATCATTAGGATTAAGTATATCTATATTTCTACATTTGATTCTTATATTTTTTGGTATATCAACATTTTCTCTTATTAATTGGTGCATAACATCTTTTTCAGTATTTCCTGCAACAACTATACATTCTTTATTTCTTTCTGCGGCCATACACAATTGATTTATTAATTGATATGTATTTGGATTAAATCCAAGAATAATAGTATGGTTTTCTTCTATTATTTTAGAGTTTCCATATTTTATACTTTTTAGTTTTTCTTCAATTGCATTACTTAAGATACCTATTAATATACTTGTAAATAAAATTCCAATAATAGCTGATATAGCCATTAATAATATATATCCAATTTTTCCTTCGCTTGAATATAAAACAGAGGCATTTATAGTTGAAGCGAAACTATCCCAAAATGCATTAAAAAAACTATTGTTTTCATGGAAACTAAAAAAATAAACAATTAAAGCTATAAAAAGAATAAGAATTAATATTGAAGTTGTTAGCATTCTAATCATGCTTAAAGTTCCTTTTGCAAGTTTTCCATCAAACCAATAGTGGAATTTTTCTTTAAAAGTTGGCTTTGTCATTGTAATATCCTCTTATTTAATCTAGTTTATAACATAGTATATTTTATTGGATTAATATATGAAAAATTTTATAATTACTTAAATTTTAGCAGTTTATAAACTATAATCAAGGTGTTAAGTAAAAAAGCTTGACACCTTAAAAAGATATGATATTATAATTTGGTGAATATAAGGAGGATACATTTATGGCAGTAAAATTACGTTTAAAACGCATGGGTGCAAAAAAAGCTCCATTTTATAGAATAGTTGCAGCTGATTCAAGATCACCAAGAGATGGTAGATCTATTGAGGTTATTGGTCATATTAACCCAACAACTGAGCCAGCTACTGTTCATGTTGATGCGGAATTAGCATTAAAATGGCTAAGAAATGGTGCACAACCATCAGACACAGTTCGTAATATTCTTTCAAAACAAGGTATTATGAAACAATATCACGAAGAGAAAAAGAAGAGTAAGTAATCATGGTAGAGTTAGATAAAGTATTGTACAATCTTGTATTGCCAATGGTAGATGATGTTAATAGTTTAGATGTACGTCAAATGCCAAGTTTAAATGAGAATGAGATTGTTCTATATGTTTATGCTGCTAATGAAGATATTGCAAAGCTTGTAGGACGTCAAGGATCTATGGCTGTTGCTTTAAGAAGTATGATGTCAGTAGCATCTCATGCTCAAAAAAAGAGGATTTCAATTAAGTTTGAATCAATTTAAGGGTGCTATGCATCCTTTTTTAGAGGTGAATATGGTTGAATATTTAAGAATTGGAATTATTGTAAATACATTTGGATTAAAAGGAGAAGTAAAAATAAAAAGCTTTTCTGATTTTGATGATGAAAGATATAAAAAAAATAATGAAGTTTTAGTATATTTTAATAATGAGTATATACCTTTTAAAGTTAATACTTATAGAGTTCATAAAGGTATGAATATTGTTTCTTTTGTTGATTATGACCATATTAATTTAATAGAAAAATATAAAGGCTGTGATGTCTTTGTGGATAGAAGTAAAATCAAACCATTAAAAAAAGGTGAATTTTATAGATTTGAATTAGTAGGTTTAGATGTTTATAATCAAGAAGGTAATTATTTAGGAAAATCTATTAAAGTTGAAGATATGGGTCATTGTACAAATATAAGAATTGAAAAAGAAGACAAGAAAACATTTCTAGTACCAAATATTAAAGAGTTTATAAAGGACGTTAATCTAGAAGATAAAACAATGGTTATTAAGGTAATTGAGGGATTAATATGAAAATAAGTATACTTACATTATTTCCTGAAATGTTTGAATCTGTATTTAGTTCATCTATTATTAATAGAGCTATTACCAATAAGCATGTAGAAATTGAACTAATCAATTTTAGAGATTTTAGTGATAGTAAACATGGTCAAGTGGATGATACTCCTTATGGTGGAGGAAGTGGTATGGTTATAAAGTGCCAGCCAATAATAGATGCACTAAATAGTATAAAAACTAAAGATTCTTATGTTATTTTAACTGCTCCTGTAGGAAAGTTATATAAACAAGAAACAGCTAGAAAACTAATGGAAAAAAAACATATAATAATCATTTGTGGCCATTATGAAGGAATAGATGCAAGAGTATATAAATATTGTGATGAAATAATTAGTATAGGAGATTATATTTTAACTGGAGGAGAACTAGCTGCAATGGTGATTAGTGATTCATTAATTAGACTTGTGGAGGGTGTAATTGATGAAGACAGCATTAATGAAGAATCATTTGAACAAGGTTTATTAGAACATAATCACTATACAAAACCAAGAGATTATAATGGTGATTTAGTTCCAGAAGTGTTGTTAAGTGGTCATCATGAAAATATAAGAAAATACAGATTAAAAGAATCATTAAGGCTTACTAAATTATATAGACCTGATTTATTAGAGAACAGAGAATATACAAAAGAAGAATTAGAATTTTTAAAAGAAATTGAAGATTGATTTAAGTTTATTAATATGTTATTATCATTAGGCGCATATCGCATCAGTACTCCGCTGATCTAAATGATGTATGAGTATTTGATTATAAATTGTTAAAAAGGAGAAGAAAGATGAATTTAAGATTAGTTGATGAAATCACTAAAAGTCAATTACGTGATGATGTTCCAGAGTTTCGTTCAGGAACTACTGTAAAAGTACACGTTAGAATACGAGAAGGAGATAAAACTCGTATCCAAATATTTGAAGGTGTAGTGATTAAAAAACAAGGAAAAGGTATTGGAGAAACATTTACAGTTAGAAAAATATCTAACGGAATAGGTGTTGAAAGAACATTCCCAATTCATTCACCAATTATTGAAAAAATTGAAGTTGTAAGAATTGGTAAGGTTAGAAGAGCTAAACTATTCTACTTACGTGGTAGATCTGGTAAGGCCGCAAGAATTAAAGAAGTTAGAAGATAGTCGGATATCCGACTTTTTTCTATTATAATGATATAGAGGTCATATATGGGAAATATAAAAAAAGAAATTATTAGTTTTATTAAAACTGTATTATTTAGTTTATTTATTGTTTTTATAATAAATACATTTCTTTTTAAATTTGTAAAAGTACATGGAAATTCAATGTATCCAACACTTATTGATGGAGAATATGGAATTTCTAGTATTTTAAATTTTAAGAATGAAGGAATTGAAAGATTTGACATAGTTATAATATATATACCTGAAATAAATGAATATTTAGTTAAAAGAGTAGTTGGACTACCAAATGAAACTTTAAGCTATAAAAATAATGAATTGTATATTAATGGTAATTTAGTAGAAGAACCATTTTTAAAAAATGCTTATACAAATGATGTAAAAGAGATATTTATTGAAGAAAATGAGTATTATTGTTTGGGTGATAATAGGGAGCATTCTAAAGATTCTAGATTTTATGGCAGTTTTGAATTAACACAAATAGATAGTAAAGATTTTTATGTAGTATATCCATTTGAAGAAATAGGCAGAAAGGTAAAATAATATTATTTAAGTAAAAAAAGTATATTTATGAAAAATAAAAAAATAATAATTTATATTTTAATTTCTATTTTTATATTTATTATTTTATATAAGGAAATAGGGAAAAATATTATTAAAAATAAAATGATTGAGTATTTAGAAAATAAAAATTATGACAAATCAGATATAAAAAGTATTGATGTATCTCATTATTTTATAAATAAAATATTATCTTATAATGAATGGGTAATAAAAGTTGTTTATGAAGATGAACCAACATCTATCTATTTTTTTACATTAAAAAATGGTGAAATAGTTGATGATGGTGTAAGTGGTACAACAGAAAAAGAAGATTTAAAGCATTAAAAAAAGGAGTGATTATAGTGGGTAATGGAAAGGCAATTCAATGGTTTCCTGGTCATATGACTAAGGCTAAAAGAGAAATGGAAGCTTCTTTAAAACTAGTAGATATGGTTATTGAATTAAGAGACGCACGAATACCTTTTTCTTCTAGTAATCCAATGTTAAAAAAAATGATAAATAAAAAACCTTATTTGATAATATTGTCTAAAAAAGATAAGGCTGATGATTTTTTAACTAAAGAATGGACAGATTATTTTAATAATCAAGAAATAAGTTGTATTAGTATGGATTTATTAAAGGATAATGTAATTAAACTTGTAAAAGATGAAGTTCATAAAATAATGAAACCTTGGATTGAAAGACAAAAATCTAGAGGAATAAATCCAAGAGCTATAAGAGTTATGGTTACTGGAATTCCAAATGTTGGAAAGAGTACTTTAATCAATAGAATCGCAAAAAGAAAAATCGCAAAAACAGCTGATAAACCAGGAGTTACAAGAAGTTTGCAGTGGATTAAATTAGATAAAGATATTGATTTATTAGATACCCCTGGTATATTATGGCCAAAATTTGAAGATGAAATAATTGGTTTAAATTTAGCTATAGTTGGTTCTATAAATGATGATATTTTAGATTTAGAACGTATTAGTGTGTATGCATTAAAAAAATTAATTAAAAATTATCCTCAATTTTTAATAGATAGATATAATATTGAATTAGAAGAAGATCCATATATCTTCTTTGAAAAACTAGGAAGATCAAAAGGTTTACTTAGAAGAAATGAAGTTGATTATGAAAGATGTTATAAGTTTTTTCTTACAGAGATAAGAAATGATAAGTTAGGAAAAATAACTTGGGAAAAAGTAAATGAAGAAAACAACAAATGAATATGAACATAAATATTGGCCAGAAGCTGTAATTGGAATTGATGAAGCTGGAAGAGGTCCTTTAGCTGGACCTTTAGTAGTAGCAGGTGTTATTTTTCCTAGTGGTTATGAAAACGAGGATATTTATGATTCAAAGGGATTAAGTGAAAAAAGAAGAGAAGAATTATTTGAAATAATAAAAGAAGATGCTTTAGAATATGAAATAATAATTATATCAAGTGAAGAAATTGATAAAGTTAACATTTTAAACGCGACAAAAAATGGAATGTTTGAAATAGGAAAAGCATTAAATGGAAATATTGTATTAACTGATGCAGTAGATATAAAAATAAATAATAAAATAGTTATCCCTATTGTTAAAGGTGATCAAAAAAGTATAAGTATTGCGGCAGCTAGTATACTAGCAAAGGTTACTAGGGATAATATTATGAAAAAATATCATTTGAAATATCCTGAATATGGTTTTGATAAAAATAAAGGTTATCCTACAAAAAAACATTTAGAAGCATTAGAAAAATACGGAGTATTGGATATTCATAGAAAAACATATGGTCCAATTGTAAAATTAAATCAGTTAAAATTAGATTTATAGGAATATAAAAATAATCTTTAATACTTATAAGGGGTATTTATGGATATTAGAGATTATTTAGTTAGATGTGCATATAAACATAATGGTGATTATAATAAGATATGTAAAGCTATTATAAATAAAGAAAAAGTAGGAAATTATAATATAGTAGATAAGTATATTACTTTTTTTGATGAAAAATATCCTATTGAATTTAAAAAGCTAAGATATCCACCTTGGGTAATTTTTTATAAGGGAGATATTAATTTAATTAATAAAAAATGTATAAGTATTGTAGGATCTAGAAATGCATGTAATTATGGAATAAAAGTTACAAAAGAAATTGTTAAAGCTAATAAAGACAAGGTCATTGTTTCAGGTCTTGCAAAGGGTATTGATAGGGTAGCACATGTTGAAGCAATTAAACATACAAAAACAATTGGAATAATAGGTAGTGGCTTTTCTGTTAAATATCCATATTGTAATAGAGATATTTATGATATTATGGAAAATGAACATTTAATTATTAGTGAATATCCATATCATACAAAGGTTCAAAGACACCATTTTCCGTTTAGAAATAGATTAATTGCTAGTTTAGGAGAATGTTTATTTGTTAGCCAAGCTACTCTTAAAAGTGGTACAATGCTTACGGTTAATGAAGCAATCAATTTATCTAAGGATGTATGGGTGGCTCCTTATCCATTATTTATGGAAGAAGGAAAAGGATGTAATTTATTAATAAGTCAAGGTGCAAATATCTTGAGTGATATATTTTAGTTTAGGAGGAATTTAATGAAGAATTTAGTGATTGTAGAGTCACCTTCAAAATCGAAAACTATTGAAAAATATCTAGGTAAAGATTATTTAGTAGTTTCTAGTAAGGGACATATAAGAGATCTTGCAATAAAAGGTAAGGGTGGTTTAGGAATAGATATAGAGAATGGATTTATACCTACATATGTTGTATCTAAAGAAAAAAAGGATGTTGTAAAAGATTTAAAGAAACAAGTGAAAGATGCAGATAAAGTATATCTTGCAACAGACCCTGATAGAGAAGGAGAAGCAATCTCTTGGCATTTAGCTCAAGAATTAGAGTTAGATGTAAATGACAATAATAGAGTTGTTTTTAATGAAATTACAAAAGATGCTGTTGTAGATGCATTTAAAAAACCAAGAACAATTGATATGGGATTAGTTAAATCTCAAGAAACAAGAAGAATGTTAGATAGACTAATAGGTTTTAAACTATCTAAATTATTACAATCTAAGATTAAAAGTAAATCTGCAGGAAGAGTTCAATCTGTAGCTTTAAAATTGATTGTTGAAAGAGAAAAAGAAATTAAAGCATTTATTCCTGTAGAATACTGGACATTAGATGCAATCTTTAAAAAAGATAATATTAAATTTGAAGCCACTTTAAGTAAGATTAATGGTAAAAAAGCAGTAATTAACAATGAAGAAGAAGCAAAGATTGCTTATGAAAATACAAAAGGTGAATTTGAAATAACAAGTATTAATAAAAGAGTTAGAAAAAAAGCACCTAAACTTCCTTTTATTACTTCAACTCTTCAACAAGAAGCTTCTACCAAACTTGGATTTAGTGCAAAACGTACAATGAGTATTGCACAAAAACTTTATGAAGGAATAGAGCTTTCTAGTGGACTTGAAGGTTTAATAACATATATGCGTACAGATAGTACAAGATTGTCTAATACTTTTGTGACTAATGCACAAAAAAAGATTGAAGAAGATTATGGTAAGAAATATTTAGGTAAGTATAAAATAAAAAATGAAGAAGGCACTCAAGATGCCCATGAGGCCATTAGACCTACAAATTTAGAATATACTCCTGATAGTATTAAAGAATATTTAAATAATGATCAATATAAACTATATAAATTTATTTATTATAGAGCTTTAGCTTCTTTAATGGCATCAGCATCAAGTAATACAGTAGCTGTTGTTTTAAGTAATAATGGATATGATTTTAATGCTAATGGTACTCAATTAACATTTGATGGTTATTTAAAGGTATATAGTGATTATGAAACTAGTAAAGATGTAATCCTTCCTGAATTAATAGAGAATGAAAAATTAACTCCAGAAAGTATTACACCTAATCAACACTTTACTGAACCTCCTTTAAGATATTCTGAAGCTAGATTGATTAAAGAACTTGAGGAACAAGGTATTGGTAGACCAAGTACTTATGCATTAATTATTGATACAATTCAAAATAGAGGTTATGCATCTTTAGAAAAAAGTACAGAAACAAGTAGGACAAAAGTGTTTTTTCCTAGTGAGCAAGGTATTTTAACAACTGAAAAACTTGATCAATTCTTTAGCAGTATTATTAATGTTAAATATACTGCTCGTATGGAAAGTGAACTTGATGAAATTGCAGTTGGTGAATTAGATAATGTAGAAGCACTTACAGAATTTTGGGAAAAGTTTGTACCATTATTAGAAGAAGCAAATGAAAAAATGGAAAAAATAGAACCAGAAAAAACTGGAGAAAAATGTCCTGAATGTGGAAGTGAATTAGTTATTAGAGTTGGAAGATTTGGAAAGTTTATTTCATGTTCTGCTTATCCTGAATGTAAATATACTTCTAATCTTAAAAAAGAAGAAAAAGAAGAACCTGAATTAGTTGGTAAAAAATGTCCTAAATGTCAAAGTGAACTAGTAAAACGTAAATCTAGATATAATACATTCTTCCATGGTTGTTCATCATTTCCTAAATGTAATTACATGGAAACATTAGATGGGGAAGAGATTGTTCCAAAAGCTAAAAGAAGGAAGAAAAAATGATTGTAAATATTATTGGTGCAGGTCTTGCAGGATGTGAGGCTGCTTACCAACTTAGTAAAAGAGGAATTAAAGTTAGATTATATGAGATGAAACCTAAAAAGTTTTCTGATGCCCATAGCAATGAAAATTTTGCGGAACTTGTATGTTCTAACTCTTTTAGAAGCGATAGTTTATTAAATGCAGTAGGTGTTTTAAAAGCTGAAATGAGACTTTTAGATAGTTTGATACTAAGAGTTGCTGATGAGTGTAAATTACCTGCAGGAAGCGCTTTAGCGGTTGATAGAGAAGAGTTTTCTAGAAAGATTACTGAAGAGATTAAAGTAAATCCTTTAATAGAAGTAATATATGATGAAGTTAAGGAAATAATGGATGGACCTACTATTATTGCAACTGGACCATTAACTAGTAGTGATTTATATAATTCTATTCAAGAACTTGTAAAAGATGATGGATTGTATTTTTATGATGCTGCAGCTCCTATAGTAGAAAAAGACAGTATAGATTTTAATATTGCTTATTATAAATCTAGATATGATAAGGGAGATGCTGATTATATAAATTGTCCAATGAACAAAGAAGAATTTGATAAATTCTATGATTATTTAATAAATGCTAAAACAGCTAAGCTTAAAGAATTTGAAAAAGAAATATTTTTTGAAGGTTGTATGCCAATAGAGGTTATGGCAAAAAGAGGAAAACAAACTTTACTTTTTGGACCGATGAAACCAGTAGGTTTAGAAAAAGAAAATGAGAAAAGACCTTATGCAGTAGTTCAACTAAGACAAGATAATGTAGCTGATAGTTTATATAATCTTGTAGGTTTTCAAACTCATTTAACTTGGTCATCTCAAAAAGAACTTGTACAAATGATTCCTGGTTTAGAAAATGCAAGTATTGTTAGATATGGTGTTATGCATAGGAACACTTATATAAATTCACCTTTACATTTAAATAATAAATATCAATTTATAAAAAAACCTGATTTGTTTTTTGCAGGACAAATTACTGGTGTAGAAGGTTATGTTGAAAGTTGTGCTAGTGGACTTTATGTAGGAATAAATATGGCTAAATATATAAAGGGTGAACCTATGTATGATTTAAGTAATGAAACTATGATTGGCGCATTAGCTTATTATGTAGCTAATGCTAATAGTGAAAATTTTCAACCTATGAATGTTAATTTTGGTATTGTAAAACCTCTACATAATATTAAGAAAAAAGATAGAAAAGAAGCATATGGTAAAAGAGCTTTAGAAAAGATAAAAGAAGAATTATGGCAAGAGATTTAAATAAATCATTAGATAACTATTTAAAACACTTAGATTTAACCATGACAGGATCTACTAGTACTTATGATTCTTATAACAGAGATATTTCAAGGTTTATCGATTTTTTAATAGAAAATGAAGTGTTTGATTTTAATGATGTTTCAAAAGAGTTGGTTATGGATTATTTAACTAAACTTAAAAGTGGAATTATAGGTGGGCAAAAATTATCTAATTCATCTTTTTCAAGAAATCTTTCTGCTTTAAGATCTTTTTATAGATATTTAAATAGATATGAAAAAGTGGAAGTAAATCCTATTAAGGCTTTTAAAAATCCAAAAAGTGAAAAAAAACTTCCATCTTTTTTATCATTTGATGAAGTTATGCAATTATTAGATGTTTTTGATTTAGAAAATCCTATTGAACTTAGAAATAGATGTATATTAGAAACAATGTATGCATGTGGTCTAAGAGTATCTGAAGCAACTTCATTAAAAATGAGTAATGTAAATTTAGATGAGAATTATCTTACTGTAATCGGTAAAGGAGATAAGGAAAGAATGATTCCTTTTTATAAAAGATGTTCTAATGTATTAAAGAAATATAAAAATGAATCAAGACCAATATTTGTAAAAGAAGAAAATGATATCTTGTTTTTATCTAATAGAGGAAAAGGAATATCAAATAGAAGTGTTCAATTGATGTTACAAGATGCAGCTAATAAGGCAGGAATTAAAAATAATGTACATCCGCATATGTTAAGGCATTCTTTTGCGACTCATTTATTAGACAATGGAGCTGATTTAAGAATGGTACAAGAATTACTAGGTCATGAAAATTTATCTACAACTCAAATATATACACATATAACTGTAGATAGATTAAAAAAAGCTGTAAAAAAAGCTCATCCAAGAAGTAAGAAATAAACTTGTTTAAGCATAATAAATATGCTATATTATTAATTGGCGCTTTTTATGTGCGCATTACACACATCATGGATTCATTATTCCGTGCGCTTATGCGTTAATAATGTTGGAAATGATGGAGGATACAACGGAAAGTGAGGAAAAATTTAATGGCTGTTGTTACTATGAGAAAACTACTAGAGAGTGGTGTTCACTTTGGACATCAAACTCGCCGCTGGAACCCTAAAATGAAACCGTACATTTATACGGCTAAAAATGGAGTTCACATTATTGATTTAGAAAAATCAATGCCAATGATTGAAGCTGCTTATAATAAGCTAAGAGATATTAGCGAAAAAGGTGGAAAAGTACTATTTGTAGGTACTAAAAAGCAAGCTCAAACAGTAATTCTTGAAGAAGCATTACGTTCTGGTTCATTTTATGTTAACCAAAGATGGTTAGGTGGTATCTTAACAAACTTTAGAACAATTCAAAGAAGTATTAAGAAACTACTTGAAATTGAAGAAATGGATAATAGTGGAACTATTAATGTTTACAAGAAAAAAGAAATCGCAATGTTAAGAAAGAAAAAAGACAGGTTAGAAAATTTCCTTGGTGGAATTAAGGAAATGAAAAAACTACCTGATGCTGTATTTGTGGTTGATCCTACAGAAGAATACAATGCTGTAGCTGAAGCTAGAAAACTAAAAATTCCTGTATTTGCACTAGTTGATACTAATGCTGATCCAGATGGAATTGATTATCCAATCCCATCTAATGATGATGCAGTAAGTGCAATTACTCTTATGGTTACTTTAATGGCAGATGCTGTTGTTGAAGGTAAGGGTGGAGTATTAAGTGTTGCTCATCAAGAAGATGATAGTGATGATATCACAATGAGTGATGTAATGATTAGAGTTGAAGAGCAACATGCTGAAAATGAAAGACGTCGTCGTCAAAGATATGAAGAAAGACGTGCAGCAATGGCAGCAAGAAGAGCTAATACAGAACGTCGTTTTATCAAACGTGATAGACAAGCTCAAAAAGCTGACGCAAAAAAGGAACAACCAAAAGTAGAAAATAAAGAAGAAACAGTAAAGGAGGAAACTGAAGAATGAAAATAACTGCAGCTTTAGTTAAAGAATTAAGAGATCTTACTGGTGCTGGAATGATGGATTGTAAAAAAGCTCTTCAAGAAAATGAAGGCGATATCCAAAAGTCAATTGACTGGTTAAGAAAACAAGGTATTGCAAAAAGTGCTAAAAAATCTTCAAGAATTGCTGCTGAAGGATTATCAAGAGTTAAAGTTTCTGGAAACAAGGCTTGTTTAGTTGAAATAAACTCAGAAACAGACTTTGTTGCTCAAAACGATCAATTTTTAGATGTTTTAGATAAAACTGTAGACGCTGTATTAAATAGTAATCCTGCAAATATGGATGAAGCTTTAAATATTAATGTTGATGGAGTCACAATTAATGATTTATTAGTTGATGCTACTGCAACAATTGGTGAAAAAATAAGCTTTAGAAGATTTGAAATTGTTGAAAAAAATGATGATGAAATCTTTGGAACATATATGCATATGGGTGGTAAGATTAGTGCTTGTGTAGTTCTTAAGGGAACTAGTGAAGAAGTTGCTAAAGATATGGCAATGCAAGTTGCATCAATGTCTCCATTATATGTTTCTAGAAAAGAAATGCCTCAAGATGTAATTGAGCATGAAAGATCAGTACAACAAGGACTTGTTGAAAATGATGAATCATTAAAAGACAAACCTGAAAAAATATTGAAAGGTATTGTTGAAGGAAGACTTTCAAAATATTTACAAGACATCGCATTAGTTGATCAAGTGTTTTTTAAAGATCAAGATATTAAATGTGGTCAATACTTAAAAGAAAACAATTCATCAGTAGTTAAATTTGTAAGATATGCTGTTGGTGAAGGTATGGAAAAACGTGAAGAAAACTTTGCGGAAGAAGTAGCAAAGCAAATGGGAAAATAAAGGCAAAATTTTTTGCCTTTTTTAATATGCTTTTTTGTAGATGAAGATAATGATATAATAATTTTGATGAAATAGGAGAATATGAATGTATAAAAGAATACTACTTAAGTTAAGTGGAGAAGCTTTATCCGCTAATGGTAATAACTTTGATCATGAAGTTTTAAAAGGTCTTGCTGAAGAAATTAAAGAAATTCATGATTTAGGAGTTGAAATTGCAATTGTTGTTGGTGGAGGCAATTTTATTAGAGGTAAAATGGCTGAAACTATGGGAATTGATAGAGTACAAGCTGATTATATGGGAATGCTTGCAACTGTAATCAATGCTCTTGCAATTCAAAGTGCACTTGAAACTGCTGATGTTCCTACTAGAGTTCAAACTGCAATAGAAATGCCAAAGGTTGCTGAACCATTTATTGTTAGACGTGCAATAAGACATTTAGAAAAAGGAAGAGTAGTTATTTTTGGTGGAGGAACAGGAAGTCCTTATTTCTCTACAGATACTACTGCAGCTCTTAGAGCTTCTGAAATAGATGCTGATGTAATCTTAATGGCTAAAAATGGAGTTGATGGAGTATATTCTGATGATCCAAATATTAATCCAAATGCAATTAGATATGATTCTTTAAACTATATGGATTTACTTCAAAAAGAATTACAGGTTATGGATGCTACTGCAACAAGTATGTGTATGAATAATAATATTGATTTAGTGGTATTTAATATGAATGAACGTGGCAATATTAAAAAAGCTACATTAAAAGAAAGTATAGGCACAATTATTAAGAAGGGAGATTAAAATAATGTCATACGATATATTAGTTTTTATGGAAGAAAAAATGGAGAAAGCTATTTCTTATTTAGAAAATGAATTAAAAGGTATTAGAACTGGTCAAGCAAACACTAATATGCTTGATGTAGTTAATGTTGACTATTATGGAGTTCCTACACCAGTTAAACAAATTGCTAGTATTACTATTCAAGAAGGAAGAACATTTGTAATTAAACCTTATGATGCTAGTAGTTTAAAAGATATTGAAAAGGCAGTTAACATTGCTGATTTGGGAATTACACCTATGAATGATGGTAGCGTTATTAGACTTACTGTTCCTAAATTAACAGAAGAAACTCGTAGAGAAATGGTTAAGAAAGTTAATAAGATTGCTGAAGATGCAAAGGTTCAAGTTAGAAACGCTAGAAGAGAATATAACGACCAAGTTAAAAAGAATAAAGAAATTTCTGAAGATATTCAAAAGAATATTATGGATGAAATTCAAAAAGTTACAGATAAATTTGTAGAAAAAATAGATGAAATAGCATCTAGCAAAGAAAAGGAAGTTATGACTATATAAGATGCTTTATAGCATCTTTTTCATATTATGAAATTTATAGATGAAATAAATGTTATTAATGAAAACTATGAATATTTTTTGTATGTAATAAAGTCTAAAGCTAAATCTAAAGAAATAAAAAATAATTTAAATAAGGTGTTTGATATTGATTACATATTTATTGAAGATGAATCTTTATTAATAGTACTTAATAATATTGAAATTAGTAAAGATATTGTTGATTTTATTAATACTGAATTAATGTATCCAATACGTGTTGGATATAGCAAATACACAAAAGGAATAAACAATATAAAAAATGCTTATTTACAAGCTAAAAAAGCTTTAGATATGGTTTATTTATTTGGTGTTAATAAAATTGCATATGGTTATGGAAAAAATAAGATTGATGACTTTATTAGTAGTTTTAGTGATGAACAAATAAAGAAATTAAATAATCATTATGATTTAAGCATGCTTAATGAAGATGATGTGTTAACTATTAATGTGTTTATTAATTGTAATTTAAATATAGCTTTAGCTTCTAGAGAGTTATTCTTACATAGAAATACCTTAATTTATAGATTAGATAGAATACAAAGAACAACTAATTTAGATGTTAGAAAATTTGATGATGCATTAATTTTAAGAATATTGTTATTATTTAAGTATAGGTTGTAATTTATATTTATTATAAAAATTTGGTTATTTTAACCATATTTTTTTATTTTGTAAGGCATTATCATATTAAATATAAGGAGAATTTATATGGCACATATATCATTAAAAAATATTAATAAAGTATATCCAAATGGATTTAAAGCGGTAAAGGATTTTAATTTAGAAATTGATGATAATGAATTTATCATTTTTGTTGGACCTTCTGGTTGTGGTAAGTCTACTACACTAAGAATGGTTGCAGGACTTGAAGATATTACAAGTGGAGAATTATACATTGATGGTGTTTTGATGAATGATGTTGAACCTAAAGATAGAGATATCGCAATGGTATTTCAAAACTATGCATTATATCCACATATGACAGTATTTGATAATATGGCTTTTGGTTTAAAATTGAGAAAATTACCAAAAGATGAAATTAAGAAAAAAGTTGAAGAAGCAGCTGAAATATTAGATTTAGGACCATTATTAGATAGAAAACCTAAACAATTATCAGGAGGACAAAGACAAAGAGTTGCAATGGGTAGAGCAATTGTTAGAAGTCCTAAGGTATTCTTAATGGACGAGCCTTTAAGTAACTTAGATGCTAAATTAAGAGTTCAAATGAGAACAGAAATTTCAAAGTTACATCAAAGACTAAATGCAACAATTATTTATGTTACTCATGATCAAACTGAAGCAATGACTTTAGGAACAAGAATTGTAGTTATGTCTGATGGAATTATGCAACAAGTAGATACACCTACAAATTTATATGACAAACCAGACAACTTATTTGTGGCTTCTTTTATTGGTTCTCCTCAAATGAACTTTATTGAATCATTATTTACAATAAAAAATGATAAAGGTTACTTATCATTTGAAGGTCATGAAATTGAAATTCCTGATTTTAAAACAAAAGTTTTAAAAGAACAAGGTTGTGATGGTAAAAAAGTAATTATGGGTATTAGACCTGAAAACTTATTTGATCCAGAATTATCATTAAAACCTTTAAAACAAAAGCTTAATGTAAAAGTATCTGTTTATGAAATGGTTGGATCTGAAGTATTCTTATATTTTGATTTATTAGGAAATAGTTTAACTGCAAGGGTTGATCCTAAAACTAAGGCAAGAGTTGGTGATGAAATCGGCTTATTAATTGATGTTGATAAGATACATGTATTTGATGTAGAAACAGAAAAAAAGATAGTAGATTAAAACTCTCATACGAGAGTTTTATTATGTAAACTATTTATATGTTATAATTATCTAGAAAATGAGGATTTTTTTATGAACAAGTTAAAACATGTGGCTATTATTATGGATGGTAATGGTAGATGGGCGAGGGCAAAAGGTTATCCAAGAACTCAAGGCCATTTAGTCGGCACTGATAATGTCAGAAATATTGCAATAGCTGCTAATGATGAAGGAATTGAAGTATTAACTGTGTTTGCATTTAGTACTGAAAATTGGAAAAGATCAAAGGATGAAATAGACTATTTAATGAAATTGCCTTTTGTTTTTTTCGATAAGTTTATGAAAGAATTGATGGAAAGAAACATCAAAATTACTATGATAGGTGAAATGGAAGATATTCCAAAAGATACTGCTAAAATTTTTAATAAAGCTATGGAACAAACTTCAAAAAACACTGGTATGATTTTGAATTTTGCGATGAATTATGGTTCTAGATTTGAAATAGTTAGAGCTTTTAATAAATTTCTAGATGAATATAAAAATGATAATAGTTTAGAATTAACTGAAGATAATTTTAATAATTACTTATATACAAAAGATTTTCCAGAAGTTGATCTTATGATTAGAACTAGTGGAGAACAAAGAATTTCTAACTTTTTATTGTGGCAACTTGCTTATAGTGAACTTATTTTTGTACAAGAAGCTTGGCCTGAATTTACTCCTGAATCATTTAAAAAATGTTTGGATGAATTTAAAAAACGTGATAGACGATTTGGAGGAGTGAAGTAGTGAAACAAAGAATTATTACAGCATTTGCTATACTTGCTATATTGATTCCACCAATTATTTATGGAGGTATTCCTTTAAGAATCTTGATTTTCACTCTTTGTGCTATTGCATCATATGAAACAGTTTCTTTAAGAAGTGAAGAGCCTGATTGGTTATTAACAATTCTTACGTTTTTTTCTATTGTGATTATGTATAACGTTAATGATAATTATTATCTTCCGATGTTATCATTATTTATAATTGGTTTATTTTTTATATCTATTGTAAGTAATATACTTGATATCGATAGCTTATCTTATGTGTTTTTAATATCAATAATAATAACTATTGCATGTAAAGGTTTTATAGCAATCTACGATATGGGTATATTTTATATTTTTTATATAGGTTTTGCTTGTTATATAACTGATTCAATGGCATATTTTACTGGAGTAAAATATGGTAAACATAAAATGATTCCAAGAATTTCTCCTAATAAAACATGGGAAGGTGCATTTGGAGGTTATGTATCTGGTTTTGCGGTATCTTTAGTATTTGGATTAATATTTTTAAAAATACCTTATTATGTAACAATTTTCTTGTCTTTAACTATTCCAATTGTTTCTCAATTAGGAGATTTAGCTTTTAGTTCAATAAAAAGACATTTTGATAAAAAAGATTTTGGCAGTGTTTTTCCTGGACATGGAGGAGTACTTGATAGACTAGATAGTTTATTATTTACAATTATTTATTCATATGCAATATTTTATATGTTTAATTTATTGGTGTAGGTGACTTATGAAAAGATTAGTATTATTGGGAGCTTCAGGCTCTATTGGTTTGCAGACTGTAGATGTTGTTAAAAAAAATAAGGATAAATTTGAAATTGTAGCTTTTAGTATAGGAAGAAATATAGAAGTTTGTAGAAAATTAATTGAAGAGATTAATTGTAATATTGTATGTGTTTCTTTAAAAGAAGATGCTTTGATGCTATCTAAGGAGTATCCAAGTATTACTTTTTATTATGGAGATGAAGGCTTAGTTAAATTAGCTAAATTAGAAAATTATGATTTATTGGTGAATGCATTGGTTGGTTTTGTAGGTCTTATTCCTACATTAAATGCAATTGAAAATAAAAAAGATGTAGCCTTAGCTAATAAGGAAACATTAGTTGTTGCAGGTGAAATAGTAAATAAAGCATTAAAGAAAAATGAATGTATGTTATTTCCTATAGATAGTGAACATTCAGCTATATTACAGTGTTTATTAGGTAATAATATTAAACAAGTTAAAAAGATAATTATTACTGCTTCTGGTGGTTCTTTTAGAGATTTAAGTAGGGATGAATTAAAGAATGTTAGTGTAAAAGATGCACTAAATCATCCTAATTGGGCAATGGGAGCAAAAATTACTATTGATAGTGCTACAATGATGAATAAAGGTTTTGAAGTTATAGAAGCTCACTACTTATTTGATATTGATTATGATGATATTGAAGTAGTGTTACATAAAGAAAGCTATGTTCATTCTATGGTAGAATACATTGATGGATCGATAATGGCTCAAATAGGGAATGCGGATATGCGTATTCCTATAATGTATTCATTATCTTATCCAGAAAGATTAAAGTTTGAGAGTGATTTTTCTTTTTCTCAAATAAAGAGTTTAAATTTTAAAGAAATGGATTTTGAAAGATTTCCATTGTTAAAGCTAGCATATGATGTAGGAAGAAAAAAAGGTAATCTTCCTGCGATATTAAATGCGGCTAATGAAATTGCTAATAAAGCATTTAGAGATGGATTAATATCATTTTTAGAAATTGAAGAATTAGTTTTTAAAGCTGTAAACGATATGGAATTTATAAAAAATCCAAGTTTAGAAGAATTAATTGATTCTGATATTAAAACAAGAAATTATGTTAATAGTTTAATTAAAGGTGAAAATTAATGGGTATTATTTATTTTATATTATTAATGTCTGTAATTATAATAATGCATGAATTGGGGCATTTAATTACAGCAAAATTATTTAATGTATATTGTTATGAATTTTCTTTAGGTATGGGACCTAAATTAATTAGTAAAAAATGGAATGAGACAGTTTATAGTATAAGAGCTTTACCTATAGGTGGTTTTGTAGCTATGGCTGGAGAAGATGAAGATGATAGAGGAATTGTAGTCCCTTATGAAAGAACAATAAAAGGTATTGATAAATGGAAGCAAATCATAATAATGCTTGCAGGAGTTTTTATGAATTTTATGCTTGCTTGGATTGTTATGTCTTCTGTTTTTTTAGCTGAAAAAGTTTATGTAGAATCACCAAAACCTATTGTTGCAGGGGTAATGGAAAATAGTCCTGCAGAAAGTGCTGGATTTATGGAAGGTGATTATATTGTTAAAGTTACTTTAAATGATGGAACAGTCATAAAGCCTGATAACTTTTATGATATTTTGCCTTTTACTCAAATGGAAAAAGATGAAATTACATATACTATTTTAAGAGGAGAAGAAACTCTAGAATTTAAAGTTACGCCTAAGTTTTATGAAGAAGATAATGTTTATTTAGTTGGTATTTTAATACCTCCAGGAGAAATTGTTGAAATAAATTTATTAAATGCATTTAAGTATGGTGCTTCTTATTTATCAGATATTACTAAAGCATTATTTATATCTTTAGTAAGATTACTTTCTGGAAAAGGCTTAGATCAACTATCAGGTCCTGTTGGTATTTATACAGTTACAAAAGAGACTGCTTCTTTAGGTATTTCAAATTTTATGATGTTAATTGCGGTGTTTTCTTTAAACGTTGGAATATTTAATTTACTTCCTTTACCTATACTTGATGGAGGAAGAGCTTTAATTACTTTGTTTGAATGGATTACTGATAAGCAATTGAATAAAACTATTGAAACTGTTATTATGACCATTGGCTGGCTTTTAATGATATCACTTATGGTTTTTGCGACATGGCAAGATATCAGCCGATTATTTTAGGAGATTATTATGAAAAAAATTAGATTGGTTTTAGTTGGAATAGCAATGGGTGTTGCTAATGTAATACCTGGAGTTAGCGGTGGTACAATTGCAATAATATTTAATATATATGATAAGTTAATGGAATGTATCACAATTAATATAAAAACAATACTTAAAAATTTAGATTTTTTAATTCCTTTAGGAATTGGTGTTGTAATTGGGATTTTAGGTTTAAGTAAAGTTATGGAGTTGTTATTCTTACATTATCCTTTACAAACTTATTTTGCATTTATTGGTATTATTATTGGTAGTTTACCTTTAATATATTCAAAGGCTATTTCTGATAATAAAAAGTTATCAGTATCTTCAATTATTGCTTTTATTGCAACTTTAGTATTAATGATTTTTTTGAGCTTTGTAAATGCTGATAAAGAAGCAGGAAGTATTTTATTTACAACTCTTACACCAATGTCATTTATTGCAATATTTGGTTCTATGGCAGTAGCAACAGCTACAATGATTATTCCAGGAATTAGTGGAAGTATGTTACTTATTGTAATGGGTATGTATCAAACAATTTATTTTGGAGTTATCAATAATATGAATATTCCATTATTAATACCTACTGGATTAGGAGCTGCTGTAGGATTATTGCTTGGTGCTAAATTAATAAGTTTTTTACTTAAAAAGTTTCATCAAGCGACGTATATGGGTATTATGGGCTTATTAGTAGGATCTGCTTATCAATTGTTTTATTTTAATAAAATAAGTGCATTAAATTTTGAAGTTATATCAGCTATAGTAGTTATGGTAATTATGGCTGGTCTTATATATTGGTCTAGTTTAAGTGAAATGAAAGAAAGCAAATAGGGAGGTTTTTATGAAAAAGACAATTTTAGTTACAGGTGGTACAGGTTTTATTGGTAGTCATACGGTAGTTGAGCTTATTAATGAAGGTTATGAAGTAGTAGTTTTAGATAATCTTTATAATTCTAAAGAAGTAGTTTTAGATAGGATTAAGACTATAACAGGGGTTAGACCTAAATTTTATGAAACAGATATTCTTGATAAAGAAGGATTAAAAAAAGTATTTGAAGAAAACAAAATTGATGCTGTAATTCACTATGCAGGATATAAAGCTGTTGGAGAATCTGTAGAAAAACCAATTACTTATTATCAAAATAATATTGCTGGAAGTTTAAACTTATATGAGGTAATGAGTGAATATGGATGTAAAACTGTTGTATTTAGTTCCAGTGCAACTGTTTATGGCGATCCTGAAAAACTACCAATAAGTGAAGATTTCCCACTTAGTACTACAAATCCATATGGAACAACTAAATTATTTAATGAAAGAATATTAGAAGATATCTATGTTTCTGATAATGATTGGAGCATATTACTTTTAAGATATTTTAACCCAATTGGTGCACACAAAAGTGGTTTGTTAGGAGAAACTCCAGTAGGAATTCCTAATAATCTTGTTCCTTATATTGCACAAGTTGCAACAGGTCAAAGAGAGTTTTTAAGAGTGTGGGGTAATGATTTTGATACTGTTGATGGTACAGGTGTAAGAGATTATATTCATGTTGTTGATTTAGCGCTTGGTCATATTAAAGCTATAGAATATGCATTAAATAATAAAGGTGTAGAAGCTGTTAATTTAGGAACAGGAAATGGTTATTCAGTTCTTCAAGTTAGAGAAGCATTTGAAAAAGCTTGTGGAATCCCTATTCCATATCAAATATTTGATAGAAGAGCAGGAGACATTGCATCATGTTATGCTGATACTACTAAAGCTAAAGAATTACTAAATTGGGAAGCAAAATACAATATTGATGATATGTGTAATGATGGATGGAATTTTTCAAAGAATAATCCAAGAGGGATTGAGTAAAAAAACATTATATAATTTGAAGGGATATAACTATAAAATGAATAAGATTGATATTATTTCAAATATTATAATTGTTATTGGAAGCATAATGTATGTATTAAATTATAAATTTGATAATGGAGTACTATACATGATATTTAGGATAATTATGTAATATCATTTATATATTATGTTTATAAAAACCACATAAAAAAGACTAAATCAATATGATTAAGTCTTTTTTAATTACTTACATATTTTTAGAACTTGTTAAATATTGTATAATATAAGGTAACCATGAAGAATAGAAATTTAAAAGCGAAGTTTTTAATTTTAGTTGCAGTTATTATTATAATCGCAATAGTTTTCTTAATGTTTTACAATGTAAAACTTAAGAATAAAACTGATTTAGTTGAAAACAATACCTTGCCAGAAATAGGTAATCAAGATAAACCTGAACAAACTACAAATTTAAGTGACATAAAATTTGAATTAGCTGATTATAGAGTATTTAAAATAGACGGAGTACCATTTAATTTTATAATCGCAAAAATTAAAGTTACTGCACCTGCATCTACTAATATTTCATTAGATCATTTTGTAACAAGTGAAAATATAAAACTTAATGAAGTAGATGATTATGTTAAAAAATTAGAAAATAAATCATATTATTTAGGAAGACAAAATGTAGTTTTTGATTTAATATCAAATGATTCACAATATTTTGCGAATATTTTTATTCCAGTAAAAGAAAAAACTGCTAGAAATATTGATTTAACTATAGATTTTGATAATCAAAAATTTAGTTTTGATTTAAATACTCATCAAGGCGATGCTAATTTGTTAATATATAAGGCAGATGATATTATTACTGATGGTAAAACATATAAGATGAGTGTTTCTAGTGCTTTTGAAATTACTGGAGAAACAATGAGTGAAACTATTGGTGGAGTTACTAGTGAATACTTATTACCATCAACTGTAGCAGTGTATATCTTTAATTTAGAAACTGTTTCTTTATGGGGAGATGTAATTGAGCTAGAAAGTGCACAATATGTTACAGATAATAATGATGTATTTGAAGCGTTAGATTCATCTATAAGTTCAATGAAATATGAAAATATTTTAGGAAAGAAAATAAAAGATAAAGACAAAGGAAGTTTATTCTTTGTAGCATATAATCCTTTAGAAAATCCTGTAATATATAAAGGGGTATTAAAGCTTAAATTAAAAGATAGCGATACTTGGATTACTGTTAATGTTGATTTGAATTAGGAGACCTACTATGAAAAATCAAGTAGAAATTAAATAAACTTGAAAGTCATAGAAAAAGGAATCTTAAATCAAGATTTGTAAAAAAACATATTATATTTATGAATCAAAAAAGATCTTTGAAAATTTATTACTTGAACTAGTTAATAAACTCTACATTAGGATTATTAAGAATAAAGAAAATATATCTGCAAAGTTTAGCAGCACAATGTCCTAA
>JAAYSZ010000046.1 GCA_012523895.1 Erysipelotrichaceae bacterium
GGTCTTACTTCACTAGGAATGGGAGAACTCATCTTGGAGTTAGCTTCACGCTTAGATGCTTTCAGCGTTTATCTAGTCCATACGTAGCTACCCAGCTATGCCACTGGCGTGACAACTGGTGCACCATAGGTATGTCCATCCCGGTCCTCTCGTACTAGGGACAGCGCTCCTCAATTCTCCTACGCCCACAACAGATAGGGACCGAACTGTCTCACGACGTTCTGAACCCAGCTCGCGTACCACTTTAATGGGCGGACAGCCCAACCCTTGGAACCGAATTCAGCTCCAGGATGTGATGAGCCGACATCGAGGTGCCAAACCTCGCCGTCGATGTGAACTCTTGGGCGAGATCAGCCTGTTATCCCCAGGGTAGCTTTTATCCGTTAAGCGACGGCCATTCCATACTGCACCGCCGGATCACTAATTCCGACTTTCGTCCCTGCTCGACTTGTGGGTCTCGCAGTCAAGCACCCTTCTGCATTTGCGCTCAGCAATTGATTTCCAACCAATCTGAGGGTACCTTTGAGCGCCTCCGTTACTCTTTAGGAGGCGACCGCCCCAGTCAAACTACCCACCAGACACTGTCCTTCCACCGGATAACGGTGGCAAGTTAGAACTTCAATTAATTAAGAGTGGTATCCCAAGGATGACTCCATCGAAACTGACGTTCCGACTTCATAGTCTCCCACCTATCCTGTACATAATTAATCAAAATTCAATATCAAACTACAGTAAAGCTCCATGGGGTCTTTCCGTCTAGTTGCGGGTAACCTGCATCTTCACAGGTACTAAGATTTCACCGAGTCTGCTGCCGAGACAGCGCCCAAATCATTACGCCTTTCGTGCGGGTCAGAACTTACCTGACAAGGAATTTCGCTACCTTAGGACCGTTATAGTTACGGCCGCCGTTCACTGGGGCTTCGGTTCAATGCTTCGCCTTACGACTAACAAATCCCCTTAACCTTCCAGCACCGGGCAGGCGTCACCCCCTATACATCGGCTTGCGCCTTAGCAGAGAGCTGTGTTTTAGTTAAACAGTTGCTTGGGCCTATTCACTGCGGCTCTTTCGAGCGTCCCTTCTTGCGAACGTACGGGACAATTTTGCCGAGTTCCTTAGCAACAGTTCTCTCGCTCACCTTAGGCTTCTCGCCTTGACCACCTGTGTCGGTTTGCGGTACGGGCCACATATTAATTAACACTAGAAACTTTTCTTGGAAGCTGGTATCACAAACTTCGCTACTTAATCGCTTGTTCACTCGTATTCACATCTTCAGATTGTTATGCGGATTTGCCTACATAACTCCTACCCTGCTTAACCCCCAATCCAATAAGGGGTATTGCTAACCATCTCCGTCATTCCATCATTTAATATGCGGGTACGGGAATATCAACCCGTTGTCCATCGACTACGCATTTCTGCCTGATCTTAGGTCCCGACTTACCCAGGGAGGACGAGCCTTCCCCTGGAAACCTTGGTCTATCGGTGTGTAGGATTCTCACCTACATCTCGCTACTCACACCGGCATTCTCACTTCTATACGCTCCACTACTCCTTACGGTATAGCTTCAATGCTGTATAGAACGCTCCCCTACCCAATACAAATGTATTGCCACAGTTTCGGTACTATGCTTAGCCCCGGTACATTTTCGGCGCAGAGGCACTCGACTAGTGGGCTGTTACGCACTCTTTAAAGGATGGCTGCTTCTAAGCCAACCTCCTAGCTGTCTGAGCATCCCCACATCCTTTTCCACTTAGCATAGATTTTGGGACCTTAACTGGTGATCTGGGCTGTTTCCCTTTCGACAATGGACCTTATCACCCACTGTCTGACTGCCGAGTATATCATTCTAGCATTCGGAGTTTGATTCCAATCAGTACACCTAGATGGTGCCATCATGGATTCAGTGCTCTACCTCCAGAAGACTCAACCTCGACGCTAGCCCTAAAGCTATTTCGGGGAGAACCAGCTATAGCGGTGTTCGATTGGTATTTCACCGCTAACCACAACTCATCCGCCAGCTTTTCAACGATGGTCGGTTCGGTCCTCCAGTTGGTTTCACCCAACCTTCAACCTGGTCATGGTTAGATCACACCGCTTCGGGTCTACTCCTACGTACTCAACGCCCTATTCAGACTCGCTTTCGCTTCGGCTCCGTGTCGTCCACTTAACCTTGCACGTAAGAAGTAACTCGCCGGTTCATTCTACAAAAGGCACGACATCACACATTAACGTGCTCTGTCTTCTTGTAGGCATACGGTTTCAGGATCTATTTCACTCCGTTCCCACGGTTCTTTTCACCTTTCCCTCACGGTACTGGTTCACTATCGGTCATATAGGAGTATTTAGCCTTACGGGATGGTCCCCGCGGATTCCGACAAGGTTTCACGTGCCTCGCCGTACTCAGGATACTACTAGGCTCTATTGAGATTTCGTCTACAGGGTTTGCACCTTCTATGACTGGCCTTTCAATGCCATTCGACTATCCCTTTAGAATACCACATTGTAGTCCTACAACCCCAGACTATGTCTGGTTTGGGCTCTTCCCCTTTCGCTCGCCACTACTAAGGGAATCATTATTATTTTCTTTTCCTCCAGCTACTAAGATGTTTCAATTCGCTGGGTTGTCTCATCATAAGCTATGTATTCACTTATGTGTAATGCAGAGTTACCTGCATTGGGTTACCCCATTCGGATACCTCCGGATCTTCATGTACTTACCACTCCCCGAAGCATTTCGCTGTTAGTCGCGTCCTTCATCTGCTCTATATGCCAAGGCATTCACCGTACGCCCTTATTCATTTAATCACCTACCACAGGGTCGAGATATTCTCCCTATGGATTTTTATTGAACTGTTAATTCTCACTGTTTTCCTAAATCATTTCTTTCGTCTTGATTTTTAGAAATCTAGTTTTTTACAACTATCAGAAAGACCTATCTGTCTTTCTCTATTATTCAGTTTTCAAAGAACAATCTTTAAGGAATCTTTCGATCCCTCAAAACTAAATAGGAAACTATTCTTATAACGTCGGTTTGTACATCTTTCTCCTTAGAAAGGAGGTGATCCATCCCCACGTTCCCGTAGGGATACCTTGTTACGACTTAACCCCAATCATCGATCCTACCTTCGACGGCTCCTTCCTTACGGTTAGGCCACCGGCTTCGGGCATTACCAACTCTCATGGTTTGACGGGCGGTGTGTACAAGGCCCGAGAACGTATTCACCGCAGCATTCTGATCTGCGATTACTAGCGATTCCTGCTTCACGAAGTCGAGTTGCAGACTTCGATCCGAACTGAGACTACCTTTGTGAGATTTGCGTGTCATCGCTGACTAGCTGCTCGCTGTAGTAGCCATTGTAGTACGTGTGTAGCCCAGGCCATAAGGGGCATGATGATTTGACCTCATCCCCACCTTCCTCCGGCTTATCACCGGCAGTCTCTCTAGAGTCCCCAACTAAATGATGGTAACTAAAGATAGGGGTTGCGCTCGTTGCGGGACTTAACCCAACATCTCACGACACGAGCTGACGACAACCATGCACCACCTGTCACCTTGATAACCTCTGGCATATCTCTATGCTTTTGCAAGGGATGTCAAGGCCTGGTAAGGTTCTTCGCGTTGCTTCGAATTAAACCACATACTCCACCGCTTGTGCGGGCCCCCGTCAATTCCTTTATGTTTCACACTTGCGTGCATACTCCACAGGCGGAATACTTATTGCGTTAACTGCAGCACTGAATTTCTCCAACACTTAGTATTCAACGTTTACGGCGTGGACTACTAGGGTATCTAATCCTATTTGCTCCCCACGCTTTCGTGCCTGAGCGTCAGTTACAGACCAGGTAGCCGCCTTCGCCACTGGTGTTCCTCCATATATCTACGCATTTTACCGCTACACATGGAATTCCACTACCCTCTTCTGCACTCTAGCTTGCCAGTATCTGTGGCTTAATGGGGTTGAGCCCCACGCTTTCACCACAAACTTAACATGCCGCCTACGCACCCTTTACGCCCAATAATTCCGGATAACGCTCGCCACCTACGTATTACCGCGGCTGCTGGCACGTAGTTAGCCGTGGCTTTCTGATAAAGTACCGTCAGACCATATTTCTAATATGGCTATTCTTCCTTTACAACAGTGCTTTACGATCCGAAGACCTTCATCGCACACGCGGCGTTGCTCGGTCAGGGTTTCCCCCATTGCCGAAAATTCCCTACTGCTGCCTCCCGTAGGAGTTTGGGCCGTGTCTCAGTCCCAATGTGGCCGATCACCCTCTCAGGCCGGCTATGTATCATCGCCTTGGTGAGCAGTTACCTCACCAACTAGCTAATACAACATAAGCCCATCTATTTGTGTTTCTAACCTTTAATAATATGAAGATGCCTTCTTATTACTTATCCGGTATTAGCGTTCGTTTCCAAACGTTATCCCAGTCCTTATAGGTAGGTTACTTATGCATTACTCACCCGTTCGCCACTAAGTTTTAAAATCAGATTCCATGTAAACACTTCTTCTTCAGTCAAAACTCCGTTCGACTTGCATGTATTAGGCACGCCGCCAGCGTTTATCCTGAGCCAGGATCAAACTCTCCATTTGAATGACTCATTATTACACTGACTTCTATGTCAGTTTTATTCCTTTAAAATTGACGTTGTTTTGTTTAATTTCCTATTCAGTTTTCAGAGATCGGCACCAAAGTGGTGCTTTATAATAATAACAAACGCAAATCAATATGTCAACACTTTTTTTAACATTTTTTTAATTTGTGTTTGGCTGAATTACGCCAGCCTTATTAGTAAACCATCTTTTGCAAAATAATGCAAGTACTTTTTTCACTTTTTTTTATTTTTTTTAATTTTCTTTAATTAATCGTTGATACAAATCATAATAATAGCTGATATAATCGTCACTAAACGGCTCTTTTACAGTTTGTATATCATTTAATAAAGATTTCAATTCTTTTTCTAATATTTCTTTTAATTCTTTTGAATAATTCATTTTCTTACTATGAACTTCATATTCATCTTCATCTAATATTTCATATTCTCCATTAGGATATAATTTAACATCCAAATCATAATCAATATTTTTTATAGCTTCTCCATCATATAAACTAGGTGATGCAATATTACAATAATAATAAATACCTGCTTTTCTAATCATAGTTATTACATTAAACCATCTTTCTTTATAAAAGAAACATATTGCAGGTTCTCTTGTATACCATTTTCTTCCATCAGATTCTATAACCCATGTCTTATTAGTCACAACCACTATTTTATCTTTATCTGTTTCTATTACAAATCCTTTACTCCAAGTTCTATGAAGGCTTCCATCATGTTTATAAGATTGTATATAAACATGATCTAAAACATTTGGTACCATGTTTTCCCTCCCTATTTATATTTATGCTTGTATATTATAACATTAAAAAAACTTTCCTCTACAGGAAAGCTATTCTTTAATATATATTAACTTGATTTTTGTCTTCCTTATTATATTAATAACCAAAGGAACTAGTATTATCGCCACAATTATTGTCACAAGGTTATATCCTATATTATAAGATAAAGAAAATATCCATGCTCCTTTACTTCCTGCAACCATTTCTTCAGGTGGCCAATAATACACTCCAGATAATACAGTAGATACAAATCGTATTATTCCTACCATTATGGTTCCTATATAAACATTTGATATTTTATACACTTTAGGAAATAAAGATGCTAGCCCTATACATGACATTGGTAAAATATAATCTAGTAGATATTGCATAGGATTTAAATACCAATTATTTAAACCATAAATAAATCCTACAAGCCACCACCCAAGTCCTACCCCAACTGCTTTTTTATAACCTAAATGATAAGAAGATATTAATACTGGAATAACTGCAATATTAATCGAGCCGCCATTTGGCATTTGTAATATAGGAATAAATTGTCCTATGTAGTCAAGTACTATGGCCAATGCAATATACAAAGCCATATAAGTTAGATCTAAAATTTCATTTCTCTTCATTAAAAAACACCTCCATCAAGAAGGCGTAAGGAGAACTCCCTACGCTAGAATTACCTAGATCAGGTGATAAGGGTTTTTCTCAACATTTTCATGTACCCCTGTTCACAAAGTTATTATATCATTAATATAAAGAAAGGAAACAAAATGAACACTTTTGAAAAACAACTAGATATTTTATTAGAAGAAAAAGACTTAATCGCATTATTATCAAACCTAAGTGCCTTTATAAATGAAAGTATAGATAATATTAATTGGGCAGGTTTCTATATATATAAGGAAAGAGAATTGGTTTTAGGACCTTTCCAAGGCAAAATTGCATGTACTAGAATAAAGCCCGGTAAAGGAGTATGTGGAACTGCCTATATTAATAAGGAAACAATTATTGTAAAAGATGTAAATAAATTTGAAGGACACATAGTATGTGATAGTGCAAGCAAGTCAGAAATAGTAGTACCAATTATAGTTAATAATGAAGTATGGGGAGTAATAGATGTAGATTCTCCTATATTAGATAGATTTAAAGACAAAGAAAAAAAGATGCTAGAAACTATATCTTTTAAACTAGCATCTTATCTATATAATTCATAACCTTGTTTTGTTTCAAAATATCTAGTAGCTTCATCTACTGCATCATTAATACTAAAAAATTTAACTTGGCAAGATCCTATCTTGCCTTTTATAACCTTTCCTAAAGATTCTAAGGCTCTACCAGGAATAAGAAATTCATCACTATTTAAATCTAAATCCAAATATTTTTTCCAGACTTTTTTCCCACCTTGAATAACACAAGATCCTTTTACAACAATTGATCTACAATCTGTGGCATATTCTGATAAATGCATAGAAGTACACCTGTCAAAATCAACACCTAACAATAAACAAAATCCTTTTATCTCATAAAGTCTTGCGACTGGAGATTCACTTGATAAAGGAAAATGAAGTGATTGATGATTACACAACAAATTTGCATATTTTCCTTTTGCGATAAAAGCTACATTGGGATGGCTAGAAGTAACAACACCATCTCTTCTTCTTAAATTATCCACTAAGGCACCCATACCATAAGCTTCACTAGCCATTTTATCAAAAGGAGGAATAGCTTCTCTTACCTTATCTATCAATTCTATTTCAATCGATGGATTATACCAACTGCTAGGCTCACTATTTAAACCCATATGTAATGGCATTAAGAGCGTTCCTTCAGGCCCTAATACTTCTAACAAAGCATCAACAACACTTTGAGCTCCCCCAATTACAAAACCAAAAGAAGAAAGTGATCCATGTACTTCTAAAGTCATTCCCGGCATTACACCAACTTTTAAAAGTCCTTGAATTATTTCATCTTTTGTTAGAGCCGATTTTATTGTCACTGGTCTTTTCATTTTACTCCTATCTACTGTTATGTGCTAATCTACTAGCAGCTGCAGCTGCTAAAGCACCTACTATATCATCTAAAAATGTATTACACTTTTCTTTATTGTTATTTAATTCTTCAATAATCCCAGGTTTTATTTTATCAATATAACCAAAGTTTGTTAAAGCAATAGAACCATATAAATTACATATTCCATAAGCCATAACTTCATCTACACCATATAAAGAATAATCTTTACTCATTATTTCTTCTATAGTTTTAGATTCTAACACATCTTTTTCACAAGCGATATCTAAACTAATACCAGTCATTATCACATGTTGTACTTCTCTTTTTCTAAGCACACAATTAACTTCATTAAGACATTCTTCCACGGTTAAATTATCATGATATTCCTTTTGTAATAATAAAACACAATTTGCAATATCTAAAAGAGTTACTCCTCTAGAGTTAAGTAACTCAACACATTCATCATACAAGTTTTTTGTAATCTCTATCATTTTAATAATTGATATATCTCTTTCTTTTTATCTTGTTGTGCTTAAATCTTCTACCACAATATTTAACTCTCTAATTTCTTTTTCTATTACTTTATCACTAATTTTTGGATTTACAGCATCTAAACATTTAATGGTACTTACCGCTCCACCAATCGCATATTTTACATTCTCAAGTAAATTTTTATTCTTGTTTCTACTTTTAATATAAGATGCTAAAAAGGCATCTCCTCCACCTGTTGCATTGACTATATTAATTTTATCATGATGTAACCAATATCTTTCATCTTTATTTGCTGCAACTACCCCATCACTAGCCAAACTAATTATTATCTCTTTGGTTCCATTTTCTAAATAATAATCTATGCTTTTATTAGCACTTTTAGAATCTTTAATATAAATACCACTTAAGCTTTCAGATTCATATATATTAGGTTTAAAAATATCAATATAATTCAAAAGAGGTCTTGCCTTATATGCTTTTCTAACACTAATAGGATCCATTACTACAATACTCTTAGTATTTTCACATATATATTTAATTATTTCTTGATCTAGATTAGTATCAAAAATTAATATATCCTCTGTATCTATTTCTTCTAACAACTTATCAATTGTACTTTTTTTTATTTGATTAAGGATATCCATATCACTTAACCCTAAATACATATCCTTATTTTCATCTAATATTGCTATATACATAGAAGTATTATAATTATCAATGCTTTCAGAAAAATCTAAATTGATATTATTACTTAATAAATCATCTTTTATCGTTTTACCAAATGCATCATTAGATAAAACTGTACAAAAATATACATTTTCTTTTAATAAAGCAAGATTTACTGCAATATTTCTTCCTACTCCACCAAAAGATAAAGAAATATTTGAAGGATTAGAATCACGAACAATTAGTGGTTTGTTGCTACTAGCATTAATATCTATATTCGCACCACCTATTATGAATATTCTATTCACTTTCTTTTTCCAATCTTCTTTTTTCAAAAGTAAAGAAATTTCTAGCTACAAGCATAGATGCTAAAGCAGTACAAGATAAAGACATACCAATATCAGAATCCTTAACATAAGCAACTTCATCTTTATGGTTTAATCTTGTACAAATTTCTCTTAAAGAATTTTCTAAAGCATTCGCAAACCTATTATAAGCTTCAATTTCTCCTACCATTTTTGTTTCATATTCAATACCATACTTTACATCATTTATATTCATTATCTGTTTTAATGCACTAATGGTTATAAAATAAGCCAAATGTAACCTGCTATATTGTTTCTTTGAATTTGGTTTAGGAACAATTTTTAATTTTACATAATTATTAATTATAGATGGTGTAATTAATGTGTCAGTTTTTATATTTAATGGTGCCAAATATCTTTGAACCAAAGTAATTACTTGATCTTTATATAAATCAACATCTGGCAATTCATCCCATCTAGGCAAATGAAAATTAATCATTTCATTTGTCCAAGTTTCAAAATCGTTAATCATAAAGCAACTCCTACCTACGTTTCATTCTATCACTTTAATTCTTTTATTAAAAGAACAGTATTAATAATCTAATTTCAAATTTTAATTTCATTTTAAAACAACATCATATATGCAAAACAGGCGCTTTATATCTATTATTAAAGCGCCTGTTACATTGTTAATTTCTACATTTATTTTAAGAAGTTTGGATTAAATAAATCTTTATCCTTTTTAAAATCATAGATGCACCTTCCTTCGCGATAAGTCTTTAATACCTTAAAGTTATCATCTATAACAACAAAATCAGCATCTTTTCCAACTTCCAAAGTTCCTTTAGATTTTGCACCATATACTTTTGCAGGATTTCTTGAACTCATTTTAACTATATCCCACAATTCTAAACCTAAATTATTATATAAGTTTTTAATACCACCTATTACTGGAATAGTAGACCCCATTAATCGACCTGTATCTGTCAAGCAAAATCCTTCTTCATCAATAGTAACATCATAACCAAACATACTATATTTTCCAATTGGAGCACCAGAAGCTGTAGTGCTATCTGAAACCATCATGAACTTATCTAAATAATTATTTTTAACTCTAAACATAAGTTCAATCATGTTATTAGAAACATGAAGACCATCACAAATTAATTCATTGTATACATCATCATCTAATAAACATGCTCCAAGTCCTCCCATCTTTCTATGGTGAATACCAGTCATAACATTAGCAGTATGAGTAGTTACCGTAATACCCCATTTAAAAGATTCTAAAGCTTCTTCATACATCATATTAGAATGAGCAAAAGCACACCTTATATCTTGACTTGTAAAATATTCAATTGCTTTTTTTGCGCCTGGTATTTCAGGTGCTATAGCAACAAGTTTTAAATTTCCTTTTGCTAAATCCACCATTTTCTTTAAATATTCTTGTTCAATGTCAGGATAACCCTCATCAATTCCTTTTTCACCAACTCGATTTAGATAAGGACCTTCTGAATGAATCCCTAATGGTATTGCTCCATCAATTTCTGTATTCATAACATCAGCAATAGTAGAAAAATATTCTACTGATGCAGTTGGTAGACATGCAGTTACCCCTTGAGATGCTAAGCCTTTTAGATAACCCCTAACATCTTTTTCAATATCCTTGTTTGAACCACTAAGGCTATATCCCATTGTTCCATGATTATGTGTATCAATAATACCAGGAATTACTATATTATCTTCTAATTCAACATCAACTTTATTTACAGAATCAGCATCTAAAAAATCTACAATTTTACCATTTTCAATTTTTATTACTGCATCAACACAACCTTCGGGAATAATAATTCTTTTAGAATGTATCAACATTTATTTTCCCTCCTTTTCATCTAAACAAGATCATAATAATCAATTAGTTTTACATTATATTTTTTAATAAACTCTTTCATTAAAGATGACGTTACAAACTCTAAATCTTTTACCCTTTCAATTGATAGAGTTGTTAAATTCAAAAGATCAGCATCTAAATACCCCGGGTGTCCCATAATAGCTACATATTCATGTTTTAAAACTTCATCTTTATTCTTCATAAATTTACCTAAAGGATCTTTTTTTATCTGAGCTTCAGCATTAAATACCTTACTAAAGGATGCATCAGTACTTTTATCATCAGGTATCATATGAGTCAAAAAGAAATCTTTAAGCAAATCCATCGAAAAAGGAACATCTTCTTCTTTTGAGACTTGTTTTATAGCTTTTAACACTGTTTCAGGCATTATAGAATGCGGATGCAAATAACCAGGTTTTTTACCTGTTAATTCAACAAATCTATCAAATTGAGCACGAACTTCTATATATACTTCTTTGTATGGAAAAAGTTCTGCTCGGCCCTCTTTTGTTTTCCACTTACTATCAGCAACCCTTACACCAGACCTAATAAAGTTACCATCTTTATCTACAAGATTAGGAATTTTTTTTGGATCTGATATAGATGGACCTGATACCAAATTAAAATCAACACCGAAACAAAAGTTCGGTCTATCCTTAATAAATTTTGCGGCCCAAGGCGCAATTTCCATATTTGTAAACATACCTGTACAAGTTAGTATTCCATTATCAATCGCTTCTAAAATTCCATATGTAACAGCTTTTGTAAAACCAAAATCATCTCCTTGTACTAATAATTTCATCTCACTTCCTCCAACAGCTTGATAATTTTTTCAACAATAAGATTTAATCTCTCCATATCTACTTCATAGTCATTTTCAGTTTTTGTATTTTCAACATAAAATTTTTTATCTTTAATATTTCCACAAGATATCATAATTGCTTTTTTAAAATAACCAAGTAAGTTGTTTGTTTCATTATATTCTTTTTCAATCCAACCATCTTCTAACAACATCGATACCTCAACATTTCCACTATGAGCTACAACAGTTTTTGGTCCACTAGCAAGATTATCTAAATATATTATTAATTGATTATCATTTATATATTGTTTAAGTAATTTTATACCTTCATAAGAAGCACAGTTTCTATCTAAAAAAACATAACTTACGTTTTTATTTTCCACTTTTTCCATAATTTTAAGAGTTGCCGCTACTGCTGCAGAACTTCTACTAAAATTAACCAAATTACCTGAAGGATGAATAAATCTAAAACAAAAATAACCAAGCACTACAACTGAAAAAAACTTAATCGTTTTCAAAAATATAGAGGATGATTCAAAATGATGTAAAAGAAAATTGATAAGCAAAAAACACATACTTGCACAAATTATTTGTACAACTAAATTCTTCATTTCTTCCCTGGTATTTAAAGAGGGATTGAATGGATAATACTTCATCTTAGGTAATAAAGCTTTTTCAGGAGTATCATAAGCACATACAACTATTATTTTTGCATTTCTAATGTCTTGCACAACTAAATTACATACATTCATGAATGGAGATCTTTTTGTTTGGAATGAAGTATTTAATCCATTAAGTTCACAAAGTTTTATCGTTTCTTTAAGAAAAACTTCTTTTTCTTTCAATTTAAAGCGCCTTCCGATATTAACGCCTGCAAACAACATTTTCTCTTTAATTTTGAATCATCCTTCCTTAAATAAACAGGCCATGAAATCTTCATTGCCTGTTTAAATATCTTCTAGAAAATACCAATCAATGCTCCTAAGATTGCAATTGCAAGAATTCCAAAAATTAATTGAGTTGGACGCTTTCCTTTTTTAATAAGTGAAACAAGAGTAAACAATAGAACTACCCCTAATAGTCCAGGGAAAATCTGATTTATTATATCGTTAACCACAACAGATGTTTGCCCTACTGTTAACGTCCAATTTAAAGGAACATTTACCATTTGAGCTGTCATAGCTCCAACCATAATTAAACCTAAAACAGATGCTGACTTTGTCAATGAAGTCATTAACCCTGTTTCAAAAACCATGTCAATAAATGAGGTACCATAAACATACCCTAGATTAATTAAAATATATTTAAATACAGACTGTGAAACACCGTATAACAATATAAATATAATAGTTCCAAGAAAATTACCATCTGCACATAAACCAATACCAATACCTGCAGCTATAACACGTAAACAGTTAAAGAATAAACTGTCAAACATACCTGCAGTAGGTCCCATAAGCGCAGCTTTGATACTCTCTATGGTTTGACCATCAACAGCACCAGTTTCCTTTTTTTCTTTTTCCATCGCATAAGCTAAACCTGCTATAAAACTTAAAGCTACAGCATGAGTGTTAAAAAAGTTTTGATGACGTAAATAAGCTTCTTTTTTCTCTTCTATATCATCACCATAAATACTTTCAATAGCAGGAGCCATTGTGATTGTAAAACAGTTTGCTTCCATCTTTACCATATTAAAGTTTATAAACACAGTATGAGAGCGTAGAAACATAGATTTTAAAACACTATTTTCTTCTTGAGATAATATCTTCTTAGCCATTAGAAAAAGTCCTCCTCATCATCATTTACATTAACTTGTGTATTAGTTAAAGAAGTTTTTAAGTCTGACAATTTTTTATCTGACATAAACAGAGAAATTGCAATCGCTGCCCCAATAATAGCTATTGGCACAGTACCAAGACCTGCATATTTTACTAGCACATACCCTACAAAGAAGAATATAGCAACATCACCAGACCAAATCATTGAAGTTAATATTGCAAACCCTACTGCTAACATCATTCCTGAAGCAGCTCCTAGTCCTGTCATTACCCATACAGGTAAAGAAGCTAAAAGTGAATTTAAACCTTCAACACCATATGCTACTGCAAAAAACAACACTATTGCATTAACAAAAGGCATAGTAAAGAAGCTCACTAATATGTTAACAATTAAAAATTTCTTTGGATTTGCTTCTACTGCTAACTTTTCCCAAAATGGTGCTAAACTTGCCCAAAGTGGAGTTAAAAGTCCTCCAAAAGATGACATAGCTGTACCAATAGGCATCGCTATAGCTAAGCCCTCTTCAATAGAAGCACCTGTAAGAATTGTATATGCAACGGCAATAACACTTGAAGTAGTAGCATCTGCTGGAATAGCTCCACCTATAGCAGATATCCCCATAAATATCGATTCAAGTGCAGCTCCCATTACTATCCCTGTATGGAAATCTCCCATTACAAGTCCTGCAAGTGGAGCAATTACGATTGGACGAGTTAAACATTGCCATGACAAAATGAAAGTATCAAGCCAGTATACAACATAATATACAAAAGCTGCTTTTAACGCGATAGTTACCATTTAATAATCCCTCCTAATTATTTTTTGATGATTATAAGCCTAACACTTTAGCCAGAGGTTCAGGTGTATCTTCTGGCGTTGTTTGATAAATTGTTTCAATACCATGGTCAAGTATCTTTTTGAAAATCTTTACTTCATCATCATAAGCATATAAATTTGCACCGTATGTTTTTCTCATTTCCATCCCTTTTTTAGGTGCAATTCTACCATAATTCCCTATATTTATTAGTGGAATCTTTTCCTTTACATTATCAATTACTTTTAACAAATCTTCCGGAGTAGATACAATAACAAGTATTTTTAGATTTTCAGCACGTGGATCATTCATTAATTTAAGTGAATTTTCTACAGATCTAATAGCTGTTTTACAAGTAGATGGCGCAGCCATCATAAGACTTTTTTTGATAATATCATTTGATGCTGCTTCATCATTTGCTACTATGATACGATCAACCCCTGTGTGTCTTGACCATTTAATAGCAATTTGTCCGTGAATCATTCGTTCATCCAAACGAACAAGTTTAATCATGCTTTCACCTCCTCTTAATTAAAAGAAATCTTCTTCATCACCTATTTCTTCAAGCTTAACTTGTTTTAACGCATTTCGACTTTGCTTTATTATTATTTCTAGCTCTTCTTCACTAATTTTTTCTTTTGTAGCTACTTCAAGAACAAAAGCTAGGTTTACCCCAGCTACAAGAGTTGTATTAGGTCTATCAAGATAAGTTGCCATAACCTGATTAACACTTCCCCCATACAAATCAGACAACAAAAGAATTTGATCATCTTCTTTTGTTTTTTCATAGAAAAGTTCTAATTGTTCTTGAACAGTTTTTTCATCTATATACGCATCAAAAACTGTAACTACATCTGAATTTCCAATCAGAATATCTAAAGAACTCTTTAAGCCACTTGCAAAATGTCCATGTGATGACAAGAAAATCTTAAGCATAAAAATCCCCTTTCATGTTAGCGCTTTCATCTATAAACATAATATAACTAGTTTACTAAATTATTCCCATGAGTATTTTTTCAAATAAAAAAGGGAAATTAATTATTATTTCCCTTAATCAAGTGAAATCGGTAGCACCTTAAGTGATTTTTTTACAACACAGATTAAATCATCCTTATTTTCAGATTCAATAATTCTTTCAAGAGACTTTATATCATTAAAGAACATATAAATAGCATCACTAATAAATCTTGCCGACTCAAGAGAACCATTAAAATTAAAACTCATAACAACTATATAAGAAACTGGTTTTTCATCAAAGTTAATTTTATTTTTCAGCTGGTATATATCAAGAATACTCTTTTCAACAAGAGAATGCTTAACAAAAAGTACACATACATGATTCGAAACGCAAACAGGAGATCTATACTGTAAACTTTTTTGAATGTTTTTAACTGCTTTTGAATCTTTACCTAATTTATAGCTTATCAGTTTAATAAACATATCTTTTGTATCAACATCAACATCACGATATATATTTATTCGATCAAGGTTCAATTTATTAAAAGCTTTATTTAATTGCACTCCATTTAAAATAAATCGATTGTATAACTCATTCATTTGTTTTTGAGTAGGTATAGTATCCATAGTCATATAAGGCCAATCATATTTATAAGCAAAATGCTGTGAATTACTATGAATTGCAAGAACCATTATAGAAAAGTCATAATCTTCATATTTTAATCCTCGCATTTCATAAAGCTCAAATACATCTATTTTTTCAAATGCTTCTCTATATCTTTTTGAGATCATTTTAGAAATTATAGTTCCATGTTGAAGCCCTGCCCACGAAAATATAAGTGCTCTAACTGGTTTGAATTCATATCCAATTGATAATAAAAGTGAGTGTATACTAGTTGAAAAAGTTAATACATTATCAAGAGTCATTATAACTCCATATTTATTTTTAAATAAAAACAACGCATCAAATGCCATTTGAGTTGCTAATAAACAATCGCTTACACGTGCATCATTAATTGAAGTTATTCTTGTTTCTTGCTCAATTAATTTAAAATCTTTTTGAATTAATAATGGTATTAAACCTCGTATAAGTATATTTTTAGAATTCGGTAAATCACTTAAATCTATTCCATATTCACGTTTAATAATTTTTTTATATTCACTTAAAAAACTTTCTGCTTCTATTAATTGTGTTTTATAGCTCGTTTCTATATCGCAATTTGGAGAAATATCTGCATATTCAGCTAAAAGCAACCCAAAACCCAAAACTTCATCTTCAGGCAATTGATTAAAACCAGGATATTCAATTAATTCTTCCATAATTTGTTTTGAAACTTGGCTTTGTTTTAATCTATAAATATAATCTTTTTGCTCATCTGAAAACTCAACAAAATTTCCAGCTTTAACACGATTAGCTATCAAACATAAATAACGTGCAAAACGTTGTGTATGTTCATCACGAATATGACATTCAGACTCTCTAAGATTTTTTAAAAATATATGACGTATTTCATACCTATCTTTTTCATCATAATTAAACCAATAAATAAAATCGTCATCTTCATACATTCTTACTGCCTCATGGTAATGATTTTCAAAAACACATAACATAAGCATTCTTCTATTAAATTCACTTCCAATAATTAGCGGTCCTTCTTCATTTTTCTTTTTCCATCGAAGACGAAATTGTTTTAAATATCCATTTACTAATTTTAATTCTTTTCGTATTGCACTTTTTGTAATAAATAAATCTTCAGCCAGTTCGTCAATTGTCATATAATTTGACTCAACAATTATTCTTCTTATTATCTCATTACACCTGTCTTTTATCTCACTTTGATTATTCCCCATTTCAGAATAATGCATATGTAATTGTCCTTTAACATAGTCAAATCTTCTTTTATCTTTAACTAAAAGACGATATCCTGCGCCTCTTTTAGAAACTAATTCAGCTCCTGATTTTTTAGCATACACAGATAGTTCTTTAACATCATTTTTTATAGTACGCTCGGTAACCTCAGTTCTTTTAGCTAAATCTTTTGCACGAATAAAATCATCTTTTTGTGATAAAAGATAAAATAAATATATAATTCTCTTCTTTACTTCTTTCATTTGAAATCTCTTCCTTAATTTAATTTTAACCTATGTTGATACATTTGCAACAAAGCTTTATTTTGTCAAAAGTATAGTATAATTTATAATAAAATAGATGTATGACCCTTGTTTTAGAAAAAACAATGCGTATACTACAATAGCTATATAGTGAGGTAAAAATGCAAAATGAACATGTAATTATACAAAAAGTATATGATTCTAAAGATGATATGCATGCTGCCGATGAATTAATTCGCGAATACATGCCCTTTATAAAGTCAGAAGTTTTTAAATTTACAAATAAATACTCAGAAGTGTTACAAGATGAACACAGTATTGCTATGCTTGCTTTTCATGAAGCCATAAAAGGTTATTCAAAATCTAGAGGTTCGTTTTTAAACTATGCTTCCTTATTAATAAAGAGTAGATTAATTGATTATCAAAGAAAAGAAAAAAGACATTATAATCAATTATCTCTAGATGAAACCTATGGGGATGAAGAAGATACTGCATTAATAGATACTATCCCTGCTGATAATGTGGATGTTATGCAAGAACATAATGTTCAAGCCACAAAAGAAGAAATAATTGAACTTTCAAATCAATTAAGACAATACGGTGTTTCATTATCAGATGTTGCAGATAATTCCCCAAAACAAGATAGAACTTTAGAAAAATGTAGGCAAGCAATAAATTATGCAATTGAAAACAGAGAAATTATCGATGAATTATTAAGAACTAAAAAATTACCGCTAACTAGTTTAGTTAACGGAAGTAATGTTGATAGAAAAACATTAGAAAGACATAGAAAATATATTGTTACAATGCTGCTGATATATTCAAATGGTTATGAAATCATTAGAGGCCATTTATCACATATAGTAAGGAAAGGAGGTTATCAAGCATGAATTACATAGTAATGGAAACAAATTTAAGTTATGCAGTAGTACTTGATGAAAAAGGACGATTTAAAAAAGTTGCAAATCTAAATTATGAAGTAGGTCAAAAAATAAATGATGTATATGAAATGAAAGAAATAAAAGAAGAGTTTTATCTTTCAAAGAAAATGTTTGCAACTCTTGCAACATTAGCTGCAGTATTTGTATTTGTGTTTTCATTAATATTTGATATGCCAATGACTCCTTATGCTTCAATTTACTTCTCTATTAATCCAGAAGTAAGAATTGATGTTAATAAAAAGAATGAAGTAATAAATCTTAAAGGAATGAACGATGATGGAAAAGATTTAATACTAAATTACAACTATAAAGATAAAAATCTAGATAAAGTTAGTGATGATCTTATAGATAAAGCAATAGATATGGGATATTTATATGATGGAAGAACTATATCAATATCTTTTGAAGGAAAAGATAGTGAATGGATTGCTACTACAAAAAATGAATATAGTCAGCATATAAATAATTACTTACAAGATAAAGTCTCTGTAACAATTAAGTTTGATGATGAAGATTCTTATGAAATTATTATTCCAGTCAATAATAATCAGTTTGAAGATAATCATTATGGAGATTCTGATTATGATGATAGTGATTATGGACCAAATAATGATGGTGTAACTGATTATGATGATAGTGATTATAATCCTAATAGTGATGATGTAACCGATTATTCTGATTACAACAATTCAAATAATGATTCAAATTATGGATCGGATTATAACAATAGTGATTATGATGATTCAAATTATTATTAAAAATTATTAATACGACCCCAATTTATAAAAACAAGGTCCGTATACTAATAATGTAAAGGATAAAATCCTTTATCAAAATAAAAGGAATCAAAAAAATATCCAAAAAACATTAGTTCTACCCCAATCCTACAAAATTAGGTTCGTATACTACTAATGTAAAGGATAAAAGATTCCTTTATCTAAAGAAAAAGGAGATTAACTATTATGAAAAAGATTACAAAATTACTTATTGCTACGTTATTACTTAGCTTAATAACACTAACAGGATGTAGCACTAAACCAACAGCAGGTGATATCTCACCTAGTTCAGGAACAATCGTTCTTAGAGTAAACCCAGAAATTGCAATTTCATATGATGAAAATGGCAATGTTACAAACTTACAAGCTAAAAACGATGATGGAGTAAAAATACTTCAAGATTACACAGGTTTTGAAGGAAAGAATGCAAAACTTGTTGTAAGCGAGTTAGTAAACAAAATTGGTCAAGCTGGATACTTTGTTGAAATCGAAGGCCAAAACAGACAAATTACTATCGAAATTGAAAAAGGTTCAAAAATCCCTACTGATACATTTATCGATGAAATCGTAGCTGAAGTACAAGCATATGTATCAAACAACCAACTTACAAGTCCTATTATTGTAGATAGTTCTCAATTAAGTGATTATGGTCTAACTGATTATGATGTTACTGATTATGATGTTACTGATTATGATGACAATGATACAGACTATGATGATACTGATTATGGACCAAACAATGATGGTGTAACTGATTTTGATGATACTGATTATGGACCAAATAACGATGGTGTAACTGATTATAGTAACTACCACCAACCACAACATGATAGTGGATATTCTGATTATTCAGATTATAATGACAGTGGGTACTCAGATTTTGATTAAATTTAAAAAACAAATTAAATTTAGACATGAATTAAAACACAGAATAAACAATCTTGATCGTTATGATATTTCATCAAGATTAAAAAAAATATTCCCTTTAGATATAAATTCAAACTCACACGGTTACTACCGTGTGAGTAGTTTATATTTTGATACCCCATACGACAAGGCCTTAAGAGAAAAAGTAGATGGTATCAACAAAAGAGAAAAATTTAGAATTCGCTATTATGAAGACAATCTTAATTTCTTTAAACTAGAAAAAAAGATAAAAGTTAATGGTTTATGTGGTAAAATCAGTGCAAAATTAAATAAACAACAAGTTATTAATATATTAAATAACGATATTGATTTCTTATTAAAAGAAGATCATCCACTTCTCATAGAGTTTTATACAAAATTAAAATTTCAACAATTACAACCTAAAACAGTAGTTGTATATGATAGAGAAGCTTATATATACAATGTTGCTAATGTTAGAATTACATTAGATAGCAATATAAGAACATCCACAAATGTAGATACATTTTTAAAGCCAAACTCTGCTTCAATTAACTTATCTAACAATATTACTGTTTTAGAAGTAAAATATGATAACTTTATTCCTGAAATAGTAAGTATGGCCACAAAAATAAAGAATAGACAAGCATCAGCATTTTCAAAATATGCTTTATGTAGAACAATAGATTAGGAGATAGATTATGTCATTTTCAGATGTATTTAAATCAAGTTTTTTAGAAAATTTTAACAGTGTTTCTTTATTTGATATGGGACTAGTTCTCTTATTATCATTTGCGATTGGTTTATTTATATTTTATGTATATAAAAGAACCTATTCAGGAGTTATGTTTTCATCAAGCTTTGGTGTAACATTAATTGCTTTATCAATGATTACTGCAGTTCTTATTTTAGCTGTTACAAGTAATGTAGTTTTATCATTAGGTATGGTAGGAGCTTTATCTATTGTAAGATTTAGAACAGCTATTAAAGAGCCTTCTGATATTGCATTCTTATTTTGGAGTATTGCAGTAGGAATAATATTAGCCGCAGGTTTAATCCCTCTTGCATTATTTGGAAGTTTACTAATAGGTGCAGTACTTGTATATTTTTCAAGCAATGATACATTTAATCAACCTTATATATTGGTGTTACACTGTAATAATTCAGATATTGAAAAAGAAACATTTGATTATATAAAAGCAAATGTTGAAAAGCTTTCATTAAAGAGTAAAAGTGTTTCTAAAGATTTAATTGAACTTAACTATGAAGTTAGATTAAATAGCTCTAATACAGAGTTTATTAATACATTATCTGATATGGATGGTGTAAGTCATGTAGTGATGGTTTCATATAATGGAGATTACATGAGTTAACATGTTAAAAAATAAAAACATCGATAAAATAGTTTTAGTTGTTGTTAGTATTTCGGTTATTTTAACCCTTCTTTTAATGACTAATATTATTAATATTCCAAAAGCAAGCTCTAATCCTCCTTATGTACATAAATTGTTTGATAAAACAAAAGTCCATAACATAGATATAGTTATAGATGATTGGGATCATTTTTTAGAAAATGCGACTAAGGAAGAATATTATAATGCAACAATTATTATTGATAATGAAAAATTCAGTAATGTTGGTATTAGAGCTAAAGGTAATAACTCTTTAAGATTAACTCATAAATATGGACTTGATAGATACAGTTTAAAACTTGAATTTGACCATTTTGGCTATAATTCATATTACGGACTTGATAAATTTTCTTTAGATTCATCTTTTCAAGATAATAGCTATTTAAAAACTTATTTAGCTTTTGATATGATGGATTTTATGGGTGTTCCTACACCTTTATGTTCTTATGTTTGGGTAACGGTAAATGGTAATGATTGGGGATTATTCCTAGCTGTTGAAGAACCTGAAGAAGCCTTTGCGAAAAGAAACTTTGGTAAAAACCATGGACAATTATATAAACCAGATTATAAATCTTTAAAGGCTGAAAATAAGGACGTTGCTTTAATATATACTGATGATGACTTTGATAGTTATGACAATATATTTAGAAAAGCAAAGTTTAAAGTAAGTAAGAGTGATAAAAAAAGATTAATTAATGCTTTAAAAATTCTTGCATCTAAAGAAAATTTAGATAAGGCAATAAATATTGATGAAGTTTTAAGATATTTTACAGTTCAAGTATTTGTGGTAAACATGGATAGTTATTTAGGTAAAACAGGACATAACTATTTCTTATATGAAGAAGATGGAATATTAAGTATTCTTCCTTGGGATTACAACCTTGCATTTGCGACATATTCTCTAGGTATGCCTAATCCTATTAATGATTCTAATTTATATGTAAATTACCCTATTGATACTCCTGCAAGTGGTGAAATAATGAAAAATAGACCTTTATATCATCATTTAATGTTAAATAATGAATATTTTCGTCAATATAGAACTTACTTTGATTATTTTATAACTGAATACTTTGAAAGTGGATACTTTGAAAATGAAGTAGATAAAGTCACTGAAATGATATCTCCATATGTAAAAAAGGATCCAACTGCATTTATATCCCATGAAGATTATCTACTAGGTGTAAAGACCATAAAAGAGTTTTGCTTATTAAGAGCTAAAAGTATAAGAGGTCAACTAGATGGAACCATCCCTTCTACTATAAAAGGACAAAAAGATTTCACTGATTTTATCGATGCATCTCATATTAAATTAGAAGATATGGGAGATATTGAAGATTTAAAAAATAGACCTTAGTCTATTTTTTTTATGTATTAAATTTCCTGTACATACATAACACCTGGAATATCTGAGATCCCTTCTAAAAACTTTAGTTGATCTGTATTTTTACTTAATCTAATAGTTAAATGACCTGAAACTTTTTTATTAATATTATTGTATGATTTTTGCTTAGGAGGTTTACCAAAAGTTGTTTTAGTTTCTCTAATTCGAGCATTATTATCTAAACAATAACTAAGCACATTATTGTATGTGTTAATTGAATCAGTAACAACAAAAATTTCTAAAACCTCAATACGTATGTATGGATAATTATTTAAATATTGTATTGCAGTCATTATTAACATAACTGAAACAGCAGAAATTATTGCACCTTCATAAAATCCAATTCCAACTGCCAAACCTATAGCTGCCGCAACCCAAATACCAGCTGCTGTTGTTAATCCACGGACCTTAGTTTCATCAGTTACTAAAATAGTACCTGCACCTAAAAATCCTATCCCTGTAATAACTTGCGCAGCCATTCTTGTTGGATCTCCTGTATCAAAATGTTCAACCGCAAATATATTAGTAAGCATAATTAAATTTGCACCTAAACATACTAAACTATGCGTTCTAATTCCTGCTGGTTGATTTTTAGTTCCTCTTTCTTTCCCAATTAAAGCTCCAATTGATAAAGCTAAAATGGACCTAAAAAGTATTATTGAAAAAGTTAGTTTTTCATACATATTTTCTACCTCTTTATTATTATTTATATATAAATTTATTACTTTCTATACTTCTTTACAAATTCTTCTAACCTATCCATTGTCTCTTTAACTTGACTTTGTGGACATGCAATATTCATTCTTTCATAATTTATATATTTATCACCAAAAGAATCTCCACTTGTAAATAAGATTTTAGCTTCGTCAATAATTGTTTGATGAAGTTTTTCTTTTGTAATATCTAATTCACTCATATCTAACCACATTAAATATGTAGAATCAGGTTTAATACATTTTATCTCAGGTATTTTTTCTAACCTTTTCATTACATAATCAATATTGCTTTTTAAATAACTTAAACATTCATCTAACCAATCATCACACTTTGTATAAGTAGCTTCAAGTATTTCTATCGCAAAAGTATTAATAGAAGAAATTCCTAATAAATTAATAAAATCTTCTAACTCTTCTCTTATTTTTTCATTTTTCACAAATATAAAACTAACTTTAACTCCGGCTAAATTAAATGTTTTTGTAATACTAGTAAGTGCAATTGTATTTTCTCTTGCATATTCATTAACACTTATTATTGGAATAAATTTATTATGATAATCAAAATCACAATGAATTTCATCACTGATTATTAACATTTCATGTTTCTTTGCAAAATCAGATATTTTTATTAATTCTTCTTTTGTGAAAACTTTACCTGTAGGGTTATGAGGATTACAAAGAATAAGAACTTTACAATCTTCTACAACTTCTTCCATTTCATCAAAATCTATCTTATATTTTCCATCAACTAATTTTAAATGAGTATAAATAGGAATTCTTTTATTGCTCTTTGTAACTGACACAAAAGGTCCATATGAAGGTAACATAATCATTACTTTATCATTTTCTTTTGTATATTTTTGAAGAATTGCATTAATTGAGTATACAACTCCTGTACTAAACAAAACATCTTGCTTTAACACATTATAATTGTGTCTTCTATTAAAAAAGTCAGCTACTATTTGCTTATGATAATCACTAAGACTTGAATAACCAAAGATTGGTGTTTTAATTCTATTTTCTATAGCTTCTACAATAGGATTTGCTACTTTTAAATCCATATCCGCAACCCACATAGGAACTACTTCACCACTTGCTACTTCTTCATTTATTTTCCACTTTATATCATTTGTAATTGTTCTATCAATTATTTCATCAAAATTATATTTCACTTTAACTCTCCCATAGCCTTTAAAAAATGATTGATATTTTCAATAGCTTCATCTAATTTATCGACATTTATATCTTTACTATTAATTAATATATAACCATTTAATAATGCTTGTTTTAAACCAAACGATAATGGCTCTTCATATTTACTTAAATCCATATCATTTGTAGATTTAATTAACTTTCTAAGTTTAAAGACTCTAGTCATTATTTCATGTTCTTCACTAACTTCTTCTAATAAAGCTTTTAAAGCCCATTCTTTATTAGTTTGAGTTTTCATAACCTTGATACCATTAAAAACTAAATCATACTCTTTAAGAGTCTTATTAATAAAATTTAAATCATCTGAAGATATATTAAACATTATCATAAAAGATTTTTCAAAAGCTCCACAATTTCCAATATTTTTTTCTAATTCAAATAAATCATTAACTGTTTTATCTAAATCTTCATCAAAAACTCTTGAAAATTTTATATCATTGAATTCTTCTATACTTCTATATTTTTCTAACAATTCTTCTTCAACATTATATAAAACTATTTTTTTCATTGTATTCCTTTTTCCTCAATTAATTTTCCTACTATTAACCATCTTGAATTATCTTCATTTCTTACACAAGTTTGCAAACTTAATAATTTATCATCATCATTAATTTCTACACCTGTATTATACAATCTATTTTTATAAATATATTCTCTGTATTCATTAAACTTAGCTTCATCTAATACACCTACTTGATATAAAGGTTCATCTGTTACACTATATTTTAATATTCCTACTAATTCATATTTTCTTTCTGTATTTTCTAAATACAAAGAAAAAAACTTGTTGTCTTCATAAACTTCTTTATTTTTTAACTCTACTAAAGGAGTAAACATAATCTCTGAATTATTATAAACATAATGACCATATAAGGTTATATTATTCCCATCTAAATTTTGTAGATAATCTAAAAATACCGAACCATGACTTGAATATTCTTTATTAATATTTTTATTCAAATAAAATGTGTTATCAGTAGTTTGAAAAAATGGTAAATCAATTAGTCCACTTTCAAAAGAAACCCACCCTAGAAAATCTTCATTTATATTTTTTAAATCATTATATTTATCACTATAAGTATCAACATTTAATGTTTCATTTTTTATAGGTAATCTATATTCATTTTGTATTTCAATAGTTTCTTTTTCATCTGTTTTTATCTTATATATATTATATCCACTATAAGCAATAATACATAATAAAATAACTGAAATTATATTTCTAACCCATGGTTTTAATTTCTTATTATTTTTCATAACTAATCTCCATATAAACCATATGCTTTATTAATATCTTGAATAAATACAATACCTTTTCCAGGTTCATCTATATTAAAATCTTCTTGGATTTTATTTACTATTGGATCTGTTTCTTCTTTTTTACTAATAATTAAAACAATCTCTTTTTCAGGTTCTATTTCCATATTAAACAAAGTAGTTGTTTCATGAATTCCAGACCCTCTTGCATTGACTATAGTTCCACCTTTAGCGCCTGCCTTCTTAGCAGCATCCATAACATCTTCCGCATTTCCTTTTTCTACAATTATTGTAATCAAATTATACATTTGTTTTTCGCTTCCTTTCATATAATTATCCTCTGTTTGACAGCTAGTAGTCCCAAAAACTTTAGAAACTGTAATTGTAAATGCAATGCCGTGATTAGGCTTTGAAAACTCAAACTTTTTATTTAATGCATCAATGGCAGTATTTGCGATATCACTTGGCGCCACCATCAATACAATTTCTCTTCTAATATCACCTAATCCAATATAGTTTAAAAGCTTATTAGAAGCTGTACCTTTGCCCATGGTCGTAGTCGCACCTTTAACCCCTTGTTTTTTAGCTTCTTTAACTATCTTATATGCAATTCCTTTATTTACAATCACAAAGATTAATTCAATATTATTAGATGTCATTTTTCCACCGCCTTTTTAGATTTAATCTTATATATAAACCCCAAAACTTGTAATGCTATTATTGGAGTCATTGCTACAACAGATATAACACCAAACCCATCAATTAAAACATTCGCAGTTGGTGTTGCACTAGCTAACCCCTGTGTATAAGAAAGAATAAATGTTGCAGTCATAGGACCTGAAGCTACTCCCCCTGAGTCAAATGCAATCCCTACAAATAATGTGGGTACTGTATAAGATAATAATACAGAAAGGAAAAATCCAGGCAACAAATAATGCCAAAGCCTTATTTCAGGTACTAATATTCTTATCGCAGATATTGCAACAGCTGCACCAACTCCTATACATAAAGCTACAAAAACTGTTGTTTTATTTACATAACCACTTGTAACTTCTTCTATTTGAGAAGTTAATACATGAACTGCAGGTTCTGCTAATATTGTAACTAATCCAAGCATAAATGCCACAATCACTAGATATATCTTATTATCTAACATTGCAAGCTCATAGCCAACATAATATCCAACTTCCATAAACCCTGCATTAACACCTAACAAAAATAATACCAATCCTATTAAAGTAAATAACATCCCAAACATTATCTTTCTTACAGTAGATTTTCTAGCCTTTAATTTAAATTTTTGAAACACTAAAAATATAGTTAAGATTGGAACTAATGCAATTACAATTTCCATAAAAATTGTTGGAAACTTGCTTATAAAAGGCTCTATTATAGAAGTTCCTATTTCAAATGTTTCTGTAATATCTCCTACTAATTCTCCACTTTTTGAAAAAGCACTTAAAAGAAGAACACCTAATATAGCTCCTGATGAAGTTAGTCCAACTAACCCAAAACTATCTTCTTCCCCTGCTTTACTATCTTTTTTAAGCATAGAAACACCCATTGCGATAGCTAACATAAACGGAACAGTTAAAGCTCCTGTAGTAGCTCCTGATGAATCAAAAGCAATAGCTAAATAAGCTTCTGGAGCAAATACAGATAATATAAAAATCACTCCATAAACAATTGTAAATAAATAATTGATTTTAAAGTTTTTAACAATTCTAACCAAACCAATAGCCATCATTATAGCTATCCCTAAAGAAACAACTATAACAAGTGTTGACTTAGCTAAAGCACCACTAGTAACTGATGCAACTTGCTCAGCAAGTATATGCAAATCAGGTTCAGCTACAGATATTACAAAACCTAAGAAAAAACCAGCAAATATTAAAATCCAAATATTATTTGATTTAGCTAAGGATTTACCCATTAATTGACCTATAGGAGTTATACCAACATCTACACCTAACAAAAATATTGCAAGGCCTATAATAACAATGGTTGAACCAATAATAAACCTAGTCATTAATATTGATGGAATATCAACTAAAGTAAAACTTAAAATTATTACTATTACTACTATAGGTACTACAGAAAATATTACTTCTTTAAATTTTTCTTTTAACATAATAAACCTTTCTAATAAAACTTACATGGTTACAATAACAAATTTAAGCTACTAGTTCAAAGTAATAGTTAATAAAAATATATTATTTGTTATAATACTTAGGTAATCAAAGGAATTTATTTATGAAAGTTAGGTATTAATATGGAATATATTATCCCTTTATTATGGTTATTAGCAGTCACAGGTTTTTTTGTGGTTGTTTTTAACAAAAAAATAGAAGAATGTATTCCTCTAAGCTTACTTAGTGTTGTAAATATTATGATAATTACAGGTTTTTTCAAAAAATTATCATATGGTTTTTATATTTCTTTAATACTTATATTTCTTTTTATAACAATTACTATTTATAAACTATATAAAGATAAACATTATATTAAAACATTAAATAAAAACTTCATTACAATTGGTCTAATATTTTTTATTTTAATATATGTATATATTGTAGTTTTACATAAATTTACTACATTTAAATATTGGGATGACTTTATGCATTGGGGGTTTATGACAAAAGAAAGTTTTAGATTAAATGCCTTTTACTCTGAACCAGAATCTCTACTATTAGTGCATAAAGACTATCCTCCATTTTCTACTATATTAGAAGTTTTATGGTGTAAATTAAGCGGCAATTATTATAATGAACCCTTTACCTTTAGAGCAATGTCAATTTTAACATTAAGCTTTATTTTTCCTATATTTAAAAACTTATCCATTAAGAACAAAAAAGACTATCTTAAAGGATTTTTCTTTATATTATTATTTTTATTAGTACAAGTATTAAGTATTAGTGATTTCTTTCCTAATTTTACTGATAGTATATATACTGACTTTTTAATAGGAATATTACTTAGTTATGGACTATATCATGCTTTTAATTATGATAATGAATTGTTTGAAACTATTAATTTAAGCATGGTATTAGTTTCTTTACTTATGGTTAAACAAATGGGATTACCATTTTATTTATTATTAATGTTAATGATTATTTTAAATATTAAAAAGATTAATAAAAAAGAAATATTAATCATGAGTTTATTTTTTATAGTAATACCATTTGTTTACTATATAAGTTGGAATAAATATATTGATTTATTAGATATTTCTGGTCAATTTAGTTTATCTCAAATCACAATTTCTAAGCTATTAGGAATCATGAAAGGTACAGTGGGAGAACCCCATCAAATTGAAGCTTTTCAAAATTTTATGGTTGCTTTAATAAAAAGACCTATTTTAGATTATCCAATTAAATTAAATTACATACTAAGCTTAATTATTACTACAATATTAATTACAATAGCATCTTATAAAATTAAAGGCTCTTATAAATATACTTTTGTATATTTATTTGGCGGTATAGCCTATGGTTTTGCAATGTTATTATTATATATATTTTCATTTAATGATTTTGAAGGACCACTTCTTGCAAGTTATGAAAGATATTTAGGTACATATATATATCTAGGTTTTGTTTTACTAATTTTCATATTATTTGATGTATATTCAAAAAATAATAAAAAAATATATCATTATTTACTAACATTTATAATCATATTTTCTTTTGTAATGCCTATAAACGCAAAAAAATTAATCCCAAAAACAAAATATGAAGGATATTTAAATAATGAGGCTTTTACAAATTTATTTTATGTACTTGATACTAAAGAAATAACACATAAAAAAATATTGCTGATTTCGCAATATACAAGTGAAGTTGGGCTAGTTGCCAAATACTATTCTCCTTTAAACCATTTTCAAATTGTAACTTTAGGTAAACCAAAATATGATGGCGATTATAACGCTTGGGATATTAGTCTTGAAGATTTTAAAACAGAATTAAAAACATATGATTATATTTATATCTATATATCTGATGATAATTTCTATAATGATTATTGGACAAAAGTAACTGATTTAGAATTATTTGATCATCACATGTATAAAGTAGATGTAATAAATGATGAGATATCGTTAACATTAATATATTGATAAAACACTTAAAAAAGGTTGATTTAATTTAATAATCAACCTTTTAATCCGCCTCTTACTACTCCACTAACAATATATTTTCTTGCGACTATAAATAATATAATCATCGGTAATACAACAATTGTAGAAGCTGCCATCATTCTTTCCATCAATGAACCACCTTCTGTCATAAACGCATAAAGTCCAAACGGAAGCGTTCTTGAATGAGGTGAATTTGTGGCTAGCATAGGCCACAAGAATGAGTTCCAGCTAGCAATCGCATTTAATAAAATAATTGTCACTATAAACGGCCTACATATTGGTACCATTATTTTCCAACAAAACTTCCAATTGCTACATCCATCAACTTTTGCGGCTTTATATAAATCTTCTGGTACAGTATCAAAAAAACCTCTTAACAAATAAATATAAAATATTGAAGATGTAAAAGGAACAATTAAAGCCCATAATGTATCGTGAATTCCCATTGAAACAATGGTTCTATAGTTTGTAATTATAACCATCTCAAAAGGCACCATCATAAGTGATAATAAAAGCGCAAATATAGTTTCTCTTCCTTTAAATCTTAATCTTGAAAAACCAAAAGCAGCAAGTATTGTAGTAAACGTACAAATTGTAACACCCGCAAATGCTACAACAACAGAGTTTATAAAATATCTTCCAAAAGGAGCTGTTTCAAACGCAAATTTAAAATTATCAAAATTCAAGAAACTTTTTGGAAATAATTGTGGAGGGAAAGTTGATATTTCAGTAGAAGTTTTAAAAGCTCCACTTATCATCCAAAAAAATGGAAATATCATTATGATAGCACCAACTATTAATACAAAATGTACTAAGAAACTCTTAATTTTTTCCATCTTTATACACACTTCCCTTCTTTTGAATATATATCTGTAAAGACGTAAATATTAAAATCATAAAGAATAAAATTATTGCAGCTGCAGCTGCTATTCCATATTTAGGAGGTGTTAAACTCCTGAAATGATAATAAATATAATAAACAACAGTAAATAAGTTATATGCTATTCCTGGCCCTTGAAATAGTGGAAATAATTCATTAAATACTTTAAAAGTGCTAATTGTATTTATAACCATTACTAGGCCAATAGTTGGTGCTAATAAAGGTAGTGTAATCCTTTGAAAAATCTTAAATGCTTTTGCACCATCAACTTTTGCGGCAGTATAATATAAAGGATTTATATTTTGAAGTCCTGATAATAAAACTATTATTGTAAAAGGTAAAATGCTCCAAATACCATATATTACTAAAGCCAAAAAGTTATAATTAGGATTTTGTAGCCAGTTAATTGCATCTACACCAAAGAAACTTAAAACATAATTTATAATACCGTTTTGATAATTAAACATAAATTTCCATGCCATACCTACAGCAGTTATTGAAGTAACCATAGGTAAGAAATATGACGTTTGTAAAAATGCTTTAAATCTAATATTTTGGTTTAATAAATTTGCAATAATAACCGATATTGCTGTAGATACCGGTACAACTATCAAAACATACATAAAACTGTTTTTCATAGCTTGAATAAAATAAGGATCGTTAAATATAATTTCAAAGTTTTTTAAACCAAATTTTGTAAATTCAGTTGTCAAAAAATTATAATCCTCTTTAAAAGCCATAATAATAACATTAATAAAAGGATAAAGTGTAAAAACTATTATTCCAATTAGTGCTGGAGCAATAAATAAAATAGGTTCAATTTTTTCAATTCTTCTTTTCATAAATTCTTTCTCCAGTATCTTTTATAAAGACAAAGAAGTTTTCATTTTTAAACTTTATAAAACAATCAAGACTTTTTACCTTTGTCTCTCCATTGTCAATAACTCTAATTATTTGATTAGCTACACTAATATAAATTATTCTTTCTTTACCAAGAACTGAAACACGCTCTATATAACCTGGTATTCCTTCATCATCATTAATAATAACGTTTTCTGCTCTAAAACTTAAATATACATCTTGATCATTATATTTATCGTCAAAAGTATATTTTAGTATTGTTCCATCAGTTAAAACAAGTTTGTTATCAGAAATACTAGCTTCCATTTTATTAATTTTTGGATTACCCATAAAATCAGCCACAAAACAGTTATATGGATTATCATATAAGACTTGAGGATGATCCATTTGTTGAAGAACTCCCCTATTCATCACAATTATTTGATCCGCAATTGACATTGCATCTTCTTGATCATGTGTTACAAAAACAGTAGTTACCTTTGTTTCTTGTTGAATTCTTCTTATTTCCTCTCTCATTTCAATTCTAAGTCTTGCATCCAAATTACTTAAAGGCTCATCTAAAAGTAAAACCTTTGGTTTTTTTATTAAAGCTCTAGCAATTGCAACTCTTTGTTGTTGTCCTCCACTTAATTGTGATGGCATTCTATTTAAATATTCATCAACATATACTAGTTTTGCAATTTCTTTTGCCTTTTGTTCTCTTTCAGCTTTTGGAACTTTTTTTATTTCTAAAGGAAAACAAATATTTTCTAAAACAGTCATATTTGGATATAAAGCATAGTTTTGAAATACTAACCCTATACCTCTTTCATGTGAAGGAAGATCTGTAACATCTTCTCCATCAAATAATATTTTTCCATCAGTTACAGGAATAATTCCTGAAATCATATTTAATATTGTGGATTTACCACAACCAGAAGGACCTAAAAGTGCTATAAGTTCTCCTGAATTTATATCTACTGTTAAATCATCTACTGCAATTTGATCATCAAATTTTTTAGTAAGATTTTTAAGTTCAAGCTTCATCTAAAACCACTCCTTCAAAGATTTCTTTACCTTTCATTTCCATTTTCATTATTTTTGCAAGTGTTCCTGCAACTTTTAACATGCTATCTCTTTCAATAAAAGTACCCTTTTTAATATCTGGACCACATGCAAAGAAAGTCGTAGTTTCATCTCTAAAAGGTAGATGACCATGTGATGCCATTAATCTATCTTGACCATCTAAATGTTTTTCAAAAATATCATTTCCTTCAAGGTCTGATTTAAAGTTCATAACTTTATCACCTTCTATTACAAAATCAAAGTCACCCTCTAAACCAAATTTTTCTTTGGCTTCTTCTTTTGTAAATAGATATCCAATATTTAAATTTGGATCTTCTTTACACTTCTTTAAAAAGTTATAAACTTTATCATACATATCTTTATCTTCTGGGTTTTTCAACTTTATCCATGCTGATAAAGAAGCAGAAAAACAATATGCATCATAATCTACTAATTCATTATTTTCATCTACTTTGATAAAACCATTTTGTTTTAATAAAACATTAAAATTAATATGTTTTTCAATATCTGATTGTCCATGATCACCTAAAACAACAAAATTTGTATTATCGAAAGTCCCCTTCCTTTTTAGAGCTTCAAAAATTGTTCCAAGTTCTCTGTTATGTTTTAAAAGTTGTTCATCAACATGTTCATTATTAACACCATATTGATGTTTAACACTATCTAAATCACACATTTTTATAAGCAATAAATCAGGTTGATCATAATCTTCTAAAAAATCTATAGCTACATTCATTGTAAATGCATCAAGATTTCTGTTTTTTCCAACCATATATCTTTTATGTTTCCAAAAATACCTATCAAGCATTTCATCACTAGCATTATCCTTTAAAAATGGCATTGGATCTTCACCTGAAAAACCAATTGGTACTATCATTGGAATATTATATTTTATTGGTGCTTTTCCTGTTACAGGCCATGTAAATGAAGCGCATTCTAAGCCATATTTATTTGCAACATCAAAAATTGTTTCATCTTCAATATCTGAATATTGGTTATACCATGGAGCATTATTATCTTCTATATCAAGTATAATATTATGTACAATTTTATGACTTCCTGGTGTTGTCCCTGTAAGAATACTTACATGACAAGGATAAGTTAAACTTGGATAAACCGGCTCTAAATGTTTAACTAAAGAGCCGTTATCCAGTAAATATTTAAAATTATCTAATTCTTTCATCTTAGCTAGATCACTAGTACATAGTGCATCTAACATAAAAACTACTAATTTATTTTTCATTGTTCCCTTTCTAAAAGAGATTGAAAATTTCAATCTCTATTTTAAAGCGTTGTTTGAAGCTACATTTGCATTTTCAATTGCAATTTCAGCATCAATTTGTCCTGTAGCAACTTGAGTCATCATCTTATCAAGTTCACTTCTTACAGCTTGAGCTCCTGCCATTGTTGGTAATGCTCCTGCATAAGAGCTTTGATCAACCAATGCACCTAAAGCGATATTATTTTCTATATATTCTTTATATTCTGGAAGGTCTTTAACATCACTATATGCTGAGATACTTCCAAATACTTGTGTCCATGCTGATGAATTTTCAGTATTTGTAAAGAATTCCGCAAAATCAGCTATACCTTGATTTACTACTTCATCATCAGAAGTAAATCCTATAATATTTCTAGTCCATTGTTGAATCCATTTTGTATTAGTTCCTGCAACTTGAGGTACCGGTACAACTGCCAATTCATGGTCTTTTAGATCAAGATAATCAATACCTGCACTTGAACCAATATAAGAAGCTAATACATGCCCACTAATATCTCCAGAGTTATAATCACCAGTTGTTGGTTTTAACTGGAAGTAACCTGCTTGTACGCCTTCTTTAAATTTATTTAACCACTCTACTGTTGATGGATCATTCCAATCAACTGTTTTTGTTTCTGAATCAATATATTCAACTCCATTTTGTTTTAGTAACATTTGTCCTAAATCTGCAACTGAGTCAATCGCAAATCCTACAATACCTGTTTCTTCATATATTTTTTTAGAGTTTGCTGCTACATCATCCCATGTCTTAGGAGCTTCTAATCCTAAATTGTCAAACATTGTTTTGTTATAAAAGTACACTGGTCCTGTTGAGTGAATTGTAATTGCATATAATCCTTCTTTTGTAAACCCGGTAGATTCTGCATATGCACCTTCACTAATTCTTGATTTATAATTTTCAACATCAATATACTTTGAGAAATCAAGTGCTAATCCAGCATCCACATAGTCTGCAGCTGATGCTGTATCAAGCATAACTATGTTAGGTCCTGTTTTACTTGCAACTGCTTCATAAACCTTTGAATTAAATTGATCAAAAGGTTGAGTAAGTGCAGTTACTGTAACTTTATCTTGTGACTCGTTAAAATCAGCAACGATTTCTTGAAGCTTGGCTTCATGGTGTTCAGTAAATGTATGCCAAATTACTAATTCTTTCTTTTCACCAGATGGTGCTTCTGTTGATCCTGTGCTACTCTTTGGTCCACCACATCCAACTAAAAGCAATAGTAGTGAAATTAAAACTAAAATCTTTTTCATTTTTCTCTCCTTTATTATTTATGCATTATCTGCTTTATCTATTTTATATAAAATGGGTTAAATAAACATTTTGTGAAAGTAAAAATATTGTTAATTAAGCCTGTTATAGCCGTTTTTTAATATTTCATATTTCTTAACTTCAAAATAATACAGATATTATTTGTTGTGGTAAAATAAATATAATTAAAAATATATAAATAACAATAATAAAGGAGAAAAATTATGACAATGATTATATTAGGAACTATCATAGGTATTGTATATTTAGCATTAACCATTAATGGATTAAAAAAGCATATAAAACAATTAGAAAACATAGACTTATCAAAATATACTAAAGTTGAAGCATCTAAAATATCTACTTATTTAATAATAGGAATATTATTACTAAGTGTTTTATTAGCAATTACAGGATTTAATTATAAAAATACAGATAATATAAGTTTAGGAATTATGTTGTTTTTTTTAGGTGTATCTGAACTAATAAATAACCTTTCACTAAATACTTATTACTATAATAAAACTCATTTAGTTTTACAGGCTAAATTAATTAGAATAAAATCTATTAAATCATTAGAAAAAACATCAGCATTTCTTGTAAAAAGATATAAGTTAACAACATTAAATGGTGATGAAACAATTCTTACTTTAAAACAAGGACAACACATTGAAGAATTAATAAAAAAATAAAATAAATTAAAAACAGGAGTAGTGTTAAAGTTTAAACACTACTCCTATTATTGCGGCTAGACTTATTAAAAATATTGGATGAATTTTTTTATATTTATTTTGAATAAACAATAACAAAATCAATAATATAACTGAAGAAACTTTTAAAGAATAATCTTTATTAAATAATGAACTGATAAATATACCCATACATGCAGCTAATATTAACCCTATTACTGCAGGCTTTAATCCATTAAATATATCTTTTACAAGTTTACTATCTTGAAACTTTTCCATCATATTTGCAATTATGGTAATAACTACAATACTAGGAAACACTAAACCAAGTGTAGTTCCTATAGCTCCTTTTATTCCAAACATATGATAACCCACATAAGTAGCCATATTTATACCAATTGCTCCTGGTGTTGATTCTGATACAGCAATCATTGTTGTAAGCATATCACTAGTAAACCAGCCATATTTAATAGACATCTCATTTAAAAATGGAATGGTTGCTAAGCCTCCACCAACCGCAAATAAACCTGTTTTAATAAATTCAAATATTAAAAGGATAAATGTATTCATGATTTGTCCTTTCTAAATAGATTTAATTTTGTAAAAACTATTCCAACAACACCTGCACTAACAACTAATAATGTTGTTGATATACTTGTAAAATAAGATAAAACAAAAGTAGATATAGCAATTAACAAACTAGCCTTATCTTTAACATTTGATTTATATAAGTTTTTAATTGCAACAAGCATTAAACAAGTAACCGCAACTTTAATTCCGCTTAATGCATGTTGAACAATAATCAATTCAGAAAAATTATTAATTAAATCTGCTATTAAAGTAATTATTATTAAAGAAGGACTTATTACACCTAGTGTTGCAATAATACCACCAATAATTCCTTTTTTATAATAACCAATAAAAGTAGCCGTATTAACTGCAATTATACCTGGAGTTATCTGCCCTATTGCATAATAATTCATAACTTCTTCTTCAGTTGCCCATTTTTTATTATCGATTATTTCTCTTTGGATTAAAGGCAACATTGCATAACCTCCTCCAAAAGTGAATAATCCTAATTTAAACCATGTTAAATATAAATCTAAAAGTAAATTCATAAAATCTCTCCAAAATACTTCACAAATAAAACAATTAAGTTTGGCATTACAGATACTACATATGCAGCTCTAAATGATTGTATCAAAGCTGTTTTTGTAAGATCTGCTCCTAAATCAGCTCCAATTAAAGTCATATCAGTAGCACCTCCTGGTGCACTTGCAAACATAGCTGATTTTTTATCAAGTAATTTTTTTCTTTCACACAAAATACTATATCCTATATTAATTAAAAAATAACTAACTAATAATATTAATATTGGAATAATCATATTTTTTAAAGATACAAATATAGATGCATTTATAGTAGTTCCTACAGTAGAACCCGCAATAATTTGAGCTACTAGTTTTTCATCTTTTGTAACTATACATGCATTAGTATTAATATTTAAAAATACAATAACTAACATAGGAAACATCATATTAGCCGCAGGTATACCACTTAAATATCCAATATACCCACTAATTATAGCTACTATCATAGTAAAAATAATTTTTTGATTTTTACTTTTTATTATCTTATCTAAAAAACTTTTGTTTATACTATCATCTAAACTTATACTTTCATGATTTCCATTTTCATCATCTGTAAGTCTAGTAATCCAATAAGGAAAAACAATTAATGTACCTATCAATCTAACTGTCTGCATTACAGTCACTATTCCTGCATCCGCATTTAAATCCATAGCTATAATGCTCATCTCACTAACTCCGCCAGGGACACAACTTAAAAGTGAGGTCATCCAATCAAGATCAAAGAAATAATGA
>JAAYSZ010000047.1 GCA_012523895.1 Erysipelotrichaceae bacterium
ATGTAGGAAAACAAGCACCTGAGCCAACACCTGAGCCAACACCAGAACCTACACCAGAACCAACTCCTGAAGTTGAAATGAGTGAGGAAGAAAAATGTGTTGCGGATGGTAAGTATTGGTATGATGACACATGTAATGATAATGAAAAAATTGAAGATATTGAAGAAGAGCTAGAATCTTTAGAAAATATTGAGTCTTGGTCATTAGTAAGTTTAATTGCAACATTGTCTTCACTATTGGCGATGTTAATACAATTAATCGCTAAAACTACGAAAGTAAATGAAAGTGGTATAGAGTTTGTAAGAAATAAGATTTATAAGATAGTAACTGCAATGCTTGCGATTATTACAGTTATATATTTCTTAAATACAAATGATATTAGTGCATCAATGCAATTATTTAATGAATCAACACTTATTTCTTCAGCAATGACAATTATTACAGTGATATCTTTAATATTAGGCTTAAAATGGAAATAAGATAAAATCCTGTTAGTATGATAAACTAGCAGGATTTTTTAATGGTCACTTTAATATGATTTCAAAGAATGTTAGATATAATATAAGTAAAGTTAATGATGTAAAAAAGGAAGGAGAGAATTAATAATATGTTTAATGCAAAATTGAGAGAAGAAGCTATTGATAATTATAATGCAGCAGTAAAACGCTATGAAGGAGTTGCTGAAAATTTAGGAAAAAATGCAAATATTCTTTATGAGGTGCGTGTAAATGCTTTGAAACTTGTTAAATTAGTCGAAGAAAGAATTAATCAATTAGCAAATACACCTAAGGAATTTAAAGCAACTTTAGAAAAAATTGAATTTGAAGTTAAAAACTTTAATGAAAAAAGAGAAGAAATAAATAGAGCAGAAGTTGAAGCAAAGGCTGCAGCAGGAGGTTCTGGAGCAAGTGCAACTTTAAGTGCTTTGGGACTTGCTGTTGCAACTATGGGACCTACAGCTGCAATGGGTATTGCAACAACTTTTGGTGTAGCATCTACTGGTACAGCTATATCTACATTATCAGGAGCAGCTGCAACTAATGCAGCACTTGCTTGGCTAGGTGGAGGGGCATTAGCTGCAGGAGGAAGGGGAATGACTGCAGGGAGTGCTTTTTTGGCATTAGCTGGGCCAGTAGGATGGACAATTGCTGGAGTTATGTTTACAGGTGCAGTTGGGGCAGGTTTATATGCTAATAATAAAAATAAAGAAACTGCAGATAAATTACTAGGTGAGAGAGAAAATTTAGAAATAATAATTAGAAAATTTAATAATATGAATTCAGAAATAAAAGCTTTATCAGAAACAACTATCACTCAAATTGAAGGAGTGATAAGTTCAGAAAAAACTTTAATTGGAAATGATTATAGTCTATTTACTCAAAACGAAAAAATACAAGCAGGATTGCTTGTTAACTCAACTTTATCTCTTGTTCAATTAATTAATAAGGAGTTAAATCTTGATGCTTAATAAACAGTATGTTGATAACAATGTCGAACAAGGTATAGCTGCATATATAGATTATCTAAATAATATTAGATTGAAAGATTTAATGGATGCTATAGAGTTAATACTTATTACAGAAACAGAAAAATTATCTGATTTATCTACTAGATCAGCAAATGCATTAGCAAATCTTGATTGGGCCAAAATTGAAATTAATAACCTTGTTGAAATCAACCGTGGAGGAGATGATGGGATACATGGTTTTATTGCTGAGTTTGCTGAAACAGGAATACGAAATGCAAAAGATGTTTTTCAGGGGTTACAAAAGAGTGTGATTTTACTTAATAATAATAGTCCTGCTGATCTTTTACTTCAAGGTAAAGAAGTACAAATGAAATTTTATAATAATATACTAGATGAAATAAAACAGTCTAGTTATTACAGAGATATGATTATGATTTTCCCAAAAGATCATGTGGAAGTAATAGATAAAATCATGAATGGAGCAAAGACCGTAAAATATAATGGTAATGTTTTATCAAATACACAAATAAATAATATAAAAAAATTGATTGAAGATGAAAGTGCATTACGTGGTGTTTCTTATGATAAATGGTTAGAACCATCAGTTCTTAAATATAAAGATGTTCAAAAAAATGTAATTGATAAGACATTGTCTTTAGAAGAACAAAAGATTAAAAAACAAGTTAAAATACAAAAAACAGAAATAAAAAAAGAAGCTGATAAAGATAGATTAATAGCTGAACAAAAAGCACAACCAAGTTTTCAAGAAGCATCTAAAGTTGCTGGAATAGGAGCAGCTGTACAAGGTGGTGTTAATTTAGGAATATTTATTTATAAAAAACATAAAGATGGCAAAGAAGTTTGGGATTTTGATGTTGAAGACTGGAAACAGTGTGGTATTAGTGTAGGTGAAGGAGCTATTAAAGGTGGAGTTTCAGGATATGCAATATATGGTTTAACAAATGTTTGTGGTCTTTCTGCACCTAGTGCTGGTGCAATTACTTCAGGATTTTTTGGATTAAGTAATGCGGTTATTAAATTTAGAAAAGGTGAGGTTGATGTAGATGGATTTATTGAATTAGTCACATTAAATGCTGTTGATTCAACGGGAGCTGCTATTGGAGCGGCAATAGGACAAGCAGTTATACCAATTCCGGTAGTTGGTTCTTTGATTGGTTCGATTGTTGTAACTACATCTTTAAATCTTGGAAAAGACATTTTAAATAAACGTGAAATAGAGGCTATTAATCTTTATCGAGAAAAAGTAAATAAATATATTGAAAGTTTGGATGAAGAATATCGAGTTATTCTTGATAAGTTTTTAGATGAATTTAAAAAACTAGGAGAATTACAGAAATTTTCTTTTGATTTAAATAATAATATTCAGCTTAGATTTGTTTCTTCAATCAATTTAGCAAAATCTTTAGGAGTACCAGAAAAAAAGATTCTTAAAAATACAGAAGAAATTGATAAATATTTTCTAAGTTAAGGTTTCATAAAAAACGTCTTGTTTTAAAATATAATCTCATTTGTTATAATTTTTAAGAGAGATTATAAATTTGGAGTAGTTATGGAGATTGTTATACTTGGTGGTGGCAAATTAGGTCAAGAGCTTTGTTATGACTTAAATGAAGATGGTCATGAGATTACATTAATTGATACTGATAGTGTATTAGTTAATAAATTAGTGGAAGAGCTTGATATACAAGGTATTATAGGTTCTGGTACTGATA
>JAAYSZ010000005.1 GCA_012523895.1 Erysipelotrichaceae bacterium
TCACTATAAAATTTAATACCTAAAAAATTAATCAAACAAATTCCAACTAATATAATTATTCCAATTAAAACTTTTAAATATTTATTCATGTTAAACACCTCATTATAGTATTTAACATTTTATTTAACAATCCTAAAAAAAAGGTCGAATAATTTCGACCTATGCATTTGCTTCTAAATATTCTTTAATCTCTTGTTTCTTGTCCGCTTTAGCAGGTTTACATAAATCTACTTTAGCCTCTCCATCAACTAAAGCAGCCGCAAAACCAGAACAACCTGGAAAACCACAACCCCCACAATTATAGCCTGGTAATAAAGCAGTTACATCAGCTACTCTAGTATCTTCTTCAACATAGAAAACTTTACTAGAAATACCAAGTATTATACCTAAAACTCCACCTATTGCAAACATTGATATTACTGCATTAATCATGAACTTCCTCCTTTATTTTACGAGATGGATGAAGTTCGCAAGAACTTATCTTACATCCCTCACACTTAACATTTAAATTCTCACACCCTTTTGGAACAGGTGTTTTATGATTTAAATAATATAGTACTGCATATATGCTTGCGATAACCATTGCATATATTACAGCTGAAACAATATTTTCAGGCATTAAACAAGACCTGCAAAAGCACTAAATGTTAAAGCCATAATAGCAGCTACAACAAGAGCTATAGGATTTCCTTTAAATGCCTCAGGAATATCAGAAGTTTCAAGTCTTTCACGAATTGTCGCAAATAGAAGTAAAACTAACATAAAACCAATAGGTACTGCAAATGAATAAACTAACATATTTACAAAATTAAATTCATTTGCAATGTTATCTAAAGTTACCTGTAAAACAACACAGTTTGTTGTAATTAACGGTAAATAAATACCTAAAGCTTTATATAAACCAGGAGAATACTTTTTAATAACCATTTCAGTAAATTGAACAAAAGTTGCAATAACTAAAATAAATGTAATAAGCATCATATATTCAATTCCAAGTGGTACTAACACCATATAATAAATACCATATGACATAATTGATGCACCCACAATAACAAATATTACTGCAAGACTCATTCCAAATGCTGAATCAAGTTTATTACTAACACCTAAAAACGGACAAATCCCTAAGAATTTTGCAAGGACAATATTATTAATTAATACTGCTGCAATAAACATTGAAAATATTTCACCCATTATTGCTTAGCCTCCTTACTTTTTTTATTTTTATAAGCAGCAAGTGCTGCTGCAAGAATTGCAAATGTTATAAAAGCACCAACATTATTATTAAATAATGAAATTTCATAACCCGAAGGTATTATTTGAATATTAAATATTACTTCATCAGTGAATGGATTTGATAATCCAATAGCACCTGTACCAAGAATTTGCCTAATTAAACTCATAGCCACAAGACTAAATGTATATCCCAGTCCCATTCCTATTCCATCTAATGCCGAATCAAATACATTATTTTGTCCAGCAAAAGCTTCTGCTCTTCCCATAATTATACAGTTAACAACTATTAGATTAATAAATGATCCTAATGCTGAATATAAGCTAGGAGAGTATGCATGAATTAACATTTCTACTATTGTAACTAAACTAGCAATAACAACTATATAAACAGGAATCCTAATTTCATCAGGAATAATTTTCCTTAACATTGAGATAATAACATTACTAAATACAAGAACCGCTATAACAGAAACACCCATTCCTAATGCTGAGTTTAATGTAGTAGTAATCGCAAGAGTTGAACAAATCCCAAGATATAGACCAAATACCGGATTTTCATCAATAAATCCTGCTTTAAAGTTTTTCATTCTATCCATGAGTCCACCCCCCTACTCCATAGCAGCTAATGCTGCTTGTACCATAGAAATTACTGATTCACTAGTCCATGTTGCACCAGTTACTACATCAACTTCCATATCTTTTGTAACACCATAAAATGATTTTAAATATTCTTCTGTTGTAGCTTTATCACCGATACCAACTGTATCACCAAAATTAACTAATTCAACACTAACCACTACTTTATCTGAAGGTCTAATAATAATTACTACTTCATTGTTAGAATAATCATCCTTCTCTCCAGGATTAGCAGTATCAATTAGTCCATAACCTTTTGCACTACAACTAA
>JAAYSZ010000001.1 GCA_012523895.1 Erysipelotrichaceae bacterium
CCCCATCTGGCTGAACCATACTCTTCGCCTTCTCGAAACTTTTTAGCTTTCTTGCCTTTAGTGTAAACAATAGCTTTTACGAGTCCAGCAACTACTAAACCTATCACTAAATCATTTGCTTTTAAACTTGGTAGAAAACTCATTGTCTCTATTTGCAAGATAGCTGTAAAAACCCTATCTATAATATCTCCACCGACATAGGCATTAACGTGCTTGGAAAAAATATTTCCAAAATAGAAAATAAGAATGTAGGGTAGCCATCCAATCATAAATTCCTTTGGACTGTCTATCTTCAGAGCATCTTTTACATCCTTTAAAATCTTATTAATCACAATGGAAACCACCTCCCAATAAGACTAGAAAATAATTCCTTCCTTTTGGTGTAATCAGCGTTTGAATACCAACTAGTCTTCCATCTTCACTAATCCATTCCTTAACTTCAAAATAGCCTTTATTTTTACGGGAATAGGGAAGAAGTCTTTGGTGCTTATCTCGATACACAAAATCGTTGGCTAACAAAAAATCGATGAAGGCTTTTTGTGGAATATTCAACTGCTTAGCTGTATTTCTAAAATTAGTGAGCAGATTCTTATCTACCAGTTGGTCATAATAATTCGCTTTTGGTTCTAACTCTTTTATTTTTTGATTCTTTTCTTCAATCACATTATTTGCAACTAGCATAGCTTTCGCTAGTATTTCTTCGTTAGTTAGCTTTTCTTGACCCGCAAAATAGCCTCCATTCTTTCGAATACTAGGAAGGACTTCTTTAGTCACCCAATGCTTAAATCTCTTTGCCGATGGTAGCTTAGATGAGAGTATCAGGGAATAAAGACCTGACTCATTAATAGCTGTCATACTTCTCATCTGTCTGCCGTCGTGAATCCCGACATCAGCTCTATCCACTATGTCAACATGTCTAGCTAAGGCATCTCTTGTATTTGAGTATCCTAATTTCTCAGCGACTTCTTTTCCTAAAAAGAAAAACTCACCGTCTTTTTCAATAACAGTGAGTTCTCCGAATTCCTTATTATTAAATTGTAAAATATTATTCATAGACTTTGCTCCTTGTGTTTATTCTTAACCTTATCGTTAGTTATAGTCTCTTTAATTTTTTCTTTAAGCTGGCTAATTTGCTTCTTTACTGATTGCTTCTTATCGTATTTCTGTTCAGCCTTTTGCAAGGCTCTACTGAAAGCCACGTCCATTACCTTGGTGTCTTTCGCTTGAAAAAAGACATTATAATTGCCTGTTTCTTTATCTCTTAAGACTGAAAATTTAACTCCATGCTTATTCAACTCTTTTCTAAGTTCTTTTAATTCGGGGTCTTTCACTTCTATTTCTTCCAGCTGGCCTTTTTTCACCATGTCTTTTAGCTTTATCTCATTGCCTTCTTGCTTAATGTATTCCTCAAGGCCTCCAGCCTTCTTTGATTTAGCCATAAGTGTCTTTATTGCCCTTAAAAGCTCGTCTGCAATTTTCTTGCTGGCTCTAAATTGAATACTTACAGTTCTATTAGATATATCTTCATTAATCATCTTTCTTCACCCCCAAAGAGCAAGCTATTTGCGTGTCGCTTTATCTTGTGACTTTTGATTTTCTTCCTATAATCTTGACCAACAACTACTACAGGTATGCACATTTCAATAATCCTTGAATAAATTCGTTGATATTCCATCTCTTTAGTATTTTCGATAGTCTCAAAGGAAAGATTCGTTGTAATGATTGTAGGTTTTTGCTTTTGATACCTAGCATTAATTACATTGTAAACTTGCTCTTTAGCATAACTAGTATCTCTTTCAATACCTAAATCATCTAAAATGAGTAACGGAACATTGGTAATCGAGTCAATATATTTATTCTTATCTAAGCTAAATCCTCCCGATTGAAGGTCATTGATGATTTCAGCAAAGTTCCTCATTTTTACAGATAGCAGTTTCTCTTCAATCAAGTAGTTTGCTATACAGGAGGCTAGAAAAGACTTTCCACTTCCCACACTTCCATAGAAAAGTAAACCTATATTATCCTTTTGCATTTCTTCAAAGTTTTTGGCGAAATTTAGTGCGACAGTATAACTCTGCTCTTTTTCTCCCTCGTAAGATGAGAAGCGATAATTCCCTGCAACAGGGGATTTGAAGCATGATTTTTTCAAAGAAGCTATATGCTGTAACTTCTTTCTTTTCTCAAGCTCTTCTTCTTTTTTTCTATCGCATAAGCACTTCTTACTGAATATATGAATGTTTCCTAGTAAATTAATCGGCTCAAGGTCTAACTGTTCACCACACTCTTTACAGTAAACATGACCGTCTATAAAAGCATCTGTTTCTGGATTTAAGGGGAATTCAATCCCCTCTATTAAAACTTTTTCTATCATAAATGTTCTCCTCTCTCATATTCCTCTAAACTTGGTATATTGCTTTTCTCACTTCTTGTTTGTTGCCCTTGGTCTTTGTAAAACCAGGAAAGAATTGTCGCTTCATGATCCTCATAGGTTCTGCCTGTACTTTTCAAATAGCTTGATAACCTTTGAATATAATTTTCAAGTTGATTTGAAAGAATGGTCTTTAGATTAGATAATTCCTTATTCGATAAAAAGACATTTTGAAAAGCTCCAAAAGCTTTTTGCTCCTGATTAAAATCAGTCTTGATATAATCAGTCTTAATATAATTAGTATTAGTAGGGTCAACTTTCTTAACTTCTTGAAGTTCAGTTTCTTTACTTCTATAGTTAAATTTCTTAACTTCTTGAAGTTCAATATCTTTACTTCTAGAAGTTTGATTTTCTAACTTCTCACCTTCATAGCTAGTAAAGTCTTTTACATAGATAATGTTAGGTTTCCCAAAACCTAATCTTTTTCTTTCAATTAGGCCGATTCCTCTAGTGTTTTTATCCAGCTCATCCAAGGCTTTTACAGCTGTCGGTCTAGATCTATTTATTGTTTTCATTATCTCTTCAATAGTAAAAATAATATAAATGCGTCCTTCTTTGTCCAACCAATCATTCTTAGCTGATAAGCTTATACGATCAAATAGGCAGGCATATAGAATCTTGGCATCTGATGAGATAGTCTTGAATTGCTCACCTGTTACCAAAATCTTAGGTAACATGAAAAACTGAAACCTTTCTAAATCTCTTTTATAAAAATAGTCAAACTCCAATCCCAATCCTGCACCTCCTTTCTTTGAAAATAAAAAAGACGACAGAGTTTTTAATTCCATCGTCTTAGTCTTAATATTTAATTTTTGTTGTTAGATGCTTTTTAATGCTCCCGTTATCTTACCTAGTCCAAACACTAATTTTTCTGCTATCAATGGTAGCCCATACGGACTAAGCAGGAAAGCTATAATTAATGCTATTACGCCTAAAGATGTTTCACCAGTAATAAAAGAAGCTATCGCTCCAATGACTATCAAACCCGAAATTATATTTAGTAGCCACGTTCCTATCCCCAGTAAAAAGGTTAAAATAAAAGTGAAAATTGTTAGGAGTAAAGTGATAGAAAAAAGTAAGATTCTTAAGATCAATCTCATCTGAACCCCTCCTTCATTTATTTAGTGACTGGTGTACTTTTTAGAACAATTATCGGTAATAATTACTCTAAAAAGCACACCAATCCATATTTTTGTTTTCTAGTAGAGGGCTTGAAAGCCAGTCACCATCGTTACTATCTGCCGTTATCATAATTATGACACGAGACCCCATTGCCAAATCGGCTATTTTATCATCTAATGTTGGTTTTACTAACTGTACCATCATATTGATTATATGGCGAGGAGTTCTAAATTGTCCTAATTTTCCTGCAGAAGACATTTTGCTTAAACAATATTCATAAACATCTCCCATAATATCCTTATCACTCATATCTATTTCACTAAGAATATCAACACAAACACCCAAAACTTTTGGTGTTGGAATTAAAAATACTGCATCTTCCATAAATCTTGAAAACGCTGTTTCTTTTGAGCCACCATTAACTGTTTTAATAAATGGAAAAACAAAATTTCTAATTAAATCCATCATTTGTCCAGGCTCATTATTTTTAAAATTGCTCCATCTTAATTCACTATATGGAACGCTCATATATTCATTATCATCAGGACAATAATTGCCTTCTTTAAAAATTTCACTTTGATAATTACCACCAAGTACAGAAGCATTCCCTTCTTTTATCACTTCATTATCATCTAAAAGTTTCATAAAGATTAAGTAAGTAATTTGCTCTAATACAGTAATCGGATTAGATAAACCACCAGTCCAAATAGTATCCCAAATTTTGTCTATTTTATTTTTTAATTCTCCTGTAATCATTTTTTCTCCTTTTTTTATGCACTTACACTATCATGTATAGTATCAATTACAATATTTAGTATAGGTGCACTATTACCAAACAATCTAATTAAATTAACATTATTAAATGGAGGTTCATTAATTATATTTTTTGCTTCAATATCTCCATTTTCACGAACATAATTAATTATTGCATTTATAAATTCTAGCTGTTCTCCTGATAAATTATGCTCTTTTATATAAGTTCCAAATTTTTCATTTATTGCTTCCTGTTCTATACCTACTAAAGATCTAATAAATACAGCTAAGTTTTCTATTTTAGTTATTTTATAATAATCTTCTTTCGTTCCGAGCTGAACCCATAATATATCTTCTAATAAGTCAAAATCATAGCTATTTAATTTCTCTAAGTTTTTAATCTTTAATATAGTTGGATTATTTGAATTTTCTAAAAGATAATCCATTACTTTTGTTTCATATGTTCTTATGTCTAATGATTCAGGTATATTACCATCTAACTCTTCACTTTCATCGTCTACGTCTATAAGAATTGGATACGGTGGATCAATTATATAAACTCTTACATATTTCATTAAATTCCTTAAATTAATTCGATAATACTCAAGTTTCTCAATATTTACATCTTTCCAAGTTTCTTCACATACAACTTCTTCTAATATTGGTATTTTTTTATATATCTCTTTAATTGATGCCATACCTAACAAATATTGACAAATTAGCCTTATTTTATTTACATGACTAATTGCTTTATCTATGCTTCCATTTTCTAAAATACATAACTCAACAAGCAAAACTTTTTTATCAAAAGCATATGAAAAATAATCTTCATTAATTTCACTATCTATTAAATTTAGCAAATGATATATTATTTCTTTTTTATCTAAAGGTGAAATATATTTCCATTTATCTAAATCACTATATATATCAACATATTTCATCTTATTTCTAACACTTATTCTTGTTGAATTATCTTTAATAGATTTTATTGTTTCAAATAATTGACTATTTAATTTTTTATAATATTGCTTTTTAAAAGAATCTAATTGGTGTTCTGATTTCTGAAGTTCACACATAATACTTAATCTAATCTCAAATAATTGTTGAGTTAAAGATTTTGTAGCTTCTCTATTTTCACCATCAAAATTTTCACCAAAATATTCAAAATTAGATAAATAATCAAATATTAAAAACTTATCTTTATCACCATAGTCCATTAAATTAGCACAAAGTCTTGTTCCTCTTCCAATCATTTGTATAAATTTTATTTTTGATCTTACTTTTTTAAAGAAAACAAGATTCAAAATTTCAGGAATATCAACTCCTGTATCTAACATATCAACAGATACTGCAATTCTAAAATTATCATCAGTTTTAAACTCTTCGATTAATTGCTCACTATTTTTCACATAATTATCTATTAATTTACAATAATCAAGATACCTAGGATACATTTTATAAAACGTATCAACAATTAACTGTGCATGATTATGATTATATGCAAAAATAATAGTTTTCCCTAGTAATTGCCCTTGGTTGACTTTTAAACCTTGATTCATCAAATCTTCCAAAACTATTTTACAGGTACCCTCATTATAAATTTTTCTAAATAACATACTATTAGGTAATATGTCATCATCTTCAATATCATCATCAATAATTGTATCAACTTTATTTTTATCTTCTTGTGATAAATCAGAATATTTTATACCTTCTTTAATTAATTTTGTAGTTTTATTTACAACTTTATATGGAACTAAATATTTCTCATTTACTCCATCTTGTAAACTATATGAAAAGTTTGGTATACCACTTTCACAATTAAATATTGAATATGTATTTGCATCTACTTCTTCTTTAGGTGTTGCAGTTAACCCTATCAACAAAGAATCAAAATAACTAAATATACTTCCATATTTATTAAAAATAGATCTATGTGCTTCATCTATTATTATTAAATCAAATCTGCCTATGCTAAACTCTTTATTTTCTGAATCAATATAGTTTATCATTGTTTGATGAGTAGAAAAAGTTATTCTTGCTTCTGGTGTATTTGCAAGTTTGGGATCACTTAAAACATTAAACGACATATTTGGCAAAAGTTTATCAAAATTTTTAAAAGCTTGTCTGACTAAACTTGTTCTGTCTGCAAGAAACAAAACATTTTTTATCCAATTATTTCTTAAAAGTACATCCACTATTGAAATTGCAACTCTTGTTTTACCTGTTCCTGTTGCCATTACCAATAGCGCTCTTCTTTGCATATCATTAAATCTTTCGCAAATTTTTGTAATAGCAACTTTTTGATATGGACGATCAGTTATGTTATCGTTTATAGAAATGTCAGTTATCCTTTTAATATCACGCCTTTGTATTAAAAGTTCAAGTTCTTTTAAAGTATGAAATGCTGCTACTTTTCTAGGTGGATATTTTCCATCAACAACAAAAATACTATACCCATTTGTATAATAAAGAACCGGAATATATTCATATTTTTTCTTTAAAGCTTTTCCGTATTCTCTAACTTGTTGTTGACCTTTCTCAGGGCTCTCACTTGTTTTTTTAGCTTCTACTACCGCAAGAGGTTTTCCATCTTTCCCATATAAAACATAATCACAAAATCCGATTCCCGATTTATTATTCATACCTTCTACAGGAATTTCACAGCAAGCTTTCCCAGGAATAACTGAGCCACTAGTAATATATGTATCGTTTACTTTAGTTTTACCTTTTGCTGGAACTACTTCCCACCCAGATTCATTTAAATACAAGTCAATATATATTTTTCTTGTATTTTCTTCATTCATTTTTAACTTTTCAGTTATTTCTTCATCTGAAACTTCAGATATTTCTTTTATGTGAACTATCTTGTCTTTTATTATTTCTATTAAATACTCTGTATTATTATAAGCAACTTTAGATTGAGATTTTTTTATTTGTTTACCATGAAGTGCATTAATACCTACTATTCTTATAAAATGAAGAGAATCAATAATTACGTCACTACCAAAAAAGTTTTGTATATGCTCATTATTTATTAATTCTAATAATTGTGCATTTTTTGGTCTTTGAACTTCCTTATAAAAAAATATTAAATCAATTGCTTTTTCCAATACTTGTCTACAAATTAAAACAATATCATGAGGTTCTTGATTATCTATTAAATCAAATATATTTGATAATTCTTCAATTCTTTTATTAATATCATTCATAAATAAGCTCCTAATCGCAAAATTCTCTTAATACTATTATAAGATAATTCTATTAATAAACAAAAGTAAGTGATGTTTATTTTATAAATATCTTCTTTCATCCACCCACTTAAAAACCCAAGATCCTAATAAATCTTGGGTTTTAATATCTTCCCTTTTATTTATATTCTCTAAAGCATTCCTGCAAATATACTTGCAAGGACTACTGACCCAATTGATACAGTCACAAACCCTGCAATTAACATATTAGGAAGCATTGCTTCATTAAGATAACTCTCTTCTACCTTATCTTTACCCAGTGCTCTAGCAACATCATTTGTAATAATCATATTAGGTGGGAAACCTAATAAACAGTTAAGACCTAATGCTATTGCATATGCTGGTGAATATCCAAATGCTTTTCCAACTGGAATAGATACTAATGCTAAACCAGTAACACCAAGAACTATTACAATTAATAATGGAACTACTAGTCCTTGTAACATTTCAGGAGTTGCATTTCCTAATCCATTTAATGCAAGTACTAAGTTAATTATTGTAATAAATCCCATTGAATTTGCTTTGTTTACTGGTTTTGCATCTACAAACCCAAGCTCAGTACCTAATACACCCGCAACTAAACAAGCAATTGTTGCTGGAACAGTACCATTAGTAAGACCAGCTAACTTAATAGCCACAAATGCTAAAATACCAGTCTGTAACAAATAAGTACTATCAGTTCTAAATTTTTCAGGAACAAATGATTTAGAACCAGCTGGAGCTTTTCCATCTGATCCATCATCTACCGCAAGAAGCTTTTTCTTTTCTTCATCACTAGCACCTCTAAATTTTTCAATTAAGCGTGTTCCTTCTTTTCTTAATGCAAGAGATGTAAGTGGATATCCCACAAATCCTTGTGCAACAAGTACTAATGCTGCTAAAGTAGCTAAATCCGTAAGACCTTTTGCTTCTGCTGCTTTTGACATAATTATAGAAGCCATAATACCACCAGCTAAAACAGGTGATGCAACTAAAGTTGCTTCTTTACCAATAATAGGTCCTCCTATTAACAAAATAACTGCTGTTAACCCAGCCATTGCTGCTAAAGCTAACACTACTGTCTTCCATGATGCAATTAATTGTTTAACACTAATGGAAGTCCCCATATTAACTAATATGAGATATGTTGCCAAAGACATTAGTGGCGAAGAAAACCCAGCAATCTCTGCAATTTCTTTTGGCCAAAAAGTCCAAAACCCCACTAAGAATATTACAGCTGCCACAAATAGTGATGGCACAAACGCATTAGTTATTGTAGATATAAAATCACCAATCGCAAATGCCAAAATCATAAATAGAAAGGCCGTAATTAAATCCATTTCCATAATCTATCCTCCTTTTAATTATTCAAATATGCTAATGCATACTTAACAAAATATTCAACACCTAGTATAAATACATCCTCATTAATACAGAATTTCTCATTATGATGAGGATATTCATTTCCTTTTACAGCTGCACCTAGAAACATCATACATCCAGGAATCTCTCTTAAAAATCTTGAAAAATCCTCACTAGACATAAGTGTAGGGAAATGATTACTAAAACCATCTCCAAGCATTTCTTCAAGAATTTTTTCTCCTAAACTACTAGCTTCTAAATCATTAATAGTCGCAGGTGAACCAGGATGATAATCTAATTCTATTTTACATCTTGTAGTAAGTGCTACTCCATTTAGAATCCTTCTCATCTTTTCTTCTAACCCATCTCTTACAACATTAGAAGTATTTCTAGTTGTACCTTTTAAATGAGCTGTTTCAGGTATAACATTATATGATTCACTTGTATTAAATGAAGCAACTGTAATAACACTAGTCTCTAAAGGATTGTTTTCTCTACTTACAAATGTTTGTAATGCTGAAACAACCATAGAACCAGCTAACACAGGGTCAATAGCCTCACTAGGCATAGCACCATGACCACCCTTACCTGTAATATAAATATCAAATGTATCTGAAGAAGCCATCACAGGACCGCTTTTTAACTCAGCCTTAAATGAAGGAACATTAGCCATTACATGTAAACTAATAATCCTATAAATTCCCTTTGCAAGCTCCATGTTTTCTAGTACACATTTAGCACCGGAATGCGCAATATCTTCTTCTGCTGGTTGAAATATCAATCTAACTTCACCAGATAATTGATCTTTGATTTCATTTAATACCTTAGCAGTACCAAGCAAAATTGCCGCATGAGCATCATGACCACAAGCATGCATTACACCTTTAGTTTTTGATGCATATGAAAGACCTGTTTTTTCTTCTACTGGTAAAGCATCAATATCAGCTCTTATACCAAGAACCTTACCTTTTTTCTTTCCTTTAATAGATGCAATAACAGCTGTCTTACATCCTGTTTCATAAGGAATATTCATCTTATCAAGTTCTTCTTTAATTCTTTTTGAAGTATTAAACTCTTGCCAAGATAGTTCAGGATTTTCATGAAAGTATCGTCTTTGCTCAATTACATACTCTTCTACACCCTTAATTATTAAATCTAAATCCATATACTACCCCCTTTAAAAAAATAATTACTATTATTATATTATATTTTACATAGTTACTGAAACATTTTTTGAAAAAAAATAATTTTTTTACATTATTTTATCTAATTTTCATTATTTTCTTATTATTACATTTCTTGACATATATCTTAATAAATGATTATATTAGATTTGTCTTTTATCAAGAATGAGTTAGAGGGTTAGCTCGATGATCTCATACCAACCTCTAGTAAGGTGGTAATGCTAACAACGATAAAGAAACAGCATATATAAAGTATTGCTCTTTCTTTAAAAAGAGTTTTTTATTTGAAAAAGACAAAAGGAGGAGAAATATGAAAACAAATTTTTTTACAAGCGAATCAGTTACAATAGGACATCCAGATAAAATATGCGATACAATTTCAGATACTATCTTAGATGCTGCCTTATCACAAGATCCAAATTCACATATGGCTGTTGAAGCCACAATCAAAGATAATTTTATTCTTGTCTATGGAGAAGCAAACACAAAAGCAATAATAGATTATGAAAAAATAGCTAAACAAGTATTAAAAGATATTGGTTATACAGAAGAATATGAAGTATTAGTAAAAGTTTCAAAACAATCTTCAGAAATAAATAATGCAGTTAATAATAATGATATCTCTGCAGGAGATCAAGGAATCATGTTTGGTTATGCTACTAGCGATACTAAAGAATATATGCCATTACCAATACAACTTGCCCATAAACTTACTAAAAGATTAGAAGATGTAAGAAGACAAGATAAAAACTCACCACTAAAACCAGATGGTAAATCTCAAGTAACTATTGAATATAAAAATAATAAAGTTAAAAGAATAGATAATATAGTTATTTCAACTCAACACATTAAAGAAATAACTCAAGAAGATTTAAAAGATTATGTAATTAAAAATGTGATTGAACCTGTTGTAGATAATAATTTAATTGATGAAAATACAAAATATATTATTAATCCTTCTGGAAGTTTTATCTTAGGAGGAAGTTTTGGAGATTCTGGAACTACAGGAAGAAAAATAGTAGTGGATACTTATGGTGGTGCAGGAAAAATTGGTGGAGGATGTTTTTCAAGTAAAGATCCTTCTAAAGTAGATAGAAGTGCAGCTTACTATGCAAGATATGTCGCAAAAAGTATTGTTGCTGCAGGTCTTTGTGAAACTATAGAAATTCAACTATCTTATGCAATAGGTTTATCTAAACCTTTATCTATAATGATTGATACATTTAATACAAATAAAATTAGTGAAGAAAAGATATTAGAAATAATAAATGATAACTTTGATTTTTCTGTTTCAAATATCATCAAAGAATTAGACTTAAAAAGACCAATTTATGCAAAAACCGCATCTTATGGTCACTTTGGAAGAAATGAATTTCCTTGGGAACAAATAAAAGTGCTATTATTAAAATAACAGGAGGAAAAATCATGAAAGTATTACTGATTAATGGAAGTCCACATCTAAATGGTTGTACATTTACAGCTCTAAATGAAGTTGCTACAGTATTAAATAATGAAGGAATAGAAACAGAATTACTACAAGTAGGAAATAAAGATATAAGAGGATGTATTTCATGTTTTAAATGTAGATCAAGTGGAGTATGTGTATTTGATGATGAAGTAAATAAAATCGCAAAAAAGTTTGAAGAAGCTGACGGTTTAATTGTAGGATCACCAACATATTTTTCAGGTCCTAATGGAACATTAGTATCATTATTAGATAGACTATTCTTTAGTACACAATTTAACAAATCAATGAAAGTTGGTGCTTGTGTAACTACTGCTAGAAGAGCAGGAAATACATCAACATTTGATCAATTAAACAAATACTTCACTATCGCAAATATGCCTATCGTATCAAGTCAATATTGGAACTTAACATTTGGTTATACTGCAGAAGATACAAAACAAGACCTTGAAGGAATGCAAACAATGAGAACCCTAGGTTTAAATATGGCATTTCTAATTAAAAGTATTCAATTAGGAAAAGAAAAATATGGTATTCCTGAAAGAGAAAAGAAAGTAAATACTAACTTTACAAAATAAAATATAACTAAATATTTTGTTAATTTAAACAATATTATTATTAAAGTGTGACTTCTATTATTAGTGTCATACTTTTTAATGTCTTTCATAGTATTTTCAAGAGCTCTTTCCTAAAAAAAGGCCAAAGTTTGTTATAATATTAATATAATTTACACAGTATTAACAAATGAAAAGAGGCAATTATGAATATACTTAAGCAAATGGTTATAAATATTGATAACTTTACTAGTACAGACAAAAAAATATATAAAGCTTTGCTTGAATTTCCTCAATTAATTGAACGAGATAGTATTGCTCAGCTAGCAAGTTATTTAAAAGTTTCTCCTTCTTCTATCATGAGATTCTGTCAAAAAGCTGGATATTCTGGATATAGTGAGTTTAAATTTGAATATCTTAAACAATTAAATGCCTTCAATGAATCAAAACAAAAAAAATCTATTTTAGAGTTTTTTCTATCCATTTACACTCAAACATTAGAAGAAATTGGAAACTTAGATGAAAACATATTCATTAATCTTTGTGAGGAAATTTATAATTCTAAAAACACAAGATGTGTTGGAAATGGAAAATCTTCTCTGCCTGGTGATAAATTAAAATTAAATTTAGCTCCTTATGGAAAAGAAATTATTTCTTTAAATGATGTATGTTTATATAGAGATTTACCTAAAATAATTCAAGATGATGATTTGACTATATTTTTCTCAGTAACAGCTAGATCTATTGGTATATACGAATGTATTAAAGAATGTTACGAATTCAATAAAAAAAGTGTGCTAGTAACTTGTTTACCAGATAAAAAAATATTGAAGTATGTTAATAATGTAATTTATATTCCAAAAAAAGTTCAAAACAAATATTTAATTACAGATTCTCATGCAATGATGATTATTTTTGTAGATTTACTATCAAATTACTATACTAATTTCATCACAAATCAATTATAGTAACAAATATAATTAATCTTTAAAATTATTATTTATATAAAAAAATAACATTTAGGGATATTTTATCAAATTAAAAAGAGATATTTTCCTATATAAGGCTTTATATCTCTTTTTTATTGAAATATTAGTTAATACAATTAATTAAAATTATATATTATTCCCAAGTATGGACAGATACTCTAAACGTACCAGGTGTTGAAGCTAATTTGAATGCATCTTGAATTTCATCAAGCTTAAATCTCTTTTCAATCAGCTTATCTACTTTTACATGACCATTATCTAACATCTCCGCTGCTTCTTGAAAATCTGACCTATCTGATCCAACAACTCCAATTAATTTATATCTCTTATAATGTAATGTATTTGTATCTATCTTTATTTCTGAAGGTGGATATTCTGCGGCAAAGTATAATAATCGTGTATCTAATTCAGCAATAGATAAAGCTTGTTCATTAGCAGCTCCACTACCTACACAAATTATTATCGCATTAACACGTCCATCTTTTAAAATCTCTTTTAAATCTTCTTTAAAAGTTTCACTTTTCGGATTTAAAAATTCAGTAAAACCTAGTTCTTTTGCCACTTCAACTTTACTTTCAAAAAGTTCACTAATAATAACTCTGGCACCATATGCTCTTGCTACTTGAGCATTTAGTAATCCCATTGTACCTCCACCTATTATAACCACATTTTCTTCTGGCTTAATATCACCAATTTTAATACTTCTAATAGCTGTTGATAGCGGTTCAATAAATCCAGCTTCATCTGCAGGAATATCTGAAGTAAATTTAAACAAAAATTCTGATTTTGCAGTTTTATAAGTTGAAAATCCAAAAAAGCCAAAATATCCATCATCAGATTCTTTAAATGTTTCTCCTTTATATCTGCACGCATAATCATTTCCTTTTCTACAATCAGGACATACACCGCAAGATTCAGTTAACATAATGCCAACCCTATCTCCTATCGAAAAATAATCTGAAACAGCTTTCCCCTTTTTTACAATGATTCCAGAATTTTCATGACCACCAGCCATTGGTGTAGGCTGGTTTTTTCTTCTTCCTGACCAAAATTCATAATCAGTTGTACATATGTTACATGCTTCAATTTTTATCAAAACTTCATCATCTTTTAATTCAGGTATTGTTCTTTCATGAATTTCTGCATTTTTTTCTTTTGTAATAACCGCAAATCTCATTTTTTCCATATAATCACCTACTAACTCCTATTTTTAGTCCCACATAAATCAATCCATTTTAATGCAACGTTTTTATACTCTTCAACAATTTTTTCATACACCAAATAAGGTGACTTAGATAAATTTTCAATATTATTCATTACTGCGTTTACAGATGACATATATAGTTCAGTTCCTATATTAATTTTTTGTATACCATTTTTACACATTTTTCTAATGCAATCTTCACCAGTGCCTGTAGCACCATGCAATACCAAAGGTATTTCAACTTTGCTAGCAATTTCATTTAATAATTCAAAATCAATTTCTGGCTCACCTTTATATAAACCATGCGCATTTCCTATTGATACTGCTAAACAATCAACATTAGTTTCTTTAACAAATACAACCGCTTCTTCTGGTTTTGTAAAATTATCTTTACTATTTTTATCAATTTCTATCCCTATTCCTACATGACCTAATTCTGCTTCAACCTCTATGTCACTAGCATGTGCTATTTCAACAAACTCCTTAACTTGTTTGATATTTTCTTTTAAATCTAATGTAGATCTATCAATCATTATTGCAGGAAACCTTTGATAAATTCCTTTTATAGAATCACTGAAATCTTTAGTATGATCTTTCATAATTGCTATCTTGGTCTTAGATTGTTTTGCACATTCATACACATAATCTAAAAATAATATATCTTCATTATTAGAGTTATATCCCGCTAAAAGTATTATAGGAGCATTTTCTTTTTCAGATGCTTCTATAGCCGCCTTACACATTAATTGATTTTCTACTGCAAAAGCAGGTACTGCATAATTGTTTTTCTTAGCATCATTCAATAATTCCATCAATTTGACAATCATCTATAAATTCCTCTCTACGATAATATGTTATTAAGCAAGAATTCCTGTGAAATTTCCAATTATACCAATAACAACTAATATTAATATGATTTTTACAGCAGAATATCCTTTTTTAAGCATTTGATAACATAGAAACGTAACTCCTAACGGTAATAATTTAGGAAGGATAGCATCAAATAATTGTGTCTGTAAATTAAATTCTACACCTGATGCTGTAAATGAAATACCACTATTAACATTTACATAACTTGCTATTAAAGCTCCCATTACAACACAACCTAAAATATTAACAGTAGATAATACTTTATTTAATAGTCCTCCTTCAATTAATTTCATAACTGCAACTCTACCTCTATTGTAGCTATACATAAATAATGGATATGATATCCCCACACTAATAGCGGTAATAACAATTGCATAAATAATAGGTGCTGATGTTAAACCATTTAATGTTAAGTCTATAAATATTGCTAATACCATAGGCACAATAACACCTTGGAATAATGTATCTCCAACACCAGCAAGTGGTCCCATTAATGATGTTTTAACACTAGTTATTAATTCTCCACTTACTTCTTCTCCATTTGCTTTTTGTTCTTCCATAGCAACAGCTAATCCATGACAAATAATTCCAATTTCTGGTTCTGTGTTAAAAAACTCTGTATGTCTTTTCATAGCTTCAGCACGTTCTTCAGGTCGATCTTTATATAACTCTTTAGTAATTGACACCATACAATGTGCAAAGCCAATTCCTTGCATTCTAACCCAGTTGTAGCATGTATGTGACCATAAGGACCAATTTGCCCAGCATCTAAACAATGCTTTTTTACTCAATTTTACTTTATTCATATTATTTTCCATATCTACATCTCCTCAAATTCATTTAGTTCAAAAATGTCGTTATCAGATTCCGATATTGCCATGATATTAACATTGCTTTCTATTTTGTTAGTATATTGTAAATAAATTACTGCTAAACAAGCTCCAATTACACCAACACTTACTAAATTCAATCCAAAAACAGCTACTAATACAAATCCAACAATTAGGTAAATTCTTGCATCATCTTTAAAAATATATTTCATAGTTAATGCAATCCCAACAGCAGGAAGCATTCCTCCTATTGTTCCCATAACACCTAAAAAAGTAGCACCAAGACTGTTTATAATGCCCTGAATATATTCAGCCCCATAATAGCATCCTATTGCACAAGCTCCTCCACCTAATACTAATAATATTGTCTGAGGAATTAGAAAGTTTACTATCCATAATTGATCTGATTTATCTTCATCTATTAATTTTTCTGCTAAACCAACAAATACTGTATTCCATGACATACGACCATAATGTAATAAAGTTCCTAACAATCCCATTGGAACAGCTAATGCCATCGCTAGCTCTGCACTTAAATTACCTGTTATAGCTAAAGCAGTTCCTAATACTCCAGCTAATGTTGTATCTGCAGGAATACTACCACCTGCTCCAACTACACCAATATAAAATAAATTAATGTTAGCTCCTATTATTGCCCCTTTTACAGGATCTCCAAGAATTAATCCTGTTATAAATCCAAGAAACAATGGTTTTTGTAAAAACCAAATAAAAGTAGTAATCCAGCTTGCTCCAGTCCAGTATAAAATACCTAATAGTATTGCCTGAGTTACTGTCATAAATTATTAACCTCCTTCAATAAATTTATAATTTGCTTTTTAAATCTGTAGGTTTTGTTTCAGGAATATCTTGATAATATACATAAACACCTTTTTCAATCATCCTTCTCATAGAGTCTCTTTCTTCTTCACTAGCAGATAAATTCCTTATTAATGAAGTTCTATTTATATTAGAGCCCATTCCACCGATTTGAAGCTCTTTTATTTCAAGTCCTCCATTTATCAATCTTTCAAATACTTGAGGCGTTTTTGCCAATAAAAGCAATCTTTCTGCTTCATTAAACTGTCCTAATAAATACTTCAAAGCTGTCTCTTCATTTGCAATATTAACTTTAATATTTTTAGGAGCTATAGAGACCATCATTTTCGCCATAAATAAATCTTTTGTTAATGGTTCATCAATAATAATTATTCTGTTAAAAAATAATTTTTGAGCCCATTTTGACATAACCTGTCCATGAATTAATCGATCGTCAACCCTGCATAAAATAATATTTCTCATAAAAATACATCCTCCATACATAAACTATCATTATCAATGTCTTTTAAAATATTTCCTGGATTCATGAAATAATCATTTATATTATTCTCAATTTTTTTAATAAAATCATTTGAAGACATTGTGTCTTTCGATAAAATTGCATCTAATAATATAGCAAGATTAATTCCAGAAAAATGCTCAAATTTATAATCTCTAGTTAAGCTACAAACAACATTATATGGAGTACCGTAAGGAATATCTGTAAATATAATATAATCATTATCTTCATCAGCAATATTTTTTATTATTCTTTCTTTTAAAGAGTCTGGTGAATCAAGCGGTTTTAAAGAGACTGTTTTAACTGAATCCTTATCTCCAACTATCATATTGGCCGCACTTAAAATACCGTTCGCAAAATCACCATGCGATACAATTATAATCTTCATATTCCTATCTCCTGTCTTAGTTATTAATTAATTAATAAAGAATAAATAGCTATATATGTTATATTATATAAGCCTGTTGGAATATTTGTCAATATATTTCAATTATTTTGGAACATTTTCCTAAAGCCGTTATTGATTGTTTCTTTTGTTATTTTTTTTACTTTAATTTATATTACTAAAACAATTGATTTTTACCTTTAAATACTTTATTTAGATATTAAAAAAAACCATCTCCATAGATTCACATTTTATATTTCGTGATTCTATTTTGATGGAATTTTTATTTAATTGTATATTATTTTACGCTAATACTTTTTGACATCTTGGACATAGTCCATCTTCATCATATTCTTCAGATATATTCCAGCATCTTGGACATACTTCACCTTTCGCAAAGCTAACTTCAACCTTTGTTTCTTCAGCTTCTACAAATTCTACCTTAGAAACAATTAACCATTGATAAACTTTATTTTCAAATGTTTCATTTAATAAATCAATTGTTTCTTTTGGTGCATAAATTGTAAGTTTAGCTTCTAGTGGTTTACCAATAATCTTATCAGCTCTTGCTACTTCTAATGCTTTAAATGCAATATCTCTAAATTCATTAACTTCTTTAAATCTTTCTTTAATTTCATTAGCATCATCATAGTTTTTAACTTCAGGGAAATGAGTATAATGAACTGAATTTGCTTCATCATTATTAAACACACTCCAAATTTCATCCATTGTATAAACTAATAGTGGTGCCCATAACTTACATAAAGAATCAATTACATTCCAAATTACACTTTGAACTTGTCTTCTTCTTAGTGAATCTTTTTTATAAATATAAAGAATATCTTTACTATAATCTAAATAATAAGAACTAAGTTCATTTGTCATTAGATTAACCATCTTAGAAGATGCTGCTACATAATCATATTTCATATAATCATTTCTAACACCTTTTACAACTTCATCTAATCTAACCATGATGTATTTATCAATATAAGATAAATCTTCATATGCAACCATATCTGTCTTAGGATTAAAATCTTCTGGATTTACATTACCCAACATAAATCTAAATGTATTTCTAACCTTACGATATTGTTCACTAACTTGTTTTAGATTATCATCACCAATTCTCATATCCTGTTTAAAGTCAACTGTAGCTGCCCATAATCTAAAAATATCAGCACCTTTTTGATTAATAATCTTAATTGGATCAACAACATTTCCAATAGACTTACTCATCTTAACTCCCTTAGAGTCATTTACATATCCATGAGATAAAACACTCTTATAAGGAGCTCTTCCATTAATTGCAGTACCAATAATTAATGATGAGTTAAACCATCCTCTATATTGGTCACTACCTTCAAAATAAAGATCTGCAGGATACTCTAATCCTCTTGCTCTTAATTCTTGATGAGAAGAACCAGAATCAAACCAAACATCCATAATGTCTGTTTCTTTTGTAAATTTACCATTAGGTGATTTTTCATTTGTATAACCTTCAGGTAATAAATCTTTAGCTTCTCTTTCAAACCAAACATTTGAACCATATTCACCAATTAATTTTTCAATGTGTTCAAATACTTCTTTTTCAATAATTGGAGACTTATCTTCATTAAAGATTATTGGGATAGGAACACCCCACAACCTTTGACGAGAAATACACCAGTCAGTACGTTCTTTAACCATACTATATAACCTAGCTTCTCCCCAATCATTTTCCCACTTAACAGATTTAATTTGTTCTAATAATTCTTCTCTAATCTTTTCAATACTAGTAAACCATTGAACAGTTGCTCTATATATTACAGGTTTCTTTAATCTATCATCATGAGGATAAGGGTGAACTATGTCTTCAATCTTTAAGATATGACCAGATGCAAATAGTAAAGAATTAACTTTCTTAGAACAATCTTCTACAAATAATCCTTCTAAATCAACTCCTGCTTCACTTGTCATACAACCTTTTTCATCAACTGGACAATATGCTTCTAATCCATATTTCAATCCAACATAGTAGTCATCTAAACCATGTCCTGGTGCAGTATGAACACAACCTGTACCATCTTCATCAGTAACATGCTCACCTACAATAATTAATGATTCCTTTTCAGGATATAAAGGATGAATAGTAGTAATATATTCTAATTCTTTTCCTTTAAATGTATTTAAAATTCCTTCATTTTCAAGTTCAAACTTTTCAAGTAATTTGTCTACTAAAGATTTTGCAACAATTAATTTACCCTTACTTGTTTTTACTACAACATATTCAAGTTGAGGATGTAAAGAAATAGCTAAATTTGCAGGAATTGTCCAAGGAGTAGTTGTCCAAATTACAAATTTTTCATCTCCTTCTAAGATTCCTTTTCCATCTTTAACATCAAAAGTTACAAATATAGTAGGATCTTTTTTGTCTTTATAAATAATTTCAGAATCCGCTACAGCTGTTTCAGCATATGGTGACCAATGGATAGGTTTTAATCCTTGATAAATTAATCCATCCATTGCCATTTTCGCAAATGCTTGAATTTGTCTTTGTTCAAAATCTTTTGTAAGAGTTATATATGGATTTTCATAATCTCCAATTTCACCTAAACGCTTTTCAGTATCCATTTGAATTGCAATTTGTTTATATGCATATTCTTCACATTTTTGTCTAAACTTTGCCGGACTTAATTTTTTCCTATCAATCCCAAGTTTTTGAACTGCATTTTCAATTGGTAAACCATGAGTATCCCAGCCAGGGAAAAATGGTGTGTAATAACCATTCATCGCATGAGTTCTAACAATAAAGTCCTTAATAACTCTATTCATTGCAGTTCCAGCATGTAAGTTTCCATTAGCATATGGAGGTCCATCATGTAACACAAAATATGGTTCCCCTTCATGAGCTTTTAAAAACTTTTCATAATAATTATCCTTTTCCCATTTTTCTAAAATAAGTGGTTCTTTTTTAGGTAAATTGCCTCTCATTTCAAATTCGGTATTAGGCATCAACAGTGTATCCTTATAATCTTTCATAAATACTCCCTTCAAATAAAAAACGCCCTAATCTAAGGACGTATAATACGCGGTACCACCTTAGTTCATCTATTCTAGATGCACTCTATAACCTTAACGCGGTCAACGGTTTTATACTGCTCCCAAGTGATACTATCTTTATTATTAACGATTCATTTTCACCAACCATGAATTCTCTGATTTCCATAATAAAGTAGCGTGTCTTGATCAATGCATTCTATTCTCTACTTCTTCTAACCATTTAATATTTGGTAATTCCGGAAGTTTAAAGTCTTCTATATATTGATATAATTCATTAATTCTTTCTTTAACATCATCCTTCATATCAACAACACTTCCAGATAACCTTGATAAATCTGTAAGTATTAAACTTGATATAGCTAATGCTTCTCTAATAATAATATCGGCATTTTCTTGAGCTGATTTTATAATCTCATTTGCTTCTTTCAAAGCTTGCTTAGATACATTTTCAGCCATTAAGTCCTTATTATTAAGTATAGATCTAACATTTACATATCTTGCTCTTAATTCATCCATGATAAGAGTTGATTGTTCAAGTTTTATAGCACATATTTCTAACTTCATTTTTAGGTCACGAATCTCTTTTTCATAAAATTCTATTGTAGAATCAACTTCAAAGCGATCATAACCGTTTTTCATTACACGAAATTTAGGCTTATCGCTCATATGATCCTCCTTCAAATATATTTCTCAATTTGTACTAAGATTTTATCTTTCTTAGTAGTCTTAAGAACTCCCTTATACAAAAAACGTCCATAGCCTCTAATCGAAATTACACAATTATTATTGCATAACTTACTAGTTTGTGCAATTACAATGTGGTTTACCTTAACTAGCTCACTCTTTATCATGCTAGAAGCTTTACTTCTACTACAATTGCATATTGCACTTACAATATTGTCTAATCTATTAGAGCTTATGATTCTTTCAAAAGCCTCTGTTTTTACTTCTCTAATTAAATTAATATCACTTTTTTTAAAACTTACATTTATTTTAGAAATAGACGTAAAGTTTTCTATAATAAATTTTGAAAATAACTCTGTGGTATATAAAACTATTTTATCATCAGTTGCCCAAAAATCTCCAACACTGTTTCTATTAATAGATAAAGCCATTAATGCTCCAAGAATATCTCTGTGGCTAATATTAATAAACCTTTTATCATAATCAGCTATTAAGCATACTACATCAGAAAAGTCATCTTCTTTATCTTTCAAAAAAATGACTTTACAATATTCGGCATCCGTATAGCCACCATCAATTTTATATAAACACTTATTACTAAGATGTCTTTTTACAATTGCTAATTCTTCTTGATTTAAAAAGTTTGTAGAAACATTTTTGTTATATTTAATATTTTGATATATTAAATCATCTATTCTTGCTATTAAATCTTTATTCATCAGCTTCTAAGCTAATAACACCTTCAACACCCACTGTACTTGGAGTTAAAAGAATTGTATTATGAGCTATTTTTTGAATAGTTCCATCTAATGCGAAAACAACACCAGTTAAAAAATCTATAGTTCTTTGTGCATAATCTCTTTGAAGTCTATGTAAATTTACAACACAAGCTCTTCTAACTTTTAAATGTCTTGCAATTTCTTCTGCTTCATCAAAACTTCTTGGCTCAAATAAAACCATTTTTGTTTCTGGTGAAGAAACTCTTCCTCTTTTTGATTTAGGAGCTTCATAAGAACCAATAGCTTTTGCTTCTTCTTTAGTTACTTCAAGTTCTCCTGGATCATTTTCATCGTAATCTTCATCAATAGGTGCAACAAAATCAATAAGTTTTCTAAATCCCATACTAAAAACCTCCTAAATATACATGATATTATAGCATAATATTAATAATGTAAAATATTTTACTCAAAATCTATTTCACCTTCTACTCCAATAGAGCTAGGTGTTAATAATATTGCATTGTTTGCGATTCTTTGAATCGTTCCATCTAAAGCAAACACTGCACCTGTTAAAAAGTCTATAGTTCTTTGTGCATAATCTCTTTGTAGTTTATGTAAATTTACAACACAAGCTCTTCTTTGTTTTAAATGTCTTGCAATTTCTTCTGCTTCATCAAAACTTCTTGGTTCAAATAAAACCATTTGCGTGTTTGGATTAACATTAGGAACTTTTGAACTAGTTTCTTCATATTTAGAAACAGGTTTTTCTTGTTTCATAGATACTTCTTCTAAAACTTCTTCTTCCTCTTCAACAACTGGTGCAACAATATCTTTTAATTTATTTAAAAATCCCATAAAAACCTCCATTTGTACAAATTATATCACAACTATTTATTTACTTCTTTCTTTTATTTTGTTAAAGTAGCTTGGAGGAGAAATCATATGAAAATCATAGAAGCAAAACCTGAAGATTGTAAGATAATTGGCGATTTTATAAAATATATCGCTGAATATGAAAAGCTATTAGATGAAGTTATTTGGGATGAAGAAACTCTTTATAAAGAGTTATTTATAGATAATAGAGCTAAGGTATTATTGGGTGAAGTAAATGATGAAGTAGTTGGCTTTGTTTTATACTTTTATAACTTTTCAACCTTTGTAGGAAGAAAAGGTTTATACCTAGAAGACTTCTATATAAAAAAGAAACATAGAAAAAAAGGATATGGAAAAATGTTCTTTAAAAAATTATTAGAAATTGCAAGAGATAACAATTGTGGAAGAATGGAATGGGTATGTTTAAATTGGAACAAAACTGCAATAGACTTTTATAAATCTTTAAATGCTAAGCCAATGGATGAATGGACAACTTACAGACTAGAAGAACATCAATTTGAAGAACTAATAAAAAAGATGTCGTAATAATGACATCTTAAAATGTATCAATAATCTCTTCAGTCAAGTTTTCACATAGTGCAATTGCCAAATCTACTGCCGCTTTATAATCATGTAGTGTTACAAAACCATAACTTGAATGAATATATCTAACAGGTATCCCAATTACAATAGTAGGGATATCTTTTATGTGTATAAACTTTGCATCAGTTCCTCCACCACTTCTTACCCCTTCTTGTATAGGAATGTTTAACTTGTTAGCTAAATCAATAGTGTATTTTAAAAATCTTGGATTAGTTATCATAGTTGCATCAATATGTCTTAACATTGGACCTTTATTTAATGCTGCTTGAACCATATAACTTTCCATAAAGGTGTCATCACTAGGAGCTCCCTCAAAACAAATTGCAAGCTTTGGATTTATTTTTTCAACATTGTTTTGTATACCCCTAGCACCTAATTCTTCTTGGCTAGAAAAAGCAGAAACAACATCAATATTTAACTCTTTATCTTTTAAGCGTTTCATTACTTCTATTTGAGTTGCTACACCTATTCTACAATCAAATGCTTTTCCTAAAAATCTTTGTTTTACTTCATCATATTTACACTTACTCGCAGGTACACCAGGACTTGCGATTTTTAATTTATAATAATCTTTTAATTCTTTATCATCAAGTGCACCACAATCAAGTACCATATCTGAAATAGATATATCAGCTTCTTTTTCCTTAGAACTCATAAAATGAGGTGGTTTTATAGCTACAATGCTTTCAATTAATTTTCCATCTGTATTTTTAAGATTAAATTTACTACCAGGAAGAGATATTTTACTCCAACCTCCAAGAGTCACAAAATTCATTGTACCATTTGGTTTTATAGCTTGAACCATAAGTCCAACTTCATCTAAATGCGAATCCAACATAACAGTATATTTACCACTGTTTTGTTTTAATTCACAACGTATATTTCTTAAAGTATCTTCTTCTAAGTTTTTAAAATCTTTTAATTCTCTTTTTACTATTTCACAAACTTCATCTTCAAAACCACTTGGTCCAAAAGCATCTGATAATTCTTTAATTAATTCAATAGACATTTATAAACCTCTTTCTAATATCTGCATGTACTATTATCTATCTTGATTTGATATTAGTCAATTATTTGGATATTTATGTAAATATTTCTAATTACTTCCCTGAAACTGTAATATTATCTAATATTATTGCCTTTGGACAAATAGAAGATTTATAAACAAGGGTTTCTTTTGAAAATAACATTTCATTTTGAATATCAAATATATTTTCAGAAATAGCCCCTCCTGTAATAAATGATTCTTTACCATTTTCTACAACTTTTGCTAGTCTAAATTCTCCTCCAAAATCACCTGTATTAGTATCCATTATAAAAGATGAAAATTCCATTATTTCTATATAATCATCTTTAATATACTCATTTAACGAAACTTCTCCACCTTTAACTTCAAAAGTATTAACATTTCCTAAATTATCCACATTTAAATAATGAGAAAATCTAGCACTTGTTTTAAGATTTTTTAAAACTCCATCTTCATATAATACATATGGTTTTAATATCTTTCCTTGTGCATCTACTGGCATTGAATTAATAGAAGAAGATAAATAAGGATTCATAACAATATTTAATTTTTCCTTGCTATTGTTAAAAAAGTTTTCATTTAATTTTGCTTTACTAATTTTTTGATAAATACTTGAATCAGTAGCTTGATCAATATAGAATTTCAAAAATTCTTCTACTGCATTTCCACTAATGATAACTCTTTTATTTTCAAGCTTTTCATTTCTAATAGCCTTACTTCTTTCATAAGTTTCACTTAGTTGTTTTTTAATAAGAACTTCAATTAACTCTAAATCAATTTCTGTAAGATAATAACCATTAAATATTTCTACAGGTTCAAATCCTGTTTCACAATCAGTAACTAATTCAAAAATAAATCTACTATAAGGAAAAGATACATCAGTTCCTTTAGAACTAATTACACGTTTTAATCCTTCTATCGCAAATATTTCACATGAATTAACTTTAGATTCATATCCATAATCCTTAAAAAACACATTAAATATTGTTTCATAATCTTTTTTTAAAATAGAAAGGTTTTTAAATGAATTTATTCCTTTTATTACATTGCTTTCATTTGTTGGTAAATCATACCATTTATTCTTCACAAATTCCGCATAAAATACTGCATCATTAATCTTTGTTTGAATTTCTTCTATAGAATCAGAAGCACTTACAACTACTATAGAATCACCTTTATATAAAATATCGTTTTCCTTAAAATCTACATAAATACTAATATGATATTCTTTAGTATCACATGCCCTATTCATATCTAATTTATCTTTAATAAAAAACAATTCGCTAGAACTAGATATATTTTCATTTATAACCCAAGCAGAGATTTTAGTATTATTTTCTAATAACTTCTTAATTTCTAATAACATTAGTTCAATTGCCCCCTTGTTTTAATATATGAACCTCCAGTAGATGTTTTAACCCATTCTTTCCAGCCTTTACCACAATATCCTGTTCCTGAAAGTTTTAAGCCTTTTGAAACCATAGAAACATTTTTTAATAACTCTGGTACATACCCAGTCAAATAAACAGGAGAAACAATTTTTCCACTTAATTTTCCATTAACTATTTCTCTACCCTTAGATGCTACACATTGAATACCCCAGTTTTTAGGATCTTCCATCCCTGAAACAAAGCCTTCTAATAAATAACCATATTCAATAGATTTAATCATATCTTCTAAAGAATCATTGCCTTCTTCAAAAAATGTATTAGTCATTCTTGTATAGGCTTTTCTTTTATGAGATTCTCTTTTTCCATTTCCAGTAGGTTCAATATCTAATAAAAGTGAAGTAAGCTCATCATTCATTCCAGAATTTAATATTCCTTTATCAATAATTAAAGTATCAGTACCTAGATTTCCTTCATCATCAAAAATATAACTAGAGGCTTCTTGATAAGATTTGGCTCCATCTCTCATATTTACTAAAGAAGATGCGACTTCTTTATTCATATATTCTTTACCCTTAGCTCTATTTTTTACAAACATATCCATTTCAGCACCATGACCAAATGCTTCATGAGCAATTAAGCCTGTAAAATCAGGATCACAGATAATATCATAAACACCAGGCTCAATCTTAGTAGCTTTTAATAATTCAACTGCCTTATATGCGGCAATATCTACTAATTCTTCAATTTCATCTATTAATTCATAACCCATTAAACCTGATCCTGGCATAAACTCAACTTTTACACCATTTTCATTTTGTGCCATCGCAATACCATATGCATTTGCATATATATAAGATTGATATAAATCCCTATTATTAGATAAAAATATCTTATTAATTTGAGTAACCCCTAAAACTAATATAACTTGTAATAACTCTGAATATTTTTTCATTGTTTTATCATGTATATCAGTTAATTTATTAATAATATCCATTGGATTTATATCAGTAGGTAAGCTTTTAACATCTGCCACATAAAAGATTTCTTCTTTTTCATCTTTAGGAGATTTTTTATATTCTATATAATCATTATTTTTTAAATATATTTCTCTATCTTTTTTTGCGATTTCTCTAATTCTATTACAAATTAAATCAATATCAACTTCATTAAAAGAATATTCACTAAATCCTATATCTTGAAAAACTCTTAATACAAAACCTCTATCTTCTTCATTAGAAGGAGTTATGCTAGTTCCACTAGTTGACACTCTAAAAGTTTTTCCTGAATTATCTATACCTAATATAGAGACATATTCAAATTCATCTTTTAAAATATTTATAATCTTTTTTAAATCATCTTTCTTATCTAGTAAATACTTAGATGTATTTAATTTCATATAATCCTCCATTGAAATAAAAATGGGATATAACTACCCCACTTTTAACTGTTTTCTTTCTTCAATCATTTTTTGAAGCTGAACTTCATATTCTGCTTTTTCTCTATCATTCATAAATACATAATGGTCTTTTACAATTTCTCTAAGTTTAGGTTTTTCACCTGATAAATCTCGTTTAGATTCATCATAAACAATTAATTCCTTATTTTTTTCAATTCTAGGATCAGGCATAGGAACTGATTGTAATAAAGATCTTGTATATGGATGTAAAGGATAAGCAAATAAATCTTCAGTAGGTGCTATTTCTACTATTCTTCCTTTATTAATAACCGCAATTCTATCAGAGAAATATCTAACTACTGATAAATCATGAGCTATAAACAAATATGTTAATCCTCTTTCAATTTTAAACTTATTCATTAAGTTTAATACTTGAGCTCTAATAGAAACATCAAGTGCAGAGATAGGCTCATCAGCCACAATAAACTCCGGTTCCATAACCATTGCTCTAGCAACTCCAACCCTTTGTCTTTGTCCTCCAGAAAATTCATGAGGATATCTAGACTTATGTTCAGGTAATAAACCAACTGATTCTAATGCAGCATCAATTTTTTGTTGTCTTTCAGTTTCATCTTTATATAACTTATAGTTATCTAATCCTTCAGCTATACAATAACTAATTGTTGCTCTTTCATTTAAAGAAGCGGCCGGATCTTGAAATATCATCTGAATATTTCTAGTCATCTCTTTTGATTCTTCTTTACTTAATTTACAATTAATTTTTTTACCTTTATAAATAATATCTCCATCAGAAGTTTCATTTAACCCAATAATTGCTCTACCAATGGTAGTCTTCCCACTACCGCTTTCACCAACTAAGGCAAATGTTTCACCCTTATATATTTGAAAACTAACATCCTTAACTGCTCTAAACTTCTTTCTGTTGTTGGTGAATGTGACTTCTAAATTTTTAACATCTAATAACACTTCTCTATTTGTCTCTGTCACTATACACACCTCCTTTTGAAGTTAAAGCTAACATTTTTTCATGTAAGTTTTGAATAGTCTTAGGTTTTTCAACTTTAGGAGCTCTAGGATCTAATAACCAAGTTTTTGCATAGTGAGTATCACTAACTTTAAACATTGGTGGTTCTAATTCAAAGTCAATCTTCATAGAATATTCACTTCTAGGCGCAAATCCATCTCCCTTAATTTCTTGAAACAATGAAGGTGGAGTTCCTTTTATCGCAAATAATTCATCACCTTTTTCTCCAAGTTGAGGTAATGATGATAATAATCCCCAAGTATATGGATGTTGAGGATTGTAGAAAATTTCTTCAACCAAGCCATATTCAACAATTTGACCGGCATACATAACTGCAACTATATCAGCTACATTAGCTACAACACCTAAATCATGAGTTATATAAATTGTTGTAAATTCATACTCTTTAGCTAATTCTTTTATTAATTCAATAATTTGAGCTTGAATAGTAACATCCAAAGCAGTTGTAGGTTCATCACAAATTAAAATCTTTGGTCTACATGCTAAAGCTATTGCAATAACTATTCTTTGTCTCATACCACCAGAATACATAAATGGATATTCATCATATCTATTAGCCGCATCTTTAATTCCAACTTTTTCCATTAATTCAATCGCAATTTGTTTTGCTTCTTCTTTTGATTTTCCTTGATGCTTAATAATAACTTCAGATATTTGATAACCAATTGTTCTAACTGGGTTTAAAGATGTCATAGGATCTTGAAAAACAGTAGCTATTTTTTTACCTCTAATTTGTTCCCAGTCCTTATCATCTGTAATTTTTGAAATATCTTTTCCTTCAAAATATATTTCGCCATTTGAAATTCTTCCATTTATATCCAACATTCCTGTAAATGTTTTTGTAAATACTGATTTTCCACTTCCACTTTCTCCAACTATCGCAACTACTTTTCCTTCTTCAAAATCTAAGGATACATTACGGATAGCTGTTAATTCTCTATCTCTTACTTTAAATTTAACTTCTAAGTCTTTAACTGATAATATAATATTCTTTTCCATAATTACCTCCTATATCATATGATTTCTAGGATCACTAGCATCCGCCAAAGTTTGTCCTACTATATATAGTGATATAGAAATTAGCGCTGTTACAAATACCGGTAATACAAACATATAAGGTGCTGATTGCATATACTTAGCATTTGTTTGCACTATTCTTCCTAAAGAAGCAACTCTTTCAGTTAAACCTACTCCAATAAAGCTTAAAAATACCTCGTAAGAAATAAAGTGTGGAACATCTCTTGAAATACTAGTAACAAGTACTGAAATTAAATATGGAAGTATATTGTGGAATATAATTTTAGTAGTAGAGGAACCTAATGTTCTTGATGCTAGGTTATACTCTCTATCTCTTATAATCATTACTTGAACTCTAATAAAATAAGCTGTAGAAATCCAAGAAGTACATGATAATGCAAATATCAATTGCCATATACCTGCTTTTAATGTAAATGAAATTATCATTACTATAAGTGTAAAAGGTATATTAGATATAATGTTGTAAACTTCAATCATTACAATGTCTACTTTCTTGGAAAAACCCCAAAACATACCTACTATAGTACCAATAACTGTAGTAATAACTGTAGCCATAATAGCTATAAATAAACTAGTTCTAGCTCCAGCCCATACCATATCAAATAAATCTCTACCAACATCATCTGTCCCAAAAGGATGCTTTAATGATGGTCTTAAAAACCACTCTGATGGATTATTAATATTTGACATATCTTGATTATCATAGCCAGATATCATTGGATGAATAAAAGACATAAGTAATACTGCAGCTACAATAATAAGCATTATTATAGCAATTTTTGATGAAAAGAAAGTCTTGAATACACTTTTCCAATAAGAATATTCAGGTGCAGAGATAACTTCTGATACTGAGTCATCAACCTTATAAAAGGTAAAGCTATCTTCATTTATAAGTTTTTCTTCGCTCATTATTTATCTCCTTCCTTAACATTTAATGAAATTCTAGGATCAACAAATGTCATTAATAAGTCACCTAAGAATACAGATAATATAGATAAAGAAGTAAAAATAAATGTCAATGTAATAACCATATTATTATTGGTTGACTTTATAGCATCCGGTAACATCTTACCCATACCAGGTATAGAGAATACAGATTCTGTAATAACTGCACCTGATATTGCAAGAATTATCGAAGATGGTAATCCATTTACAATTGGAATTATCGCATTCTTTAAAATATGATTCCTAGAAATCTCTTTCTTAGATAAACCTTTTGCTTTCGCAAATTTTACATAATCTGCATTAGACTGGTCTACCATATATCTTCTAACCCACATCATTAATGAAGGCATTGTAAGTAAAGCTAAAATAATAATTGGTAATATATAAGATTTAATATTAGTAAATCCTAGTTGAGGAAATTTATCAGGCATACCAAAGGCAAACCCAATATATTTCACAAAAAATATTAATGCCAGTGATGGTACTGCAATAAGTATATTAATTAATACAATTCCAGACTTATCTACAAATTTACCTTTATTTCTTGCCATTGCAATTGCATAAGGTAAGGAAATTAAATAAGCCAATATCAATGAAGAAATACCAAAAATATATGATGTTTGTATCATTGATGGAGAATCATATTTTAATGCACAGTTAGCATAATTGTCATCAAAACGTTTTTGATCTAAATGATCAGTTTCATATTTATATTTACATGTATGTTGTAGAATTGGACTTTTTAAAACCTCTCCTGTAGGGAAGGTTTGTTCAAAACTATCCATCGTTCCTTGCCCAGTGCTTATAACATCCATAGTTGGTACTCCTGCATTTGTTGGATAAGAAATACCAAAATTAAGTTTTAATGCATTTGTATGAATAAATGGAAATGATGTATTAAAATACAATTGATATTTATATTCACATCCACTACATTTAATTGCAGGTACATTATTATGATCTAATCCAATACTATATCCTCTTTCCATATCAGGATTTTTAGGATCATGTATTTTAAAAGGATGATCAATAACAATTAATTTTTTATAGAAATTACCTAATAATTCTAATACTCCGTAATATCTATAAGCAATTGAATTTCCTTGCATCTCATCAAATTGTTGTAATTTTTCAACTGTAAATCCATCTGCTTCAAATTCATTTAAAACTCTGATGTTTTCATCGCTACCGGCTGTTATACAAGCATTAATATCTTGTGAATCTTTAGCCAAACACATTTCACCGATTGTATAATAATCTAAATACCCAAGGTCTTCTAATCTACTATAAGTATAAACTGTCTTATAATTAGTTTTTAATTTTTGACGAGCTGGGTCATTTTCAAATATTTTTGATACAGGAATTAAAGTATAAAGCATTATAACAACGATAGATACTACTATTAGAATAGATATGATAGATTTTAAAAGTCTAGTCCATATATATTTTTTCATAACTATCTCCTTTAATAAAATAGGGGTTGAGTATTACTCAACCCCTTAAACAAGTTAAGAATTTTTACTTGCTATCTAGCCATTTTTGATAAGCTTCTTCATATTGTTCTGCAGTAACCATATCTTCTTGTAATCTTAGTCCTTTATATTTGTACTCAGACATACCATATGGTGCATAAGGTCTTGAGAACGGAACATATTTAGAAACTACTTGAGATCTTGTTTGTTGTGATGTTGGGATATAGAACGCTCTTTCAATTAAGTAAGCATCAGCTAAAGCAAACGCTTGGTAACGAGCATCCATATCATCTACGATTGCATCAGCAGCTCTATATAGTTTTTCATATTCCATTAAACCTATAGCTTCTTTGATTTCTAAGTCTTCAACATTACCATCAAGATCAACTGTTCCTAGACCCATAGAAGTCATATAGTAACCAGTAATTGGTGAATAGATATCAACAAATGTCTTAGGGTCAGCATAGTCTGGTCCCCATCCAGTATATGTAGAAATATCATAATCAGCTGCAGCTGGATCATTATTATAGTAAGCAATATTGTTTACTGTATCTGTATCTCTTAATACAAGTTCAATAATGATTTGTCCATCTGTATTGTCTTCAACTGATTTTTTGAATGAGTTAGCTCTCTTAGTTTGAGTATCACTTGTTTCATTTACAAGCATATCTAAGTGAACTGGGAACTGGATTCCTTCTTCTTTAGCAGCTTCAATATAAGCTAAAGCTTCTTCTTTATTTAAGAAAGCATCAACACCATCGCTAAGGTCTCTATTTTCACCTGTTGCTTCATTGTAAGCTAGGTTAACTGCTTCATGATATAATGTTCCATCACTTTGAGTTCCAGCTTCAGGGAAGTTGTTAATGTTTCTTACTGATTGTGTAGCTAGTTCTTCTGGAGCACCAATTGATAAGTATGCAACGATATCGTATGCAGCTCTTAGTGCTTTACGGAAGTTTTCATTTCTGATTGCATTAATTGTATTTTCTTTTAATGCTTCATCAGTTGCATAGTTTGTTTCATTAAATACTTGACGATTGTAGTTAAACACTACACCAAATACTACAGCATTTGGAAGTGAATAATAAGCATAGTCTTTGTATTTTTCTAAATAAGTGTCATAGTCTTCCCAGCTTGTTAATAATCCAGCTTGAGGATATACACCTTGTTCGAAACCTTTAATTGTTGAGTATGGATCTTCTCCACCATCATAAATTCTTGTAACTTTTTCTAAGAATACATTTTCTGCATCCCAATAGCTTTCATTCTTAGTAAGAACTGCTTGAGATTTAGCATCATTTACAGTAAGGATATATCCACCGTTATAAAGAATTGAATCAAGTGCTACTGTACCAAATTCACATGTTTCTTTATCAGGGCTTCCTAATTTACATCCTTCACCTTTTGATTCTAAGAATTGTCTGTTAACTGGATATAAAACAGCATATGTAGTCATTGAATCAAAATATGGTACAGAAATAGGATTTCCTTCTTCATCTTTTGCCATAGTGTATTCAACTGTTAATTCATCAACTGCTTTAACACCAACTTTTTCCCATGCTTCATCACTGAAGTCACTTGCTAGGTACTCAGAATAACCATCGATAACACCTTGTAATAACCAAGATGTTCCTGATTCAAACTCAGCACCGTGTCTTAAACCTGTAACAAAGTCATCAGCAGTAACTGTTGCATATTCTTCACCAGTTGCTGTAACCCATTTTACATCAGGTCTAAGATTGAAAGTCCAAACAGACTTGTCTTCATTTGCAGACCATGATTCTGCAAGTGCACCTACTAATTTAGTATTTGCATCATTTTCTAATAGACCATCAACTAAGTTCGCATTAATTTCATGATCTGAAGTTAATGCTGTAGTTACATAGTCTAATGAACTTACTTCTCTGTTTGTTGCAACAGTAAGTTCTTTAGAAGCTGTTGTTAGCTCTGAAGTACCATCAGTTCCAGCTGGTTCTGTTCCACCAGTACTTGGTGAAGAACATCCAACAATAAGTACTAAAGCCAACAGCGCTACTAGTAATTTTTTCATTTTCTTTCCTCCATTTTCAAAATACACTTATAATTTTAGTGTTTTTTAATATATAAGTCAATTAATTGTCCAATGCAATCAACACTTAAATTTATCTCATATAGTAAGGTTTTACGTAAGCTTGAATGCCATCTTTCATGATAACATCAGGTTCACCAACGATTAATGGTGCTATATAATCAATAGCTTCTTGTGTGATACCTCTATATCTTGGTAACATCCACTCATCTGGGAATGATTTTACATGATTTGCTACATTCTTAGCTTCTGTCGCAAAGAATTCAACATCATATTCTTTTGTATCTTTACGCTTAACTCCAACCATCATTCCTGTAAAGTTTTTATCAGCACTTCTCATATGTGCAGACATACCTAATCTAAAGCTTTCAGTAACATCTACTAAAGATTGTTCTGTCGCATGACATCTTTGAGCTGTACTTAAGTCTTGTACTTTACATCTTTCAGCTGTCTTAGAATCAAGAATAATTTCTTTAATTGCATTTCCAGCTCCACCAAGTACTGCATGTCCAAATCCATCATTTTGTGCTTTTCCTGCAGATACATAAGTTCCATCAGCATATCTGATTCCTTCAGATACTACTACATAGCATTTATTCTTTTCATCGATACATTTTTTTACTTCTTCTAAGAATACTTCAGGATCAAATACTTCTTCAGGTAAAACAACAATATCAACAATTCCACTTAAACAAGCACTTGCTGCTAACCATCCAGCATCACGCCCCATAGTCTCAAGAATAAATACTTCTTGTCTTGTATATACGTTATAGTCTAACCATGTTTGTAATGCAGTATTAACAATAAACTTTGCTGCTGAACCAAATCCTGGACAATGATCTGTAACCATTAAGTCATTATCTACAGTTTTTGGACATCCAACAAATCTGTGTTTTGTAATACCGTGTTCTTTTGCATATTCACTTAATGCAGTAACAGTATCCATAGAGTCATTTCCACCTGTATAGAACATTGTTTCAATATCGTATTTATCTAATACTTCAAACAATTTTTCAAAGTCTGCAATATTTTCTCTTTTTAGTTTATAACGACATGAACCTAATGCACTTGCTGGTGTTTGTTGAAGAATTCTGTTTTCTTCACCACTCATGTTTGTTAAGTCTACAAACATTTCTTGTAAAATCCCTTCGATACCGTGTAAGCCCCCATAAACAGTGTCATAAATTGGGTTTAGTTGATTAGCTTTTACAACTCCCGCTACTGTTGCGTTAATTACTGATGTTGGTCCACCAGATTGAGCTACTAAACAATTTGCCATATTTTAATCAATCTCCTTTTCTCTTTAAAATTATACCTAAAATACATTCTTTTCTCAATCATATTCTGCTAAGTCTTCCCATTTACTCATTAGTTTTTCTATTTGATTATGAATATCATCAATTTCACTATCTAATTCATTCATTTTCTTATAGTCATGATAATATTCAGGTTCAAATCTTAAACTTCTTTTTTCTTCTAGTAATTCTTCTAACTCTTGTATTTTATTTTCTAACTTTTTAACTTCTCTTTTTATGTTAATAGGCTTAGGTTTTTCTTTTACATTTTTAACTTCTACTTCTTTAGTTTCTATTTCTTCTTTTTGACTATATTCTTCATATCCATATGGATAGTATTCAACATTATTTTCACCTATCTCAATAATTGAAGTAGCAATTTGTTTAATAAAATATCTATCATGAGAAACAAATAATATGGTTCCATCATAATCATTTAAAGATTCTTCAAATGCTTCTTTACCTGGAATATCTAAATGATTTGTAGGTTCATCTAAAATTAAGAAGTTTGCATGTTTTAATAATAATTTTGCAAAGCTTAGCCTTACTTTTTCTCCTCCAGATAATACACTTACATTTTTAAAAACATCGTCAGCACTAAATAAAAATTGTCCAAGTATTGTTCTTATTGTTGTCATATCTAAATCAGGATATTCATCCCATAATTCTTCTAAAACTGTTTTATTAGAATCAAATTGTGCTAATTGTTGATCAAAATACCCTACCTCAATTTGATGACCATATAAAAATGATCCTTTTAATGGTTCAACAAGATTTACAAGTGTTTTAAGTAAAGTTGATTTACCTGTACCATTTGCACCAACTATTGCAATTTTATCTCCTCTATGTATTTTTAAGCTAATATTACACAATTCTTTATCATATCCAACACTTAAATCTTCAATTGTAAGTACTGTCTTTCCGCCTTTAACCTTAGGTCTAAATTTAGCTTTAAATGTTTTATTATCAGGACTATTTGGATTTTCTATTCTATCCATTCTTTCTAAATATTTAATTTTTGATTGAGCAAAAGATGCCTTTGTTTTTTTATATCTAAATCTTTCAATTAAGGCTTCTAATCTTTCAATATCTTTTTGTTGATTATTATATGCAATCTGCATTCTTTCTAAATCATTTTTCTTTTGAATTACATAAGATGAATAATTACCTACATATTTACTCATTTTTCCATATTCAATTTCATATACAACATCTACAACATCATCCAAAAACATTCTGTCATGACTTACAAGTACAACAGCTTTTGGATATCTTTTTAAATATCCTTCTAACCATTTTATTGTTTCTAAATCTAAATGATTTGTAGGTTCATCAAGTAATAAAATATCAGGCTTACTAAGTAATAACTTTACAAATGCTATTCTTGTTTGTTGGCCTCCAGAAAATGTATTAACTTTTCTATTTAAATCATCTTCATTAAACCCAAACTTAGTAAACACTGTCATCATTTCAGATTTATAAGAATATCCATTTAACATTTCATATCTGCTTTGTAATGAAGCAAATTTATTTAATATCTCATCACTATGATCATCTTTCATAATAATCGCTATTTCTTTTAATTCATTTTCTATTTCAAAAATTTCAATAAATGCTTCATTTAATTCTTCGCTTACTGTTTTATCTGTTTCTTCAACTGCTTTTTGTGATAAGTAACCTATTTTTAGATTATTCGGTTTATGAATTGTACCAGAATCTAATCTTTCTTCTTCATTAATGCACTTTAAAAGTGTTGACTTCCCACAACCATTTCTACCTACAATTGCGATCTTTTCAACATTTTTAATTTCAAATTGGATATCAGAAAATACTGAATTTGCTCCAAATGATTTACTGCCTTTATTAATTTGATATAACATAATTTTAATTATTCAAAAAAAAGAAAGCCAAGCTATTGGCTTTTTTAAAACATTAAGTTTTTAGGTGTTCTTGCAAATGGTACAACATCTCTAATATTTTGCATACCTGTTATATACATCATAAATCTTTCAAAACCTAAACCAAATCCTGCATGTTTACAACCACCATATCTTCTAAGATCTAAATACCATTCTAAACCTTCTCTATGGATTCCCATTTCTTCCATACGTTTAATTAAATAATCTAAACGTTCTTCTCTTTGAGAACCACCTACTAATTCTCCTACATATGGTACTAATAAATCACATGCAGCTACTGTTTTACCATCATCATTAAGTCTCATATAGAAAGCCTTTATATCTTTAGGATAATCAGTTATAAATACTGGTCCATTAATTACTTTTTCACATAAATATCTTTCATGTTCAGTATTTAAATCTTTACCCCAACTAATTTTATTTTCAAATTTTACATCTGCTTTTTCTAATATTTCAATTGCTTTTGTATAAGATAATCTTTCAAACTTAGAATTTTTAACCTTATTTAATCTTTCAAGCAATGTTTTATCAATAAAACTATTAAAGAAATTCATTTCTTCTTCACATTCATTCATTACATATTCAATACAGTATTTAACCATATCTTCAATTAAATTCATCACATCTTCTAAATCCGCAAAAGCAATCTCTGGCTCAATCATCCAAAACTCTGATGCATGAGTAGTTGTATTAGAATTTTCAGCTCTAAAAGTAGGGCCAAAAGTATAAACATCTCTAAAAGCTAAAGCATATGCTTCTGCTTGAAGTTGTCCTGAAACTGTTAAACTTGCTCTTTTACCAAAGAAATCTTGGTCATATTTATCATCACTTCTTGTAGTTACTGTAAATACTTCTCCTGCCCCTTCAGCATCATTTCCAGTAATAATTGGCGCATGAACATATATAAATCCTTGGCTTTGGAAAAACTCATGTATAGCCATAGATAAAACGCTTCTAACTCTAAATACAGCATTAAATGTATTTGTTCTTACTCTTAAATGCCCAATTTCTCTTAAATATTCAAAAGAATGTCTTTTCTTTTGTAATGGATAAGATTTATCACAAGCACCTTCTAAAACAATTTCTTTTACTTCAAGTTCAAAAGGTTGTTTAGCATCTGGTGTCTTTTTAAATAATCCAATAACCTTTATTGCAGTACCAGTTAAATATTTTGAAACTTCATCAAAGTTTTTTAAACTATCATCATAAACTAACTGAACATTTTTAAAATATGTTCCATCATTTAATTCAATAAAACCAATAGATTTAGAATGTCTATTTGTTCTAATCCATCCTTGCATTTCAACATATTCTATTTGATCTTTTTCAATACTGCTACCAAACTTACAAAACTCATAAAGTTCGCGAGCTGTCATAAAACTATACATAAAAATCTCCTTTATTTCTTACTTTCCATTGCATTTGTTTCAAATACTAATTCTTGTATGCTAGAAACAACATCAATTTCTTTTACGATAATATTTTTTGGAACGATAAAATGTTTAGATGTAAAATCTACAATACCTGTAATACCATTTTCTATTAATAAATCAACTGTTTCTTGAATATTAGTAGATATACATAAAATTGCTATTCTACACCCTTCAGGGATATGCTTATTTAATTCCGCAATATCGTATACAGGAATTGAAGTTACTTTAGCCTTTTGTGGCTTAATATCAAAAGCACAAACAATTTCTCCAACGACATTATTCCATTTGTTATAGTTAAGCAATGCTTTTCCTAAGTTACCTACACCAATTAAAATGATTTTCTCATCAAAATCAACACCTAATTCATCACTAAACTTTTCAATTAAACTTTCCACATCATAACCATAACCTTGTTTTCCAAGTCTTCCAAGAAATGAAAAGTCTCTTCTTATTGTAGTAGGTTCAATAGAAACAAGTTCAGATAATTCACTAGACATTACCTTAGTAACACCTTGTTTAAAAAGATGTCTTAATGCTTTTAAATAAATAGGATATCTTTGTAATGTTGCTTTTGGAACCATTATTTTTACTTCATTATTATTGTTTGTCATTTTATCACCCTTTATATTCTAACACTTATTTTATATTTGTGAAATATCTATTAAACATTAACTAATAGGCTTACTAGGTTGTGCAGAAAAATACAAATCACCAAATAATTTATGATCATATGCAACACTTCCTGCAACAGCCATCATTGCCGCATTATCAGTACAACACCATAATGGAGGTATTGTAAGTTTTATATTTGGATACTTTAAAATCATATCTTGCATTAGTTCTCTTAGCCTAGAATTTGCCGCAACTCCTCCTGCAAGAACTAAATGTTTTGGTTTATAATCATTTAATGCTTTATCAGTGATTTTTAATACCTGAGATAATGCACTTTCTTGAAAACTATACGCAACATCTTCTTTAATTATTTCTTCATTTCTTCTTTCTAATCTATTAATCAACTGAATAACCGCAGATTTTAAGCCAGAAAATGAAAAATCATAAGGATTTTCTACTTTAGGAATAGGTAAAGTATAATTTTCTTTGCCAGTTTTTGCTAAATTATCAATTTTAGGTCCTCCAGGATAACCCAAACCTAAAACTCTAGCTACTTTATCATAAGCTTCTCCAATTGCATCATCTTGAGTTGTACCAATAACTTCAAAACTATACTCTTTTTCCATATAAATAAGTTCAGTATGTCCACCTGATACAACTAATGCAAGTAATGGAAACTCTAATTCATCCACAAATTTATTTGCATAAATGTGTCCTACAATATGATGTAATGGAATAATTGGTTTATTGTAAAGCCATGCAATTGTTTTTGCGGCTTGTATTCCCACATGTAAAGATCCAATTAATCCTGGTCCTTGAGTTACTGCTATTGCATCAATATCATCAATAGTAATTTTAGCCTCTTTTAAAGCCTCCTCAATTACTAAGGATATATTTTCAATATGGATTCTAGAGGCTACTTCAGGGACTACTCCTCCATATAATTCATGTACATTTATTTGACTACTTACTATATTAGATAATATTTGATTATTATCTTTTACAATTGCACAAGCAGTTTCATCACAACTTGTCTCAATTGCAAGTATATACTTACTCATAGTTTCCTCCTAGCGGTTTTATCATAAGATATGCATCCTCATGATTATCACTATAATAACTTTTCCTTATATTAGCTATAATAAAACCATATTTTTTATAAAGTGAAATTGCAGCAACATTACTAACTCTTACTTCTAATGTTATATTTTCACATTTAGACTCATTTGCTACTGAAATAATTTTATCCATCAAATATTTAGAATAACCTTGCCTTTGATGTTCTTTTTCTATTACAAAAGTAGTAATTTGTGCTTGGTCAAACATAACCCACATTCCACAATATCCAATTATTTCTTCATTTAATATTAATACATAGTATCTAGAATAAGGGTTTACTCTTAATTCATACTCATAATCAGTTTTTTTCCAAGGTGGATTAATTGATTTGTTTTCTATATTAATGACCCTATCTAAATCAGTTAACAACATTTCTCTAATCATTTTTTTACCATATATGCTGCTGCATCTTTTAAATAAACAGGTGTTAATAAATGAATATTATCAACTTTTTCCCAATAAGATTTTAATTTTAAAAAGGAGTTTGGAATATTAGGATATTTATCTTCCTTATCCAACAAAAATAAATCTCCCATTATTTCATTATCTAAAATCATCTTTTTTACATCATCAATATTAAAAACTCCAGGTTGTAATACAGTTTCACCCTTATTATATATACCAAAATAAGCCCTATTACTTCTTGCATCCATTATTACAGCACAATTTTCTAAATTATCACTATATAACTTCAAAGTATCAATAGTATATAAAGAAACACCATTAAGGGTTGCCATAACTTTTGCAACACTCATCGCAATTCTTACTCCAGTATAGCTTCCAGGTCCTTTAGATACAACAACTCTCTTTATATCAAGAGGATTTGTATCGTTTTCTTTACATAATTTATCTAAAATAACAAATATCATTTCAGATTGTTTTTTGAAACACTCTTCACTATAAGAAGCAATTATTTCATCATTTTTTATTAAACAAATAGAAAGATATTTGTGACTAGTATCCATACAAAGTGTTAACATACTATCTCCTTTAATAAAACCTCATATTCTTTGCCATAAGGATAAAAATTAAATGTTCTAGTGTCATCTTCATTGATAATTATCTCTATTTTTAAATAATTATCACCAATTGTATCCATTATATATTGAGGCCATTCAATTACAGTTAAACCTTCACCATCAATTTGTTCATCAAACCCTAAATCTTGATTAATTCCTTCAAGTCTATACGCATCAATGTGATTTAATGTTAAATCACCTTCATAAATCTTTAAAATATTAAAAGTAGGACTATTAATAGTAGCATTAATATTAAGTCCTAATCCAATTCCTTTTGTAAGGCATGTTTTTCCACTACCTAAATCACCATATAATAGAAAAACCATGCCTGATTTTGCACTTTTCCCAAGTTTTTTTCCTAATTCTTTTGTTTCTTCAACATTTTTAGTAATACAAGTATACATAAGTTCCCTTTCGATACCACAATATATAATTTAATATATTTTTATGAAAAAAGATACCTTTCGGTATCTCTTTTTAATTAACCTGGCAACTTGCTATTTTCGCTATGGCGGGCATAGTTATCGTCGCCGTTGAGATGCTTAACTTCTGTGTTCGGGATGGGAACAGGTGTGACCATCTCGCCATCGTCACCAGATCCAAGGAATTATTCCCTGAAAACTAAATAATAGATAATAGACATATTTCTTTCTAATAAGTTGTTTGCGTCTTTACAATTCTCGTGTGATTAAATCCTCGATCTATTAGTATCAGTCAACTACACATATCACTATGCTTCCATCTCTGACCTATCAACCTTGTAGTCTTCAAGGGATCTTACTTCATCAAGTGAATGGGAAATCTAATCTTGAAGTTGGCTTCGCGCTTAGATGCCTTCAGCGCTTATCCATGCCGTACTTAGCTACCCAGCGATGCCACTGGCGTGACAACTGGTACACCATAGGTACGTCCATCCCGGTCCTCTCGTACTAGGGACAGCTCTCCTCAAATTTCCAACGCCCACAACAGATAGGGACCGAACTGTCTCACGACGTTCTGAACCCAGCTCGCGTACCGCTTTAATGGGCGGACAGCCCAACCCTTGGAACC
>JAAYSZ010000006.1 GCA_012523895.1 Erysipelotrichaceae bacterium
CCAACTTTCTTTATTTTAACTTTAGCTGCCAGGCTATTGTTATTTTATCGAAAGTTGGTGTTTTTTAACACTTAAAGGTCTATTACCACGCGCATAGCACGTGGTATTTACCTTCGGTAATAAAAAAGTTGGAAATTTCCAACTTTAACAGCCTTTAAACCTAATATAAAACTAATTCTAATATTAAATTCAATTTAATTTTTAGCTTTTTACTAGTTCCAATAAATTTATAAAATATGTAATATAATCAATTACAATTAGAATAATTATTATTTAATCAAATAAATCTATCTGTTCAAAATCATCATGAACTTCTTCTTTTGGTAAATTTACTTGATCTACAATTTTACATTCTTCAATTCCTTTTACAAAATACCATCCTTTTTTTAGATTAACTGTATTAGAGAATGTAGCATCTTTATTCATTAGTGGAACATCTTTTCCACTAATTTTTATTAGTTCTCCATCCATAAATGTTAATTCATCATATACATTTACATCGATACAATATTCTATATTCCATGATTTTGATTTTAATAACTTTGCGATTGTATATCCCTTAGTAGCTCTATTTGCCTGTTCCATATCTTCATTTCTAACTCTCTTCATTCCTCCTGCTTCATTTATTACAAATAAATTATTTGAGGAATCTATTGAAGCAGCACTAGCAAGATAGTCTTTTTTTGACAATCTCATACCTATTACTCCTTGAGCTCTAACTCCTGTTTCAGTAATAGTTTCATTAGAAAACCTTAAGCAATATCCATTTTTACTAATTAGTACTATATCTTCATTTTCATAAGTAATAAATGCCTTAATCATTTCATCTTTTGATTTCAATTTCATTGCAGTCATTACTTTATTGTTTCTTTGAACTATCCATTTATCTACCATAGTCCTCTTTATCATTCCTGATTTTGTAATTGTTACTATACTTGCATAAGTATCAAAGTTCTTAATAAGAATTGCATTGATAATCTTATCATCACCATCAATACGCATAATATTATTTAAATGACTTCCAAGATCTCTCCATCTTGCTTCTTCTATTTCATAAACAGGAAGATAACCATAATTACCTTTACTAGTAAATAATAATAATGTATCAATTGTTTCAGCTTCAATAACCCCTATTAGTTCATCTCCTTCTTTAACTCCTGTTAAAGCCTCAGTTGCACTATAAGATCTTAAAGAAACTCTTTTTATATAACCATCTTTTGAAACAGTAACCATTACTTTTTCATTAGTAATCATACTTAATTTATCAATTACTATTTCTTCAATTTCATCTTCTACTATAGTTCTTCTATCATCTTTATACTCTTTTAAAATAGCTCTTAATTCTTTAACAATTGTACTTACAAGAACTTTAGGATTTTCAATTATTGTTTTTGTTTCTTCTATTTGATTTACAAGTAATGCAAATTCTTCTCTTAATGCATAAATATCTGTATTACTTAATCTATACAATCTTAAATTTACAATTGCTTCTGCTTGAGCTTCAGTAAAATGAAAAGCTTCAATCAATCTTCTTTTAGAATCCTCTTTATCTTTTGATCTTCTAATAATCGCAATTATTTCATCCAAAATAGAAACAGCTTTAATTAAACCTTCAATAATATGGATTCTTTTTTCCATTTTATTTAACTGATATTTACTTCTTCTTAAAACAATTTCTTTTCTATGGTCTATAAAAGCATCTAATAAAGCTAAAATACCCAATTGTTCAGGCCTTTTATTAACAATAGCTACCATATTGTAGTTGTAATATGTCTGTAAATCTGTGTTTTTATAAAAATAATTTAATATTAAATCAGCATCCGCATCCTTTTTAACATCAACAACAATTTTTAAACCATTTCTATCACTTTCATCTCTTACATCCATTATTCCATCTATTTCTTTTGATAATTTAATATCATCCATCTTCTTTACAAGATTAGATTTGATAACTTCATAAGGAATTTCAGTAATTATAATTTGTTGAAGTGTTCTAGTTTTTACAATTTCGGCTTTTGCTTTTATTACAACTCTTCCTTTACCAGTTTTAAAAGCATCTTTTATACCCTGCTTACCTTGAACTATTCCTCCAGTAGGAAAATCAGGTCCTAAAATAATATTCATTATTTCTTCTAAAGTACAATTAGGATTTTGTAATCTATAAATTGTTCCTTCAACTACTTCATTTAAGTTATGAGGAGCTATATTTGTCGCATACCCTGCAGCTATTCCTGTACTACCATTTACAAGTAACAAAGGAAATCTACTAGGTAAAACTGTAGGTTCAAGTTCAGTATCATCAAAATTGTATGTAAACTCTACAGTATCGCTTCCGATATCTTCAAGCATTGTGCCTGTAATCTTAGAAAGTCTTGCTTCTGTATAACGCATAGCAGCTGCTGGATCATCATCAATAGATCCATTATTACCATGCATATCAATTAACGGTATTCTTACCTTCCAATCTTGAGACAATCTAACCATTGCATCATAAACAGAAGAATCTCCATGAGGATGATAATTACCAATAACAATACCTACTGTTTTTGCTGATTTTCTATGTGGTTTTTCAAAAGTATTTCCTTCATGATGCATTGCATATAAAATCCTTCTTTGCACTGGTTTTAACCCATCTCTTGCATCAGGTAATGCTCTTTCTTGAATTATGTATTTTGAATAACGACCAAAACGATCACCCATAATATCTTCAAGGTTACTAACTATATAATCTTTTCTAACTTCTTTTGTCATCTTATATCACCTTATAATCATCTTCCAAAGAGAAAGAAACATTATCTTCAATCCATTCTCTTCTTAAATGTGCTTTATTACCCATTAATACAGTAACTCTTCTTTCAGCCATTACTCCATCATCAATAGTAACCTTAATTAGCGTTCTTGTTTCAGGATTCATAGTAGTATCCCATAATTGAGTCGCATTCATTTCTCCTAAACCTTTATATCTTTGAATTTGAACTTTTCCAAGTTCCTTTTTTAACTCTTCTAACTCTTCTTCTGTATAACAATATTCAACTGTTTTACCTTTTGTAACTTTGTACAAAGGAGGTAATGCAATATAAATCATTCCATTTTCTATTGCTTCTCTCATATATCTGTAAAAGAATGTCAAAAGCAATACTTGAATATGGGCTCCATCAGTATCAGCATCTGTCATAATAATTATTTTTCCATAATTACTTTCTGTATAATCAAAATCCTTACCAACTCCAGCACCCATTGCATGAATTATAGTATTTAATTCTTCATTTTTCTCAATGTCGGCTATACTACTTTTTTCAGTATTTAAAACCTTACCTCTTAAAGGTAATATAGCTTGATATTTAGAATTTCTTCCTTGTTTAGCACTTCCTCCTGCAGAATCACCTTCCACTAAAAACAATTCTTTTCTTGCGCTATCTCTTGATTGAGCAGGTGCTAATTTCCCAGAAAGTATTTTTTCGCTTCTTCCAGAAGTCTTTCCTTTTCTAGCTTCTTCTCTAGCTTTTCTTGCTGCTTCTCTAGCAAGAGTTGCTTTTTGCATTTTCTTTAATAAATTTAAAGCTAATTCCTTATTTTCTTCTAAAAAATAAGTCATTTTTTCAGTTATTATATTTTCTACTGCAGGTCTTGCTTCTGGTGTACCTAACTTTGCTTTTGTTTGCCCTTCAAATTGTAATAAATCTTCAGGTATTGTTAAAGAAATGATTGAAGTTAACCCTTCTCTAACATCATTACCATCAAAATTCTTATCTTTATCTTTTAAGACTCCATTTCTTCTTGCATAATCATTAAATGCTTTTGTAAAAGCTGATTTATATCCGATTTCGTGGGTTCCACCATCATTAGTTCTTACAAGATTTACAAAACTATATGTATTTTCTTGATAATCATCAGTATATTGAAAAGCGCAATCTATTTTTATTCCATTATGTTCTCCAGTTATTTTTACTGGTTCCATTAAAACATCTTTATCTTCATGTAAATAATCTAAAAATGCAACTAAACCATCATCATATTTAAATTCTTCTTTTTTTCCAGATTTTTCATCTTTAACTATCATTGTGATTCCATTTAATAAAAACGCTTCTTCTCTAGCTCTTTCACTAACATGTGTATAGTTAAATTCTGTTGTAGAAAAAATCTTAGGGTCTGCTTTAAATCTTACTTTACTTCCTGTTTTTGTACTTTTTCCTATTACTTTTAGTGGACTTACTTTTTTCCCGCCATTTTCAAATCTCATCTGATATAATTTACCACCAGTTGAAACTTCTACCTCTAACCATTCACTTAATGCATTAACAACTGATGCACCTACACCATGTAATCCTCCTGCAGTCTTATAACCACCTTGAGAATTAAACTTTCCTCCTGCATGAAGAACAGTAAAAATTACTTGTAGTGTATTTACACCACTAGCGTGTTTTCCTACAGGCATTCCTCTACCTTCATCTTCAACACAACAAATACCACCTTTTTCTAAAGTGATTGTAATTTTATTTCCATAACCATTTAAGGCTTCATCTATGGAATTATCTACAATTTCCCAAATAAGGTGGTGAAGTCCTCTACTATCAGTAGATCCTATATACATTCCCGGTCTTTTTCTTACTGCTTCTAGACCTTCTAATATTTGAATACTATTTTCATTATAATTAGTCATTTAATACCCCTTTGTAACACTGTTAATTATACATAAAGTTTTAATTGATTTAAAGGTGAAATCTTTACAGATATGATAGAATAGCCTTGAGGAAGGTTTGTTAAATATGGATTCAATATATTTTTATATAGCAATTTTATTTGGTTATTTACTAGGTTCAATACCTTGGGCATTAGTAATAGGTAAAGTATTTTATAAAACCGATATTAGAACAAAAGGTTCTGGAAATCTTGGTGGTTCTAATGCGGGTAGAGTTTTAGGTAAAAAAGCAGGAGTAGCTGTTACAATAATGGATGCAATTAAAGCAGTTGTAGTTGTAGTAGTGTGTCATTTCTTTATTCCTGAAGCTACAATTTTTGCTGGACTTGCTTGTTGTTTTGGTCATTGTTTTCCAATTTTCGCTAATTTTAAAGGAGGAAAAGCAGTTGCTACTACAATGGGATATTTTCTAGCTGTCTCTATTTTTGTTACAGGACATTTTTTCTATCAATTTATTTTAATCCTAATTATCTTTTTTGTGTTATTATATATAACTAAGATTGTTTCTATATCAAGTATGAGTGCAATTTTAGCTGCTGTAGTTATAAGTTTTATCTTAAAAAACGATATAGAAATAACCTTATCATTTTTAGCTTTATGGATATTTGTAGTATATAGACATAAAGATAATATTAAAAGATTATTAAATGGAACGGAGAAAAAAATTACATGGATGTAGGAATTGTAAAACAGTTTAAATTAGATATTTCTCCCTTAGGACAAAGTCCTAGAGAAATATTTGTATACCTGCCTAATGATTATGATAATGAAAAAAGATATCCAGTCCTATATATGTTTGATGGACAAAATATCTTTTTTGATGAATATGCAACATATGGTAAATCATGGGGTATGAAGGATTTTTTAGATAATCATGAAACTAAGTATATAGTTGTAGGTATTGATTGTAATCATACTGGTAATCAAAGACTAGAAGAATATACACCTTTTAGTTTTTGGGATAATGATTTTGGTTATGTTAATTCAAAAGGAGAAATTACTGCCTCTTGGATTGTAAACAAACTAAAACCTTATATTGATAAAAAATATAAAACTTTAAGTGATAGAGAAAATACTTATATTGGTGGATCTAGTATGGGTGGATTAATGTCCTTATATTGTATTAGCAAGTATAATCATATATTTTCTAAGGCTGCATGCTTAGCTCCTAGTATTATGTTTGGATATAACAAAATTTATAAAATAATTAAAAATTCTAAAATGGATGCAAATACTAAAGTTTATATTGATTTTCCTTCTAAAGAATTAGGTAATAAAAAAAGAACAATAAAAACATTGTCATTAATGTTAAAACTTAATTTATTGTTCCAATTAAAAGATGTTAATTCATTTCCAAACATTATTATAAATGGAGATCACAATGAAGAAACATGGGAAAAAACTGTCCCAGTATTTATGAGATATTTTGAAAGTTAATTAAATATCATATAATTCAGTAGATAGGTATCTTTCTGCGGTATCCGCAAGTAAGACAACTATCTTTTTATTTTTGTATTTTTCTTCTTTAGATATTTCCAGTGCAGCGTGCATTGCTGCACCACTAGAAATACCAACAGCAATACCTTCTTTAGTCATAAGTTTTCTTGATGTTTCTATTGCATCATTATCACTTACATCAATATAAGCATCCATTAGTTCTTGATTAAGGTTTTCAGGTATAAAGTTAGCACCTATTCCTTGAAGTTTATGAGGCCCTGCTTTACCTCCATTTAAAATATTTGAACTCAATGGTTCTACTCCAAATACTAAAGTATTTGGTTTTTTTTCTTTTAAATATTTGGCAACACCACTTATTGTTCCACCAGTTCCTATTCCTGCAATAAAAATATCAACATCTACATCATCTATTATTTCTTTTGCGGTTGTTAAATAATGTGCTTTTGGATTAGAAGGATTCTCAAATTGTTGAAGAATAATTGAATCTTCATATATTTTAGTTAATTCATTAGCTCTATCAATTGATCCTTGCATACCTAAAGATGGATCAGTTAACTCTAAACTTGCACCATATCCTTTAATGAGCTTTTTTCTTTCTTCACTCATATTTGCAGGCATTACTAAAACAAGTTTCATATCCAATACAGCACTTACCATTGCAAGTCCAATTCCTGTATTACCACTAGTAGGTTCAATTAAAAGTGTATCTTTTGTGATTTTACCACTATCTAAATAATCTTTAATCATCTGATATGCAATTCTATCTTTACTACTTCCTGCAGGATTAAATGATTCAACTTTTGCATAAATTTCAGCTTTTCCTTCATTTAACTTATTAATTTTTACAAGTGGTGTTTTACCGATAGTTTCTAAAATATTTGAGTATATCAAAACAATCCCTCCTTATAGTTAAAAAATGCATCATATACTATTTTGTCACCCACAATTGAAATTATACTTCCATCTTCTTTATTTTCTATTGATGTTATTTGTAAGTGATTATTATATTTATCTAAAAGATATTGATCTTTATAAGGTAATTTTATCTTAAATGAATAATCTTTTGGATATAAAGTATTAATTATTAATTCTAACAATTCTAATATTCCTTCTTCACTAACACATGAAATATATCTAAGATGTTCATCTCTATATTCTAATAAATCAGCTTTATTATAAACTTCTATTACAGGTATATTGTCAGCTTTAATAGTTTTTAAAGTTTCATAAGTTATATCTCTTTGTTCATCATAATAAGGATCACTAGCATCTATTACATGGATTAATAAATCAGCATCATTTACTGCATCTAAAGTGCTTTTAAAAGCTTCTATTAACTCATGAGGCAAATCTGATACAAAACCTACTGTATCAAATAAAAGAAAACTTTTATTGTTATATGAAACATTTCTAATACTTGTATCTAAAGTAGAAAACAACATATCTTTTTCTTCCACAAATTTATCTTCACTTCTACTATTATATTTTAAAATTAAATTCATTAAACTTGATTTTCCTGCATTTGTATATCCTACAAGAGAAACTGATTTAATAAATGTTTGATTTCTTCTTTTAGATCTTTCTTTGTTAGATATTCTTAATAAATCTAATTGCCTTTTTATATTACTAATTTCTTTTTCAACATTTCTTCTAGCTAATTCTAATTTAGTTTCTCCTGCTCCCCTACTTTGATCGCTTCCCCCTCTTTCTCTATCCGCATCAAATTCTTGAAGATAGATTTTAGGTAAATCATATTGTAGTCTTGCCATTTGTGTTTGAAGTTTTGCTTCTTTTGTTTTAGCTCTTATTGAAAATATATCTAAAATTAAATTAGTTCTATCAATAACTTGAACTCCTATCTCTTTTTGTATTCTTGATAAAACAGCAACATTTAAATTATTATAAAAAACAACGCAATCAACATTATGTTTATATACTAATTCTTTTAGCTCTTCTAACTTGCCTTTTCCAAAAGCAATCTTTGAATTTAAGCTTTTACTTTTTTGAGTACAAACTTCAATTACTTCTATATTACATGCATTACATAATTGTTTTGTCTCTTCTAAAACAATATTAAATTCTTGTTCATTTTTATTTAAATTTATTCCTGCAAGTATTGCTTTGTTCATTTAATCACCTTTCTTGCTTAAAAATAACATTTTTGTGATAATATTACTACTAAAAGAGGTTATTTTTATGATTGAAGATTTTAAAGCCCAAATTAAACATATTAAGGAAACTGATCCTGCCGCAACTAATACGATCAGTATATTTTTATTATATCCCAGTATACATGCATGCTTTTGGCATTGTATAGCTCACAAATTACATAAAATGAAATTTATTTTTCTTGCAAGAGCATTGTCTCAATTTGCAAGATTTCTTACAGGCATAGAAATACACCCAGGTGCAGTGATTGGTAAAGGCTTATTTATAGATCATGGTATGGGAGTTGTAATTGGAGAAACTTCAATTATTGGTGAACATGTTAAATTATTTCATGGTGTAACCTTAGGTGGAGTTGGTACTGAAAAAGGAAAAAGACATCCTACTGTAAAAGATTATGCAGTTATTGGTGCAGGAGCTAAGGTTCTTGGTAATGTAACAATTGGAAAACATGCAAAAGTTGGTGCTAATGCAGTTGTATTACAGGATGTTCCCGATTATGCTACAGCTATAGGTGTACCTGCAAGAATTAAAGAAGCTAATAATGATATTAAAAAACAGTAATCTTAATTTGATTACTGTAATAGCTTTCTACTATAAGTAGGAAGTTTTTTTATTTATCACTATCATAAATTACATTACATTGTTTTCTAACTTTAGTTAAAATCTCAAATATAGCTATAGATAAATCATGAGGAACCTTCTCAGATTCAATCCTTCCTGCTTTTACATTTTTCACAAAATCTTTTAATTGAAACATAAAAGGATATTCATTATCAACTGATAATTTTTGTTTAACCTTATCTTTTCTTAAAGTTAAATAAGCGCCATTCATAAGTGAAGGAGTATCAATTTGAATCATTCCTTCTTCTCCACATATTTCAGTAATAATCTCTGAATCGCTAACTTTAGAATGAAGTAAGGTTACATCAAAATCATCATAAACCATATTTATAGTACCTGCAGCATCTACTTTAGTTTCTAATAATGTTGCATTAGAAGTAACACTATTTGGTTTTCCAAATAAAGCAATTGCATCAGCTAAGATATAAACACCTAAATCCATCATAGATCCATTAGCAAGCTCTCTTCTAAAAGTTGTAGGATTTTCACCTCTTAAATAAGCATCATATCTTGAAGAATACTTACAAAATGAAAATACAACTTTTCTAATTTTACCTATTTTATGTAGATTGTCTTTTACTATTTGAAAGTTTTCTGTATATAAAGGAACAATACCATCATGTAAATATGTATTATTACTTCTTGAAGCTTCAACCATTTTTTTAACTTCATAATCATTAGTCCCAAAAGGTTTTTCACAAAAAACAGGGACTTTTCTTTTTAATGCTTCAATAGTCATTTCACAATGCATAACATTTGGTGTGGCTATATAAATGGCTTCTATTAAACCATCGTCCAACATAGAAATATAATCATCATATACATTTTCAATATTATATTTTTTAGAAAAATTAATCGCATTTTCTTTTCTACCACTACATACACCAACTACTTCTATTTCATCTACATAAGATGCTGCTTTCATAAAGAAATCTGACACAAAATTAGTTCCTACAATTCCAAATTTCATAAAATCTACTCTCCCTTAACTAAATTATAACTAAATAAATACATATTGTATTAAAAACATATATGTAATAGTACCTAAAAATATACTCAATAACATATTTCTTTTATATAGATGAATTAAAACAACAATACTTACAGCTATTAATTCAGGTAAGCCATAATTATAAGTAAAAATATTTATATTTTTAACACAATATATTACAAGTAATATCATAATTGTTGAAGGTAAACTATCTCCTATTTTCTCTATTGTTTTAGGTAATTTTCCATTTTTAAAAAGCATAAAAGGTAAAAACCTTAAAAAGATAGTTATAAAAGACACTAATAAAATTACTACATATTCATTCATACTTTTTATTCCTTATTATTAAAATAATTACACTTAATATTATTGCCGGTAATAAAAAATTATCTGGACCTAATATTATTAAACTAGCTATACCAATAAATAAACCTGTATAAAAAGGAAAATGATCCTTATTAGTTTTATATTGATCTACTACAATAGCCACAAACAAGGCTGTCATCGCAAAATCTATCCCTGTTGCATTAATTGGTAGAACATTACCAATTAGTGTTCCTATTAAGCCTCCAGCTATCCAATACATATGATTTAAAAAAGAAACTAAAAATAATATTGTATTACTATTATAATCTTCTTTATCCTTTAAAGAACAAATCAGTGCATAAGTTTCATCTGTAAGAGAAAACATCATATAGGGTTTTAATTTATTAAATTTACTATATCTTTCAATTAATGTTAATCCATAAAACATATGCCTAGAATTAATAAACAAAGTCATTACAAGTATTGAAATTAAACTAGCATTTTCTTTTAAAAATGCAATCAATGCAAACTGCATACTTCCTGCATATAAAATACTAGAACTAAGTAAAGTAAAAAAAACATTATATCCAGAACTAACTACTAAAATTCCAAATGCAATTCCAAGAAAAATATACCCAAGTAATACGGGTATAGTTAATATAAATGCTTTTTTTAAATTTGTAAGATTCATAATAACCTCAATTTATCTTTAACCATTCTATATCTAAATCAACACCATATTCAAGATGACCAATATCATTAATTACATCATCTATTTTAAAGTCAATTGTATTAGATACAATCCATTTTGTAGTATCTCTATCTTTATAATGAATAATACCTATTACAGTACCATTAAATTTTTCAATAGGTTTGTAAACTCCATAAATATATGCTTCTTGAAAATCATCATCCATATTTAAAATATCACTAATAAATCCTGCATTTATTTCATAAAATGTATCTGGAAGATAAGGATGTATCATTCCTATAGGAGCATCAACAATTACATTTACAAAACTTCCTAAGGCAACATTTAATAGGTTGTATGCCATCGGAATATAAGTCATACCCTTTTCTTTTACTGTTTCACCTGTCACAAAAAAACCATACTTTTCAAATATTTCTTTTACTAATAAGGTACTGTTTACAACTATCTGTCTTATCCCACTTAGCTTAGCATCTTCCAAGTAATACTGTAATAGTGCCTTTCCCATACCAAGGCCTTGATAATCATAGTCAACATAAAATAAAGTAATTCTATTATCTATATATCCTAGAACTCCTGTTAATCTTTCCTCAATAAAAGTACCAATTAATTTTAAGTTTTCATTATTAATCTTTTTTATTAAAGTTTCTTTTTTTATCTCTTTATAAAAATTATTAATACCTTCTTTTGTATAATCAAAATGTTCATATTCTTCAAATACTTTTTTTATTAAATTAATTGCTTCATTTAACTGTACAAGATCTATTCTTCTAACTTCCACAATGATTATCCCTTTCAAAATAATATTATCAATATTAAATACCTTAATCAAATTTAAAATATGTATTTAAATTTTAAAAAAATCCTTTAGAATTAACTTAAGGAGTATGGCTATGAAAACTATGAAAAAATTAATAAGGTATAATTCACCAGTTGTACTATCATTTACTTTTATAAGTGGAATAGTGCTACTGATTCATTATCTAACGGGAGGTAAATCTTCTACATTATTATTTAGTGTTTATAAAGGAAGTATGTTAGATCCTTTCTTTTATGTAAGGTTGTTTGGACATGTATTAGGACATATAGATATGGAACATTATGCAAATAATATGTTGTTATTTTTGTTAGTTGGACCAATGCTTGAAGAAAAATATGGAAGTCTTAATCTTCTATATATAATTCTTATAGTAGCTTTTATTACAGGAGTAGTTCACATAATATTTTTTGATACGATGTTACTAGGAGCTAGTGGAATTGTTTTTGCATTTATATTATTAGCATCTGTTACAGGAGAAAATGAAGGAGTTCCTCTAACATTAATAATTGCCGCAATTATATATATTGGAGAACAAATATTCCAAGGAATTGCTATGCAAGATAATATATCTCAATTTACACATATAGTTGGTGGAATACTTGGTGCTGGTATCGGAATGGCATTAAGACCTAAAAAGAAGTCTTATCTATAGATTTCTTTTTTATATTAGAAGGATGGTAAAGATGAAAGATTATAAAAAAATGACAATATATCAAATATGGCCTAGATCATTTAAAGATTCAAATGATGATGGTATTGGTGATATTAATGGAATTATTTCTAAACTTGATTATTTAAAAGACTTAGGAATAGATGCAATATGGCTAAGTCCTATTTATGAAAGTCCTAATGATGATTATGGTTATGATGTCTCTGATTATTATTCAATTAATGAAGAATATGGCACAATGGAAGATTTTGATAATCTATTAAAAGAAGCTAAAAAGAGAAATATTGAAATAATAATGGATTTAGTTGCTAATCATACAAGTACATCACATAAGTGGTTTAAAGAAGCTTTAAATAATCCAAATAGTAAATACAGAGATTTTTACTTTTTTAGACAAGGTGAACTTCCTAATAACTGGTTAAGCTTTTTTGGAAATAGTGCTTGGGTAAAAAATAATGATGAATACTATCTAGCAACTTTTAATACAACTCAAGCTGATTTAAATTGGGAAAATCCTGAAGTAAGAAAAGAAGTATATAAAATCATGAAATATTATTTAGATAAAGGTGTTTATGGTTTTAGAATGGATGTTATAAATACTATTGATAAAAAAGAAGGTTTACCAAGTAAAAACCCCCATTTAAAAGGTTATCAATTCCCAGATGATTATATTATTGATGGTGATAAAGTAAGTAAATACTTAAAAGAAATGAATAAAGAAGTGTTAAGTAAATATGATTGTTTAGCTTTAGGAGAAGCAGTTTTAGTAACTCCAGAATCTGCGATTCAATATACAAATCCAAAAAACAAAGAATTAAATATGACATTTCATTTCGACCTTGCATTGCTTGGTTGTGGAGAACTTGGAAAATATGATTTCAGAAAAGGATATAAATTCACAATAAAAGAATTTAAAGATATCACTTCTTTATGGCAAAACTCTATGTATGATAATGGTGGCTATATTGGAAATTATTTATCAAATCACGATCAAAAAAGACCTATTGAAAGATTTGGGGATATAAAAAAATACTATAAAGAAAGTGCAAAAGCTTTAGCTATTTATAACTTTACTTTATATGGAACACCTTTTATTTATCAAGGAGAAGAAATTGGGATGACTAATCCAAAACTTTCTTATAAAGATTGGAAAGATCCTGAATGTTTTAATTCTTATAACGCAATGAAAAAAATGTTACATGTCCCTTCTTTTATCGCAAAGAAAATAGCTAATTTTGTGACAAGAGATAATGCAAGAACTCCAGTTCATTGGAGTAAAGAAAAATATGCAGGTTTTAGTAATGTAGAACCTTGGATTCATTTAAATCCAAACTATAAAGAAATTAATGTAGAAGACAACTTAAAAGATGAAGATTCAATCCTTAATTTTTATAAGAAATGTATTAATCTTAGAAAAGAATATGATTCATTATGTTATGGAAGTTATACAGATATACAAAAAGACTATCCTTACATAATTTCATATATGAGAAATTATAAAGATGAGTCTTTATTAATAATTATTAATTTAGATAAAAAACCTAGAGAATTTATTTTTGATGGAAAATATAAATTTAAGCATTTATTAACAAATTATAGACCAAGAAATCTAGTAAGTAATATGATATTTCAACCTTTTGAAGCTCATGTATACAAAATAACACCTATTACATAATGGTGTTTAGCTTCTACGGTCAAATTTTGTATTACATCTAGGACATCTAATTTCTATTTTTCCCTTTCCTCTAGGGACTTTTACCATTTGTTTACAATTAGGACAAATAAAATATTTAGATTCTTTATCTGTAAAATTATATTTAATCAATTTAAAATTACATCGTAAATCTTTAGTAATTTCCAAAAATCTCATATTTTCTTTTTGTCTTGCCCAGATGTTTTTAGAAAAACCTCTATAAAGTGCATATAGCATTATAATATTTACAAGTATAGATAATGCAGAATTATTTAAAAATACATTTATTATCAAAAATGAAAAACCTATAATTATTAATGCACTATTAAGATGATCGCCTCCATAGCGACCCCTCATAAAAGTAATCATATAGTTTTTTAACTTGTCCATACCCCACCCTACTATACTTTTATTCTATGATTTACTTGTGAAATTTCAATAAATATACTCAATTTCACATAGAATCACATAATTATTTAATCTTTATTTTTAATACGTTTATATAATACATTAGCTATTTCACTTAATAAAGGCACAGGTTTCAAATTAAATTCACCTATATAAACACTTATCTTAGGGTTAAAACTTGATTTAAACATCGTTAAACCATCATCAAAGGTACCTTCTACTCCACCAAAGTTAAAATACTTACATCCATTATCTTTTGCCCATTTTATGGCTTCATATCTTAATGGATAAGTAGAGTTATATCTTCTATATTCATCATCATATCCTGAATATAATATTTCTGTTGTATTCTTACTTTTTACAAGTAAACAAGAACTTATTAGCTTATCTTCTAGATAAGCACTTAATACACAAGCATCTTCTTTAAATGCATTCAATAAAACTTCAAAATATTCTTTATTCCTTAAACTAATATTGTGTCTTGACTTAGTAAATTCAATCATTTTTGCGAGGCTATCTACATTATTATATTCATTAACTATTACAACATTTTTATTAAAGCTATTCCTTATTTTTTTCATTGTTTTTTTAGGAATAGTATTATCATAATCATTAATTTCTAATTCTAATTGTATTCTAGGTTGTATTGTTTCTTTCATATATAAAGTGTAACCAACATGCTCAATGTTTAATTTCCTTAAATTAGAAACAAAGGTTTCATTTTTAATATCTTTTACAGTATCTTTATCTTTAAAATCTAATTCATCAATTGTAATATTTGGATCAAATTTGCATAATAAAACCTTTTCTTTTCTTAAATGCTTTTTTAAATTTTCAAAAAAGAACTTAGTATATTTTTTGTTATTAAAGTCAAGTAAAGGACCTCTAGGCATATAAGCAAAATAAAAATTAAAAGGTAGCTTTCTTAATAGAACAAGTGATGCTCCTACAAGAGCATTATTTTCTTTTATTCCTACATATAGTGGTTTCCAATTAGATTTTGTTTTAGCCCAACTTGAGCTTTGAAAAATATTATTACATTGATGATTTTTTGCGTAATCATCAAATTCTTGTATACTTAAATTTTTTATATATTCCATAGAAATATTATATCATACAAGTAATTTTCAACATAAATTTATTATATGGCACTAATAGCTAAAGCATAAAAAAAGCCTATAATCATCATATAAGCATATATCGTATACAAAATCACTGGCTAATAAACAAACAATACATGTTTTTTAAATATTAATTAAAGAATAATTGGTTGCAAGGGGAGGATTTGAACCTCCGACCTCCGGGTTATGAGCCCGACGAGCTACCAGACTGCTCTACCTCGCGATATTATTTGTTATGTATATTTATTATATCATACAAATATTTTTATAATAAATTAATAATAGATTTACAAGAAAAAAAGCCTATATCATTATATAAGCTTGTATGTCGGAAATGGTGGTCCCAGCCGGGATTGAACCGGCGACACATGGATTTTCAGTCCATTGCTCTACCGACTGAGCTACAGGACCATTGGTTGCAAGGGGAGGATTTGAACCTCCGACCTCCGGGTTATGAGCCCGACGAGCTACCAGACTGCTCTACCTCGCGATATTAATTTTTTTGATGGCGGAGGAACTGGGATTTGAACCCAGGCGCCGGTTTCCCGACCTACCGGTTTTCAAGACCGGACCCTTCAGCCACTTGGGTATTCCTCCATTTTTTATGGTGGACCCTGTAGGACTCGAACCTACGACCGACCGGTTATGAGCCGGTAGCTCTAACCAACTGAGCTAAGGGTCCCTATTGCTACATAATGGTAGCGAGGGTGGGAGTCGAACCCACGACCTCCCGGGTATGAACCGAGCGCTCTGACCAACTAAGCTACCTCGCCATTTTACAATGGTCGGGATGGCAGGATTCGAACCTGTGACCCCTTGATCCCAAATCAAGTGCTCTACCAAGCTGAGCTACATCCCGATTTCTATGGCGCGCCCAGCAGAAATCGAATCCACAACCTTTTGATCCGTAGTCAAACGCTCTATCCAATTGAGCTATGGGCGCATTAATCACTTTTAGAAATCACAGTGCCATACTATAATATCAAAATTAAAGTTTAATTGCAACACAAATTTAAAGTGATTGTAATGCCTTATATATAAAAAGCGATACTACTCGCCTCTGCAATTAAGAATGGTGGGGCTAATGGGACTTGAACCCATACGATGTTCCCATCATCGGATTTTAAGTCCGAAGCGTCTGCCTAATTCCGCCATAGCCCCATGATGGAGGTTCCTGCCGGATTTGAACCGGCGATCACAGAGTTGCAGTCTATTGCCTTACCACTTGGCCAAGGAACCACAATTCTTTAAATCGTGCTTTATTATTATATGTTAGTATTTAAAATAATGCAACAAGTTTTTAACTTAATTTTAATTAAAATTTATAAAAAATGAGAAATCCCGCATATTTAGCGGGATTTACATCATTTAATAATTTTTAACTTTAATCCAAAGATCTGATAATTCTTTCTTTAAAACTTCGTTATATTTAAATACTTCATCAAATTCATTGTCAGTTCTTGGAATATATGCATCAATATCTCCATAAGTTCCATCTTCACTGCTTAATTCTTTTAAAACTTCATCATTTACTGAAGTATAACCCACAAATTCAGATGTATCGTATGCTGCTTCATAAGTTAATGTATAATTAATAAATTCATTTGCTAAACCTGGACATGATGCGTTTTTAGGAATAACTAGTGAATCTGACCATAAGTTTGTACCAGAAAGTGGTGCAAAATAATCCATATCAGGATTTTCAGATATTACATATGTTGCATCTCCACTATACATAATAGCGATATCTTTATCTCCATTAATCATTGCATCAATAATTTCATCTAAAACATATGCTGGTTCTACTGCTTCTTTTGATTTAATTAACCATTCATAAGCTTCATTAATCTCATCTTGATTTTCTGTATTCATTGAATAACCTAAAGCTTTAAATGCAACCATAAACCCATCTCTTTCAGAATCATACATGTAAACTTTACCTTTATATTTTTCATCTAATAAGATGTTGTAGCCTTTTTCTTCAAGCTCTTTAATATCAACATTGTTTTTGTTATAAACAATACCTACAGTACCCCATAAATAAGGAACTGAATATGTGTTATCTGGGTCAAATGGTAAATTTTTAACTCCATCAGTTAAAACATCTAAATTTGTCACAATTTCTTTATCAATTGGTTGTAACATATCTTCTAAAATTAATCTTTCAATCATATAATCTGATGGAACTAATATATCATAACTAGATCCACCCATTAATTTAGTATACATCATCTCATTTGAATCAAAATAATCATAATTAACTTTTACATTGTACATTTGTTCAAAGTTTCTTATAACATCTTCACCAATATATTCACCCCAGTTAAATATATTTAATGTATTACACCCATAAACTTCTTGGGCATCTTTTACTACAGAAACTTCTGGTTTATCACCACAAGCAGTTAAAGATAACACAAGTAAACTAGACAATACTACTTTCAATAATTTCTTCATTTTCTTTCCTCCTATTTTTTAACATTGGAACAACATTAATAATAATTAATACTACTGTGACTATCAATACTATTAATGATGATAGTGCATTAATTGTTGGGTTAATTCTTTTTACGTTTGCATAAACATAAATTGAGATATTATTTATACCTGGTCCAGTAGTAAATAGTGAAATTACAAAGTCATCAAATGACATTGTGAATGCGATTAATGCACCAGAAATAATACCTGGCTTTATCTGAGGAATAATAACCTTCCATAAAGCTTGAATTGGAGTACATCCTAAATCAAGTGCAGCTTCAGCTAAATCGCTGTCTAACTCTCTTAATTTAGGCATGATACTTAATATTACATATGGTATACAAAATGCAATATGGGCAAATAACATTGTCATAAATCCTGTTTTAATTCTTAATGATGTATAAAATAACATCAAACTAATAGCTGTAACTATTTCAGGATTTAACATCGGTAAGTTATTTACTTGTATAACAACTTCACTAAGAATCTTGTTTGATTTACTTAAGCCAATAGCTGTTACAGTACCAATTATTGTAGAAACAATTGTCGCAATTATCGCAATAATAATTGTATAGTATATTGCTTCCATAATTGTCCTATCATTAAACATTCTTTCATACCATTGTAATGAAAAACCAGTAAACTTTGTAAGTGACTTAGAATCATTAAAGCTAAAAAATATAACATAAATAATCGGTAAATAGAAGAATAACAATATAATCCATAAATATACTTTAGGAAATAAACTTTTAAGTTTTTTCATCGTGCTTCTACCTCCCTACTATCTCTATCTAACTTCTTAGTCACATACATAGAAATTAATATAATAATAGCCATAATTAGTGATATTGCTGAACCAAAGTTCCAATCACCAGTAGACACAAAATAATTTTCAATTAAGTTACCTATCAATACATAATCTCCTCCTCCTAATAATTTAGGTATAAAGAAACTAGATACTGCCGGTAAAAATACAAGAGTAATTCCACCTATAACTCCAGGAATTGATAAAGGTAATTCAACCTTATAAAACGTTTCCCATTTATTCGCTCCTAAATCCGCTGCAGCTGTTAATAAATTAGGATCCATTTTTGTTAAAGAAGTATAAACTTGTAAAATCATAAATGGTAAAAAGTTATAAACCATACCAATATATACTTTAATTTCGCTACTAATTGGAAGTGGACCTAAGATACCTCTCCAAGCATAAGTTCTAACTAACATATTAATCCACATAGGAAGAGTTATTAGTAAAACTATAATTGCTTGTCTATCTGCTTTTAATTTAGAAACAATGTATCCTGCAGGATAACCAATAATAATACATATTAATGTAGTTATTATTGCTAATTTAAATGATCTCCACAAAACACTAGGGAATATATTATCACTAAAGAATCTAGTGAAATTAGCTATTGTAAACTGAAATGTTAATACTTCGTTACCTTTGGTAGTAAAAGCATACAAAACAATCATTAACATCGGTATTACAATCATGATTGTCATCCATACAACATATGGATAAACTAATCTTGAAAAACTCTTCATTAATAACTGCCCATCCTACTCATCACGTGAATATCTTCTGGTTTAAATGACAATCCTACCTTTTGCCCTTCTTCTTGATATTCAGTAGTATGTATCATAAGTTCTCTTCCCATAGTAGAAAATGTAATTTGATATTGTCCTTCTTTAATATCTTCATCATCAAAATCGTATGTAACATCCCATATTTCTATTGGACTTTCATCTTCTAAAGACCACGCTTGAGCATTTGCCCATGTTTTTAAATCTGTATCTAATGCAATGCTTTCTTTAATTTCATCAACTGTTTTATAAAAATCAAATGCTTGAACAGCTTCTTCATTAAACTCATCTTCTGTATATACAGGTTCAACTACTACAATATTAATTGTAATTTCAGTACCATTGCTTGTTTTAAATGTACAAGGATATGTCCCTACTTCTTCTTTTACATCATATTCAATAGTAGATAAAGAAACATCTTCATCATCAAATGTCCATGCTTGAGCATTTGCCCTTGCAATAACTTCTGTATCAGTTAATTCATTAACATCTTCTAAGTCCATATAGAAATCAGAAGCACTTATTTTTTCTTTAGCACTTTCATTTACAATGTCTTTTTCACCAAATACATGCATTGTAACTGTTTTAGAAGTTCCTGAAGCAGTTTCTACAATAACTTCATAATGAACACCTTTAAATAAAACAGATTTCACTTCACCATTCATTATTCCCTTATTTCTTTCGACTATACTGATATCTTCAGGTCTAATTACTATATCAACTTCTTCATTAGGTTTAAATCCGTGATCAACACATTCATAGTCTTGATCATCCCAACTAACTAAATAATCTTCTTTCATAATTCCATCGATAATATTACTTTCACCAATAAAATTAGCTACATATTCGTTAATTGGTTCATTGTATATTTCAGTAGGTGTTCCTACTTGTTGGATTTCCCCATCTTTCATTACAACAATCTTATCTGACATAGTAAGAGCTTCTTCTTGATCATGTGTTACAAACACAAAGGTAATCCCTACTTCTTCTTGAATTCTTTTAAGTTCTAATTGCATTTCTTTTCTTAGTTTAAAATCAAGAGCTCCTAAAGGTTCATCAAGAAGTAAAACATTAGGTTCATTAACTAATGCTCTAGCAATTGCAACTCTTTGTTGTTGCCCTCCTGACAAAGAAGTTACATCTCTTTTTTCAAATCCTTCTAATCCTACAAGAGATAACATTCTATTAACCTTTTGTTCAATAATATCTTCAGAAGTCTTTTTAATTCTTAAACCAAATGCAATGTTGTCATAAACATTTAAATGAGGAAACAATGCATATTTTTGAAATACAGTATTGATATCTCTTTTATAAGCAGGTACTCCTGAAATATCTTCTCCATCAATAATTATATGGCCTTCATCTGATTCCAAAAATCCTCCTAATATTCTTAATAATGTGGTTTTACCACATCCTGAAGGACCAAGTAATGTTACAAACTCATTTTCATAAATATCTAAGTTTATTCCTCTTAAAACTATTTGTCCATCAAATGATTTAACTATATTTTTAAATTGTATTAATTTTTTCATATCTATCTCCTAAAATATTGGTGGAGTACATATCCACAGAACTTTTACAATATCATTTGAAACATTTTTTAAATAATGTTCTCTTGTCCCATCCATATAAAATGTTTCACCTTGCTTAACTTTTAAGCCCTTATCATTTTCAATACACAACATGATTTCTCCACTTAAAACATATCCAAATTCTTCTCCTTCATGAGATAAAATCAATTTACTTTCTTTTTGAGGTTTTATTTCAAGAATAATTGGTTCCATATCATTTTTTTGAGCATTTGGAACAATCCAATGAATTGTAATATCTTCTTGTTCATCAACAAATACATCTTCTTCATTAAATACTACTTTTTCATTTTTTTCTTTTTTAAAGAAATCAGACATGCTAGTACCTAAGGCTTCGGTTATATCTTCTAAGGTTTGAATAGATGGAGATGTTAAATTTCTTTCTAGCTGAGATAAGAAACCTTTAGTAAGCTCACATCTACTGGCAAGCTCTTCAAGTGTTAAATCGTTTTTAATTCTTAACTGTCTTATCCTCTTTCCTATATCCAAAACTACACCTCCTTTTGTTTAGTTTTACTAAACTTTAAATACCTTATTATTAAACCTTCTTTATTATATAGAATACGTATATAAATGCAATACTTTTAATTAAAAAAATCAAAATAAAAACCCCTTTTTTAAAAGGGGCTATTTGAATATAATTTATTTTGCTGACTCTGCAAGTTTGATTAAGTTTGGTTTAGGTAAGAATCCAACTGCTTGATTTACCGCTTTACCATCCTTAAATGCAATTAGTGTAGGAATTGACATAACTCCATATCTTTGTGCTAATTCACCTAATGAATCAACATTAACTTTTGCAATTTTAACATCAGGTACTTCTTTTGCTACTTCTTCAAGCACTGGAGCAATCATCTTACATGGACCACACCAATCAGCATAGAAGTCAACTAACACAGATTTATTTTCAGCTAAAACTTTTTCATATTCTTGAACACTTTTTATCACTATCATTTTTATAATCTCCTTTACATTTTTTATTATACATGTAAATTAAAGAATATCTATTAATATGCTCATAGTTTACTAGCTGCATCATTATCAAGTATAACAACTACATTATCATGTCTTTGAAGTATACTTGCCGGTAAATCTGTAGTAACTGGTCCCTTAATCATTCCATAAACAGCATCTGCTTTATTTTCACCAGTTGCTATAACTACAATCTTTTTAGCTCTAGTAATGCTTTCAATTCCCATTGTAATTGAATGAGTAGGAACATCATCAATTGAATCAAAGAATCTTGCATTATCTTTTCTTGTTTGCTCATCTAATTCTACAATTTGAGTTTTACTATCAAATGCAGTTCCTGGTTCATTAAATCCAATATGTCCATTAGAACCAATTCCTAATACTTGAAGATCTACTTCATATTTATTTAATTTTTCTTCATAATCTAAACATGCTTGCTTAGGATTATCACTATTTCCATCAGGAATATTAATGTTTTCTTCTTTAACATCTAAATGATTAAACAAATTTTCATGCATGAATGTCCAATATGATTGTTCATGATTTTTATCAATTCCAATATACTCATCAAGATTAAATGTAATACATTTACTATAAGAATATCCTTTTTTATGATCTGCTTGAATATTCTTATACAACCCAATAGGACTAGATCCTGTAGCTAAACCTAAAACTGGTGTTTCATTTTTTACTACTACTTCTTTTAATACTTTGAATGCTTCAGCACTTACTTCTTCATAATTCTTACAAATGATTATATTAAACATATATAAAATCCTCCTTTTATAATTCTACCACAATAAAGTTTAAAATATCTCAATTGTATACGATGTTGTATAGCTATTATTTGGCTTCAATATAATAGTTCCTTCTCTTTTATCAAAATCTACTTTTACTTCCTCAAAGTCAGTATGAGAATGCCATGGTTCTAAACATACAAATGGGAAATTATTTTTAGTCCATATTGCAAACCATTTATATCCCATAGCACTTACTTTAACTCCATTTTTACCATTAGTTAAAGAAACATATAAACTATTAATATTTTCAAATACTATTGTTTCATTTCCTTCAAATATTTCATAACTTAAATCTATCCTATCTCCTTTTAACTCAAAATCTCCTATCAAGTTTTTATTATCTTCATTGTTAGTAAACTTAATATAATAATCCTTAATTGTTTCGTTTTCATTTAAAGGACAATTAAAAGCAGGATGTAATCCAAACCCAAATGGCATATCTTTTTCATCATTATTTGTAATTACATATGTTATTGTAAGTACTTTACCATCTAATTTATATATTGCATCTAATGTAAAATGAAATGGATATTGACTATAAGTATCTTCATCATCTTCTAGTCTCATTATTATTTCATTTCCATCACTTTTAACACATTTAAATTTTGCATTTCTAGTAAAGCCATGATTAGTTTTAAATGCATATTCTTTTCCATATAAAGTATATTTTTTATTATATGTATTTCCTACAATCGGAAAAAGAATTGGATTTCTACCAGCCCAATATTTAGGATCTCCTTTCCACATATACTCTTTATTATTTTCTTTGTTAAAAAAACTAACTACTTCAGCTGCTTGCTCACTAACCTCAACACTAGCAAAATTGTTTTCTAATTTAAACATAAGTCACCTTCCTTACATCTATTATAAACAATCATTAGCATTTTTTAACTATTATTAAAAATAAACTTATGATAATATTGTTATAGTTTGAAGGAGTATTATGGCGAAAAAAAGGGTACTTAAAGCCAGTATTAGAAGAAATAGTAAAAAAACTGGTCTTATAGTATTAGTAATAGTTTTAACCATACTAATCAATTCATATATAGGTGCGATGATTATATTTAAAGGTCCCTCACCTACTTTTTCTAATATAGTTGTAAGTACAATGATGGAAACACGACGTGGAAAAAGACTAATGAAACTTTTTTTTAACAAAAAAGAAATAGAAGAAATAATTGCACAAAATACAATATCATCAGTTACTACAGTTACAGATGATATAGATGATGGTTTTGATATACCTGAAAATAAAAAAGATAAGATAGATATTATAGATATTGAAGGTCCTACATACAATGGTAAATTAATGATTGTATATGATCCTTCAAGAATAGAATTAGGTGTTAATACACTAATGGACACTCAATATGCAAAAGGTTTTTATGTGGAGGAATTTGTTGCTAGTGAAAATGCGATTGCTGGTATTAACGCAGGAGGTTTTGATGATCCAGGAGGTAAAGGTGATGGTTCTATTCCTTATGGTGTTGTAATTAAGGATGGAGAATTAATTGCTGGTAAACTTACTGATTATTATGAAATTATAGGTTTTAATGAACATCATAGATTAGTTGTAGGACAAATGACAGGCCAACAAGCTCTTGATTATGGTCTTGTAGATGCAGTTACTTTTAAACCAATATTTATCGTTAACTATGTTCCAGTAGAAATAGTTGGTACTGGAGGAGGTTTAAACCCTAGAACAGTAATAGGTCAAAGAGAAGATGGTGCTGTTTTATTGCTTGTAATAAATGGAAGACAAGCAAATTCACTTGGTGCATCTTATGCGGATTGTGTAAATATTATGATGGAATATGGAGCTATTAATGCAGCTAATCTTGATGGTGGTTCTAGTTCTGTAATGGTTTATGATGGAGAGATTATTAATAGTGTTGTTTCTATGCAAGGAGATAGAGCAGTTCCTACTGCTTGGATAGTAAAATGAAAAAAAGAAGATTAACAGTAAAAGAAAGAGCAAAAGTAAATAAAGAGTTTTATTTTAAACTAATAAATGCATTTATAGCCACTAACATAGTGTGTTTTTGTGCTCTTGGCTATATATATTTTAGATTAGTTAAATATGAAGAAGCTTCTCCTGAAGGTGCTATTAGAAACTATTTAAGTTTGATTGAAAATAAAAAATATAAAGAAGTATATGAAGAATCAAAATTAGTATTTGATCAATTTAATGATGAAGCAATTTATATAGAATACTTACAAGATTTTTATAATGATAAAACTTTTAAAAATGCAAGATTTATGAAACAAAGTTATTCTGATGATGTATTTCTTTATTACAACATATATGATGAAAACGATAGTCTTATTTCAAATGTTCAACTTAAAAAAATTGATGATATTTATCATGTAAGAACATTAACTAGTATATGGAATTTTGATTTTGATGTAATAAATAATTTAGAATTTTCCATCAATGATGTTATTGTGAATAACAGTTATTTAACCGAAGATAATGTTGATTGTAATGCATTTAATGATATTAAAAATATTGAAGAAGTGGTAAAAGTAGATAGATATCATTTAGATAACTTTGTAAATATTCCTGATGTAAAAGTTAATAGTATAAGTGGTATTGCAGTTAAAGATGCAATAAATGATCAATTCTACATTGGTTTAAAACCTACTTTCGAGGAAAAAGAAGAATATGAAAATTTAATCTTAAATGTTGCACAAACTTATTCTAAATATATTACTGAAGATGAAAAATTCTACAATCTAAGAAAATTATTGTTAAGAAACACAAAGTTTTACCAAGATATTTCTACATTTAATAATCAATGGTTTTCTCTTCATGATTCTGTAGAATTTAAAAATATTGAAATATTTGATATTGTAAAACTAGATAACGACTTCTTTATTGGAAGTATTAAATATGATTATGAAGTAAAAGCAGGAGAAAAAATTCAAGTATATCCTACTGGTTATCAAATATTCTTTACTAAAGTAAATGATAATTGGTTATGCACAAATTTATTATTGTTATAAAAAATCGGTTCATTTTGACCGATTTTATTTATATTTTTCTATTATTGCATCAAGTTCTTTTTTAGTAACTTCTATTACAGAACCATGTCTTGTATCTTCTTCTGGTAATACTATATCTTCTTTATCATACCAAGTAATATCATTTTCCTCTCCTAAAGTAGTAAAAGAAGCACCATAGAAAGTACCTTTAGGATAATTATCCATATATAAGAAATAACCACCATCTTTATTTTTAAACATAAATGGTCCTTCCATATATTTTATTAAACTTAAGAAATATTCATCATAAGCCTTATTAAAGCCCTTTAAATCATCACTAGATGCATAAAAGATAGTCTGGGCTGCTTTTCTTTCATCCTTATAAAATAACCAGTATTTGCCATCTAAACTAATAATAGTTCCATCTATTACACTATAGCCTGGATTAAAGTATATAAATGGATAAGACATATTTTCTAAATCTTTACTAGTCACCGCATAAATTGGACCACCTTTATTGTTAAACTCATCCACAAATCCACTATCACTAAAATAAATATAGTACTGCTCACTTGTATGATCATAGTATATTTCAGGTGCCCATGCCCTTTCACCTGTCATTCTTAATCCTTCATCATAATATGCAACTTGAATTAATTTTTGATTACTAAAATCTAATAATCCTGGTGCTTTTATAATATAGATACTTGGATTATCAAACCCTTCTGTAGCTAAATAAATAAATTCTCCATCTTTATCTCTAGTAAGCTTAGGATCTCTAATTCTTGTAGTTCCTAGCTCAGTTGTAATTTCCATGTTTAATTTATTCCAAATTAAACCATCATAGCTATATGCTAAATGTCCTACTTCACTTCCAAGTTCACCATTAAAATAAGACATTACATATCCATATATTTCATCTAAAATAGTTACTGAATAAGATTTATCAACTGTAATATCACCTTTAGTTACACTAGCATTTATTGTACATAATTCTTTTTCATTTTCACTTAATTTAATTAAAACATTATCAATTATTTCTATATTAGAACAATCACTAGACCACTTTACTTTTGAACCATTGCTTAATGTATCTGGAAGTTTAGTATTACTATGCATATAAGAATTAATGTATGTATCTAATGATTTTAAATCTCTAATTAATAATCTATTATCATCTTCAACTCTTAAATTAACGCTAAAAGTTTTACTTGCACTATATCCATCAATTTCTAAAGTAGCTATTAAATCAACCACTGTATCTTCTTCTACTTTTTTCATTATTACACCACGATAATCAATTAATTCTTGATTCATGCTAACCCATTTAACTGGATATCCTTCTATTTCATAACTATCAATCCAATAATCAAAAATCAAATCATCACTATCACTTATATTAATTGTATCTAATAATACTCTAGGTAATTCTGATTTAAATTCTCCAAAAATTTTATCTTTACTTAATATATTTTTTGAAATGTTTAATTTACTATAAAATCCGTTTTGTATTTCATTATTTTCATAAGGATTTAGACCAATATATAAACTGTTTCCTTTTAATTTTTCTACATTTCCACTACTAGCTAATTCTCCATTTAAATAAATGTCTATATTTTTTTTATAAAAATTAATTACTATTAAATTATATCTATTACTTTTTAAACTAAATTTTTTATCAGAAATTATTAAATCTTCATTTTTGTTTGATAATGTTAATCCATCATAAACATATGTTTCATCAATAAAACTTACTTTAGAAGGTTTTAAAGTATAATAATCATTTTCATCACCAATAGTTAAAATTGTATCACTTGGTTTATTTGAATCAGATTTAAACCAAAATGAAATAGAAAAGCTATCACTACTTATTAAATCACTTTTAATTTCTTCATGACTTATTTTATTATCTTCCCATAAACTATTATCAACTTCTTTAATTTCACTATTACAAGCTGTTAAAAGTAAAAACAAAACAAGAATTATTTTCTTCATTAGCTTGTCCTACCTTCCATTCTTCTTACAAATAAGTTATAAATACGTCTTATTAAATTTCTATAAGACTCATATAAAACAGAGTAAATAATTGTAAAAGTTATAAGTACAGCTACTCCTAAAATAACACAACTAATTAAAAACTTAACAGTTCCACTAGTTACATATCCTATAAACAGATTCCAAACATAATAACTAATAGCCCCTACTATAGCTGTAATAACTACTCTAGAAAACACCATTTTATAATATCTTATTACATCTAATTTAAATACTTTTTTATAAACAAGTCTTGGATTATATAAGAAATCTACAGTCCAATTAGTTATTAAAGTTGCTCCAATAACTCCTGCAAGACCCCATATTCTAACCATAATAACTGATAAAACAATCTTAGAAATAGCTAATAAATATGCATTATTTTTTGCATCTTTAAATAATCCATTAGCATCTCTAGAAATTATTACAGGTTCTCTCATAGTTAAATAAAATATATTAATAGAAAACATTAATACTAAATTAAAAGGTATCGGTCCTATTTCTGTTTTTCTCATTACAATAGGAATAAAATCTGCCATAACTACAAAAATACATACAGATACAATACTTGCTCCATAACATGCAAAATTAAAAAATTCTGTGAAAACCTTATAAGAATCTGCATTTTCATCATTAAACAAATTTCCAAAACTATTAATCGTAGAACTAATTACACTATTAACTATCTTATATACAAATTCATTTAAATAACTATATACACCATATACACCACTCATTGCATATCCCATAAATGATGTAATTACAATATTATCTGTATTATTTGTAGCTAGTGCAGATAATCTTTGAATTATTGTATATTTCGCATTTTTTATAAATGATTCATTATCAATTGTTTCAGGCTTTTCTTTTAACCAAGGGTAAGCTTTTAATGCTATAAATCTTGCAACTATGTTTGCGATTAATATATTTAATACTTCTATTATTACAATTACATAAAAATCCATTTTTAATATTATTGCAATAATCATTAATATCATTCTTAATATTGCAATTGATTGTATCCAAATATTAATCTTATATTCTTTTTGATCTGCAATTATTACAAAGTTAGGCCCCATCAAAAAATAAGAAATACCATAAGGTAAAGTAGATATTAAAAATATTAATGATGTATTAAAATAATCAAATGGTGAATCCGCAAATAACGGGAAAAATATAGATAAAACAAAACCTAGTATAAGTACAATGGTACCTGTAATATTAAAAACTCTTTTAGCACCATAATATATACTTAAAACACCTTGTTTATCTTTATCAGCTAAAGGTTTAAATAATAATTGTCTAAATGCTAAAGAGTATGCAATTTCACATACATTTAAAAATGTAATTATTTGAGCTATTGTTATTTGTAAACCATTTACACTTACACCATATAAACCCAAGAAAAGACTAAGTTTTACAAAACCTAGTATAGGTAATATTACTGATGTAATTAAATTTACAACAAAGTTATAAAATGAATAGCGTGTACGCATTAATTAACCTTCCCTATTTTATAAATAATTTAAAAATAACATTTGTAGTTAAATTAAAGTATTTTAAAAATACTTTATTTTTTAAAGATAAGTTATTTATATACTTATTATCTTTCCAATTAGGATAATAAGTATTCATAGTCTTATCACTTTCTTTATATAAATCTTCAAATAAACTTGATCTAATAAACCTAAACATTCCATATAATCTTAAGTGTTCAATATGTAAATATTCAAGTTCATCTTTATATTCATCATATAAATTTTGTTTTTTAAAGTTATCTCTTACCATCTTCATTACATTAAAGATTTCAAAGAGTCTTTTACTTCTTGTAGCTGACATTATAGAACCTTCTCTTTGTCTATAATGTACTAAAGCTTCATTTACATGACCAATTTTATCAGTTTTCGCAAATATTAAAGTAGTCACAGGCAAATCTTCATACCATGTATTTAATGGATATCTATAATTTTCTTCTTTAAAATATTTTGCTTTATAAAGTTTATTCCAAGCAAACATAGGTGATAATAAAGCTCTTTTAGATATATTTTCTATATTCCAATCACTTAATCCTTTAAGTATCCACTTATTATCACTATCTTCATAAAAATATTCAATATCACATACTACTACATCATATCCTTCATCAAGTTTTTTAGACATTTTTTCATACATAGTGCTTTCTACATAATCATCACTATCTAAAAATCCTATATATTTACCTTTTGCATAAGGTATTCCATAATTTCTTGCATCGGATAATCCACCATTTTCTTTATGAACAAGTCTAATTAAATCAGGATACTTTTTACAATAGCTTTCAACTATTTTTACTCCACCATCAGTACTTCCATCATTTACTACAATGACTTCCATATCTTTAAGTGTTTGATTTACAAGTGAATCAAGGCACTCTTTTATATAGTTTTCAACATTATACATTGGTACTATTACAGATACTTGCATGATTCACTTCCTTTCTACTCTTCAAATTTACTTAATAAACTTTTCTTTAATTTTCTAAATTGACTCTTACTAGATTTTTCGTCTAACAGTCTTTTATCTTTAATTTTTTCAATAAACTTTGATTTACTATATTTATCATAATATGGTTTTATTTTATCTTTATAAGGTATTAATCTTTCAACTAATGTATATAAATTATCAATTGTTTTACTAGCTTCTTCTAAAGGTGCATCTATTCTTTTTGATTGTTCAACAATATATTTAAAGCTTTCAAACATTCTATAGTAAAACATATCACTAGCTTTTGATTTATCGTGTTGATCTAATATTTCGTTAAATACTTTTACATGTCCATCAATAGCTTTTGGTCTAACATCTGTCATTGTATTACCAGCTCTATCAATTAAATAATAAGCACAAGCCTTATCAGTATAAATAATTTTCTTTGCATTTAAATAACTCAAATAAAACAATAAATTATCTGTATAACTTACGTTATATAAAAATTTTATATCTTTTGCGACTTCTCTTTTATATAACTTTGAATGAGGACTAGGATCTACAAATAGTAAATCATCATACTCACTTGTTCCATTATTATAAACAGTATTTGTTTTTAACTTAGTATAGTTAGTATTATATGCATAATCATAATCTTTATCTTCAGTTCCTTCATAGATAAAATATTTAGCTCCTATGGTAATATCAGCATCACTTAACTGCGCTAAATCATATAGATGTTTTAATGCTTCTGAATCTAAATAATCGTCTGGATCACATATTTGAAAATAAGGAGTTTCAATCTTAGATATAGCTAATTCTAATACAGAGCCATATCCTCCATTTTCCTTAAAAATACATTTTATTTTATCAGGATATTTTTTTGAATATTCTTTCATTATTTCATTAGAGCCATCTTTAGATCCATCACTTACAGCTAGGATTTCATATTTATCAAATGTTTGGTTTAATAATGAATCAAAACATGTTCTTAAATATTTTTCTACATTGTATATTGGTACTATTATAGTAATCTTATTCATTAATTTAGCCTCCTTTTACTATTCTTCTAAGCTTTAAATATGTTTTTAAAGTATTTTTATTTGCATATATCCAGTCATGCTTATGTCTTAAGATATTATACTTACACTTAGGAAATTCTGGCCAATCTCTTTTTATCACATAAAAACATACATCAATAAATTCATCAACCATTTTTGCATCTGTAACATTTCTTGTTTTCTTTAAAGTTTCTATAATATTAATTCCTCCAAGAAATTTTAATTCTTCATAATATTTTTCATATACTCCATTCACTTTAAAATAATCTAAATTAATCTTTACCATGTCTAAAACATGATAAACATTCATATTAAATTCAGAAGTAATATTTCCTGGTCTATCCGCAAGATAATTATATAAAGGCTCATTAATAAATGCTATACTCTTTGATTTTAACATTAATCTATATGTTGTTCCTAAGTCTTCATAATAATATTTAATAGGATAATTAATATTATTATCAATAAATAAATCTTTCCTATACATCTTATTCCATGCAGCATTTAAAACCTTTATTAATAATGTTGGTTCTTTATCTACTGTATATGTTTGATTTTCATCAAAATCATTCTTTAATAATTCAGTTGTGTTTTGCTCAAGATTATGTTGAGTAACATCAAAGATAACCATATCAGCTTTAGTTTCATCAAGTTTATTAACACATTTTTCCATTGCGCTGGCATATAAAAAATCATCTCCATCAAGAAAATAAATATATTCTCCCATTGCATGTTCCATACCAACATTTCTTGCATCTGATAAACCACCATTTGGTTTATAAATGACTTTAAATCGATAATCAATTCCTGCATATTTTTCAGCTATTAGATAACTATTATCTTTTATTCCATCAATAACCAATAAACATTCAAAATCTTTAAATGTTTGATTTAACACTGAATTTAAACATTTATCTAAATAATCTTCAATGTTATAAATAGGTACTACAATACTAAGCTTCATAATCTACACCTCTTTTCAAAAATCTATTAAGTATCTCCATAAATAAAGGAGCTTTAAATACATATAAAAGAATTACATAAGTACTTCCACCTACTACTATCTGAATAATACTAGATATAAAGCTATTTGTTAAATTTGATATAACTAAGTTTATCGGAATTAACATACATAAGGATGAAAGTATTATTATTGTTAATTCTTTTATGTGTATATTTACTTTTAACTTGTTTCTTACATAAAACCATTGAACTACAGTTACCATAAGTTCTGCCATTACTGATCCAAATATTGCACCATAAGCACCATAATTAGGTATAAATATATAATTTAAAGTAAGATTCACTAGAGCTCCACTTACTACAGAAATTGTATAGTGCTTATAATTTCCTATTGGTACTAAATATTGAGTACCAAATACATTACTTAAAGAAATAAATAATATTATTGGAGAAGTAAGTATCATCATTTTTCCTACTTCATAATAATCTAAAGGTAAAAACCAATTTACAAAACTTTGTATAACACCAAATATACCTACAATCATTGGTATTGCAAGATATAAAGCAAGTTTAAAAGTTTTATTTAAAAACCTGTTCATTGCCTCTGTTTCACCTTTTGCATATATATTAGATATCCTTGGTAACATAACACTACCAATACTTGTAATAAAAAATAAAAACATCTTTACAAAGTTTTGTGCTTGTTTATATAAGTTAACTACTTTTTCTTTTTCTTCATATAATATACCAAGCATTGATATATCTAATAATGAATATATTGATATTGCAATTTGAGGAATAAACAACGAAATATTAGGTTTTACATGTTTTAATATTCCTTTTAAATTTATTTTTTCAAAATGAACATAATGTCTTAATTGTGCCCACATTACTAACTGACCAAATACACCTAAACTGGCATTTAAGAAAATAAATTTCATTAAGTCTTGTGGGCCTTTTATTAAAATTAATATTAATGCAACATTTAATATCTTTACTGCCATGTTTCTTATACTGGCTTTTTTAAAATCTTCTACTCCATAAAAAAACCAAGTAATATCTAATGAAACACTTAGTAAGGTAATTCCTTGAACAATTAAATAAGTATTATATTCAGATTTAAATACATTAATAAAAATAAAAAAGGCAATAGTAGATAGACACATACTAATAAATTGCATAGAAAAAATTTCAAAAAAAGTTCTTGAAAGATCTCTTTTATTATCTCTTACTCTTGCAATTTCTCTATTACCATATATGTTAACACCCATAATACCAAATAAAACAAACCATTGAGTCAAATTTCCTGTCATATCATTTATTGACAAGGCTTCTACTCCCATAACTCTTGTTAGATAAGGTACTGTTATAAAAGGTGTTATTACTATTAATGTTTGATAAATAACACTATATATATAATTTGAAGTTAATTTCTTATCCATCTTTTCACCTTGAATCATTATACCATGTATTAACTTAATCTTTAACAAGATAAAAATATAAGTCATAGAGACATAATTAGACTAAAATAATAATATAAAAAATACCTTTATCGTGTTTTTACTTAAAATAATTTTTAGAATTTTGTATTGTTTCTACTACTGAAGAAAATGGTTAAAAATTATTTAAGTATCAAAAGAATTTTATTATCTTTCGAATAAATTGTATGAAACTGTGTTTCATACTTTAAATCCATATTATTTTTATCTAAACCTTCAACCTGTTCTACATTTTCCAATCCAAAATAATAAAGAAAGTATGCACTCCCAAAATAACTTCCAGAACAAAATGTTTCTTTAATAAGTCTCCTTAAAATTCCATTTTTATATAATTGCATATTTTTAACTACTGGGGAAAAACCAATTGAACCTTGAATATCAATTTGATTTAATTCATTTGAATCTATATTAATTTTATTTATATCACTTAAAACAAGCTGTATTCTATAATCAATATATTTTTGTTGAACATTTAAAGCATTTCCATAAACAAAACAAAGAACAAAAAAACTCCAACATAAGCCTAAAATTAAGAATCTTGAAATATAGTTTTTATATACATCAAATTTGAATATATTAACAGTATTCAACATTAATATAGCTATAAAAACGCCAAATCCATACATTGTCCTTGGTGTTTGTAATCGATTCACCAAAGCTGGATATAAACCAAAACAAACCGATAAACCAATAACTAAAACTAATATACTATTTAATAAAACAATTGTTTTCTTACCTTTTTTAGCAAAAACAGTATTAGAAAAAACAAACAAAAACATTATACCAATTAATAAATACTTCCACTTGTAATCAAAATCTTGATTCACTACTTTATAATAAAGAACAAGATTATTAATAAATTCCTTAGGCAATTCAAAAAGTGAATACATTACATTATTTCCACTTGGATCAGGAGCCATTATTAAATATTTAAATATTATAAGTCCAATCAAATAACCAAAAGCTGATTTAAAAATAAATATAAATGAAGATAATATATCTTCATCATCAAGCCATTTTTTAAATGCAAAAAAACAAACAATCAATGGAAATATTCCAGAACTAGCTTGGTATGTTGTACACATAAGAATAGTGCCTAAAGCAGATGCTCCCATATATATAATTGTATCTTCTTTGTAAAACAATAAAGGAACAATGCTTACAAGAACAGATAAAGCCATATATGGTGAATCAAACTTATATGAAATACACTCTAAAAAATAAGGTGATAATCCAATTGGTAAAACTGCAATTAAACTCCAGATAGATATTTTCTTTTTATCACTAAACATTATTACAACAATCAAAGATGCAACGACAAGAAACGAAATTGCAATTAACTGAGTAAGAGGACTAATATCTGCAATATGACTATTTGCATGAATAAAATTACTTAAAAAGTTTGATACATATCTACTATAATTATCCCAACCTCTATATCCAAATGCAGCTCTCCCAATATCATCTTGATAATAAACATTTGCTCTAATAATAGGATAATAAGCAACACAATAAATTAATGTCAAAAATATTAGCGATTGCTTAATATTACTAAAACTTAAAATCAAATTTTTATAACATAAATATTTTTCATTAATTTTAAGTTTTATATCCATCATCATCTATTATAACCCCCATTTAGTATTAATATTTAAATCAAATCACAAAATGTTCAAACAATTTTATAATGAAAATTTAATAATTTTTTGTATAATCATAATAATATACTAAATTTAAAACTAAACTTTATTTAAACTTGATATTTTCATATTCTTTTAATGCTGCCTCTACAATTCCATCCATATTGTAATATCTAAATTGAGCTAATCTACCAATTAAATGTAAATTATTAAACTCTTTAGTTAGTTTAACATACTCATCATATCTATTCTTTATTTCATCAGTAAATATTGGATAGTAAGGAATATTACCTTTTTCAGCATCAATATCATAAGGATATGAATATTCAACCGCAATAGTTGTTTTTTCTAATTTAGGATTATTCATCATATGTTTATATTCAGTAATCCTTGTAAATGCATCTTCTTCTTTAGGTGTATTGTAATTTACTGTACCTGAACCTTGAAAATAATCATCGTGAGTTTCAATTACAAAATCTAAGCTTCTATAAGGAAGCTTACCTAAATGATAATCAAACAGTTCATCAATAGCACCTGTATAAACAAGTTTTCCATCAAACACTTCACCTTTATAAAGAATTTGTTTATTTTCTAAATCAATTGTAACTAAATCTTTTCTATCAGTATTTAATAAAATATCAATATTTTCATGATTTAACATTCTCTCAAAAATCTTTGTATATCCATCTTTAGGCATATTTTGAAATTTATCTTGGAAATATCTATCGTCATATGAAATATGTACAGGTACTCTTCCTGTAACTGCTGGATCTATTTCTTCAGGACTTAAATCCCATTGTTTCATTGTGTAATATAAGAATACTTTTTCATATATAAATTCAGCTAATTCTTTGATTTCGTCATCATCATTTTTTCTTAATTCTAAAATAGGAACTTTAGTTTCCATCCCATAAGTATCAATTAAAATTTTCTTTAATCTTTCTGCCTTATCTTCTTCAAATAACATTTCAATAGATTTTAAATTAAATGGAATAGGCACAAACTGATTATTAATTTTACCTAATACCCTATGTTCATAAGGATACCACTTAGTAAATTGTGATAAAAATTCAACTACATTATCACTATTTGTATGGAAAATATGAGGTCCATATTTATGATAGTTAACACCATTTTCATCAATGTAGTCATACATATTACCACCGATATGATCTCTTCTTTCAATAATTAAGACTTTCTTTCCATCTTGTGCAAATTTATGAGCAGTTACACTTCCTGCATACCCAGAACCAACAACAATTACATCATATTTCATCTTATCTCCCCTTTTCTATATACATTTTTTCATAATACTCTTGATATTCACCACTGATTATTTTTTCCCACCAAGATTTATTATCTAAATACCACTGAATAGTTTGTTTAATTCCTGTATCAAAATCATACTCAGGAACCCAACCTAATTCAGTTTCAATTTTTGTTGGATCTATTGCATATCTTAAGTCATGTCCAGGTCTATCAGTTACATAATTAATTAAATCTTCTGATTTTCCTAATTCTTTTAATATTGTTTTTACAACTTCAAGATTTGTTCTTTCATTGTTTCCTCCAATATTATAAACTTCTCCATCTTTTCCATTTCTTACAATTAAATCAATTGCACTACAGTGATCTTTTACATGTAGCCAATCTCTAACATTTTCACCTTTTCCATAAACAGGTAATTTTTCATCATCTAATGCTCTTGAAATCATTAATGGAATAAGTTTTTCTGGAAATTGGTAAGGCCCATAGTTATTTGAACATCTACTAATAGTAACTGGTAGTTTAAATGTTCTATTGTATGCTTCAACTAATAAATCAGCACTAGCTTTTGATGCACTATATGGTGATGATGTTATTAATGGCATATCTTCTGTAAATAGTAAATCAGGTCTATCTAATGGTAAATCTCCATAAACTTCATCCGTAGATACTTGATGGAATCTTTTTACTCCATATTTTCTTGATGCATCCATTAAAACTTGAGTTCCAATTATATTTGTCATTAAGAAAACTTCTGGATCTTCAATCGATCTATCTACGTGTGATTCTGCCGCAAAGTTTACAACAACATCAAACTTTTCTTCTTCAAATAATTTAAAGATTGCTTCTCTATTACAAATATCTTCTTTAACAAACTTAATCTTATCCATTACTGGCTCTAATGTTTCTAAATTCCCTGCATATGTTAATTTATCTAATGCAACCACTTCATCTTCTGGATATTTTTCTACTATGTAATGTACGTAATTTCCGCCGATAAAACCTGCAGCTCCTGTAACTAAAATTTTCATAAATTTAATTCCTTTCTTATCCTTTCCACTTCTTTTTTTACTCCTTGATTAAAGCTTATCTTAGGCTTATAATCAGTTTTTTCAATTAGCTTTTTATTTGATAAAACAATTGAATGAATTTTTGGTATATCAATGTTAGTATTTAAAATATCAATTTTTTTATTTGTAATTTTTTCAACTGTTTTTATAACTTCTTTTAAGCTTTTTCCTTCACCACTAGATATATTAAATACATCATTATTTACCTCATGTTTTATTAATTCATTAATAGCATTTACAAAATCAGTAATATAAATATAATCTCTAACACTTTCTTCTTCTATCCATAAATTAAAGGTTTCTTCTAATAAGGATTTTCTAATTAGTATACTTATTACCCCTTGAGTTTTACCTGGTTCAAATATTCCACCATAAGGATTAGTGGGTCTAAGGATTAAATAATTTAAACCTGATTCTTTAATCATTTCTTCTAATATATATTTACTTCTAGCATATACAGATTTAGGATTTAGTTTATGAGTTTCACTAATTGGCTTATAACTATCACCATATATAGTTCCACCACTAGATAACATAATATACCTTTTAATATTTTTTTCTTTTAAAACATCAAAAAGAGATTGATATTTTTCTTTAACTATTTCTAATATACTTTCATTCTTTTCGGTGTTTGAAACTAATGAAACACAGTCAATAATTATTTTATCACTTAAATCAATATCTTTTAATTGTTCAATATTAAAAACATCAATTTCTTTAAATTTATCAATCTTTGAGCTATAGTAGCTTTTTAAACCCCATACCTCACAATCATATTTATTTTTTAGTATATGGTTAATATTAAATCCTAAATAACCACATCCGAGAATAACAATTTTCATTTAATTACCTTTATTGTATGTAGTATGAACAGTTCCTTTAGCAACATTTACCAAATGTTTTCCATAAGGGCTATTTCCATAAACTTTTGAAGCTTCAATTAAATCATTTTGATCTATCCATTTATTATAGTAAGCAATTTCTTCAGGAACTGATATTTTAATTCCTTGTACTTCTTCAATTGTTCTTACATAATTAGCTGCTTGTGATAAAGCTTCTATTGTACCAGTATCAAGCCATGCAAAACCTCTACCAAATAGTTCACATTCAAGTTCACCATTTTCCAAATATATTTTATTTAAATCAGTTATTTCATATTCCCCTCTAGCAGAAGGTTTTAAGTTTTTTGCATACTCAACAACCCTATTATCATAAAAATATAGTCCTACAACAGCATAGTTACTTTTTGGATCTTCTGGTTTTTCTTCTAAAGAAATTACTTTACCAGTTTCATCAAATTCAACAACACCAAATCTTTCTGGATCTTTTACATATTGGCCAAATACTGTAGCACCACTTGTTCTATTTTTAGCTCTTTTTAATATATCTCCAAATTTGTTCCCATAGAATATATTATCTCCAAGTACCATACACACAGAATCATCACCAATAAACTCTTCACCTAATACAAATGCTTGCGCTAAACCATTAGGTACTTCTTGAACCTTATAAGATAAACTAATACCAAATTGACTTCCATCACCTAGTAATCTTTCAAAATTACCTATATCTTGTGGTGTAGATATAATTAATATTTCTCTAATCTTTGCAAGCATTAATGTTGATAAAGGATAATAAATCATCGGTTTATCATAAATAGGCAAAAGTTGTTTTGATGTAACTTTTGTAAGTGGATACAGTCTTGTTCCACTGCCTCCTGCAAGTATTATTCCTTTCATAAAGCTTCCTCCTATTTTACACACAAATAGATTATACCACATTAATAATTGTATTAAACAGAGCTTTATTCACAATGATTAGTATTAATCTAAATAAAAAAAGAATTCCATTATTACATATAAGAATTCTTTAAAAATCTTTATTTTTTTACAAATGCTACTGCACAAGCACCTGGTCCAGCATGTACCCCAATAACTGCACCTATTTCTACAACTTCAGTTACATTAATTCCTTTTTCTTCAAGTGCTTCTTTTAATTTTAATGCGTTTTCTTGATCTTTTGTATAACCAAGAATTACATCTTCATTATTGTCAATACCTGATTCAAGTGACTTATCTACAACACTTGAAATCATTGCTTTAGTACCTCTAGCTTTACCGACTTGAACAACTTTACCTTCTTCAAGACTTATAAGTGGTTTTATCTTTAATAAGCTTCCAGTTGTTCCTACAACCTTAGATATTCTTCCACCCTTTACAAGATATTCAAGAGTATCAAATCCTGCGTATAAATCAATTTTTGGTTGTAAATCATGAATTGCTTTTACAATCTCATCAAACGATTTTCCTTCATCTCTTAATCTTATAGCCTTCATAACAAGTATTCTTGTCGCAATTGCGGCTAATTTACTGTCATATACTTCAAATTTATTTTTAAAATCTAATGAAGCTATTCTAGCACTTTTAATAGTTCCACTTAATTCTCCAGAAATACCAATAACTATAATTTCATCAGTTTCATCATATTTTTTATAAACATCATAAAACTGACTTGGTGCAGGTTGTGATGTTGTTGGATATTCTTTAGTTTTTAACATATCATAAAAAGTTGCACAATCAAGCTCAACCCTGTCAAGGTATGTTTCTTCACCAAAAACTACACTTAAAGGTACCATATCTATGTTATATTTTTTTGCTTCTTCTACTGTAAAGTCAGAAGTTGAATCTGTCACTATTCTAATCATATACTTTCTCCTAACACTGCGTAATTATATCACAATTGATTTGATAGTCAAACCACTTTTTCATTAACCTACAATTTCATAGTAAGTGAAACACCATGTTTCACTTACTGTGACAATAGAATAATTGATAAGATGTTGATAGATATGTGCTTGTGACTATATAAAAGGAGGTTTTTCACATGTCACAAAAACATTATAAGCATCTTACTTACGATAATAGACTTACTATTCATAGTTTATTAAACGAAAATAAATCATTTAGAGAAATTGGAAGAATTATATCTAAATCTGCTTCTACTATTTCTAGAGAAATTAAAAATAATAGATACACTAAAAAACAATATTATTCTAGTGATTATAAATGTAAACATTATTTAAATTGTGTTAATAGATTTAATAAGTGTTATGATACATGTTCTTTATATGAATTAGAAACATGTTCTAGATTAATTAAAGCTCCTTGGGTTTGTATTGGTTGTACAAAATATAATATCTGTAAAAAATCAAAGGTAATTTATGACCCTAAAAAAGCTCAACTAAAATATGAAAAAACTCTTTCTAGTTCAAGAATTGGTCCTCACTGCTCTAAAGAAGCTTTAAATTATCTAGATGAAATATTATCTAAATATTTAAAAGAGAGAAAACAACCTTTATCACATATTGTGGCTCATACTGATATAGGTGTAGGAACATCTACTGTTTATCGATATATTGATAATGGTTATTTGCCTAATGTAAAGAACATTGATTTACCTAGAAAAGTTAGATATAAGAAAAGGCATAAACAAAACAATGATAATAACGGTAAAACTAAGAAAAACAATCATCAAAAGATAAGATTTAACAGAACTTATTTAGATTTCTTAACTTTTATCAAATCACATCCAAAGGCATCAATTGTTGAAATGGATACAGTTGAAGGCACTAGGGGTGGTTCTTGTTTACTTGTTATATTATTTAGAAAATCAAACTTTATGATTGCATTTAAAAGAAACTTAAATGATGTTCATAGTGTGATTGATTGTTTTGATTTTATTAAATCAAAACTTAAACTAACAGAATTCCTTAATCTATTTCGTGTTATATTAACTGATCGTGGTTTTGAATTCTCTAAACCCGATTTAATTGAATCTATTCCTGGACACAGACTTAGAGTTAACTTATTCTATTGTGATCCTAGACAAGCTCAACAAAAACCTAAAGTAGAAAAGAATAATGATTATATTAGGTATTTCATTCCTAAGGGGACTTCTATGGATAATTTGAGTCAAAAAGATGTAGTTAATATGATGTGTAATATTAATTCCGTTAAAAGACCTTCACTAGGTAATAAATCACCATTTGAATGTCTTACAAATTATCAAAAAAGAGTATTAAAAAAGCTAGGATATAATGAAGTCTCCCCAGACAAAGTTATCCTAAGCTCTTCTGTTTTTAACAAATAAATATTTTTCAATTTCACAAGTACATATCTAATTTATATACATACCAGAAGTGTTCTACTTACTTTGAAAGTGATTTTTAACACTTCCTTTCAGTGCGAAAACTATTTATTTATTTCAATTACAATATAACATATTTATTTGTTTATTAAACATTTATTAATCTTTTTTTATCTTTTTATCCCTTTACTATCAACTTTAGTGGAACATGTACTAATTTTTAATTTTTGTTTCACTTACTTTAGAATTCAAGCCTTTTTCATTAAATAAAGGTTTAACAATGTAAACCTTTATTTTTAAGTTTTCTTTTATATTCTTATTTATTAACACTTTTAAATACAGAAGTTTCTGTATTTAAATAGTAATTAATATTAATTTGTATTAAGGATCTGGTGAGGTTGTTGGGTCAGGGTCAGGGATTAGGGTCTGGTGAAGTTGTTGGGTCAGGGTCAGGGATTAGGGTCTGGTGAAGTTGTTGGGTCTGGTGATGGATCTGGTGAGGTTGTTGGATCTGGTGAAGTTGTTGGATCTGGTGAAGTTGTTGGATCTGGTGAAGTTGTTGGATCTGGTGAAGTTGTTGGGTCTGGTGAAGTTGTTGGATCTGGTGAGGTTGTTGGATCTGGTGAGGTTGTTGGATCTGGTGAGGTTGTTGGATCTGGTGAGGTTGTTGGATCTGGTGAGGTTGTTGGATCTGGTGAGGTTGTCGGCGTTGGTTCTACTTTCTTATAGAACACTGTTACATCAACTGGACCTGTTGCAGTACCACTTACAACTCCTGGATGAGCTACATATCCACCAATTTGTGGACTGTTAATACTGTATGTTCCATCTGGATTAGAATTAAATGTTACTGTAGGCGCTGCTTCAGCATTAGTATCTTGATATACATATCTAACAGTAATCGAATATACTCCACCTGTTGGAGCTGCCGCTCCTGTATTACTTGTTAATGTAACAGTAATATCAGTAACATTAGAAGATTTAATACCAGGTCTTACACTTTGTGCTATTACAACTCCATCTCCAAATCCACCACATGCTTTAGTTGCAGCACAATCTTCATAGTTTACATGAATATGAATTCCTCTAGAAGATGCCCAACCTTGAACTTGTCCAAGTGATTGACCAGTAAAGTTAATAACAGTATCTGGCATTTCATCAATAATTCTTTGTTCTGAATAAGTTTCATTGGAAATTGTAGGAGCAGTAAATATCCAATTTGCATCCCATCTCCAAGACTTAGGTGCTGTAATTTTTGAATTCATATCTATATTTCTTGTTATAGCTTCATTTGTATCTTTAATAGATCCTTCAAATAATCTAACTATTGATAATCTTAATTGGGCAGCTTCATTCCAGATACCAGAATTATATCCAGTAATTCTAGAACCCTGTATTAAAATTGCATTTTCAGGATGAGAATCATCATAATATCTACCAGTTTTCTTCATTACATGATTGAATAAATCAATTAATTGATCAACTGATAAGTTAGTAGAAAAATTGTCACCCGCTGCTTTTAAAACATTTAATAATTTATTTAAATCTGCAGTTCTCATTGCTTTTGTAAGAATTGCTCTTATAACTTGTTGTTGATTAGCCTGTCTTTGGAAGTCACCTGAAGCATATAAATGTCTTTCTCTTGCAAAGGCTAATGCTTGTTCCCCATTTAAAGGAACATCAGTTCCTGCAGGAACCCAAACTGTATAATGTCCACGTTGAGTAGAAGAGCTTTGTCCAACAAACTCATATGGGTTGTTTACAACTATTCCACCTAATGCATCAACCATTTCTACAATTCCTTTAAAGTTACTTTCAAAGTAATAATCTATTGGAACTCCAACTAATTTAGAAACAGTATCAATTGTACATTGTCTACTTTGAACTCTAGCATGTCCTAACTTATCTGATTTATTTCCACCATAACAAGCAATAGGTACATAAGAATCTCTTGCAATAGAACTCATTGTTATTTTCATACTTATAGGGTTTACAGACACTAAAATAACTGCATCGCTTCTACCCTCATCAACACCTAATACAAGAACTGTAAAAGGTTCTTTTGTGATATCTTTATCAGATCCTACTGTAGCCTTAACTTCTACTACACTAGAAAATGTAGATATTACTTTTGTATCTTCTAATAAAACATCATATCCATCATTAACTTCAAATATCCCTACATAATTACTAGGAAGAGCTGCCGCATTAATTTCACCATTAAATAATGCTAGTAAAAGCTCATTATTATCAGTAAACTCTGCATACGAAACTTTAATCTTATTAGTTTCTAATTGTTTTTTTGCTAAATCATAGTTATTACTACCTGTAACAACTCCTAAAGTTTTACCTTCTAAATCTGCTTCTTCTTTTATTAAAAATTCTCCACTATCAGAATAAACAACTAAACTTGTTTCTATTGTTTCACTAGTTGATCCTTCGTCAATAATCTTATCGATATTTGTATTTACACTTACCATCGCATAAGTTCCATAAGAACCTACACCAAATAAAATTACACAAAGTGCTACAAATACATTAAACATATTTGATTTTCTTGTTCTAATTGTAATAATGAATATTAAATTAAGTGCTAATAAAACTATTAGTATAAAAATATTTAATACAATAAAAATAAATTTACTTAGCCCACTATATTGAGTTAAGTTGAAAAATACGTACGAAAACAAAACGTTTGTAAGTACTACAATTACAGTAAAAACAATATTGAATGTAGACATGTCTCTTTTAATGACTTTATTATTTGTCTTACTCATATTATTCTTCCTCCTCAATTGTTTCTTCACCAACTGTATCATTGTCCCAATCATCGTACATTGAAACAATTTCAAATCTTCCATTGTTATCTACGATTGTAAAGTGACCAATTTTTTGGAACTCATCAACATTTATCTTGCTAGACTTTTTATAAGTCCATGTAACATCTAAATAATAAGAATCATATTCTTCTTCTCCAACTTTATATTTACCTGCATCAAGAGCTGGATGAGATTCTACAGATTCTACCTGTAATAAGTTTTCTCTTCCAAATTGAGAAATATATAAATCTAAGTCACTATAAAAACCATATCTTGCTTCATCAGAGAAACTTGTAAACTTTGGTCCATATATATATTGAAGACCTCCAACTTCATAATTTCCATCCTTGTTAGTCCATGTAAAATGGTCAATTACAAAACATCTAGCAACATATTCTGCAATTACATAAGGATCTTTCTCTTTCAAAGCAGATGTTAGCTCTTTAAAGTTTTCCCTTAATAGTTCTGTTGGGTTATTACCAATGATATATTTATCATTGGAAATCTTACTGCTACTATCAACTTCAAGAGTTGTACCTTCAGCAGTTGTTGTTTTACTAGCAACCTTAAAGATATTAAATGAAAATAATAAAACAGTTATTAAAGAGGTAGCTAAAATAACTAATATTAAATAACCATTAAGTCTGCTTTTTTTCTTTCTCACCACTTTTGTTTTAGGATTACTCATAACATACTCCTTTCATTAATCGTAATATTTCTTTACGATATAACTTGGTCTACTTTTTGTCTCCATATAAGTCTTAGATAAATATTCTCCAATTATTCCTAAAGCTAATAATTGTATACCTCCAAGAAACATAATAATTATAACCATACTTGGCCATCCAGCAACTGGATCTTTAAATATTAATGCTCTAAAGAATATAAAGATCATTCCAAGAAATGTCAATACCGAAATAAAAATTCCCATTAAAGTTGCTAATCTAAGTGGTGCAACAGTAAATGCAACTATACCTTCAATGGCATATGCAAATAAGTTCCAAAATGACCAACTTGTTTCTCCAGCAACTCTTTCGACATTTTGATATTCTAAATAAACTGTCTTATATCCTACCCATGCAAATATACCTTTAGAAAATCTATGATATTCTTTTAATTCTAAAATAGAATCAATTACTTGTCTTGTCATCATTCTAAAGTCTCTTGCACCATCAACGATTTCAACCTCAGAAAATTTATTAATTAATTTATAAAATTCACGCGCAAAAAAAGATCTTATTTTTGGTTCACCTTCTCTTGTAACTCTTCTAGTACCAACAATATCAATATCTTCTTTTTCAATCATTTCTAACATCTTTGGAATAAATGAAGGTGGATCTTGTAAATCAGCATCCATTACAGTCACAAAATCTCCCTTTGCATACTCTAATCCAGCTAATAAACCACTTTCTTTACCAAAGTTTCTAGAAAAATCTATAATTTTTACATGATCTTTATGTGCTTCATATAACTTTTTAAGTTCTTCCATAGTTTTATCTTTAGAACCATCATTCACAAAAATTATTTCATAATCCATATCTAATGATTCACATACTTTAGATGTTTCTTCATAAAATAATGAAACAGTTTCTTGTTCGTTATAACAAGGCACTACAATTGATAAAAGTCTCATGTCTACCTCCATAAACATTGTTATTATAAACTATACCATTTTAAAAGTATATTGAAAACGGGAGTAAACTCTCCCATACTTTTCACATATTTATTTTTTTAAAGTGTTACTTTTTTCACTAAACTGATAAAAGTAGTTAATAAATCTTGCGATTGGTTTTGGCCAGAAATACTCAAACATAATTAAATCTTGAGGAGATCTAGTATTTGCATTAATTTCTCTAGATGTATGAGTATCCTCATGAACTCTGTGCCCCATTAAAGATTTAGGAATGAAAATAAATTTCTTTCCTTTTATTTTCGCAAGTTGTAACCAACCATACCAATCAGAATTACCATTTAACTGCTCGTTTACAAATATTGAATTTGAATCAATGTTTTTCTTACAGAAAGTTACTGCTGGACAACAAATTGAATCGCCTAAACTAATAACTGATTTTTTAATTATTGGACTTCCTGCCCAAAATCTAAATCTTAAAGGAAATAAAAGTACTCTTTTAACATTTAATAACAAATTTGAATATACCTTTTCAGCTTCTCTTATTTCAAAATAATCAGTAAATATTATTTGAGCTGTAGGTTCTTGTTTATAAGCTTTAACTACTTCAAGAGAAAAATCATGGTCATATGTATCATCTTGATGTGCAATAGTTACAAGTTCAGTTCTACCTGTGTTCCATGCAAAATCAAAATCTACTGCATTTCCCCCACCCTTTATTTCATTAACTACAACTTCAAGGTTATATTCTTTTGCAATATCTCTAATATATTTATTATCTGTAGAAGTACCAATAAGCACCTTACTAGGATAATCTTGATTCAATACTGAATCAATACATTCCCTTAAATAAGGAGATTCTTTATATGCTAATACTACATAAGTATGAATTGATTCTTTATCATTTATACTCATTATTCCCTCCAACAAACTCAAAGTTATTATCTATATCATCTAACTTAGGATTATTTAAATCTCTATCAGATAATTTTAATTCAACATCAATATAATCTTTATAATTAATATTGATTGTTTTATCATCATAAGCTAGTCCTCTATCGTATTCCTTATTAAAGAGATTATCTACCTTATAATTATACTCAGAATTATCCTTTAAAACCAATACTCCATGCGCAAATCCTTTAGGAACTAATACTAACTTCCCGTCATTTTCGCTTAATTTAATTAAAACAGGCCTTCCGTATGTTGGACTACCTTTTCTTAAATCAACACTTATATCTAATATTTCACCCTTTGTACATCTAATTAATTTAGATTGTGCATAAGGTTCTTTTTGATAATGTAGTCCTCTTAATGTACCTTTATCTTTTGTAAATGAACAATTATCTTGTACAAAAACATTATTCAACCCTAGTTTTTTAAAAGATTCTTCATTATATATCTCCATGAAAAATCCTCTATGATCCTCATGTTTTTTTAATTGTATTACAATTACAGTATCTAAATGTTTTTCTATAATTTCCATACTTATTACCTATCCTTAAGCATTATACTCCAAATTTATTAAAAATCCTATAAAGCCAGGCAAATATCATAATATTCCATCTTCTTACAACACTAAAATATTTATTTTTCAATCCTCCTAGAGATTTCAAATATTTATTTTTATACCACTTTGGAAATTTATCATTTAATAAATTCCAACCTAATAAAATTGTATTAACTCTATCTTCTTTATCATCTATTAAAGCGCTTCTTAAAAAACTGTTACCTAAGAAAAACTTAATATGAATATATTCTAATTCATCTTTGTATTCATCAAATAAACCTTTGTTCACATAATAATCATAAATGATATTAAATACGGTTATCATGTTTTTAACTTGATCATTATTAGTATGAGTAATACTTGTGCTTACTTGAACATAGTTTACAAATGATTCATCAATAAAATCTATTTTTTTAACTTGACTTGCTAAACAATATAAGAAGCATGCATCTTCATATCTATTACCATCTGGAAATCTAATTCCAGTTTCTTTTATAAATGAAGTTTTATATATCTTATTCCATAAAACCGCAAATAAATTAATCATCATATCCTTACCAGGTTTATATGGTCCTTCTTTTTCAAGTCTTTCACTATCTGGATATATCCAAGTAAAATTAGATACAACAATTTCTAAATCTTTTTCTTTAGCTTTGTTATACATTTTTTCAAACATATCATAGCTTGCATTATCATCACTATCTAAAAAGCCAATATATTCTCCAGTCACTAAATCTAGACCAACATTTCTAGTCGCCGCAATACCTTTGTTTTTTTGGTTATGTACTTTAATAATATGAGGATATTTTTCCTTATAAGAATTAATGATATTTAAACTATTATCAGTAGATCCATCATTAATTACAATAACCTCAAAATTATCTAAAGTTTGATTTACAAGGCTATCAAGTGTTTTAGATATATATTTTTCAGCATTATAACAAGGAACAATAACACTAAGCTTTTTCATTTTCATTCACCCTATTTAAAAGTATAGCCGCAAGCATTGACATAAACATAGTAGTCACAAATTGATCTAAAGTATGCCCACTAATATATGCAGTACCAAGCCCTGCAAGTAAAGCTATCGCATAAGTCATGTTTTCTAAGTTAACTAACTTTTTAAAATTTCTTAATACCTTAATGCCTCCATATAAGACTATAAATATCCATATAAAACATGTTAAAAACATTCCTAAATATCCTAAGGTATATATTTGTTGAACAAAATCTTTTTCTAATACAATAGAACCATTCATAAAAGTGGAATATCCCATTCCTAATATTTTTTCCTTAGGTGAAAGAATTGCCCATTTATAGTTTGTAAATAAGGCCTGTATTCTTCTTCCTCCTACACGATCATAAACAGGTAAAAATATCACATCGACCCAAAATTTAGGATCAAATTTATAATTATACCAATCTATATAATACATTGTAGGAATACTAGAAGCATACTTTGCTTTAATTCCATATTGTTCAAACATAAAGATATAGAAATCATTAAATTCCTTAGAACCAGGAATTAATGGAGCATCCTTTAATGCATTTCTTCCTTCTTCTGCAGCTTGATTATGAAGCAACGCCAAATCATTTTCTGCATCTACTCTTTGATTTTCAACTGCTGGAGTATAGTCTAATATGAGTCCAAAAACTGCAGTTAAAATAAGTAAAAAACCTAAGATACCCTTTTGCATCTTTTGATTTTTCATTACTAATGAATCAAATAAATAAATAACCAAATATATTGCAGGTATTAAAACAGCCCCAAATGTCGCTACTCTAGTACCTAATATCTGCATAGATAAACAATGTATAAATATTAATATACCCATTAATATTTTATTTTGTTTCTTTTCTTCTTTAGTAAAAAAATAAAGTAATAATGGTAGTAACATAAACATTAAAATACCTATAGTATTACCTTCATTAAAAAAGAATTTACTAGTTAACTCTCTAGGATGGTGTTTTAAATATATTCCATCAAACCACGAAAAGAAATTAGCAACTGTATAACCAAAATAAGTACTTTTCCCAAACACAAATAAATCTCCTAAAAATATAGGAATACTTATAGTACTTGCGGATACTAATGTAATAAGCTTTATTGTCTTTTCATCAAATTTCAAATGATAAATTATATATATTACTCCATAAGGAAGTATTAATGTAAGTATGTAAGTAAGTTCTTGAAACCAATTAAATTTAAAATTTGTTGTTAAATCAAGAATTGGATATAGATATATAGATTGCTTTACATGTAATACATAATATATAAGCATTACAACTCCATAGATAAATCCTAAAGTAAATGTTTTCTTTTTATTTTTTTCTTTTATAAAAAAACAAAATATTATCATTAATGGAATTATGATAAATCTAATAACAGTAGAAAATCTAGGCAATCCAAAGCTATCTAAAAAATCATATATTAAATAATCCATATCAATTAATGGTTGTAACATTATTAATAATACAGTACTTGTATATAATAATTTTTCATTGAAAATCTTTTTTAAATCCATAAATCCCCCTACTTATTATAAAATATCAATTTCATTTTAGGATTAATTCCATAATACTCTTTAAATACATCCATATGATAAGTATCATCTTCTTCAATATCCGCTGAATGTATATATCCTTTTGGCATTCTAATTAACCATGCCTCTTTTACATCAGGATTATTTACATAATATTCAATTTCACCATTTCTTATTTGTTGAGTCGCATTAATTGCTTGATACTTATAAATATATTCTTTTGTCTTTAAACCAATAAGTAGTATAAAACAAAATGACAATCCATACAATAATACCTTATCTAATTTTAAATTAGATAAAATAAGTCCAATTAATATAAAAATAAAATAAACTGTATATAAGCTTGATCTATCTCCAAATATAGGACTTATAAGCATAACCAAATTTGCACTACCACCAACCATAATATATAAACTTGATTCAAGTGCTAACTCTTTATCAAATCCTATCCATAAAGAAACAAATAAAGATATTACAAGAATTAAATAAAATACTGATAAAAACAATAATGCAAACCTTGAATATTCAATATCATAAAATAAACTAAATAAATTAAATGATAAAAATATTGTAGTTAAACTTATAGCTAATAAGATATAGCCAATATTTTTTTTATCTTTTATTATTTTATAATTTAAAAGACTAAAACTAATACCTAATCCAAATAACATATATTTATTTTTAATAAATGTTAAATTTAAAAAGTTTTTCCAATTTGCGCATATTTGTTCAAAAATAGACATTTCTAACCATTCTTTGTTATCTCTATAAAGTCTATAATTTGATCCTGGAGATGCTCTTAATATAATAATCCCAATAATACTAACAATAAGTAATAAAATAAATTTATTTAGATTTTTATTTTTTTCTATATAACAATATAAAATAATTAAAAGATTTGCTAAAACAAGAATTGCAGCTACATTTTCCATACATAAAGTAATGTATAAATTTAAAATAGTACTAATAACTAATTTGATATTATTAAACTCTTTTCCTTCAAATATAATTGGTTTAATAATATTTAAATATATTAAAAACATCATTAATGGAACTACATAAGTACTACCCATTATCCATGTGTATGTTTCAATTCTTAATGTATTTTGAACACTTAACATTAAAGCTAATATTACAAACATAACTAAAATCTTGTTTTCTTTTGGATTAATAAGTTTAATCATAGAAACATATATAGTTGTAAACATTATAGGATTTAATATATTCCATAACCATTTTCTAGGAGCTACAATAAATCCCCAAAGTTCACTAAAGTATCTTCCACTCCAAGAAAAATAAAACTTAAACGCATGTACAAATGGATTGTTACTTCTTCCAAGTACTGCATAACCCCAATCATCACCAGCTAAAGGTGTTAGTTTTGTAATATAAAAAAACAACATAAAAATAAATATGCTCAATATTGTAAAAACAATTTTATTTTTATTTTGTTTTAAATCCATTAAAAAACCTCTATAAATTCTTCAAGAATCTTCTCATTTGGATAATGATAATCCTTTAAATATTCTTTCATATACTTAAGTTTATCATAATCTTTAAGCGCATTATATAAACCTTCATTTAATGCTTCTTGATTATTATCTACTATATATCCATAATTTGAATCTATTATTTGTTCATCTACCCCACTAACTAAAGTAGATAATACAGGAGTTTGTGCAATTAAACTTTCATTTATAACAGTCGCAAATCCTTCATATAAACTAGATAGCACGAATAAATCACATTGGTTAATTAAACCATAAGGATTTTTCATATAACCTAAAAAATGAACTGTAGTTAAATTTAAATCAGCAACTTGTTTTCTAAGTTTGTTTTCTAATTCTCCGCCACCTACTAAATATAAGTTATGATGAATTCCTTTATCTAATACATATTTATGTGCATTTATTAATCTATCAATACTTTTTTGAAAGTGAAATCTAGCTACAGAAACAATATTGATTCCTTCACTAATATCTATCTTATTTTCTTGCATATCTCTTTTTACTCTATCTACATCCATAAGATTATGAATAGAAATTCCATTATCAATTTTAAATACTTTTTTATATGCTTCTATTGCTTGTTTAGAATCCGCAATATTTAAATCAATATATTCTAATGATTCTTTTACAAGTTTCATATGTCTTTTAGAGTAATTACAAACACTATAATCAGTTAATACCCAATTAATTTTCTTTTTACTTTTTCCAAAAGCAGTAAAGATAGTACAAAATCCTTCCTTAGCCGCAACTTCAATATCATAAGGATTTTGGTCTAATTCTTCTCTTTCTTTTTTAATTCTTTCTTTGATTAACCCTGTTTTCATAAATAGAAGTAATCTAAGCTTAGAAAATATTAAAGGAACATCCATATTTTTAATAAGTTCAATAAGTGGTTGATCAACAGTTTCAAAAAACTTAGTACCAGATATAACTTTTACATTTGATGGAATTTCATTTAATAAAAGCCCTGTTTTATGTAGCACTAAACAATCTATTTCATATTTATCATTAGGAAGATTTGCCATAAGTGTATTTAACACTCTTGCGACTCCTCCCATTTCCATTTCATCATTTACAAATAGTATTCTCTTTTTACTTGTCATATATCTTTAAAACCAAATCCTCTAATTTATAATCTAATAATCTAAATATAATTTTCTTTTTAAAATCATAATCTTTTAAGATACAATCTTTTTTCCAATTAGGATAATATTTATTTAAAAGTTCCATATTTTCTCTTAAATATTCTTTTCTAATACTTTTATCATCAAAATCTTTTATTCTAAGAGTTGTTAAATCTAAACCATGAACAATATATAAACTATATAATTCATCAATAATTTCTTTTTCATTTCCATGACTTTTCACATAATCAATACAATCTTTTATTGCATCATAAATGTCAAACATCTTTTTATTTGCACTATGAGCTATACTACCACTTCTTTGATAATAAATATAGTATGGTTTATCAACCTTAACTATATTTTTAGCTTTATAAAGTATCTTAGGTATTACAGCCAAGTCCTCATAGTATTTACCAACAGGAAACTTTACATCATCAAACATAGTTTTTAAATACATCTTATTGCACGCACTATTATTAATAGCTATTAATCTTGGCTTGTCTAATACATTTCCAGAAACAAATTTTCCTCCTGATGCAAATGTTTCAGTATTATCATCATATAAATACTTCATATCACATACTGCAACTTCAGAATTTTCTATTGCATTTAATAATCCTTCAACCATTGATTCATCCACAAAATCATCACTATCAATAAAGATTACATATTTTCCGGTTACTTTATCTAAACCATAGTTTCTAGCATCAGATAAGCCTCCATTTTCTTTAGAATATACTTTAATTCTTTCATCTTTTTTAGAATAGTCTAATGCAATATCTAAAGAAGAATCCTTAGTTCCATCATTCACAAGGATTATTTCTAAATTTTTATATGTTTGATTAATAATTGATTCTATACACCTAGCTAAATAAAGTTCCACATTATATATAGGCACAATTACACTAACTAAAGCATCCATTAAATCACCTATTATTCTTTCTTTTCTAAAAATATCTTTCTAGAAATAAAGTTATAAACCATAACAACTGCAGTAGCTATAATTTTCGCAATTGTATAAGGCATTAAATCAGTACCATCTACAAGTAACCACATTACTACAGTATTTATTAACAAACCAATAATACTTAATATAATAAACATCGCAAAAGTTTGTGTTTTGCTTTTTTCTTCATCTACTTCAAATACCCATACAATAGACATTATATAGTTATATATAACTGAAATACAAAATGAAATAACACTGGATATTAGATAGTTAATACTAAAAACTTCAGTTAAAAATATCATAACTAAATAATCAATTAAAAATGCAGTTCCACCTACAAATCCAAATTTCATAATTTGTTTAAATAATTTGCTATTTATAAAATCTTTCATATTTATCTAATCACCTTTTTAACCTTATAGTGAGAACCAGTAAAATATGTATCTGTACAAGGATCACTTGCTTTATCAAACTCACTATTTTCCCAATATTCCAATAAAACGTATTTTATTCCGTAATAATCTTGGAGCATCGTACACGTTAAATCGTATTGAGGGACGATTCCATCATCAATCCAAGGATAATGACGTTTTGCAATATGGTAAAATGTTTCATTTAATCGTGCTTCTACATAATAATTATCTCTAGAAGTAAAAATTTGATAAATATTAGGCATATAAGTTCTAAGAGCGCTTGTTTGAGATATTACTACAACTTGCCCTTCTTCATGATAGTCTTCACTAATTAAATTAGATAATTCATATATTGCTTGTATCTCATTTTGACTTATTTTTTCTAGTGGGGTTGTTTCTTTTCCACCATTTACATAAAAAGTGTACAATCCACTTTTATTATCTACAAATGAAAATACATTACCTAAAAGCACAACTATTACTATAACAGTATTTGATAAATTTTTGCTAATTTTATTAAAATCTATTAATTTATATACTGCTATAAACATTAAAATTTCTGTAAATGGATTAAATACTACTTCTATCATTCTATAATATACAATACCTGTTATACCAAATGCTATTGCAGAAATAAATAATGGATTTAAAAGTATCACTAATGTAATTAATATCATTGCTCTTATAAATTTATCTTCAATACTTTTACTTTTAAATATAATAAATAATATTCCAGTCCATCTAATAACATTAAACACATTATCCAATAAATTGGAATATATAAAATAATAATCTTTTATCATGTCATAATTTTGATGATCTTCAAAAAAATGTGAATAAGTAGGTATAAAACCATCTACCATAAAATTTAAATAAAATGATACTAACCCTAAAAATATTGGGAATAATACAAAAGCAATTTTATTTATATGTTTAAAGAAAAAATCATCTAAATAATACATTGACCTTCTTATTGGTTTAAAAAATCTTCCTACATATATAAGTACTAAAAATAAAATGCCTCCTATTAATATAATAGGATAAACCTTACCAAACATTATTATTCCATAAAAAGCCATTGGAAATACAAAAGTAAACATATCATATATTGTCTTCTCTTTTTTTATCATAAATAAGTAAATCGCAAGAGAAAACATTATTACAAAAGCAATAAACAGAAAACTACTAGTAAATGATAATCCGGCAGTAATTACTATAGGAAATAATAATTTAATTTCTTCTTTTTCTTCCTTAAACCATCTATATATTAAAAATATTAATATAGCACCTAATAATGCTCTAAATGTATTTCCATAAAAACTAAAAGCAATCTTCCAATAATAAAAGTTTGCATAAAATAGTAAATATATTCCTATTACATATTTAGATATCTTATCTTTAAAATTAAAATATTCTAATAAATCAACAATAAAAAATGATGAAATAAAACTATAGATTAAACCTAATGCCCAAATACTAACAGTTATATTTGCGACATAACTGCCCATATTTAATACATAAACATTAGCATTAATTAACCAACATAAAAAAGCTCCAAAATGATACCAACCTTGGTATAAATAATAAACATCCCATTCATGTCCTTTTAATCCTGTAACAGGGTTAAACATATTTAATTTATTAATATTAATGTTTTGTGCAATATAGTTTAAATAAGTAGCCGCATCAGAAAATTCAATATCAATAAATGTATTTGAACTGACAAATGAAAATATAATTACACTTATTAAAACTATAAGTGTTTTTTTATTTAACAACTCTTCTTTCACTTCTTTAAAATTACTTATTAAAAAATACATTCCTATAAGAAGCAATAAAACACTAACAACAATAATATAATTAAAAGATAGATTAAATATTTGTGCTGGATAATATAAAATCTGTAAAGCACACAAAAAGACTACAAATCCTATAACAGTAGAAAATTTGTTTTCTTTAATATCTACATATTTAGAAGTTTCTATACCTATAGCAGTACTTATAAGCATAAAAACTAATACAAATAATATAATTCTTAGCATTAAGCAACCCTCTTAAATTTTGAATCAATAAATAATATTAATAAAGCAACTATTGTAAAAGTTGTATTTGCAAGTATCAATATTTTTGAAATACTGTTTAAATCATTAGCATCGACCATAAATTTTGATAATACATAACAAACAATAACACTTATTATAGAACAAAATAATTGTTCCTTATTTTTCTTTAATATTACAAACAATTGACTAAATATCCATGTAATTCCTAAACTTACAGCACTAACTATAGCTAAGTACATATATGTATAATAAGGAGCTATATTTTTCCCATATACAAGACCTATCGCAAACTCTCCTAAAAAATAAACTAATACTTCTGCAATTAATCCTAATGAAATTGCAATAAAAAACATTGTAAATAATTTTTTAAGAAATGATTTTCTTCTATCTTCACTATAATCCTTTGCCATATAAGGCGCAAATGCAACTATTACAATTTGTATTGCAAGCTGTAAAAATATAACAATTGTATAAATTGATATATATATTCCTAACTTGCCTATATCTCCAATTGTCGCATATTTAATTCTTGGAATACTTACAGTAAGTGCACTTAACATTTCAAATCCCATAATAGGAAAAGTTAACCATAAAACTTTTGTTACATTTTTTAATTTAAATATCTTTTCAAATACAAATAATTCCTTAAACTTTTTAAAATTATAAAACACTAATATACCTAAGGTAACTACATTCATAATAATTAACCCTAAAATTAAATTGTTTGTAAGTTTTATAGATATAAAAAATCCAATAAATAATAAAATCGATCTTAATATCATTGATTTTGCATTAATATCCATCTTTAATTGCTTTTGTAAAAAACAATCAATTAGTTCTATTAATGCTTCACCAAATTTAAACATGGAATAAAGTATAATAACTATATTTTGATATGTTCCAAATGAATTTTTAAAAATATACACAATCATTATGATAGATGAAATAATTATTGTAATTATCCTTACTATTGCATATTCAAAATAAGTAAATCCGTAATCATTATCAGATACTATAAAACTTCTTAATCCCCATAATGCAACACCATAAAGTGTTGCCCCTATAGTCATAGCTACTCCATAATATCCTGATTCAAAGTCACCTAATATTCTTAATACTAAAAAACCTAGGAACCATAAAGTTATATTGTATAAAACCATTCCAATGGTTGTATAAGATAAATTTGATATTAAACTGTTTTTATTTTTCATATTAACTAGTATACCTTATAATTTCCAATTAGTAATCTTACCTTTTGTTACAAAAAACGCATTTTTTGATATTTTTGCCATAGGAGTATCAGATAATGAATCTGAATAAAACTCTTCTATTTCTTTATTATTATAAACTTCTCTATATCTTTTTACCTTTTCTTCTCCATAACAATTTAATCCTGTATACTTCCCAGTATTTTTATCCACATTAGAAGCAATAAGATGTTTAACATCAATCTTATCTAAAAAAGCTTTAACTAAAAAATATGGAGAAGCAGAAATAACTAAGTCATCTTCTTTTTGTTGATTTAGATACCAAGGTTCTATTTTATGAAGATTTTCTTCCACAAATATTTCTAATTCTTTATCAATATCTTTTATTAATCTGAAAAAGTTATACAATCTTTCTTTAAAAGTTGTTTTATCTATAATCTTAAATAAAAACAATAATCCATCAAATCCTATTTTTGGTAAATCTATAAAACAAATAGGATATTTTTTAAATAAGTAAAAAACAAAATCTCTTGTACTATCTTTTTTATATATAGTTTCATCAAAATCATATACGTTCATCTTTATTTCTCCTATTTATTATAAATAACATTATAAGGCTTATTACACTTATTGTGATTCCAAGCTTTAAATAAGGTGTTTCATAATAGAAAACTACTTCATGATTTCCAGGTTTTAATTTAAATCCTAAAAACCCTAATTGAACCTTACTTGTTTCTATTTTTTCATTATCTACTAATACATTCCATCCTTTATCATACCCTATACTAGTAAATACCCATTTTTCTTTATCTTTAATATTTATATTTGCATATATTTTATCATTACTTACTTTTACATCGGCAAAGCTTTCATCAAATCTGTTTTTAAACCATTCATCATAATAACTTAAATCTTTTACTTTTAAATACACATCTTGATTTTGTCCTTCATTATTTCCATGAACAACAATTAAATCTACAAATGTATTTTCATCTACATAAAAATCTAAATAGTTATATTGCCAAAAATAACCAGTATAAACAAGTTTGTTTTGATACATTAAATCAACTTGTACATTTTCAATAGTATTATTTTCTATATAAATATTACAATTTGTAATGGGCTCATAAAATTGATAATACCTATCATATTCATTTCCAATATTACCATAGTCAATAAGATTGGATTTATATGTTATCTCTTCACCATCTTCTACAATTAGATACTCACTCATTGCAAGGTCTTGTTCTAAATAAGATAATTCATCAAAAATTTTCTTACTAATAGTCTTATCATAAGTAAATCCAAGTTCAACAAAATTATTATTTTTATAAATTTTGTAATTATCAGTTTCTTTAAATAATTTATATCCAAAAGGAATCTGCTTTAAATCACTATGTCCATAAATATATTTAACTGATAATAAATTATATAAATCCCATGATGAATATCTTTGATCCATTTGCCAATTGTTTTTTAATCTAGATAAGAAATCTTCCATTTCGCTATTATAAATTGTGCTATAAAATGAAACACCTTTATAATCATGAGCATATGGAGTATTTGAAGTAGTATACCTAAAATAATTAGTTCCATCATCATAGTATTCATCATTGTACATAATCCTATAAAAACCATCATCTTTTTTAATATCCTCAACTACTTCATCAGCTTTTAAAGCTAAATTAGTAATACTACTTAATACTGGCTTATCATTTAATACCAATAATAAAGGGGATAATATTGCTTCAAATAAGAGTAATAGTATCAGTAAAATTTTAATGTTTTTAAGATAATAAAAATAATAACAAATTGATACAACAAATAACATTAATAAAATAATACTTAATGTTTTAAGTTTTAAAACATCGTTGTAATTCATTAAATAACTTATAAATAAAAATGTTAATGATATTAATATATAAAATATCACTCCATGTTTTATATATATTTTATCTATTAATCCTTCTTCTATTTCATCATTTATAGCCATAATGGTATATGCAAGCATAAAACTAATCATATAAAACCATCTAGATTCCATATTTAACTGCAATAAATACCAAAACTGTTTAAAGAAAACCATAATAATAAATAATAAAAATATTACGATAATTCCTTTTTGTCTTTTTTTGTTATTTAATTTAAAAATTAATGGAAGAAGTATTGGAGTTATCACAAACATGTATAATGATGCTCCTCCGCCCCATCCAATGAATTGATAATTATTTAAATCAATAAATAAACTAGTATTTTCATGATCAACTGTAGGAGCAAGTAATCCACTCAATATTTTAAAAACATCACTTTTATTTAAATGAGCAAATAAGCTATTATCAATACCCTCAAATCTAGGATTACTAAGTAACATAAATCCACTAGGTATTAACACAAATGAAGCAATACCTACTGACAATAAACACAAACCTACAAACTTTATCGCTTTAGTGCTAATTTGTTTTAAGTTATTATCTTCTAGTTCATAAGTTCTTAATAATGCATAAAGACATGCAAAAGGTAAAAACATATACATAAAATAATAATTAATAATTCCTATTAAAGATATTGTAAGAACCATTAAAACAAATTTATTATCTTTTAAATATTTTTCAATAAAGTATAAAGCTAAAGGATAAAGTAAAAAAGCATCTAAAAACACAAATAAATGTAAATAAGAAAATACCCATCCACTAAATGCAATAATAAAACTTCCAATTAAAACAGATGACTTATGCTTAAACACTTCATCAGTCCACATTAAAGAAAATATAAATAATAAAACTATTTTTATAATATCTAAATATAAAAAAGAATATTGTATTAGATATTTAGATAATATAGTAATTAATAAAAAAAATGGACTGCTTAGATAATAAGCCATCGCAAAGTTGTTAGCTCCAAATCCTATACTAAAGTCATAAAAGCTAAAACTACCATCTTTTATCTTTTGCCATCCACCCAAATAAAATTGATAAATTTGATGATAATGATCACCATTAAATATTAATACAGAATCATTATTTATAATTACAGGTAAAAAACCTATGATTAAACATAGGAAAACGATAAGTATATACTTATAATATTTTTTTATTACTTCCATAATCTATCTTCGTTTTTCGTTTTGATAAAATTGATTTACTTTTAATTCAAACATTAATCTTGTTTGATTTTTTATTGCATCTAATACTATTCCAATCATAAATGAAAATATAGATATTATACAAAGTGATGCTGCTAAAACAGCTGAAGGAACCTTAGTAATAAAATTTGTACTCATAAATTCTAATACTACAGGTATACCTATAGCTAAACCTAATATTAAGAACACTAAACTTACTAAAGTAAAAAATATAAATGGTCTATAATCTTTAAATAAATCAAATAATGTAACTAATACCTTAAATCCATCTCTAAAAGTATTAAGCTTACTTTCAGACCCTTCTGGTCTATCTTGATAAGTAATTGGAACTTCCACAATCTTCATTCCATATACTAATGAGAATATAGTCATTTCAGTTTCTATTTGGAAACCTTCACTCATTACAGGCATAAGCTTTACAAATTTTTTACTATATGCTCTATATCCTGTCATAATATCTTTTACATCTGAATTAAATAAAAGATTAATTAATCCTTTAACTAAATTGTTCCCAAAACCATGAAAACCTCTTTTATTTTCTTCAAAATATGTTCCATTTGTTAATCTATCTCCAATAACCATATCCGCACTACCATTTAATACAGGTTCTACAAGCTTTTCAACTTCACTTGCAGGATATGTATCATCTCCATCAACCATAATGTAAACATCTGCATCAATGTCTCTAAACATCGACTTAACAACATTTCCTTTTCCTTGTCTAGGTTCTTTTCTAACAATCGCTCCAGCATTTTGTGCTAATTCATATGTTCTATCAGTTGAATTATTATCATAGACATATATGCTCGCCATAGGTAAATATTTTCTAAAATCTTTTACAACCTTCTCAACTGTTAATTCCTCATTGTAACAAGGGATTAATACCGCTATTTTTGCCATAACAACCTCCATGCTCTATTTATAATACTAAAAATTAAGATTATTTACTAGCTTTCTACAATATTAAACAACCAGAATGGAGCTAGTATAAGCGCAAACAAATAATATCTAATATAAACTACAGGTGATCCTAATAATGTAGCATAATAACAGATAATAATTAAATTTTGTAATATACCCTTTTTAAAATCTTTTCTTAAAGAATATCCTAAATATAAAATGAATATCCAGTTCATAACTCCTAAATACTGGGTTTGTGCAATTATTGGTATTTTAAAAACATTGGCATCATGTGCAAAAAAATAATAATATTCATTTAATACTGTATTTTTAGATTTTGTTTCACCTGGAGAAACACTATTAGTCATAATTTGCATTGTTTCTGGTTGCATTACTAAAACCATACCTTTAGCTTTACTCCAAGGGTGTATATAAATATCTGGATACCAGGCATGTACAGTAAGCTCTAAAAATGCATTTATATACACAGTAGGATGCTTAATTCCTTTTTGAATCCAAAGTTTAAAGAAATAATCTTTATTATTTCTAAAAAAATCATCGTTCATTCCATATTTAATAGTATCAGCACAATATCCCAAATAATTTTTTATTGAACCATTTTCAAAATATTTATTAAGCATATCATCTTCTTCTTCAGTATATAGATAGTTATCTATTGAATATAATCTACCCATCTGTTGGATTGGAATAGCTAAATATTCTCTACTTGGTACAGGTGTTACATCATATTTATAATTAAATATATTTATAATCAATATACTGGAAACTATAGTTAGTAAAATCATACCCTTATTTATCAATTCAACATTTTTAAATACAATCAATATAATAAATACAAGAATTAAAGCATAAATAAAATTGTTTCTTAATAAAGAACACATTATTCCATAAAAAACAATTTCAAAATAATTAGATTTTACATCTTTTTTTGAAAATAAATTATATAATTCAGCCGAGAATAAAAGCAAAAAGCATGTAAAAATAGCATCTTTAGTTAAAGTTATAAAATTTAAACTAATTAAAGGATTAAGACAAATAAATAAAACCATTGAAATAATTCCAAGTTTAGAAAATTTATATTTAACTAATTTATAAATTAGAAAAACAAGCAAAAATGAACATATAGTTATTTGTATTGTAGTTAAAAAAGCAATAGCATCTGTATAATTACCAAATAAGTTCATCCCTAATTTAATAAAATAACCCAAAAATAGAGTATGAAAAATAGGGTGTTGAGAGCTAAAACTATTATTTTCATACATCCACCATTGATAGCCATTGTCAGGATCAAATATTCCTGGATACATACCTTGTAAACAAATGAAAAAAGATATAAAAATCATTGCAAAGATAATTATATATACATAATTTTTAGAAAATACTTTCTCTAAATATTCATTTGAATTAATTTTGAATTCATATAATTTATACACAAAACAAGAAAATACTATAGCATTATTTATAATGTAAATATATGTAAGAATATTTCCAAAAGAAAAATGACCTATATATACTACTTGATATCCAACAAAGAAAAACAAAGAAAACAAAATACCAATAGCTAAAACAATTTTATCTTTTAAAACATCCTTGAGATTAGATTTTAATAAAACTAAAAAAACCAAAATAAAACTTATAGTATGTAAAAAAGTTTTGTTATAGAATATAATCCAAACCATATCTTCTATACTAAAAGTAAAAATTACTGAAATTAAAAGTTTTAATATATATATAATCTTTTTATTCATAATTGTTATTATACAATGCATATAAATTTATTGCTATCTATTATAATTATCACGAAAATAAATTAGATTTTATTCCTACTATTTTTTATTATAATTAAAACCTTTAAAATGATGTTTTCTCTTGTATTTTCTTAAAAATATTCGGTATGCTATAAATTATTTTTATAATAATTATATATATACAAGACTGAATAAATCCAAAATACCATAGTACAAAACTTAAATGAGTATGATTCATTGAATGATTTTTTGCTAGTATAAACCACGATATTGGACCTATAAATGTCATTAAGTACATTGCTACTATTTTTATATTTATTTTTTTATCTAAAAAATCATCTATAAAAAATAATATTGGAAATGTAGCAAATACAATAAAAAATATTCCTGGAATACCTGTTATTATTTCAGTTCCAAATATGAAATATCGAATTACTACTATACAACATTCAACAATAAAACCAACAATAGGAATATTACCTAACATTCCACTTGATGTTTCACCAAAAGTTCTTCTAACAATATCATTATTATAAATGCTTATAACACCTTTAATAATATCACCATCTCCTCTTAATGAACCATGAATGGATAATGCAACTACAAAGCCTAATAATGCACTAATGCCTAATATAAATATTGTATTAAATAATAATTTCTTTTTATCGGAATCTTCTATTGTTTTATCTTTTTCACCTAGAAACATTAAAACAATAAAATCTATTACAAGAAATGTAATCATAGAAAGCATAATTGTACTTATATATTCATAACCACATAAACACTTAATAAGTATGCTAAAAAATGCAAGCAAATAACTTATAAATCTGCATATTTTATTATTTATGTTAATTGAACAAAAAAGACCTATAGCCATTGGAATAAACCATGTAAATTCAACCCAATATAAATTTCGTGCAAAATTAACTATCCAAGGAGATAACAAAAACGTTAAGTAATAAATCACTGCTAATAATAAATTATATTTTATTCCCATTAAAAAAACTATTATTGTCATCGTTAGTGCTGTAATAATACCACATAAAACATTTAATTCTTTTATCGTAATATTATAATCTGTAAATTTAGAAATAGCCCTAAATATAAATCCTTGTAATCCAAATTGAGATTCATATTCTATAAGCACATCACTAGGCATTTCTTCTTTACTATAATCTAAAAAGACTATATCAGACAATTCTCCATTTTTTGATGAACTAAGAATATTTTTTCCAGATAATTTAATCTCAAAATACGGTTTATAAATATTTTTATCATCATGAGTATTTTCAAAACTTTCTATTTCTAAAATATCTCCATTAGAAAACTTAACAAAATTTGCTTCTTTAAGAATACGGCTAGAATAATCGTTATGACTAATAATAATACCAGAAAAGGTTCTTGAATAACCATCTAACCAATAATCATTAGTAATAAATTTTTCTTCACTTCCAACATATCCTGAAACATCTATATATCTTTGTAAGCCATATTTACTATTTGCATAAGTTGTCATTTTATCTTTATCAGCAAATATCGCACTTGTTACTAAAACTTCACTATTTTTTTCAAATGTTTCAAAATTAGAGTTAATAACATTACCTGAAGAAAGATTAAGCATATAATTTAAAGATAATAATGTTATCATAACCATAAAAATAATAGATTTTTTTATAGTTTCATAAATTGATTCCTTTTTATATAAAATTTTATTAATAATTAAAAATAAAATAAAAGGAATTAAAATACTAAATATATATATTTTTGGCACCATAATAATTATTCCTTCCTAAAGCTTTTATGCTAAAGTTTTTTTATAAAAATCAATCAAATATTTCTACTCTTTGAGTTTATCTAATTTATATTTATAAATCAAATTATCTATAATAAAATCATTGCATAATTAATTTTAAATGGCTTAATTATAAAGAAAAATTACTATAAACTAATAATAAATTCTATTGTTACTCAAATGAATATTTATTTTTTTATGATTAAATATATGGTTAAATATATTACATTTGCTAAAATAGATATAAAGGAAAAAATACATGAAAAAAAACATTAAAGATATTTTATTTATTTTTATTACCATTGGATTGTTATTCTTATTATCCATATATATTTTGGTTAAACCAGTTAACGAAAAATCAGTTGAAGAAAATAGATTTCTTACAAGTTTTCGAAACTTAAAAGAATCATCTTTTTTAGATGGTTCTTTTCAAAAAATTGTTGAAGATTCTTATACTGATCAATTTCCAAAAAGAAGCTACTTAGTATCAATTAAAAAGAAAATTGATGATGTATCTAAAAATATGGTATTACCAAAGATGACAGAATTAACACTCAACAGAGTAAGTGGTCAAACAATTAATAGACTTGGTAATACAAGTTATATGATAAATATGATTATAGAAGCTACTGATATAAATAAAGAAAGATTTAAAAATAGAGCTTTAGAAATAAATGATTTACAAACTAGACATCCTAATGTAGATATCTTTGTTTACGTTCCTACTCAAGCTCATGAAACAAGCTTATTTGATAAAGATAGCGGTATAACAGCTGGAGCTCCAGAATTATGGCAAATCTTTGAAGATAATATAAAAGTGCCTTTTAAAAGATTTGATTTAAATTCTTTTGATTTATATAAACAAGCTTACTATAAATCAGATCATCACCCTACTCATATTGGATCAGATATTTTTTACAATGAGATTATGAATTTAATAGATTCAAATATTGAAACCTTAAAGCCTATTAGTACAGATTGTCATGTAGGTAAAACTTTTTATGGTACTTTTGGTTCTAGAACAGGATTTATTTATGAGCCTGATGAGTTTTGTGTATATCACTATGATGTAGTTCCTTATGATGTTTATTTAAAAGGTGAATTAGCACCTGATTATACATACAGAAAAGATTTTGAATCTTTTGATCCAAAAAGTGATAACGCTGAACATCCTTATTACTACAATATAGCTTATAAAGTTTATGATAGTAGTGAATTTGAACATTATGATTCATTAATGATATTTGATACTAAAAGACCTGATTTAGATAATATCTTAGTTATTGGTGATTCTTATAGTAGTTCAGTAATTGATTTAATAGCTTCTCACTATAATAAAACTTTTAGAATGCTACCTTATAATGAAGTTATCTTTAATGGAAAAATGTTTGATTATGATAATTTTATTATTGATAATGATATAGACGTTGTTTTATTTATGTATACTGCAGAAAATTATTATTACGTTGATGAGTGGGCAGATAGATATGAGCAAACAAGGATTCTTCCTAATGGAGGTAATAAATAATGTTATTTAGTAGTTTATCCTTCTTATTAGGATTTTTACCAGTATCTTTAATTCTTTATTTTATTTCTAAAAATAGATTGTATAGAAATATCATTTTATTTGTTTTAAGTGTTTCATTTTATGCTTGGGGAGAACCTAAAACACTATGGTTAATTATTATAGTAATTTTATTCAATTATTTTATTGGTATAAAAATAGAAGATAAAAACAATAAATCATATTTATTAATCGGTATTATCTTTAATGCTTCATTACTATTTTTCTTTAAATATTTTAATTTCTTTTTAGTTGATTTATTACAGATAAGACAAGAATATTTAAATATTATATTACCTTTAGGAATATCTTTTTATACATTTAAAAATATTTCTTATTTAGCTGATATCTATAATAAGAAAACTAAAGCAGAAAAGAACTTGCTTAACTTTTCTAATTTTGTATTAATGTTTCCTCAATTTATTGCAGGGCCTATTGTTAGATATGAAACAATAAAAGAAGAGTTAGTAGATAGAAATGAAAACTTACAATCATTTTCTGATGGTTTAAGAAGATTTATTATTGGTTTAGGAAAGAAAATAATAATCGCAAATAATCTTGCAATTATTTCAGATAAAATCTTCTATGAAGTTTCTTTAAATGAATTAACTACCCTACTAGCATGGGTTGGAGCAATTTCTTATACACTACAAATTTATTATGATTTTAGTGGCTATAGTGATTTAGCCATTGGAATTGCAAAAATGTTTGGTTTTAATTTTGAAGAAAACTTTAATTATCCTTATATTGCAAAAACGGTTCAAGAATTTTGGAGAAGATGGCATATTTCATTAAGTTTTTGGTTTAGAGATTATATCTATATTCCTCTAGGAGGTTCTAGAGTAAGTACAATTAGATGGGTTTTTAATTTATTTGTAGTTTGGGCTTTAACAGGTTTATGGCATGGTGCAAGCTTTACATTTATCTTATGGGGATTATATTTTGGAATAATATTATTAATTGAAAAATTTATACTAAAGAAACTATTAAAAGATATACCAATAGTTCATCAAATACTTACAATACTAATATTTATTATTGGATGGATTATATTTAATTCAAATTCAATTGCTCAAGTATTAGCATTTATTAAAAATATGTTTATTATTAATGGTAGTTTTAGTTTAAATGCATTAAATAATTTAGGAATACTATATTTATGGCCTTATATTTTAATTGGATTAATAGGATGTACACCTATAATTGCTAATTTATTAAATAAACTAAATAAAAAACCTGTTACAGGTTTAATGGTAGATGCATATTTATTTTCAATACTTATTATATCTTTAATCTTAATGGTCAATAGTAGTTATGTAACATTTATATATTTCAAGTTTTAAAGAAAAGGAGATTATTTTGGATTATAATCTCCTTTTAAGTTCTTTAATAATATTCTAAATAAATTAATATTTCCTTTTATTGGTGATATATGAGTTGGTGTAGGTTCTCCTTTAGGATAAACCCTTGTTACAGGTACTTCTGTGGTTTTTAAGCCTAACTGCGAAGCTCTAGTAGACAAATATGCAAGAATTTCATATGTATCAAATACATCTCTAAATAATTGAACATCTTTATGAGATAAATACTTTCTAGAAAAGCCTCTATATCCATTTGTAGTATCAGTAAATCTTTCTTTTGCGGTTAATGATATAACTGGTGCATGAATTAATTTAATAGCTAGATCTCTAGATAATGGTGTATTTTCTGCTTTTCCCTCTTTAATAAATCTAGAGCCTTGAATAAAATCATATCCTTCTTCTAATTTTTCTACAAATTTATAAACATCTTCAATACTATCTTTATTATTACCATCAATAGTGATAATTCCTTCATAACCTCTATCTAAGGCATAATTAAATCCCATTCTTAATTGAGCACTTAATTTACCGCTTCCTATTTTAATAAGTTTAGTATTTACTTCTAACTCTTTTAAAAGTTCTTCATTAGTACTATTATCTGTTGAATTTCCATCACAAATAATAATATCTACTAAATCACTTACATTATTTTCTTTAGCTCTTAAAAGTTCTTTTTTTATTTTTTCACCTTCATTTAAAACGGGAATAAGTAAACAATATTTTTTCGTTTTAGGTTTATATTCAAATATTTTAAATTCAGGTACTCCTATTACACATTTAAATCTCATATATTAACTCCTTTTTATGTTAATTTGTAATTGTCTATTTTAAAACTTACAAAATATAGTATATCTGAAATAATAGATATAACAAAATATAATCTAACATTTACTTGCGACTATATAAAATCTATGAATACTTCCTTTTATTACTCCATATTTATCTAAAATCTCTTGTGCTTTATATAAATTATCTAAGTATTTATCTACTTCAAAATCTATAAATTCCCATTCTATGATTCTTGCATACCACACTAATGCACCAACATCATAAAATTTTATTGGTTGAAATGTTTCATCACACTCGATGATTTCAAAACCATTTTCTTCTAATTCTTTTTTTCTATATTTTAGATATTGCTTTGGATAAGCTACATCTTTAATTTCTGGTTGTAAAAACTTAATCAACTCCCAATCATTTTCAGCTCCAACTTGTTGTGTAAGAAAAATTCCATCTGGTTTTAAAACTCTTTTTAATTCTTTAATATTATAGTCACCATGTCTATTAGTTACTATATCAAACTTATTATCATCAAAAGGTAAAATATTAGTACCATCAGCTTCTTTAAAATCTATACCCATAGGAAGTAATTTATTTTTACAGAATTCAACATTAGGTTTATACCCTTCTATCGCAGAAGTTTTTAAGTATGGATGATTTAACTCAAAAAGGAATTCACCTCCACCTGTTTCCATATCTAGTAGTGACATTTGATCTGTTAAGTAGTTTTTAATCACTAACTTAAAATCCCAAGGTAAAGTATCTTCTTCAACATATCTATCAGCGATATGAGAAAAATCCCATCCTTTAATATATGCGATTTCTTCTTCCTTTTTCCATAATTCATATAGCTTATCTTTATCTAATGTATCTTTTTTATATGACATACTTATTTGACCTCATGTTTTTCAAAACTATGTCTAATTAATATAAAACAAACGCAAAATTTATCGTTTTTTTTATCGTTTGAAATCAATCGTTAAATCCATCTTAGCATTAATTAATATTTACTATTAACTCCTTTAAATAAAGTATTACCTCAAATATATCTTCTATATTCTCTACTGTTTTCATTTCAATAGAAACATATTTATCATAATTATTATCTTTTAATATTTTTAATAATTCTTTATGAATTTCTCTTTTTTTAATTATCTCTAAATATGGTTCACTTATATGCACATGAGATATCTTATCCATGTAATCTTTTATATTATCTAATCCTTCGTTGTTAGTAATTATTGTACCTAAATCTAAATTAAGTTTAATATGGCTACAATTTAATTTATCAAGATACTCAACAACATCCTTTGTTGTATTTAAAAAGTTTGTATTATATATTGTTGGATTAGCTTCTAATGCAAGATAAACACCCTTTTTAGATAAATATTCATTTAGCTTTTTAAAGAACGTAATTGATCTATTATACTCTTCTTCGTTATTTACATTTCTATTTCTAGGTGATCCAAATACAAGATTATAACAATTTATAGCACTTGCAAAATCAATTCCCTTATATAAATAATTTAATGTTTCTTCCATTTCTTCATTACTATAAAAAATATTTTCAGTTCTTTTAAATAAAATTGATTGCATAGAAGGAACATTAAAGCCTATATCATCTAATATTTCTTTAATTTTATTAGTGTTATCATATGGATTTTCTTTAAATATTGATGGTGCTATTTCTATTGCATCAATATTATTTTCTCTTAAAAATTCATATACTTTATTTGCATCTTCATTTTTCCAAGCAATATTTGAAATACATAATTTCATTTTTTTTCACCTTCTATATACTCTTTAATATCTTTCAATATAACATCTTTACTATAAAGATATCCATTTTTACCATTAAATAAATTATAGTGTTTACTCTTTAAGTTTTGATTGATAACCTCTTTATCTAAATGATTTTCAAAAATATCATCAGTTACATAATTATAAACTTCTAACGCTGAAATTGGCTCAGTTACTAAATTTACTTTTTTAAGATTATTATCTAAACAAATTTGTATATCTTTATATAAGATTTTTAAATTATAAAATTGAAACACTGCCCTAGAATCTGTAAAAGATAATGTAGAAAAATTCTTACTTTTAAAGAAAGCTTCTAGTTCTTTATAATCATATTCACCACTTAATTTATAAAATTTATTATCTAAAATATAATTTTTTTCAAACTTAGTTCCTTTTACTAATTGAAATTTACTTTCATTTAAAAAGTTTGGTACTTGATTGATAATATCATATATAAAATTTTTACTAAGATTTTCACCAAATAAAGCTGGTAATCTAACAATTAAATAATCAATATCATTATTTTCTAACCATTTTTCTATATAAAGTCTATTTTTGCCATAAGCAGTTAAATTATCTTCATTAATTTCATAATCTTCATCATGATTATTATAATTATCATAAACAGCAATTGTAGAAATAAGTATAACTTTTTTTGGATTAATTTTTTTAATGTTTTCAATTGCGACTTTTATATGGTCTAAATCTAATTCAGGATTAGTATTTGCAAGAAACATTTTTGAAGTAATACCTGCATAATATAAAACATCAGGATTTCCACCATATGCTTCTTTAATATTTTTTGAGTTAAAAACTTTATCAAATTTAAAACTATTCATTAAATTCGAACCTACAAAACCGGTATATCCAACTAAATAAATCACAAGTCACCTCTATTACTAAGTTTATCTACAGACTTAATTAAATAAGACTGTTTTTTATACATTAAATTTAAAATAATATCCGCATATTTAATAACTATAGAAATCAATGCAAATAATACACAAAAAGATGAAGTCATAACTAACATTGTTGTTGTATATCCTTCAATAGGCTTACCTATAGAATAAACAATTATTGAATATATAACTCCTAAAAATGTTAATAACATCATTAATATCGCTAAAAACATCGCAAACTTATAAGCATGATTTGTATATAAAATAATACTTGTAATTGCATTATCAAATCTTAAGCTTTTTTGATCAGTAATATTTTTTATATTATTATTAGTTGAATTATAAAATATAACACTAGTTGCTAAACCACTATTTTGATAAACTGCTTTTCTATAAGGAATAGTTAATGTGTTTGATTTAACTCTATTAATTGCTCTTCTTGAAATAATACTAAATGTTTGAGTTACAATTTTATTTTTATTATTTAAATTAAATACATAATAAAATAATTTAGAAGATAACTTTTCATTTTTATTACTTATAGCTACAATATCAAAACCTTCTTGTGCTTTATAATAAATATCCATTATAAGTTTAGGGTCATAATCTATTTCTACTGTATCAAATTCATATACAAAATCACCTATTGCAAGATCTACTCCTGCATTCATGCTTTTTTCTAAACCTTGAAAAAATGACATATTAACTACAGTAATAACTCCACCAGTTGATTTTTCTGCAATATCATGTACTTTTCTAACAGTATTATCACTAGAAGCATCATCTACTAATATAATTTCATATTTATCATAGTTTTTTTCAAACACTTCTAATACAGTAGTTAAAAAATCTTCTATTTGATTTTCATCATTATGTAAATACACTACTGCAGACATAAACTTCTTTTCTTTATTATTAATCATTTTTAAGCACCTCATCCATATCATAAATTGTATTTATTTTCCCAGATAACACACTTACAAAAGTTGGGTTATCACTTAATTTTTTTATTACTGTAGGACGTGAATCATCTATTTCTGAAGCTTTTAAGATTGGTTTCATACTAAATAAACTGCCCGCATATTCAAATTTATATTCAGGTTTTAAATACTTCCTTGCTAGAGTTGACATATAAGGCCAAGCACTTTCAGGTCTAACCTTACATTGATTACAATCACCTAAAAGTTCTGGACTACAATATCCATCACTTTTACTTTGGCAACTAAATGTTGGAAGTTTATCATAACTTGTAGTATGAGGAGTAAATGTAACAGAGGTTAGAGAATGAAGTCCTGTTTCTCCAAAAGGCATTATTGAAAAGAAAGGTCCATCCATTACAGTTATTCCAATATTTTTTAAATTATCACTTACTTTACAAAGTATTATTTCACATAGTTCATATTTAATTGGAAAAGGCTCAAAACCTGCCATATGTTGTATTTGATTTACACTTGCATAAGTCGCATTTAATACAAACTTGCTTTTATATTTATCATTAATTACATAGTATCCTTCATCTCTTTTTATACTAGTTACATATGTATTATATTTAATATTTATATTTTTATATTTTTTAGCGTCCTCTACCAATTTGTTTTTTAATATTTCCGCATCATAAGCATATTCTACAGTGTCATATGCTCCATCACATAATCCTTCATTAAAGTAATTATTAACATCTTCTACTTCACAATAAATATCTGCATCTTTACAAAATTTAATAAATTGTTCCTTATTAGTCCAACTATAAATAGAACTGGTCGCATATACTTTTTTAAATTTACTATTTATACAATAATCAAAATCTTTATTAAATCTATCAAAATAACCTTTTGATTTAACAGCAGTTTCTAAAGATCTTGGATAATGATATCCCATATGAACTCTAGCCTGATTTGCAAGAGTAGCTCTGATTAATGGTTCTTTTTCCGCTTCTAAAACTAATATGTTTTCATTATTTTTAGCACAAAATAATGCCGCATACATTCCGTATAATCCACAACCTATTATTATTTTGTCATATTCCATTTTTTTACTCCTTCACTTATTGTATATCCAATTAAACCAAACCCCATTGGAATAAATGGAACATATAAAATTATTGGGTCCAATAGTAAATGCGCTGCCGCATGACCTCTTGCTAGAATATACCATGAAAATGGTGCCAATGCACCTAATAAAGTAATAGTAATATAATTTATAGCTTGATTTTTATCTTCTATTTTATTATTTTTTATAAAATAACCTAAGATTAAACCAAAAGTAATTATTAATAAAAATATCATCCAAAATCTTATTTCATAAATATTATCACCTACAACTATATTTAATGAAGACGCATTAAAATATCTTCTAAATAATGATAAATAAGGCTCACTAAGTGCCATTTCCCATGCTTCCACATTTATTCCTAAAGGAATTAAAGAACCATTTGTTCTTTTAATAATTATTATCTTTAAAAATTCAATTGAATCTTTTAAATCCCAGCCACCTAGCATATATCTAAGTATGTGTAATATAAAAGTAAATAAAAACCCAAATATTCCAATAATTGTAGGAATGATTAAATTCTTTATTGAAGCTATAATACTTTTAAAATTATTAAGTTCTTTATATACAAAAGGAATAATCATTGCGACAAGTACAGTACTTATAAACTCATATCCACTTGAACACTTAAATACAACTGATAAAAATATTAATATATAAAATAAGATAGTTGTTTTCTTACTTGGTTTTTCTTTTAAACAATAAATTGATGCTAAAGCCATAGGTAAAAACCAACTCCAAGAAACCCAATAAAGATTAGTCACTGATATTGGAAGCCATTGATTTATTAATATTCCTATTAAAAAAAAGATGGCTGTAGTAAGATTAGTTATTTTCATTATATAAATAGCAATAATACTTAATACTAAAGAAATTAAGATAACATTTATATTTCTCATAATACTTAATCTTGTAGTTCCATCAAAAAACATTAAAGCTTTATTTATAAATCTAAATAAAACACCTTGTCCACCAAGTTGAGAATAATATAATTCAAAATCATTAGCAAGATCTAAATTATCTTCTTCAAATGCTTTATAAGTAATTTGTACATTATAAAACCAATGCTCAGCATTTTCATCATGTAATCTTGATAATCTTCCAACACCTGAGCTCATTCCAAATTTCATTGACTCTATTAAACTGCCAATAACATAAGATTCTGAATCATTGCTCCATGCTTCAGGACTATTAGCAAATATTTGTTCCATTGTTCTTTCATTATTGTAAACCTTAAAAGGATTTAGTTTAAAACAACCAAATAAGATTAAAAAAAATAAGATGTATATCCCTATAGTTTTCTTTTTCATATCCTTTTATTTATGTATAAATACTAGCATATCCATATCTCTTTAACAAATCTAAGCTTTAACTTTTTCTTTATAAAAATACTTAAAATACAACTTTAAGATAAAGATAAAAATAATATAAAATATCACTACTATTAATGTTATAGAAGATATTAATCTTCCTATAAATTGCATATTAGTTTCTTTATAATATGCTTCAAACTTTAATAATTTTCCTCCATTGTATGGATCTACATCAAACCTAACTAATCCAGTTTTTTCATCTGGATAAGATATTATCTGTTTTATAAAGGTTTCCTTTTCATATTGATCTATTTCATATTCATCTATCACATAACCTTTATAGTAAGAAATTGGTAATATATAATAAGCATCTTCTTTTACTTCACCAATAGTAAAAACTAGTTTATTATATTCTCTTTCATCAAATCCTGTTCTATCATTTTCTTCATTATTAGTTTTTATTATTCTTCCATAATTTTTAAAATGAATATCTGATTCATAAAATATATAATCAGGACTTGATACTTCCATTATGTTATACCAAGGGTTTTTATCAGTAACTACCATGCTTACATCACTCAGTTCTTTTTCAGTTGTAATATTTGTAAAATTGCCCCATTCACTTATAATTCCATATAAATTAAATAAACTTACAATTACAGTTGTTATAAGTATTGTATTAACCAAAGGTTTTTTTATCTTTTTCTTTAAAGATATATTAGATAATCCATACCCAACTCCAAGTGACATAAAAGCACATGCAGGAGTTAATAGTCTTGTAGGAAATTGTAAAAAAGTCATAAATTTAAATAAATCCCAAGGAAAATATATAGTTGTCATATAAACCATAATATATCCACAGGTAACTAATAAAACCATAAACTTCTTATTCTTACTTTTATCAGTAAAATATGTAAACCATGGAAGTAACATTAATATTGGTCCTAAATTATTATTTAAATATACTCCATCTCCATTTTTAAAATTAAATAATTCTTTTAAATTAATTCCAATAAGAGTATCACTATTAAAGTAATAACTTATTCTATATAAACCTCCACTTAATTGTTCAAACATCATTAAAGTAAAAAAGCTTGTTAAAAGTATTGCGACAACTACAGCTATTGAAATAAAAATTATTAATCCTTTATCTTTTAAAACTCTTTTATATTCAATTATTAAAAGTAAGCCAAAAACAATACACATTAATATAAAAGTAATATTATGTGCTAATAATAATCCAGAAAAAGAAAGTGCTAGTAATACCCAACTTCTTTTATCTACATAAACTATTTTATACATTGCATATATTACAATAGGTACAAAAATAAATGCAAAACCTTCACCAATTGCACCTCTTTTATAAATATTAGATAAAACATAAAGATTAATTATATATATAAATACAGTTAAATAAATATATATCGATCTTTTTTTATGATAAAAAAGAGTTGCACATTTATACATAGATAAAGCTGAGAAAAACGTAATCGCAAATATAGTAACACAATATATTTCATATGGTGTTTTACCTGTATTATAAAGAAATGCAAATGGATATAAATAAAAAATGGAATAAAACATAGGGCTTCCATATCCAAAATCATAATTTTGATTAAACAGTATTTTAGGAAAAAAATCATTATTTTCAATTGCATTAGCTAAACCTATTATTCTATTTACATGAAATGTTGTGTCTGCACCTATTCTTAACATCCCATCCATTGTAGGTATCATAAAAATTGCTGTTACAAACAAACAAAAAATAATCATTATTGAAATATCAATTATCTTTTTTTTAATCAATTTCTACTGACCTTTCTTTTGTTTTCAAATCAAGAACAAATAAAACTATAACCCCTAGTGCCCCAATAATAGTACTATAAGCTCCATATTTAAATCCTGGAGGACTAAATTGTAAGGTTATATAATGATCACCTGGTTCTAACAATATCCCAATAAAGCCTCCTTGGACCTTATATGTATCAACCATAATTTCATTATCATATACTCTCCATCCTTTAGTATAAGGAATTGAAAAATATAAAACTTGTTTAACATCATTTTTAATATGTCCATATAAATGATTGTCATTATAAAATTCTAAAAGTTCAAAATCTATTGATCCACTAGGTTCAATATCTTGTACTAATTCATATAAATCTTCTTCAACTAATAATTCATTATTCCAATCTAAATCATGACTAACAATTGTATCTTCAATATTATATTCAAGATTTAAATCTTTTTTAAATTTACTATAAGTAAAGCCTATTGGCCTATAGTTTTCTAATTTAAACATCATTAAATGATTAATATTATTATAATATGTCCACTCATAACCTTTTGGAAGCATACTTTCATCACTAACAATATAATATTTAACTCCAAGCATTCTTAAAGCTTCCATATCATTAACATTAATAATATGCCAATTAAATCCATTTAATTCATTAAATTTTTTTAATTGAGGTTCCATAGTACTATCATAAGTTGTTGTTGTATAAAAGTTCATCTTAATTGATTGATTAAGGTTCATATCACTTGTAGGAAGTAATTCTTTAGGATTTACATACATCCTATAAAAAATATCATCATCAATATAATTATAATAACTTATAGTTTCCTTATCTAAAGTTGGATTATATTTATAACTAGTTGAACTTAATACTACTAAACATAAAGGCATCATTATACATACTTCAATTACTGTACATATATAAACATATTTATATTTTTTAGTTTTAATTAAATATATATACATACAAAAGATTATAAATGAAACTATTAATACAATAATATGTTCTCTATGATTATCTACAATTTTAAATAAAAATAAGAAAATAAATGATATTATAAAAACCATTAAATAATTAAGCGATCCTTTTAATATTTCATTAGCTTTCTTTTCAAAATTCTCTAAGTATATAGATACAATTAATGCATTAATAAAAGTAACTAAAAACATCCATCTCATAGAACTTCCACTAAATCCATGAAAAATTGAACTAATAAAAGGTGTTAATGTACATATTACCACTGTTAGATAAAATATTTTTATCGCCTTATCTTTATGATTCTTTATTTCTTTATTAATTAATGAAAATATTATAGGTGCAGTTATTGCTCCTGTATATATTGAATACCAAGATAAATGCCCATTTGTATCCGCATAAAACAAATAACCATATCTAGAAAATAAAGTAATTGGTGCACTAATATAATGAAATAAAAATCCTAAATAAACTCTAATATTATAAAAAAGTGTAAATGAAGAAGAACCTACTCTTTCATTTTGTAAGATATATAATATTCCAGGAACAAATAATATTCCTGCAAGTAAAATACCTATTAAATAAGCAATTATTAATGGTATTGATGATTTTAATATTTTTAAAACTTTAAAAGGTCTTCCATGATAATAGTTAGTAAAGAAATAATAAAGTACCATCATTAAAGAAGTAGGAAATAAAAAATAATAATTTTGTAATGCAAGAATTGTAATACTAATCGCAAAAAATGTTAATTTTCCTTTTATTAAATAATTTTCAATCCCCATAAAAGCCAATGGCAAAAAACAATAGAATCTATGAAACATATATTGTCCTATATAGATAGATGCTATTCCACTGAATGCATATATTATAGAACCTACTATTATTGCTTTTTCTCTTTTTAATCCAAATGTTCTTAAAAACAAAGAAAAATTAAATCCGGATAATATAACAAGTATTAATGTAACCCACATTAAAGCAATCTCTACATCCTTAAAAAGCATAATAAAAGGCATAAAAATATCACCTGTTACATAATAAAGCTTTGATGCATAAAAATTATTACCTAAATATGTATTAAATGAATAAAAAGGAAACGTTTTTGTCTCTATGAAATTTATAAGAAGTCTTTTCCATTCTTCATAAAAGTAACTATATTGAAGTTGCTGATCAGCTCCGAATAAAAATGGTTTTATATCTAAAAGATATGGTGAAAAGACTATTAAAGTTAAAAGCGTTAATATTCCTAAAACTATTAAATGTTTTTTATAATTTTTCATGTTATTCCACCTTAGTCGCTACTATTTCTTCAAAATTACCTTCAATTTTAAATAGTGTCCCATTTTCAATATAATCAATTTTAAGTGCTGGATACAAATAATTTTCATATATATAATCATTACTTCTTAACACATATAAATATCCACTACTAAGTATACTACTTTTAAACTCATCTAATGTAATACCTTCTATATTTCCTCCATGTACATATATCGGATTTAAATAATAGCTCATCATTTCTCTTACAATTCCATTATCATTTTCTACTACTATATATAAACTTCTATCTTTATCTATGTGTTTTAGTATTTTATTGTAATCTTCATGTAAATAATTACCCCATGATTCATAAATAAATGCTGGTTTTAAATTAATTAAGTTAACGTTGGAAATAAGTATTCCTAAAATAAGATAAATTAATTGAATTTTAATACTATTTATACAAGCATCATACATTATTAAAATAACTCCAACATACAAATAAGTATTTAGATATCTATCAAATGATGCAAGATTTGGCCCTTCATATGGTCCAAAACTGTACATATATAATATCAACATTAAATATGAATATCCTACTGCTCCTAAAAAATAAATAATACCTTTATTAAATTTATCTTTTTTACTTATATATCCTAATATCAAAGTAAACACAATTACCCAAAATACATAACTTAAATTTAAAAATATTCCTTTTGTAAATATTGCATTTAAATAATTAATACCAGCAATATATTGATAACTTTCACCTTCTTTAAATAGTAATATTCTTACAAAATTAAATAAACTTTTTAAATCAACACTAAATTGGATTGGCATTTCAAACATTGAAATATAAATGTCCCATGATTTATAAAAAATAATTGGTAAAAGTAATATAATAAAGTTTTTATTAATTTTAATTTTATTAAATATAACGTTTATCAATAAAGAAAATAAACAAAGAATATAAAATACAAATCCAACTTGTTTAATTAAAACTAGAAATGATAAAGATAAAGCTAAAATAATAAGATCACTAATATCAAATGTTTTCTTAAACGTTTGATATAAAGAATAAGAAATTGCTAAACTAAGTAATACATCTGTATATATAGTTTGATAAAAAAGAAATGATAAATCTTTAAATATACAAGTTGTAACAAATATAATAGCTAATTTCAAATAATTTTTTTTATTATCAAAAACTGGTGTTAAAAAGGATATTCCTAAAAATGTGGTTGCTCTTATTAAATAGCTTTCTGAATAGCTTCCAATTATTTTTACCCACATTATTTCATAAAGAGTTGCTAATGGTGGATAATCCTTATGAATAGAAAGTATTGATTCTTTAACACTATAAAATGTATCTAATCTTAAAGATTCTTTTACCATTATTCCCCAATGAGAATAATCATCCCACCCATGGAAACCTTTATTAAAACTTATTAAAACAACTAAAAAATAAATAATAATAATCCATATATTATCTTTATCCATCCATCTTTTTAATAAGTCTTTATCTTTTTTTATAAAACAATATATCAAAGATATTATTCCAATAAAAATGCTTATATAAAAAGCTATGCTTATCTTAGTAAATAAGCTAAAAATGTATACAACTAAAATCGAAATAATTATTGATACAGGTAATAAAGTAATAACCTTTTTATCTTTAAAAATTATTGAAGTTAATACCAAATATAAAATTGTATAGATTAAAGGTAATAATAATCCCATATTAATTACCCTTAGACCATTCTAACCAATCATAATGCATTTCAAATACTCTATAAGGTCCTATTTCTAATACTTTATCACCACAATATCCAATACCATTTTCAAGTTCCATATTGTATTGTGCATCTAAAATTACATATTCAACATTTTTCTCTTGGGCAAGCTCACAAGCGTTTATATAATCTCCTTCTATTTTTTCAAGACCAGGTTCATACCTATAAAACACTCTTTGAAACTCTGCTTCATTTGACTTTTCATCACCATAGGTATAAAGATTATTTTTTACATTTTTAATATTAGCATCAGTAAATGATTCTACCGAATAAATTTGTGATGCAATTATTGTAGTTTCTTCTTTATCAAGAAGAAATTCTTTTTTAAACCTATCTAAAACTTCTATTTCTAAATTATTTGTATGATATAAAGGGTTATAGTCATCATCATTAAATCCCATAAACATCCAAGTTTGATTTCTTTCAACCTTGTGAGCAAACAAAATAAAAATTACAATGGAGGTTAAAATTGCTTGTTTGTTATTTAAATTATCCAATAAATACGTTAAAAATAATGTAATAGTAAGAATATTAAAGAATAAATCATAAATTCTAAAATATACAACATTTGTCATATAACTCATTACAAATGTAATTACCCAAGGATTGAAGAACGTAAGAAGAATTGTAATTATATGAAAAGCAAGATAATCTTTAGGTCTTTCTTTTTTTATATGATTAATTAAATAATAAATTATTGTAAACCATACAAAAACACAGAAAATACTTGTAATAATATGTGGTATTGTATCAAATTCAAATAAAAATAAATTTTCAATTCCTTCATATGCATGTCTATCAAAGAAATTAGGAGTGATATCAAAATATGAAATGTTAAATGTTGGCATATTAAATAATGGAAGTCTAGTCCATATTCCAAAAAACAAAGGAATAACTATCATTAATATTTTCCATGTTTTATTTATAATTTTTTCGATTTTTTTATCTAATTTGAATAATACTAAAAGCGCATAAGTTCCATATAAAGGATTCACAAGAATTCTTACATGTATTACATAAAGAGCTGCAAAAAGCATTGGCCAAGTACTTAATAAAACAATTTTATTTAAATAACCACTTTCGTTTTTAGATGCATAATAAAACATTAATGCATATAAAATAAAAGCCACAAAGAAAAAACCAGTTGATGTTTGAGCAATAATAGAAATAAAAGATAATTCTAATACTATAAACTTTCTCCAAGTAAACTTTTCTAACATTGATGATATTATAAAAAATATAATTACTATTGATATTCTTCTAAATGAATTACCTATATAAGGAGTTTGTAAATACCAATAAGCACCTAATGTATAAATAAATATAGTTATAGCTACAAACCAACTAATCCAAGATCTACTTACTCTTTCTTTTACATAATTCATCGTTTCTACAATTATAAAAGCTAGTATCCAAAATAACACAATTGATATAACCCATGAAACAATAGCTACAGGAAGTATTTCTTTTGCTAAACCTATTTCTACTAATTTTCTATATACCCATATCCACATAGCAATAAAATCATAAAAACCTTGAAAGTCATATTGCCCATATACAACAGCAGTTAAATTTTCTACATTTGCTTTATTGATTATATAAGGAATATAAAAATATAAATCATCTGTTCTAGTTGGAAATTTTACATAATAATAAATTGATACAAGGACAGTAAACATTACTAACCCAAAAATTATTTCTTTATATAATTTAAAATAATCTTTTAAATATATAATTAATCTTTTTATTTTTATTAATGATAAAAATATTATTGTTAAAAACAACCCAATAGTTACCATATAAATATATTTGGTAGGTAAATTATAAATTTGTATTGGATAATAAAGAATTTGTAATATTCCTATTAGTATTGTAAAACCTAAAGGAGTCACAAAATGATGGTTGTCATTTTTAAAATCAATTAACTCAGATGTTAAAAAACCACATAAAAAAGAAATAAAGATAATAACAAATGCCATCACAAACATCCAAAACATCTTTGATCTCCTTTCATGTAATATAAATAATATTATCATATTACAACGATTATTTTGTAATATGTCTTCTTTTAATTTATAATTTTTATATGATTAATAAACTTAAAAATTATTTTATTGATAATTATACAATATGTATAACTTCTTTTATTGTTGGAATAACTATATATCTACCAAGTATGATACTTCACTTAACAAATGGAGATGGATATTGGAATAGTGAAACTTTTAAAACTAATTATTTTTGGGAAAATGCTTTAGGAAGATATGGTTTAAGTTTTATTGGAAGACTGTTTGGTAGTTATTCATCTTCTACAATATCAATTCCAGTGAATATTTTTTTGTTGATTATTGTTGGGGGTATAATATGTAGCTTATTTGATATAAAAGAAAAAATAAACTATTTACTAGTTAATCTTTTATTAATGTTTTCAATGTCAATGTCTACTACTCTTTCTTATCATTATTCAAGTATAGGTTATATTTCTTCTTTTTTATTAGCTGTTATTTCTGTATATGTAGCTTATTACAATAAAAATATTTTTATATCTATACTTTTATTAACTTTTTCAATTAGTATTTATCAAGGTTATATAGGTGTAGCTATAACTTTAATAGTAATGAAATTAATACAATTGATTATAAAAAATGAAGATGTAAAACCATTTTTAATAAAGTCTTTATTATATGGAATTATCGGTACCATTTTATATTTAATAATTGCAAAAAATGGAGAATTTATATTTGGTGTAGCTTTACATGATAGTAGAGGTTTTTCAAGTATGGGAGAAATCAATATTTCTATACTGCCTGAACTTTTTACTAGAGCTTATACAAATTGGTTTGATTTTTATTTTACCAATAATTTTATTACAAATTCTTGGTATTATAAAAACTTTATCAATTTAATCTTGTATGTAATTTTGTTATTTATTATCATTTATAAAACTTACATTAATAAAATATATGAAAATAAATTAAACTCTATTCTTCTTATAATATTAATAGTTACTTTTCCAATTAGTTTATCAATAATGTCTATACTTTCTCCACATGCTTTAAGTACAGATGTAACTGGTTTACTGATGGTTCCTCAAACTGTCTTATTTTATATTTTTATATTAGTTTTTATAGATCATTTTAAATATATTAAACAAATTTCTTTATCTTTATTATCAGCATTTATATTTATTCAAATTTTATATACTTCTATCTTTATTAACTTTATGGAAATTTCTCTAAGACAAAGTTATACAATGGCAAATACAATGATGTATCATAACCACTTGTAAAACAAGTGGTATGTAAAGCCCTATAAGGGCTTGTTGCTGCATAGTCCTTCGACTACTGAAGCCCGACAGCTGCAGCACTATCACAGACTGCCACTCAAAGTGGCTTTTC
>JAAYSZ010000007.1 GCA_012523895.1 Erysipelotrichaceae bacterium
ATAATAATCAAATTGTATTTACTTCAGATTATTATTTGATTGATAAAGAAATTTATTTATTTTCAAATGTTAATTTTAAAGGACCTCGATTAAAATCAAATCAGGGATTACTTAAAGAGGATAATGGGCAATTGATAGATGATAATTTTAATCATGAACAAAATCTTGTGATAGAGGAAGATGGAAAGATTTTATTAGTAACAGGTTGTGCTCATAATGGTATTACAAATATAATTGAACATTTTCACACTTTTAAAGGAAGAATGCCTGACTATGTAATAGGTGGTTTCCACCTTTATAGAAAATCTAGTGGTCATGAGGATTTTAATACGGTTGATAGAATTGGTGAATATTTAATTAATACAAAAGCTAAGTTTTACACATGCCATTGTACAGGGATAGAATCATATGAAAGATTAAAATCTAGTATGAAAGATAGTATTGATTATTTATCCACAGGCAGTGAAATAATAATATAAAAAAATATTAAAATAACTAAAACAACCTTTAAATATTGGTTGTTTTTTTTATTATATATTTTTTGTTGTAGCTGTAGATACAATAAATAAAGTGATATACTCAAATATATAAGGAAGGTGGAATAATGAAAAAATTTCTATCATTATTTTTGGTGCTACTTCTTGTCGTAGGTTGTGGTGCACCAAAATCAAATGAAGCACAGGTTATTTCTATAACTACTAAAGGTCACGCAGAAGGACTTCAAGTTGAAGTAACATTCGAAGGGGATGTAATCACAGAAGTTAAAGTATTAGAACACAATGAAACACCTGGTATTTCTGATGCTGCACTCAACGATATCCCTAAAGCAATTGTTGAATACAACTCAATTAAAGTTGATGTTGTAACAGGAGCAACCAATACGTCAAATGGAATCATTGATGCAGTTAAACAGGCAATTGAAAAGGCAGGATTAAAAGTATCTGATTTTGAAAAAGAGATAGCAACATCTAGTGAAGGTGAAGAAATAACACTAGACACAGAAATTGTTGTTGTTGGAGGAGGTATCGCTGGTTTATCAGCAGCTTTAGAAGCAATTCAAAATGGAGCTGAAGTTATCTTAATAGAAAAGATGCCAGTTACTGGTGGAAGCACTATGATGTCAGGAGGACTTATCCTAGCAGCTGAATCTAGTATTTCTAAAAAACTAAACCGAACAGAAACTGCTCAAGATCTTGCAGATTACTGGTATGAAGTATCTGAAGGAAAAGCAGACAAAGAATTCATTGAGTTAGCCGCAAAAACATCAGGTGAAAATATTGACTGGATGATTGAAAATGGAGTTGAAATGAAAGAAGAAATTACTAAACTTCATTCATCTCATGAACTAAGCTTTGGACATAGAACAGCTGGTTTTGATGATGTTCCAGCAGGTGGTGGTGTAGGATTTACAGAACCTCTAACAGAAAAAATCATTGAATTAGGCGGACAAGTATTATTACAAACACCAGCAACTGAATTAATTGTAGAAGATGGAGTAGTTGTCGGAGTTAAAGCAACTAATGAAAAAGGTGATGATATTACAATTAATGCTAAAGCTGTAATTCTTGCTACTGGTGGTTTTGCAGGAAGCGAAGAACTTATGAAAGAATATCATCCATTCCTTAAATTAGGAAGTATGGCTCATGGTGGAAATAAAGGAAATACTGGAGATGGAATTATTATGGCTAAAGCAGTTGATGCAAAATTGTTATTCCATGATTCAGGTATTGACTTAGGTGTTAATAGCCCAACATTTTATGGTTATGGTGAAGAATATAAAGGACTCTATGTTACTCCAGAAGGTGATCGTTTCATGGATGAGACAAGATTCCATTTTACAAGAACAAGAATACTAATGGATTTAGGTTTTAATGAAATTTGGGCAATAACAGACCAAGGTAATGATCGTGTTGAAGCTTCAATAGAAAATGGAATGGCATTTAAAGCTGACTCTATTGAAGAACTAGCTAAACTTATTCAAGCAGATGTAGAAAAATTAGAAGCTACTGTAACTCGTTATAATGAATTAGCTGCTAAAGGTAAAGATGAAGATTTTGATAAAGATGCTCAGTATTTACAAAAAATTGAGGGCCCTACTTATTATGCACTTAAACTCTTTATGGGTAATTCAGGATCTATTGGTGGTATTGTAACTACAATTGATGGTGAAGTAATAAACAATCAAGATCAAGTTATTAAAGGATTATATGCTGCAGGAGAAGTTGCTTCTGGACAAGTAATGTATAAAGAATATCCAGGTAGTGGTTCAGCTATTGCATTCTATCTTGCATTTGGTAGACAAGCAGGTAGAGCAGCTGCAGAGTTTGTAAAATAATAATTTATTAAAATAAAAGAGCTATAACCAAATAGATAATCTAAAAGTGTTATTGCTCTTTTTTTATGATTATTAATCAAAGTGTTATGTTTTGAAAACTTGAATTTATTTATCTTCTACCAAATTAATAAGGTCTTCTATAATATCTTTTGTAGAATTTGGTTTTCCTAGCTGTTGTTGTAAGCGTATCATACTTTCTAATCTTAGTTTATTATTACTAAAAGTCTTAAAAATAATTCCAGCGTATTTATTATTTGGCAATGATATAGCAATACCTTGATTTAGGAAAAAGAATTGGTTATTTGATTCTTGTCCAGGAATAGGTGAAATTAAAGCTAGAGGTTTATTTAACACCATGCATTCAGATAAAGTTAATCCGCCTGGTTTAGTAATTATAAAGTCTGAAGCTTGCATATATTTATCAATTTCCTCAGTATAAGGAAATGGAATGAGTTTGTTACTTACTTCTAATTGTTGTGCATTATACAATAGTTCCTTATTATGACCACATGCAATTAGTAATTGTGAATTATCTAATACTTTATCTATTTTACCAACTATTTGCATAATATCACCAAGTCCTAGTCCTCCACCCATAAAAAGAATAGTATTTTTTTCTTCTAGTTCTAGTTGCTTGCGCATCTCACTTGGAGAAATGGCTTTTGCTTCAAGAAAAACTGGTCTAA
>JAAYSZ010000008.1 GCA_012523895.1 Erysipelotrichaceae bacterium
CCAACTTTCTTTATTTTAACTTTAGCTGCCAGGCTATTGTTATTTTATCGAAAGTTGGTGTTTTTTAACACTTAAAGGTCTATTACCACGCGCATAGCACGTGGTATTTACCTTCGGTAATAAAAAAAGTTGAATTATATTTCAACTTTTTATATTAACCTTTGTCTTAATATTTCATAACTAATTACTGCTATAGCACTACTTGCATTTAAAGCATTTCTAAACTCATTTCCATAAGGTATGTATATATTTTTATCTACATTATCTAATACTATTTTAGATAATCCTCTCATTTCTCCTCCAACACAAAGTAATACAGGTCCCTTATAATCAACATCAAAATAAGAAACTGCATCTTTTCTCATTGCGGCTAAACATAAACAACCATTACTTTTTGCATAATCAATAACTTCTTTTAAATCATCGCTTTTATAAATATTAATAAAATCAAATGCACCTGCACTAGATTTTAATATTGTAGCCTCACTAGTAGACCAATCTCTATCATTAACTATAATTCCACTGCATCCCGCACTATATAAAGACCTAATAGCATATCCAAAATTAAATGGATCTTCTATTCCTTCAATAATAGCCACAAAAGGATTTTCATTAAAACAAGACTTTAAAGTTTGGTAATTTCTATTACTAACCTCAGCAATAATTCCTCCATGACTTTTACCAATAGCTATTTTTTCAATTTCACTTCTATCCATTAAAGATAACTTTATATCTTTTTCTAAGGTTATTTTTTTAATAAAATTAGTGTTTCTATCTTTTTTACTTTTATCAATAATTACTTCAAATACTTCCCTTTTATCGTTTAATAAAGCAGCTTTAACACTAAGAGCTCCTTCAATTATCATCATGGAACCTCCTAATCATATCTCCTTTACTAACTTTAAAAGGAATATTTATCTTCATTACACTCATTGGTCTATTTACAAGTTCTACATTTTCATCATTTTCATCAATGATAGTAGTAACCACAAATGTTTCATTATCTATATCAGGACCAAAAACCTCTAATTCATCATTTAATCTATACAAATTTCTTGTTTGAACATAAGCATAATCATCATCTTGATCTAAAATAACACCTATAAAATCATGAGTAACCCCAGCTCCATTAACTCCATATAAATGCCCTGATTCATCAGGTAATCCATCATAAAATCCACTACTTGTTAATCTATTTTCAGCTTTTGCGATTTCTCTTTCATAATATTCAATTCTATCTTTATCAGGTCTTTTTTTAGTTTCATATATTTCATCAATTAATTTTCTATATGTTTTAACTACAGTAGCAATATAATAATTAGATTTCATTCTGCCTTCTATCTTTAAACTAGAAACATTAGCTTCTATCATGTCATAAACCTTATCAATAGCCATTAAATCCTTAGAACTCATAGAAAATAGTATTTCATCATCACTTATTTTATTCTCTCCATCATATAAGTGATATTTCCATCTACAACTTTGAGCACATCCTCCTCTATTAGCATCTCTTAAAGTTAATGCATTAGAAATAGTACATCTTCCAGAATAATTAACACACATTCCTCCATGAATAAATGTTTCAGTATTTGTATTAATATTTTTAGTAATATATCTTATTTCATCCATAGTACACTCTCTTGCAAGAACTACTCTATCAGGTTTTATATCATCAAAATATTCTACCGATTTATAGTTTGTAATAGATAATTGTGTACTTAAATGTATTTCAAGCTTACTCGCTACTTTTCTTGCAATTTGACCAATTGCAGGAGAAGCCACGATAATTGCTGTAACTCCAATTTCTTCTAATGTTTTCAAATATTCTTTGATACCTTCAAAATCAGATTCATGAGGAATAATATTTACAGTTACATGAATATTTGCATTATGGCTTCTTGCAAAATCACAAGCTTCTTTAATATCTTCAATATCAAAATTGCTTGCACGAGACCTAAGAGAAAATTTCTTTCCTCCTAAATACACTGCATCAGCTCCATATAATATTGCAGTTTTACATTTTTCTAAATCACCCGCAGGTGCTAACAATTCAATTTTTTTCATCACTTCACCAAATTTGTAGCCTTTTCCATATAACCTGTAGATAAAGGTAAATCATTATATTTTTCATAATATTCATTTTTATCATATTCAATATCATTTAATAAATTACTATAACCTTTTACTGCATCTACTACCTTATCACTATCTAAAAATATTCCATCAACTATAAACATACTTACATTATTTTCATATAACTCTTTAATTTCATCAAATGACTCTTGTACATATTCAGTAAATATCATCGTACCTTGACTATCTTCTATAATAGGCATCTTTCCATCACGTGTTTGTTCAATTAAATAAAGGCTTCTTTTATCATCAACATCAATATCTTTATTTAAATGTTCAAAATAATTATTTATTAACATTCTTTTAGAATAAGACATATTTAAATATCCATGAACAATAACACCAACTCTACCATTGCTATTATTAGAAATTAAAACCATTTCTTCTTTAGTTATTTCCTTAGACAATATAACTCCATATATCCCTTTAGATAAATGATAGTTAACATCTAATGAATTTGTCACAATTGTATCAGGGTCATAAACTAACCTATCTTCCATATTTATTGATTTTGCTAAAACATATATAGATAAATCATTATAAAAAATATTTACATCTAAAGTCTTTAAAAATTTTAAATAATCTAAAGCTTTATCAAGCTCCTTATCTTCATACATTCTATTCATCTTTACATAAACTTTTAAACCATTTTCTTTAGCTAATTTATTTATTTCTATTATTTCATCATGACTAAAAGCTTTGGTTAATCTAGTTCCATGAAAATCATCACCAACTATAATACCAGTTACATTAACTTTTTTTAATCTTACAATATCTTCTTTAGAAAATATTGTGCTTAATAATTCATACATTAATATACCTCTACTTGACTACTTACTTAATAGATAATATCATAAAATAAATCATGTTGAGCGTTAAGTGCCTTAGGTTGGGTAGCCTAAAGGACGAAAAGTATACCTTGCGGTTCAACAAGATACCCATAATGTGAGATTAAAACGCTTTATTCTTCACATAGGGTGAAGAAAGGAGCGTTTTTATGTTTAAAACATCTATTCAAAAATTAAAATCAACAAAAAATCTAACAATAATCGCATTATTAATTGCCACAAAGATTGCAATAGGATCAATCTATATTCCTGTAGGAGATAACCTAAGAATTTATTTTAAATTTTTTATTACCGCTTTAGAAGGAGCTATGTTTGGCCCAAGTGTAGCTATTATTACAGGTGCATTATCTGATTTAATAGGATTTATTTTATTTCCTTCAGGTCCATTTTTTATAGGTTATACCATAAGTAGTGCAACTGGTGCATTAATATTTGCATTGTTTTTATATGATACTAATATTACCGTATTAAAATTAGCTTTATCAAAACTATTTGTAAATATATTTGTAAATATAGGTATGGGATCATTATGGAGTGCAATCTTATTTTCAAAAGGTTATATTTATTATTTAATACAATCTACAATAAAAAATATTGTTTTACTACCTTTTGAAATTATACTTCTAACAATAGTATTTAATTTATTATTACCATATTTAATAAAAAAGGGTTTCATTAAAGATAACCCTGTTCCTATAAAATTATTCTAACCCCCCAATTCTAATTTGATCATCACGTTCTGTGATGATTTTTATATATTCTTCATAAATACTTTCATGGTTAGAAAGTATATCATCACTTAATTGAGAAAATAAATAAAGTTTAAAGTTTCTAATACTACCATCATAATATGTGTATATCAAATCAGCTTCAGGCTGAGTTATTTCAACTACAGATTTACCATTAACAACTGTCTTATTTATTTTAACTCCACCTATCATACCGATTCTTTTATTTAATGTATCTTGAGCACTAATAAAATTACCTAAAGAATAAAACACAATAGTATCATCAATCCATTCTACAGGTTGAATCACATGAGGATGAGCACCAATTATTATAGAAGCACCAGCATCAGCTAATAATCTTGCATAATGTTCTTGTTCCTGTGATGGAGTAAAGGTATATTCTTGTCCCCAATGCATAGATACAATAACTACATCTACCATATCTTTTACTTTACTAACATCATCAACAACCATCTTTTCATTATAAACATTAACTAAGTATTCTTTTCCTAAAGGAGCTACTAAACCATTAGTTCCATAAGTATATGCAAGAAATGCATATGTAATTCCATTTTTTTCATATACATTTACCTTATCCCTATCTTCCCAAGATAAATAAGATCCTGCAGTAACTACTGGTTTTTCTTTCCAATAGGTTAAAGAATTAATAACACCTTGTTCATCTTTATCTAAAGTATGATTATTTGCGGTAGAAACTAAGTTAAATCCAATATCAACCATATTATCCCCAAATTCATAAGGACTATTAAATCTAGGATAACTAGATAAACCAAGTTCAGTTCCACCTAAAATTGTTTCTTGATTATAATAAGCTAAATCACAATTACCAAATATTGGTGCAACATTTTCTAACATAGAACTAAAATCATAAGTACCATCTGCTTGTTTAGCATCTGTATAAACAGCACCATGTAATAAAGCATCTCCTACCATACATAATTGAACACTATAGTTTTTAACTTCAGGAGAAGGTGTTGGTACAATTTCAATAGCCTGTTCTTTTTCATGTTTATTCATCACAAAATTTAAAGACAATCCTAAAACACCAATTAAAACAAAAATTGATGTAATTAATAAACCAAATTGTCTATAAATATTTTTTTTCATTTTTTAATACCTAGATATTCTTTCCTTTAATTTTTTTATAATACTTTCTCCATCTACATCATGTCCTGTTTGACCCAATTTTATATTAGGTTTAGTAGAACCATGAAAATCAGAACCACAAGTCTTTATTAATCCATGTTCTAATACAATATCATCAAAAAACTTTGCATCTTTTTCATTATGATAAGTTGTATATACTTCTATTCCATCAATACCATCTTTAATTAAGTTTTCAACTCTTTTTTTATCATATCCTAAATTAACAATTGGATGAGCTAATACTACAACACCATGATTATCATGAATCAATTTTATTACATCTTTATAATCAGGCAACTTCATTTCTACATAACCCCATTTACCAATTGATAAATTATCCCAATAATAATGAGAAATTGGATTGTTAGATTTACTACCTGTTTGATATATTTCTAATTCTGGATGTTTTACATCTTCTAGCAGCACTATTTCAATTTCAACATTAGAAAATCCATCAAAATTAGAATATGACTTTATCTTATCAATATCTAACTTACAAGAATATCTTTCTTCAATTTTATTTAATCTTTCATATGCAATCCTATTTAATTCATTAACATAATGTTTTTTTAAATCTAATATTTTTTTATCATCAAAACTTAATCCATATCCTAAAAGATGAATAATATCACCATTAAAGAAACAATCAATTTCAATACCACTAATTACATCAATCTTATCACTTTTTAAAGCTTCTAAACTTCCAAGATATTCATTATGATCAGTTATTGATATTACCTTTATATCATTTTCTAAGGCTAAATCAATTATTTCATCAACTGATTGTGTACTATCGAAACTATGATTTGAATGTACATGTAAATCAATTTTCATCCTTTTTACCTCAATTTTAGTATATCATATAGTAAGGAAAGGGATATTATGAATAAATATAAAGAAATAAAAAAAGATTTAAAAAATATTGATTTATGCATTGTTACAAAAAATAGAAGTAAAGAAGAAATAATGCATTATTATAATTTAAACGAAAGAATTTTTGGAGAAAATAGAGCACAAGAACTACTTACAAAAGTTGATTTACCTAATGATATAAAATGGCATTTTATAGGAAGACTTCAAACTAATAAAGTAAGAAGTATTTTACCTTATGTAGATTGTATACAATCTGTAGATAGTCTAAGACTTGCAAAATTTATTAATAAAGAAGCTAAAAGGATAGATAAAGTTGTAAATGTATTAATTCAATTTAACCTTTCACAAGAAGAAACAAAAACAGGTTTATCTTATGAAGATGCATTTGATTTTTTTAAACAGTGTGAAGAACTTACTAACATAAACATTAAAGGAATAATGTTAATGGGTCCTAATGTTGATGACAAAGAAGAAATAAAAAAAGTATTTAAACAAGGAAGAGAGTTATTTGACTCACTTAAGCTTAAATACAATACTTTAGATACTTTATCTATGGGAATGTCTGATGACTATAAATTAGCTATAGAAGAAAATACCACAATGGTTAGAATTGGATCAATCTTATTTAATTGAAAAAAGTCCAACCAAGAAATACATATATTAAATTTAATAAGAAACCTTTAATCTTTAATATATTTAATATGTTTATTAATTGAGGAAATATATCATAACCCATATCAATAAGCATTAAAAACATAAAGATAAATGAAACAATGAGTTTCTTTACCCATGTTTTAGTTCTTCTATATTGATATAAATTAATACCAAATACAAAACATATACAAGCTCTAAAAAATGTAAGTACAACATCACTTTGACTAGCTGGTACAAGCATTGATATAAGTGCATATATAATACCCGATATTGCTAAAGTAATAAGTGGTTTACCATAATCATCCATAAATTTTGACATTAATATACCTCCATTTAATATTCAAGTTTAAACCAATAATAACATGAATGCTAGTGTTTCTTGATTTATTTAACTTTCAAGTTTAGAATTCAATTATATATAAAGGAGACAAACAATATGACTTTTACTAGAAAAAGTGCTGACTTAATACCTATAGTAGATACAGTATTTGCGGTTGTACAACTTGCAAAAGAAGATAAAGAAAAAAACGGTCCAGAAAATGTTGTTGATGCGACAATTGGAGCCTTATATGGAGAAGATGGAAAATTAGTAGCTTTTGAAAGTGTTTTTGATAACTATGATAAAATTCCTCATGCAGTTAAGGCTGCTTATGCAAGTAGTTTTATTGGAAATGAAGGATTTAGAAAAGAAGTATATTCTTGGTTATTTGATAATATTAACTCTAATTTAAAATATGAAGTAATAGCTACTCCTGGTGGAAGCGGTGCTGTTGCATTAACATTTCAATCTATTTTAGAAGAAAATCAAACTGTTATTATTCCAGATATTGCTTGGGGTAGTTATAAATTGATGGCATCTCAAAACAATCTTAAGTCAGTAACATATAGTATGTTTGATAATAATAAATTTAATATTAACTCATTTAAAGAAACAATATTAGATGTAGCTAAAACACAAGATAAAATCCTAGTAGTAATAAATGATCCTTGTCATAATCCTACAGGATATACAATGAGTAAAGAAGAATGGATAGAAATTATAAACTTCTTAAATGAAGTATCAAAAGAAATACCTTGTGTAATTTTAAATGATGTTGCTTATATTGATTATTCTTATGATTTAGATAATTCAAGAAAATATTTAGAACTATTTAATAATATAAGTGATGGTTTAATGGTTATATTAGCATTTAGTATTTCTAAATCATTAACATCTTATGGATTAAGATGTGGAGCCGCTATTCCTTTAGCAACAAAACAAGAATCAGTAGATCAAGTAAGAATTGTTTTTGAAAAAGGTGCTAGAGCAACTTGGAGTAATATTCCTAATGCAGCAATGGAAAACTTTACATGGGTTGTAAGTGAAAATAAAGAAAACTTCTTAAAAGAAAAACAACATTATATCGATTTAATTAAAAAAAGATCTTCTATTTTCATAGAAGAAGCAAAAGAAGTAAACTTAAGTCATTATCCATATATGGAAGGTTTCTTTGTGACATTAAATATGCCAAGTAATGAAATAAGAGATAAGTATCATCAAAAACTAATGGATAATCATATTTATACAGTATGTGTAAATAAAGGAATAAGAGTAGCAATGTGTAGTTTATCTGTAGATAAAACTTATGGATTAGCTAAAAAAATGAAAGAAATATATAAAAGTATTTAAAAAGCGAGAAATTTTCTCGCTTGTTTTTATATTAATACATACCTTGAGGCATCATTGGCATTGCCTCTTTTTCTTTTATTTCAGCTACTGCAGCTTCTGTAGTAATAAATAATCCAGAAATACTAGCAGCATTTAATAATGCAGACCTTGTAACTTTAGTAGGATCTACGATACCTTTTTCAAACATGTTTACCCAAACACCTTCTTTAGCATCAAATCCCATTCCACTTTCTACTACAAATTGCTTATCTACAATTTCATTACCATCAAATCCAGCATTTTCAGCTATTTGATAAGTTGGTTTTAATATTGCATCAAATACAACATTAATTCCTCTTTGAACATCAACGATATCACTCTTAACATCTTTTTTGATATTCTTAGAAACTTCAATAAGTGCTGCACCACCACCTGCAACAATACCTTCAGCAATTGCTGCTTTTGTCGCATTTAGTGCATCTTCAATTCTTAATTTCTTTTCTTCAAGTTCAACTTCTGTTGTAGCACCAACTTTAATCAATGCAACACCATTAGTTAACTTTGCAAGTCTTTCCGCATATTTTTTCTTATCATAATCATTAGTAGCACCATCTCTTAAGTTTTTGATTTCTGCTACTCTAGTTTCCATCGCTTCTTTACTTCCAGCACCATCAATTATTGTAGTCTTATCTTTACTTACTACAACTTTCTTAGCACTTCCTAAATCAGGCATATCTAAATCTGATAAGTTCATATTTAAATCACCAGTATAGAATGTAGCACCAGTCATTACTGCAATATCACTTAATGACTCTTTACCACTATCACCAAATCCTGGAGATTTAGTAGCTACAACATTAAATGTTCCTCTTAATTTATTTACAATAATTGTAGAAATAACTTCATTTTCAAAATCATCCGCAATTAATAATAATGGTCTATTTGATTGAACGATTTTTTCTAATATAGGTAATATTTCTTGAATTGTATTAATCTTTTGATCTGTAACTAATATCAATGGATTTTCCATTACAACTTCCATTTTATCTCTATCAGTTACCATATATGGAGAAACATAACCTTTATCATATTGTAAGCCTTCTGTCATTTCTAATGATGTATCAAACCCTTTTGATTCATCAACATTAATAACTCCATCCTTACCAACTTTTTCCATAGCTTCAGCTATAAACTTACCAATTTCTTCACTACCAGAAGAAATTGTAGCTATATTTTCAATGTCTTTATTTGTATCAATTTTCTTAGACATATTTAATAATTCACTAGAAACTGCCTTACTTGCTATTTCAATACCTTCTCTTAATAATACTGGATTAGCACCTTTATCAACCGCTCTAATTCCTGCATGAATCATGCTTTGAGCTAATAATGTAGCTGTTGTAGTACCATCTCCTGCAGTATCATTTGTATTGTTTGCAACTTCATAAACAAGTTTAGCACCCATATTTTCAAATGAATTTTCTAACTCTATTTCTTTTGCGATAGTTACACCATCATTAGTAATAAGTGGTGAACCATATCCTTTATCTAATACAACATTGCGTCCTTTTGGACCTAAAGTAACTTTTACTGCATTTGCAAGTTTATCTACACCTTCAATCATTGATACTCTTGCATCTTTTGAATATAAAATTTCTTTACTCATAACTTCCTCCTACTCAATAATTGCTAAAATATCATCAACAGATATAATTAGGTACTCTTTTTCATCTAATTTAACTTCAGTACCACCATATCTTTTATAAACAACTTTTTGACCTTTTTCAATATTCATAGAAACTAGTTTACCGTCTACCTCTTTACCAGGACCAACCTCTAATACAATACCAATACTTGGCTCATCCTTTGGTTTATCACTTAAAACAATACCACTAGCGGTTTTAACTTCTTCTTTTGATTTTTCAATAACTACGTTGTCTCTTAATGGTTTTAACATTATATACCTCCTTAAAAAAATTTAGCACTCTGCTTGTTTGATTGCTAAATATATTATAATCCTTTTTATCAATCTGTCAAGGTGAGTGCTAAATTGTATTATCTTTTAATCTATTTTTAAACATATTTTTATTTTTGTTTAATGAATGCTTTATATATTTTTTTGTACATCCTTAAAAATTATTCATTTTGTGAATAAAACATATTGATAACTTTTTTACTCACTAAACTATAATAAATTTAAAGTTTTTTAAATGTTAGACATATCCTTGCCTTTACCTACAAGACCTTCAAAATCTTTTGTAAATGCATCTATTGCTTTAGAAACATTATTATCATCTACAAATTTTTCAATAATATCACAAGCTACTGTAGCTGCCCCTATTCCATATTCACAAAGTTGTAATACTTGGTTACTATTTTTAAAACTAGCAGCTAATACTTGTGTACTATATCCATTATTTTCAAATAAATCTTGCATACCTTTTACTGTTTCTACACCATCATATCCTAAATTATCAATTCTATTTACATATGGTGCAATATAATCAGCTCCTGATTTAGCAGATAAATAAGCTTGCATCTTTGAATAAATTGCAGTACCCATTACTTTTAAACCAGCTTCTTTACAAAGTCTCATTGCTTTAAAACCTTCTGGATTTGCAGGAATTTTAATATAAGTATTTTCACCTAATTCTTCAGTAATTCTTTTACCTTCTTTAAACATAGTTTCAGCATCTGTTGCGATAACTTGAACATGAAGTTGTTTATCAGGCCCTATAAACTCTCTAATCTTTTTTAATACTACATAAGGATCTTCTTTTGTTTTTGCTAGTATTGAAGGATTTGTAGTAACTCCATCAATTGGATAAAACTCACATATTTTCTTAATATAATCTAAATTTGCATCATCAATAAGTAATTTCATAATAACCTCCTAATATATCTACTTACTATTATAATACTTTATCTTTTAAAAAAGAGATGATATTAATCAATCTCTTAAATGTCAGCACTATTTTTAGGAACTTTAATTAAAATAATTAAGCCAACTACTAATAATATTAATAAAGCCGCAACTCCAATTTTACTATGTCCTGTAATTTGTGTTAAAACACCAACTAAAAGTGTTCCTGTAAAAGCAGCTCCTTTTCCAAAAATATCAAATATACCAAAGAATTCATTTGAATTTTCTTTAGGTACAAGTCTTGAAAAGTAACTTCTTGATAATGCTTGTATTCCTCCTTGAAACATTGCAACACAAACAGCTAATAACCAAAACTCCCACGCTTTATCTAACTGTAAAGCAAATAAAACTATTAATATATATCCAAAAACACAAACTTCAATAAGTTTTCTAGTCTTAAATTTCTTAGATAACTTCCCAAATATTAATGCAAATGGGAATGCAACTATCTGAGTTAATAATAAAGCCAGTAATAAATCAGTATCCCCAATACCAACATCCTTACCATAAGAAGTCGCAAGTTCAATTATTGTATAAACTCCATCAATATAGAAGAAATAAGCAAGCATAAACATCCACATTGGTTTATTTTCTTTTGCTTTTATGGCAGTTTCTTTTAAACCTTCAATAATATCTGAAAAACTTTTACCCTTTTTTTCTTCATTATAGTAGATTTGTTTATAATCTCTTAATAAAGGTATAGTACATACAAACCACCATATTGCAATAATTGAAAAAGAAATTATCCCAACCATTGAACCAGATAAACCTAATTTATCACTATTCATAATTATTAATAAACAAGCAACAAATGGAATTACACTTCCAATATAACCCCATGCATATCCTGCAGAAGAAACTTCATCACTGTTTTCATCAGTAGTAACATCAACCAGCATTGCATCATAAAACACAAGACTACCTGAAAATCCAATTCTACCAATTAAAAACACAAGTAAAAATAATTGCCAAGTCTGTATAAAACCTAATAATGCACATCCAATAACACCCATAATTAAGAAAAACGTAAAATATTTTTTCTTTTTATCTTTTCCATCCGCAAGTCTTCCCAAAGTAGGTCCAAGTATTCCAACCACCAAAGTCGCAAAAGATAGTGTATAGCTCCAATAAGCAGTTGAATCAGAAAGTGCAACACCATCACTACTTGCAAGATTTTTAAAGAAAATTGGAATTATTGTAGAAATAATTAATACAAATGCTGAATTTCCAACATCATAAAAAATCCAAGACTTTTCTAACTTTGTAAATTTATTTTTCATAAATTACCTCTTTTTCTATTATTGTTAATTCTAACATGAAATTACTATTTAAATATGTTTTTACAAACATTTAATATCTTGGTATGTTAGAATTGTTTTAAGAAAAGAGGGAAAAACATGCCAGCAGTGACAACACACATAGAATGTGCAAAAGATATATATGATAGTTTACCTTTAGGTAAACAAATAGTTATAAACAATAAAAATATGTTTTATTTAGGTGCACAAGGTCCAGACTTATTTTATTTTTATAAACTAGGTGTTCCAAGTAGATTAAATCAAATTGGAAATTACTTACACAACAATCAAATATATAATGTTATAAAATACATGGATGAATATGTAAAAAGAAGTGGTAATTATAATTTATTAAATTACTATTATGGATATTTATGTCACTATGCTTTAGATAGTGAAGTTCACCCTTTAGTATTTCAAAGGAGCAGATATGGTAACTTAGGTGATGAACCTGAATTAGTTATTCACTACAGAATAGAAGCTTTTATAGATAAATATATGTTAAACAAAAAAAATAGAACTATTAAATCTTTTGATGCTCATAAATTAATACAAATTTCAAAAGAAGAAAGAGAACAATTAGCTAAAATGTATGTTTCATTGTTTAAAGATGTTTTAGGTTTAACAGTTGAACAAGAAAAAATAGAAAAATCATGTAGAGATATGGTTAGAGCTCTTATAATCTTAAAACCAAACTCTAAAATTAAATATAATGCAATTCAAAATTATGAAACTCTTTCTGGCAAAGACCATACAATTTCTTCTTTAATGTTATATAACGACTTTGATAATGTAGATTATGTATTAAACAATGATAGACATGAATTTGTAAATATTGATGATGATAGTTTAGTATATAATGATTCGTTTGATGATTTATATGAAAAAGCAATAAAAAAAGCAGTAAAACTTATTACTGAACCACTAGCTAAAGAAAACTTTAAATTAAACTTTAGAGGTAGTATAAGTGAATAAGAAAATATTTAATCATATAAATCTTATTACATTTATTTTAGTATTTTGTGTAGGTTGGATAGATATTATTGCTTTTAAATTATTTGTATTTGATAGAACAGGTTTTCATAGCGCTAAAGCTTCTGTAATTGGAGAATCATTATTTACTGGAGATATTGCTAAAATAGCATTATTAGTCACAATACTATTAGCTTTTATATTTGGTGCTTTTATAGGCACAAAAATAACTATGGAAAAAGGATGTAAATCTGGATTGTTAGTAACATCATTTTCACTTATAGTATCTTATTTTATGAAAGATGCTACAATATTTCTTATTCCTTTTGCATTAGGATGTATGAATGCATCTACTAGTCTTACTAAAGTTTCAAGAACAACTCACATTTCAGGACCTACAACTGATATTGGAATGCATCTAGCTAAAGGAGAATATGATAAAGCTATATTTTATGCATTAAGATGGATTGCTCTTCCTTTAGGTGCTTTTATTGGCTTGATATTATTAGATAAATTACCTTTGATAGTTGTATTTCTAGCACCTTCAATAATTATAGGATTAGTTGCAATAATATTTGATAAATATTTAACCATTGTATAATCAATGAATTTTTTTAAATAAAAACCCCGTTTTCATAGATTTATATATCTATTTTAACGGGATTTTTTATATAAAATTAATATTATAAGTTTTTAATAGCATTTGATAATTTTGGAATTAATTGTTGTTTTCTAGAAATAATATCTTTATCATATCCAGAATTATCATCAAATTTAACTTCAACTAAATCTTTCATTACATAAGATAATGGTCCATAGAAAAGTAGCATTGACCCTTCAGCAAGTACATGAGTAAATGCCATTACAAGTAAATCTAGTTTCATATCTTCTTGTTCTTTTTCCATGTTTTCCTTAAATTCAGGTAATATCAATTGAACATCAGCCATATTTACATAATTTGTTTGACCAACTGCAATTTTATATTTGCCCATTTCATAATGCTTAAGGTCTCTATTTAATATTTCAGTAGGACTAGCATCAGTAAGTGAAACTGAAGCACTTAACATTTCTGTCGCATAAGCACTAATATCTTCAATACCTGCAATTTTCGCAAGCCAGTTTGCAGTTAATATATCAATTTCTTTAGTAGTAGCTGATTTAAAATGTAATGTATCAGAAAGTATAGCACTTAAAAGAATTCCACTATGTCTTTCATCAGGTAACATACCATTTTCTTGATAAATTATAGAAACTATTGTCGCAGTACAACCACAAATCATATTTCTATAATAAATTGGTTTCTCTGTTTGAATATCACCAATATGATGATGATCTATTATTTCTTCAATAGAAGCATCCATAATATTATCAATTGCTTGATTTTGTGAACTATGATCTACAAGAACAAATCTCTTTCTCTTATAATTTTGCATATGGAATCTAGAAACAGCAGCCACAATATTATCTTCAGCATCTAAAACAGGATAGCTTCTAACTCTACTTTGCATCATTTTAGACAGTACATCTTCAACATATTCATCCTCTTTAAAATATATAACATCTTTTGTCATTACATTTTTAATTGGAAATGATTCTTGTATAACAGTTGCTACTGCCATAGTATCTAATTTAGTAGTAATGATTCCACAATCTTTAACCTTTGCAAGTTGTAATACTTCTGGACCAACTTTTTGATCACAAGTAATAACTAAGCACTTTGCACCAACACTAACTATTTGACGTTGTTTTACATATCCATCAGATAATATGCAAATACTTCCTTTAAAATCTTGTTCATAATCACTACTTTCATTTAAAGTAACTACATAAACTCTACCATTATCACTATAAGATATAGGTTTATTAACAATAGTACCTTTCACAGTCTTTGCAATTGATTCTAAACTTGCAGTCGCCATTAATTTTTCTTTTTCTTTTTTACTTTGCATTCTAATTGAAGAAAGATTCGAAGTAGTAAGTACTCCTACTAACTTTTTATCATCATTTATTACACACAGTGATTTATGATTAGATTTTGTAATTTCTTTCCATGCATCGTTAACTGAATCATTTTCATTAATGAAATTAGGAACATCCAAATCAATATCTGTTAATTGACTTCTAGCATCTTTCATTAACAAAGGATTTTCAAACCCAAATTTCTTTAAAATAAACTTTGTTTCCTCATTTAAAGGACCAAGTCTACATGCTATCGCATTTTCACCAAGCCTTCTTTTCATTTCTGCATACGCTAAAGCAGAACATATTGAATCACTATCAGGATTTTTATGCCCTATCACATACAATTTGTCTTTCATTATCATATCTCCTACTCTAATTATAAAATAATAGAGAAAACATCACCACTAAATTTATCTTCAAGTTTATAATCTAAAGCATAGCCAACAGAAACTGAACCTATACAAACATAACCTTTTTTTACCCCACATACTTCAGCCAGATTTTCATATGCAGGATCATTAAATACTGATGCAATATCAGTACTAAAATATGCATCCAATCCATTTTCAACTGCAACATCAATCATGTTTTTAATCGCAAAAGATGTATCAATTATATTAGATACTCCACCCTTTTTAGAAAATACAACAATTACAGTATTTGCACCCTTAAAAACATCTTCATTATCAGATAATGCCGCAATTTCATTAATAATGCTTCTTCTATAAATAAATAATAAATACCAAGATTCCTTTTTAGCACCATTAACATCCTTAAAAGAATCAATAAGCTTATCAATAACACTTCCTTTAACCTTAGTATCTCCTCTAAAGCTTTGTATTACTTTTCTGTTATTTAGCTCCATAAAAACTCTCCCTAATAAGTAAGTATTTCAGGTCCTTCTTCAGTAATCAATATTTGATGTTCAACTTGTGCAGAGTCTTTTCCATCTCTTGTATAAATTGTCCATCCATTGTACTTATCAAGCACAACATCGCTTACACCAACATTAATCATTGGTTCTATTGTAAATATCATACCAGGAACAAGTAACATCCCTGTACCTTTTATGCCAACATGAGATACAAAAGGTTCTTCATGAAATTCTAAGCCAATACCATGGCCTCCAAGTTGAGTCACAACACTATATCCATTTTTTCTAGCATGTTGACTTATCACAGCACCTATATCCCCAATATTACCCCATGCTTGTGCTGCATTTATTCCTAACTGTAAGCATTCTTTAGTAACTCTTACAAGTCTTTTTCTCTCTTCACTTACATTACCAATTTCAAACATTCTTGAAGCATCCGCATAATATCCATCAAGTATTGTAGAAACATCAACATTTATAATATCTCCATCATTTAACTTTTTAAGTCTGCTTGGTATACCATGACATACTTCTTCATTTACTGAGGTACAAACACTCTTAGGAAATCCTTGATAACCTAATTGAGCACATATTGCTCCTGATTCTTTTGTAAAAGAAGAAACTAAATCATCTATGTCTTGAGTACTCATTCCCATTTTAATGTTTGCTTCTACATAATCCAACACAGCAGTATTAATCTTACATGCTGCTTTAATCTTTTCTATTTGTTTAGGAGTCTTAATTAAAGACATATCAGGAACACTATGTCCTTCTAATCTATATTTTTCTATCATATTTTTAATATATTCATTCATTTGTACTTCCAAAACCACCATTTCTAATTTCTACTACATCATCATCTTCAACTATTCCATATTGTAAGAATATACCTTGAGCTAATCCCATACCCTTATCAATATCAAAAACCTTATTTTCTTTAGTATCATTTGTAATTTTAATAAAAATATGTCCTTCATTATTTGAATAATAATAATCACTGTCTATAATTCCTACTGTATTATCTATCTGCAATCTATATTTAAATCCCCAACTACTTCTAGGAAAAATACAAAGCACCCAATCTTTTTTCATCTTTACTCTAATACCAGTAGGTATTTTTATTTGTTCATTTGGTTTTAAACTAAATGATATAGGTGTATAAAAATCATATCCTGCAGAACCTACAGTAGCTCTTTTAGGTAATTTAATATCATTATATATGTTTTTAGCTTCATTTTCACTATCACTAAAATTATCTAACCAATCTTTTATAAATCTTTCTTCACTAACTTTATAAAATTTTGCGACTTTACTCATATATCCCCCTATTTATTTGTTAAATCTTGTACCAAATATATAATCCATTTTGCAATAACATAATTAATTGGATCAAATGATAAAAGTATATCTTCTCCTATTATAGTTTTATTAGGATAAAGCATTTGATTTATTATTTTAGAAATTATTCCAATTCTATCAAATCCATCTAAATATTCTTTTAATTTTTCAATTGATAAACTTGGTAACATTTCATATTCTTCATTAAATGAATCCTTAAAAGTTTCAAGAACTAAAAGACTTATTTCTTCAAATTTATAAACTTTATTTAAAGGTTGTTTTAACATAGTCATAATTTCATCAATTATTCCATAATGTAAATCTATTTCACTTAATATAACTTTGTTTTGAGCTTTTAAGAAATAATTAGTGATATAAGAATCATCCTTAAAATTAACCATTTTAGATATTAAAGATTCAATCTTCAATACATCTAAATAAAATTCTTTAAAAAACTTAGGTTTTTCAAACTTTTTTATTGTATATTTGTATCCACCATAAACATCATATGCTTTATAAACATCATAATATCCACATATGATATTTCTTGAAATAATATCTTTATCAAAATTTAATAAAGGACCTAAATATGTTGAAGGAGAAATATATTTTATATATTCTCTATTCATATATTTTTCATGTACAGGTTTTCTAAATAAATCTAAAGCTATTATTTCTTTAGCACCTAATTTATATGCTAAATCTATTGGAAGATTATCATAATATCCTCCATCAATATAATCATTATCACCTATTTTATATTTAGGAAACAAAGGAAAACATGCGGCTGTTGACATTAAATAATCAACACCATTGTTATACATCATTTCCTTATTTACATATACTGGTTTAAAGCCAGGAAAACTAGTAGTAATACACCCAAAATCAATACTTGAATTTAAAAATATATCCTTATCATAATATTTTTCCATTAATTTTTTTAATGGTTCAACATCAGCACCTTTACTATCAATATATTTCTTAAAAAAACTTAAATATTGATTGGGTTTTGATATAACATCTTCAATATCAAAATTTAAATCAACTGTTCCATTTACGATATCATTAGATTCTACATTTTCCCATAAAGAATATAATTCATCATAATCTTCTTGTACCAAAAGCGCTCCATTTAAAGCACCTATTGATACACCAGTAACAATATCCCAAGACTTTCCTAATTCTCTTAACGCTTTTATAGCACCGGCTTGATAGGCACCTTTAGTACCTCCACCACCTAAAACAATTCCAACTTTTCCCATTTATTTACTCCACAAAATTCATACATGCATTTACTGCAATCTTCCATTTACTATATAACTTTTCCATTTCCTCTTTACTAATTGAAGGAGAAAAAATCCTATCTATCTTTCTATATTCTTTAATTTCTGATACATCCTTCCAAAATCCAACTGCTAGCCCTGCAAGATGAGCAGCGCCTAATGCAGTTGTTTCAAGCATTGCAGGTCTTTCTACTTCCTGTTGTATTATATCACTTTGAAACTGCATTAAGAAATTATTATCAGTTGCTTTTCCATCAACTTTTAATCTTACTAGCTTAGTATCAGAATCTTTTTCCATTGCCACAAGAACATCTTTGCTTTGATACGCTAAAGATTCCAAAGTAGCTCTTGTAATATGAGCTTTATTAGTACCTCTTGTAATACCAAATATAGCTCCTCTACATTTATCATTCCAATATGGTGCTCCTAATCCTACAAAAGCTGGAACTACATAAACTCCACCATTATCATCAACACTACTAGCAAGCTCTTCTGAATCACTTGCTTTGTTAAACAATTCTAATTCATCTCTTAACCATTGAATTGCAGAACCAGCCACAAAAACAGAGCCTTCAAGTGCATAAGTAACCTTACCATCAATTCCCCAAGCAATAGTAGTGACTAATCCATGTTTTGATTTAATTGCCTTATCACCTGTATTCATAAGCATAAAACAACCTGTTCCATAAGTGTTTTTAGCCATTCCTTTTTCATAACAAGCTTGTCCAAATAATGATGCTTGTTGATCTCCTGCAATACCACTTATTGGAATTTCCTCATTAAAGAAAACATAATTTGCAGTTGTTCCATAGATATAACTTGAATCTCTAACTTCAGGCAACATATTCATAGGAATATCTAATATTTCACAAAGCTGCTTATCCCATTTTAAATCATATATATTATAAATTAATGTTCTAGAAGCATTAGTATAATCAGTCATATGTGATTTATGGCCTGTAAGTTTCCATAAAATCCATGTGTCTATAGTTCCACATAATAGCTTACCTTCATCAGCTAATTTTCTTGCATCTTTTACATTATCTAATATCCACTTAATTTTTGTTCCAGAAAAATAAGGATCTATGGTTAATCCTGTTTTTTCTTTAAACAATGATTCATAACCTTTGTCTTTTAAGTCATCACAAATATCACTAGTTTGTCTTGATTGCCATACTACTGCTTTATATATCGGTAAACCAGTATCTTTGTTCCATACAACAACAGTTTCCCTTTGATTTGTAAGACCAATAGCACTAACTTCATTAGGTTCTATCTGAGATGTTGTAATAACTTGAGCTATTACAGATAATACACTTAACCATATTTCATTAGCATCATGTTCAACCCATCCAGGTTTAAAAAAATATTGCTTAAATTCTTTTTGAGCAATACCTTTTATATTTGAGGCTTTATCAAAAAGTATAGCCCTAGTGCTTGTAGTTCCTTGATCAATAGCTAAAACATATTTTTCCATAGTAACTCCTATTAACGTATATAAAGTGCCTTTCTTATTATTCCCATCTCAACTTCATTTAATTTAAAATCAAATATAGAAATATTATTTAATTGATGAACTGGATTATGTGACTTTGGAATCGTTACCATATTCATTTGAAAATAGAATCTTAAAAGTACTTGATGCCATGATTTATCATAATTTGCACCAATTGCATTTAATATGATTCTACTAGTATCACTAATATTTTTTAATACAGAATATCCAACAGGTTGTATATCGTTTTCTATACAATATTCAATATCTTCTAAAGACTTCATTCCTGGATTTAACATTAATTGATTAATCGCAGGCTTTTCATCAAATTCTTCTAATAACCATGTTAATTGTTCTTTTGTAAAACTTGATACTCCTACTGATTTAATAATTCCTTCTTTTTTTAAATCTAATAAAGCCTGATATACATTCTTCATTTGTTCTTTATCATCAACATAATGATGTATTAAATATAAATCCATATAAGTAGTTCTAAGGTCTTTTAAACTCTTACTTACAAATTTAAAAACATCATCATAAGTCACATTTTCATAATGTCTTGTAGGAACTTTTGATGAAAGAAATAATTCACTTCTATCAATTTTAAATTCACTGATTACTTTTCCAATAATATCTTCATTTTCATAACTGATAGCACAATCAAAATATCTATAACCATTATCTAATGCGGATTTTATCTCACAAAAACTATGGTCATTTATACAATTCCCATTTTCACAAAATTCTCTGTTTTGTTTTCCAAATGTATTGGTTCCTATTCCTATTACAGGAATTTTATTACCATCATTAAGTTTAAAATATTCCAAAGTAATCACCTAAAAATATTATAACATTATCTTTATTAAACAATAAAAAATCTAGCTTATAAATCTTACATTAAGCTAGATAAATAAAAAAAACCGATTAAATAACTTTATAAAAAGTTACCCAAAAGTTACCCGAAACGATATTTAAACATAATAAAACCGCATATCTATGCGGTTATTTTGGGTTCTGGAGCAGATGAAGGGAATCGAACCCTCGTGTCGACCTTGGCAAGGTCGCGTTCTACCATTGAACTACATCTGCATGGCGGTCCGGACGGGACTCGAACCCGCGATCTCCTGCGTGACAGGCAGGCATGTTAACCACTACACTACCGGACCAGTAACTGGCGAAGAAGGAGGGATTTGAACCCTCGCGCCGGATGTCCGACCTATGCCCTTAGCAGGGGCACCTCTTCAGCCTCTTGAGTACTTCTTCTTTTAAGCGCTTTATTATAGTAACATACTAAAACACTAAAAGCAAGCCTCATTTAATTTTATTTTGCAATTGCAGCATTTAATGCAATTTCCATCATCTTTGTAAATGATGTTTGTCTCTCTTCTGGAGTAGTTACTTGGTTAAGTACAAGACTATCAGAAATAGTTAATAGACATGCTGCATTTTTACCTAATACATTTGCATTATGGAATAATCCAAAGCTTTCCATTTCAACACAAGTACATCCTTTTTCAACTAATCCATCAATATAACCTTTTCCACCTTCACGATAGAAAATGTCAGAAGAATGAATTAATGTTTCTGTTAAAGGAATATTTAATTCTTTTGCTGCTGCTTTAATTTTTTCATTTAATTTTTCACTTGGATAAATAATATCTTTATCATATCCACTTTGAGTTTTCGCAAAACTTGATTCACTATAAGATGCACTAGCTAAAACTACATCATATAATGCCAAATCTTCTACATAAGCTCCTGCTGAGCCAATTCTAATGATATTTTCTACATCATATACAGTATATAATTCATATGAATAAATACCGATACTTGGCATACCCATTCCTGAACCCATTACTGAAACTTTTTCACCTTTATAAGTTCCTGTAAATCCAAACATGTTTCTTACTGAGTTAAATTGAACTACATCTTCTAAAAATGTTTCCGCAATAAATTTTGCACGTAGTGGATCTCCCGGCATTAAAACTGTTTTTGCGATATCTCCCTTTGCTGCTGTATTATGTGCTGTTGCCATAAAAAAACCTCCTATATTATTAAGTTCATTATAGCATATAAAAAACGCTTTTTTATAGCGTTATTTTACTTCATAAGTCCAGTTGTATTTATCTTCTAAATTACCCCATTGTATACCTGTTAAAGTATCATACAACCTTTTAGTTAACTCTCCTGTTTTAAAATTATTTATAGTTACTATTTCACCTTTATAATTTAATTCACCAATTGGAGAAATCACCGCTGCTGTACCTGTACCAAAACCTTCTTGAAGTCTACCTTCTCTAGCAGCTTGCATTAAATCATTAATATCTAATGCAACTTCATTAACCTTAATACCCCAATCTTTTAAAATATGAATTATAGAATCTCTTGTAACACCAGGTAAAACTGTTCCATCAATTGGAGCTGTATATACTTCATTATCAATCACAAACATAACGTTCATAGTACCAACTTCTTCAACATATCTTCTATGAACACCATCTAACCAAAGAACTTGAGTATACCCAAGTTTTGCAGCTTTTTCTTGTGCTGCTATACTTCCTGCATAGTTTCCACCACATTTCGCAAAACCTGTTCCACCTCTAGTCGCTCTTACAAACTCATCCTCAACATAAATCTTAACTGGATTAACTCCTTCTGGATAATAAGATCCAACAGGACAACAAATCACAATAAATTTATATGTTCTTGATGGATGAACACCTACTCCTGCTTCTGTCGCAAACATAAAAGGTCTTATATATAGTGATGTACCTTCTCCTTTAGGAACCCAATCTTCTTCTACTTTAACTAAATCATTAATTGCTTGTATAAAATCATTTACAGGAATTTCTGGCATGCATAACCTTTCATTAGATTTTTGCATTCTTTTCGCATTCATTTCAGGTCTAAATAAAAGAATCTTATCATCTTTAGTTCTATAAGCTTTCATTCCTTCAAATGTTTCTTGTGCATAATGTAATACCATCATCGCAGGATCTACTACTAAATCCCCATAAGGAACTATTCTAGCATCATAAAAACCTTTGCCTTCTTCATAATCTAAAACAAACATGTAGTCTGTAAAATACTTCCCAAAACCTAATTCTCCCTTAGGTTTTTCTTTTAGTTCTTCTCTTTTTACAAATTTAACTTCCATTATAAATACCACCTTTTATATTACTTTAGCCCTTTCAAACTTTTTAGTAAAGAAAAAAAGTGATAAAACTTTAATTTATCACTTTAATTTATTTCCTTCCTTATAATTTTCTAAAATATTAGTATCATAAGAAAATGTCATCTTTTCTTTTTTAGCTTGTATGTTTAATGCAATTTCCACAAGTTCATCCATTAAATCACTAAAGTTTACACCTTCTGGTTGCCATAAATAAAATGCTAAAGATCCTGGAATATTATTAATTTCATTAACTAACACATTATCATCACTATCAATTAGAAAATCAATTCTAACAACTCCACTAGCACCTAATTGTTTAAATACCTTTAATGCAATATCTTTTATTTCTTGTGTTTTTTCTTTTGTAAGATCTGCAGGAACCTGTCTTTGAGTAGAAGCCATTCCTTTACTTGCTACAGGAGCTTTCTTCTTATTTCCTTTTCCATATTTACCATCAAAACTTAAGAATTCACTATCCATATTTACCTGTTCTAAAACACTAGCTTTAGCCTTATAAATACTTCCTAAAACTGAACAATTAACTTCTTTAAAGTCTTTTAATCTTTTTTCAATAATAATTTTATTATCATATTGACTGCTATCTTCAATAGCTTCTAATAATTCATCATAATTATCCGCAAAATTAATACCTATAGAAGATCCAAGACATGCTGGTTTAATAATTAATGGATATCCAATTTTTTCTGCTTTTTCCTTTACTTCTTCTTTTCTTTCATCTAATTCAAAACCATAAATCCAAAACCAATCAGTCATTTTAATATTTGCTTGTTCTAAAACACATTTCATAACTACCTTATCTTGTCCTACAGCACTTGCAATAACATCACTACTAGAATAAGGAAGCTTTAACATTTCCAAATATCCTTGCATTACACCATCTTCTACATTAGTTCCATGTACTACAGGTATTACTACATCTATTTCTCCTATTGTCTTTGAAAACAATCCTTTTTTTACAGGTTCAATTTTAACTTTATTACCCTCTTTAACAAGCACAATTTTCGTTAACTTATTAGTTAATTCATTTAAATCCTTATAATTATTTAAATCAAATAATTCTTCACCAAAATACATTTCTCTATCTTTAGAAATATATATTGGTAATACATCATATTTATTTACATCTAAGGCTTTCATAGCTTGATTAGCAGATATAACACTTATTTCATGTTCTACTGATTCTCCACCAAAAAATATTGCAACTTTTAATTTCATATAAATCACCTTTATTCATTCTAACATTTATTGTATTTTACTCAATTACATTGTACATTATTAATATGGAAAATTTAAAAAAAGAAATCAAATTGATTAAACCATGGTTTATATTAGTTACATATTTTGTGGGGCTAATTTTTTTATTGTTATATTTTAATACAATTGTAGAAACAACAGGTAAAGTTTTAAGTTTATTAAAACCATTTTTTATGGCAATTGCAATTGCATTTGTATTAAATATTCCTATGAAATCAATAGAAAATTTTATTAAAAATAAAACAAAAGAAAATAATTTAATATATAAATTCTCTAGAACAATTTCTATTTTATTAACATTAATATTTTTATTTATTATTTTATTTATTTTAGGATATATTATAATACCTCAATTAATTCAAACAATAGTAACTCTTATTAATAATCTTACTGACATATTAAATGGAATATTAGAAAACACTGATCAATTATTAAAGTTCTTTAATTTAGAAGGTATTAAAACAGAAGTAAATTCAGAAACATTAAATAACTTCTTTACTCAATTTGGCTTAGATTTTAATAACATAATTGTAAATCTAACAAATATGGTAAGTAGTACTGGAGTATCTGTATTTTCATACATATCAAATTTTACATCAGCTACAATGAATTTATTCCTAGCTTTAATTTTAAGCTTTTATTTATTGGCTGATAAAGAAAAATTTATAAGACAAATCAAAAAAATAATTGCGGCTTTCTTTAATGAAAATAATAGAAACATCATATTAAAATATTCAAAATCATCTTTAGATGTATTTAATAATTTTATATCAGGACAATTACTAGAAGCTTTAATCATTGGAATATTAATTTATATAGTTTTATTAATATTTAAAATGCCTTATCAATTATTAATCGCAAGTATTACATCAATTTTTGCGCTAGTACCTATTGTTGGATCTTTTATTGCTGGTGGTATTGGTTTTCTTTTAATACTATCAATAGACCCTATTCAAGCTTTATGGTTTATTGTTTTATTTTTAGTTGTACAACAATTTGAAGGGAACTTTATTTATCCAAAAATTGTAGGAGAATCTGTTGGTTTACCTGGAATATGGACATTATTATCCATTGTAGTATTTGGTGGAATGTATGGAGTGTTAGGAATGCTACTAGCTGTACCATTAACCGCAATAATATATTCAATGGGAAGTAAATTAATAAATAAAAAATTAAAAGAGAAAAACTTAATTGTTTCTACTGATGAAATAAAAGAAAAAGCTAATTAAAATTTTAGCTTTTTTTAAACATTATATGCATCTGGCAAATCATTTTCTAATAAGATAGTATCATTTTTATCAGCCATTTGATAAACTAAGCCAAACGCTTCTTTTACTGTATCAACTACATATATATTTTTAGTTTCAAATCCTGAATCATCCAATCCCTCTTTAATAGGTTTTGTTTGATTTTTACCTACAAGTATTACAATATCCACATGATCTTTCATTGAATATCCAAATTCATAATTAGCTTCATTTTGTTTCTTACCTAAATCAATCATTCCAGGAGTAACTATAAATCTTTTATTAGGCATCATCTTCATTACTTCTAAAGACATCTTAGCTCCTATAGGATTAGAATTAAACGCATTATCAATAAACTTTAATCCATTAATCGTTTTAACTTCTAATCTATGTTCAATATACGGTATTTTCTTAACAGCTTTTACAATATCATCCCATTCAATATTTAACTCTCTAGAAATAATAATGCCTGCTAGTATATTAGAAATATTATGTTTTCCTAATAACCTTGTTTCAAAAGAATATATCCCTTCTTTAGTTTTTACATTAAATTTAGAACCCTTAGTAGAATACTCAATATTAATTGCTCTATAATCAACATCTTCTTCATCAATTCCATACTTAATAATTTTACAATTATTATTTATTTTATATTTTTTTATATATTCATTATCATAATTAATAATTCCTAAACCATCACTTGGAAGTTTTTCAATTAAAGACATTTTTTCATTTATAATTTTTTCTAAACTTCCAAATGTAGCTAAGTGTTGTATACCAATAGAAGTTACAATACCAATACTAGGTTTAACAAAATCACTTAAATAAACAATATCATTTACATGATCAGCACCCATTTCACATACAAATATTTGATGTGTTGGCTTTAAATGTTCTCTAATAGTTCTTGTAATACCCATTGGAGTATTATATGAAGCAGGTGTCATTAAAGACCTATATTCTTCAGAAAGAATTGATTGAATTATGTTTTTACTACTAGTCTTACCAAAACTTCCTGTTATACCTATTTTCTTGAGATTCTTAAAACTATTAAGAATCTTTTTAGCATCATTTAAATAATAATTTTTTACCATGTTTTCTACTGGTAATAATAAAGCATTTGCTACTATTATTAATAACCAGTTCATTATTAGTGCAACTAAAGTAAATGTTAATATATATTTATTATTTAAAAACAACAAAATTAAAATAATATCTATAACTAATAATGTAACAATTTGTCTTTTAACTCTTGCAGTATATACAAGAGGTTTAATGTATTGTTTTTTACTTTCTTTATTAAACATAAATAAAGAAAACAAAATAAGAAATACTATAGTTACATAATAATTAGAAATAAATAAAGACATAAAAATAAAAGCAACATAAACAAAAGATAGTTTGTTCTTTTTTAATGTTTCTTTTAACCAATCAACATATCTTTTTGTAACATATTTACTTTGTTGAAAAATATGTAATGCATGTTTACTAGGTATTATCATTGAAATAAGGAGTAAACATACATATATCATATTTAATATTATTTCTTTCATTAAATCTTATCCTTTTCTAACATCGCATCAATCACTAAATTAAATCGTTGCCACTGATTATAATACGCAAAATGATTATCATTTTCAAATATAACTAAAGCAGCATCCTTCATTTTCTCTTCCATAATCTTTCCATAACTTACATCTACTGCTTCATCATGTTCTCCCCAAACTAAAAGTGTAGAACAAGTTACCTTTTCTAAAATTTCACTCACATCATCATTTACAACCTTTACAAATGTTTGTCTCATTACTCCAGTTGTGTTTTTATAATCACTTGAACCAAATTTCTTTGATAATGATTCAACCATTTCTTTTGAACCAATTAAACTAACAATTTTTTTAAGTGTTTTAAATGTATAAACTTTTATCTTATAATCTATTCCTCTTTTAGGTTTAATACCTGCAGCACCTGTTAATATCATCTTATTAACTTTATTACTAGAAGCATATGTAATTGCTACTCTACACCCAAAAGAGTGACCTATTAAAATAGGTTCTTCCATATTAAATATTTTAATTAACTTAGACAAATTATCAGTGTATTCTTTTACTCCCCATGGTTCAAATGGTTCATCGCTTTTACCATGACCTACAAAGTCAAAACTTAAAACTTTAAAATTACTTTTTAAATGATTAAAAATATAGTCCATCATTTGTAAATTTTGACCCCATCCATGAAGTAATATTACAGGTTTCCCTTCACCTTCTAATTTATAATTTATATTTATTCCATCAATATTAATAAATTTCATATTACTAATTGTACTAAAAAAAATAACTAATTAAAAGAAGTATAAAATAAGAAAAATAAGATATTGAAGAACAATAATATAAATAATATAATTATGTTGAGAAAGGTGGTAATTATGTTTAAGTGGGTAAAGTCAAATACTTCATCGATGCTTGTCACAGTTTATCCAAATAATTTAACATTAAATTCACTTGCGAGTAAATATTTTGATAGTGTAAGATGGACTATGGTAGGCATTAATGAAAAAAACATGCAACTTGCAATTAAGCCTATTACAAAAAGAGAAATTGATTTAAACATATATCCAATAGAAAACCTACATAAAATTTCTATTGGTAATGGATATGCAAGAATAAGTAACAAAAATATTATTAATGAAATTTCAAAATTATTAAACAAAGAATTAGATGGAGATAAATTCTATGCATCTTATGATGAAAGAGAAAAACTACTTATAGTAGATTTCTCTAAACCATGTTAAAAGGAGGTACATATGGAATTATATTTATGGATAGCTATTCTTATATTTTCAATTATTGTTGAAGTAGCTACTGCTACTGCTTTAGTTTCTGTATGGTTTATAGCAGGAGCAATTGGAGCTATTATTGCTCTATTATTAAATGCTTCTTTCCTTATTCAAGTAATAGTATTTATTTCTATATCTTTATTATTTTTAATTATATTTAGACCTATAGCCTTAAGGCATGTAAAAAGTAATTTTGTTCCTACAAATGCAGATAGAGTTATAGGAAGACAAACAGAATTACTTGAAGATATCACTTCAAGTAAATGGGGTGAAGTAAAAATTGATGGTGTAATATGGAATGCTACAACAATAGATTCCTCACCAATAAATAAAGGAAACTTAGTTGAGGTTCTTGCAATAGAAGGTTCAAAATTAATCGTCAAAAAATTATAGGAGGACGTTATGGAAAACATTGTATTTATTTTTATATTTATTATTGTATTAGCACTAATTGCATTATTTCTTGCGGATATGGTTAAAATTGTTCCTCAAGCTAGAGCAATGGTAATTGAAAGACTTGGGACTTATCATGCAACATGGGAAACAGGTATACACATCAAACTTCCATTTATTGATAGAATCGCAAATAGAGTATCATTAAAAGAAATTGTTTATGACTTTGAACCACAACCTGTTATTACAAAAGATAATGTAACTATGATGATTGATACTGTAGTTTACTTTGAAATTACAGATCCAAAACTTTATACATATGGAGTTGAAAGACCTTTAAGTGCATTAGAAAACTTAACAGCTACAACATTACGTAATATTATTGGTGATTTAGAATTAGATGAAACTCTAACATCTAGAGATATCATTAATAGTCAAATGAGAACTATTCTTGATGTTGCTACTGACCCTTGGGGAATTAAAGTTGGAAGAGTTGAACTTAAAAACATTATTCCACCAAAAGATATTCAAGATTCAATGGAAAAACAAATGAGAGCTGAACGTGAAAGACGTGAAGCGATACTAAGAGCCGAAGGTGAAAAAAGATCAGCAATCTTAACAGCTGAAGGCGAAAAAGAAGCTATGATATTAAGAGCTATCGCTCAAAAAGAAGCTACAATTGCTGAAGCAGAAGGAAGAGCTCAAGCGATGGAAAGATTATACAAAGCTCAAGCTAATGGTATACAAATGATTAATGAAGCTAATCCTTCAAATGCTTATTTAACTATTCAAGGTTATGATGCAATTACAAAAGTAGCCAATGGTAATGCCACAAAATTAATTATCCCAAGTAATTTACAGGAGATAAGCGGCACTGTTGCAGCTCTTACTGAAGTTGTAAAAACTGCAAATGAAAAGTAGTGGATTACATAACAATATTAATTAGTGCAACATTAACCTTTATCCTATTATTAAAAGATTTAAAGTTAATAGCCATAGCACTAATAATTGGAACACTGCCTCAAATTATAAAGAAGTCTCACGACTTCTTTTTTTCTTTCTTTGAAATTTCCGCAACTTGTGCTTCATCATCTACAATAAATTTTTTAACTCTTCTACTTTCATGATTGTATATTCTAAAACACACACCATCTTTTAAATTTTCAACACTTACTTGATAACCATATGTACTACAAACTCTTTGTACTATAGATAATCCCAAACCAAATCTTCCATCTGTACCTTTTTCATAAGGTTTAAATAATTTATCCATTACCTCTTCACTAATATTAGGACCATCATTAGTAATTGAAAGTTCCCCAGGTTTTAAATCAATTTGAATATAACTTTTTACATATCTTAATGCATTATCCATTAAATTTTCTATAACTATTCTCCAAGGCTCTTCTTCACCATGGAAATAAACATCTTCAATATTTCTGATAATTTTAATTTCAGGTTTAATAACCTTCATCGAAACAATTGCTTTATCTATTACATCAGGCATATATAAATTATTTCCAGGCTCTATATCATCTAATAGATAACCTAATTTATTTAAAACAATTAAACTATATACTTTCTTTTCTAATCTATCCGCATGTTCTATTATTACATCAACACTTTTTTCTAATGTTCCATAAGGATAAATTCCATCTTTAATACTTTCACCATAAGATTTAATTGTCGCAATCGGTGTTTTTAAGTCATGAGAAATGTTTTGAACCATTTCTTCTTTAACTTGATTTTGTTTTTTTATTTCACTTTGCATAGAAACTAAAGCATTTGCTACTTCACCTATTTCATCTCTTCTATCAATATTTAAAGTTGCATCTTCATCTTTTTTTATATTTTCAATATAATTCCTTATTAAATTTAAAGGATGTATTAAAGTTGAAACCCATAAGGTTAATATTACAAATAGTACTGAAACAACTAAAACATTTATATTAATAACACTATTAGTTAAAGCACTTTTAAATTCTGATCTATATGCATCATTTAAAATAGATATTAACAAAATATTTTTATTTGCAGGCATTATCGTATATAAAGTAGTACTATCGTTATTTACATAAACATATTCAACTGTTGTTTCATCATATTCAAAAACACTATTCATAATAGTATTTAATGTTTCATTAGGAATTGTTTGATTTCCTAATACAGTATAAGTACTATTTCTACTGTCATAAATCATATGAATTATATTTGTATCTTTAATCTCTTTTAAACTTCCTAAAGGAAGATCATTATTTATATAATGGAAAATATTATTTTGGGAGTTTCTTAATAACTTAAATAACTCTGAATTTACAAACGCATTAACATTATTAGATAAAAACACAAAAAAGAATATGGTAAATAAAGATACCACAAAAAATATTAAAGATAATAATTGTTGAGTTAAAGATAACTCTCTAAGCCAAAGTCTAAATCTTTTCATTATCCAAGTCTATACCCAAATCCATATATAGTATGAATATTTAATTTAGGCATTTTTTTTCTAAGTCTTCTAAGAGTATCATCCACAACTCTATCAGACCCAAAATAATTAGTATCCCAAACCTTTTCTAAGATTTGTTCTCTTAAAAATGCTGTTCCTTTATTTTTAACAAATAACATCAACAAATCAAATTCTTTAGTTGTAAGTTCTAATTCGTTTTCACCATCATAAACCATTCTTTGATTTTCATCTATTTCATATCCATCTACAGCAATTCTAGAATTATCATCCTTATATGTTCTTCTAATTACATTATTAACTCTTAAAACTAACTCTTTTGGCGAAAATGGCTTTGTAATATAATCATCACTACCCTTTTCTAAACCAATAATTCTATCAAATTCTTTATCTCTAGCAGACATAAAGATTACAGGAACATCTTCATTTTTCATTCTTATTTCTTCAATTAAATCAAAACCACTTTTATCATCTAACATAATATCTAAAATCCATAAATGAACATCATCATCTCCTGTATGCTTTGCAGCATCATCAAAAGTTAAATATGATCTTACTTCATATCCTTCTTTTTCTAAATATCTTTTTACAAGTTCATTAAGATCTTTTTCATCTTCAACTATACAAATTACTTTTTTCATGGTTCTACCTCATATTAAATATAACATAAAAAACTCATGGATATTCCATGAGTCCCTAAACAAATTTATCTTCTAATATTTTTGTAACCCTACCTACCATAGTTTTACAAAGTTCATCACTTTCAGCTTCAACCATAACCCTAACCAAAGGTTCTGTTCCACTTGGTCTAACTAAAATTCTTCCATTTTCTCCTAATTCTTTACTTACTTTTTCAGTTTCATTTAATACATCTTTATCCTTCATTGCTAGTTCTTTGTCTTTAACTTTTATATTAATTAATAGTTGAGGATAAATTTTTAAACCTTCTAATAATTCTAATGCACCTTTATTAGTAGCTTTCATAATGGTTAATAAGTTAAGTGCAGTAAGTAAACCATCACCAGTAGTTATATGATCAGAAAATATAACATGACCTGATTGTTCTCCTCCTAAGTTATAACCAGATTTAACCATCTCTTCAAAAACATACTTATCTCCTACTTGAGTTGCTACATAAGAAATATTTTGTCTATCAAATGCTTTAAGTAAACCTAAATTAGCCATTACAGTCGTAACAACTGTATTTTTTTTAAGTTCTTTAGTTTCATTTAAATATTTACCACAAATATATAATATATGGTCTCCATCCATTAAATTACCATTAGGATCTACCGCAATTAATCTATCCGCATCTCCATCAAACGCAAATCCAATATCATAATTACCTTTTTTCATTAATTCTTGAAGATCTTCAGGATGAGTAGAACCACAATGATTATTAATGTTTATCCCTGTAGGATCGTTATGTATCACAGTAATTTCCGCATTATTTTTTTCTAATAATTGTTTTGCACTATAACTAGCTGAACCATTAGCACAATCTAATGCAATTTTCATTCCTGTTAAGTCAAGTGGATATTCATTTTCTAAAAAATCCAAATAAATATCTAATCCAGAATGATAATCAATAACTCTTCCAATATCTTTATCAGTTTTAAAAGGTAATTCTTCATGAGAATCAATATATTCTTCAATTAAATCTTCTAAATCACCAGAAACCTTTGTACCTTCATGATTAAAGATTTTTATTCCATTGTCATAAAAAGGATTATGGCTTGCAGAAATCATTGCACCACAATCAAAATCTTTGTTTTTCACAAGGTAAGCAACACATGGTGTTGGACAATATCCAACTAAAAATACATCTGCACCACTAGAAGTGATGCCAGAGGCTAAAGCCATTTCAAACATACTGCTTGAAAGCCTTGTATCTTTCCCAACTAATATTTTACCTCTACCACTTTTACTAAAGTAATGACCCAAACATCTTCCTACTTCAAAAGCTGTTTTTGCATTTATATCAACATTAGCCTTACCTCTAATGCCGTCAGTACCAAAATATTTTCCCATTATTCGTTTTGTGCTCCTTCATTTTGTATATTATCAACTGTGTCTCCTACAACTACACCCTTATAAGTTGTTTGTTTTAGGGTATATTTTACAAATGAATTAGATGGTTTTTCTACATTCAATTGAAACTCTTGTGGTCCTGGTACCGCCTCAGCCATATCAAAGAACACATTAATATCATCTGCTTTTATATTATCTATATTAGATTTAGTTCCAGTAACATCCACAGAAACAGTAGTGATATTGTCATCTGCACCAAACCTATAGTTATTCACATTGTTTTTGTAATTAATAGTAACACCATCAACTGTCTTAGTTATTGCTTCACCAAGTTTTACATCCATTGTAACTTGATTAATATTTACAGAATTAACTCCTGTAGGTAATGTGATAGGTCTTAAAACAGTAGAATCTTTTGTAATAGTAGACATATCAATATTAACTACAACTTGATCAATTTTAGATAAAACTGATTCAGGTGCATAAATAGTAACTGTTTGTTGGTCTAACGTAATTGAATCAATTGCCATTCCTTCCATAACTTCTCCAGTAGCTTCTGCAATAATCGCAACTGTTTTATTTGGTGAGGTTACAGGCACTGTAACTTTTACAGTATTTGGAATAATATCAGCCTTAACAGGTTGACCAGATTTATCGTATGCAACTAATATTGCATCATTTGTAAATTCTGAACTTTGTCCAGTAACATCAATTAATGCCTTTACAAATGCAATAGTGTCTAATGTATCTTTAGATGCTCTTACATTTATTTTTGTATATTCAAATTCAGGAGTTCCTACACTATATATATTTTCCATCTTGTCTAAGTTAATAAAATCATAACTTAAGTCAAATTGTCTTGTAGTTTTCTTTTTTAAAGTAATAACTGCATTAGATGGTTCTATCTTAATATCTACATTATCATTAAAACCTTGTGTAGTTAATTTTACATTGTGAACACCTTCAGTTAAACCTTCAAGATTTACAATAACATTTCCACCATGATTTGCCGCAGAAGTTACATTTTGTGCATCTCCAGATATTGTAATATCCGCATATGCTGGTAACCCAGAAACTTCAAATGTTTCTTCGTTATATAATGCAGTAATAGTAAAATTATTTAAAGTTTTTGAAGATTGTAATGCACTAGAAAATAAAGAGTTTTCACTATTAAAGTTTACAGTTAAATAAATTGCTAATGCTAATACCAAAGATACAATCTTTCCATATCTAGGATTAAAGAAAACTTTATCAATCCAAGAAGAAAACCATCTAAAAGTTCTTAAAAATGAATCTTCAATACTTTCTGCAGTTTTTGCGACTTTTTGTCTTTGACTTGCAATTTTATTTGCAATTTCTAATTTAGTATTAGAATCTTGATTTCTTCTATTATCACTCATTATCTACACCTCCTTTTTGAGGAGTTTTTGGTGAAGTTATTTCTTCAACTTCAGTAAATGCAGCTACTGTTTTTTTCTTTATAGGTTCTTCAATTCCATCAAGCATCGCAAAAGTATCGCTTAATTCATTATCAAACCCTAATATTCTACTTACATCTATCTTAGTAGTATCAAACTCAGTAATTACAGTTTCTTCTTTTTCAATATTTTCTAAAAAAGCTTCTTCTTGCATTTCTTCTACAGTTGGAATTATTTTTTCAATTGGTTCACCCTCAAATCCCATTACTCTTACATTTTCATTTCTTATATAAGGCATAGGCTCAGGTTTTTTCTTTGGTAGTTTAATATCAGTTTCTATTAGTTCATCTTCAAACGGAACATCTTCATATTCAATATATTGTTCTTCATGTGGTTCAACTATTTCTTCTTCTATTTCAACCACTTCTTCTAATGGTTCAATATCTTTTTCAGTCTTTTTAGCAAATAACTGTCTTAGTTTTCTTTTCCTTTTAGGTTGTTCTTCAATTATTTCAACTACTTCTTCTTCCTCTTCTTTAGCTTCTTCTAAACTAGCTTGTTTTTTAATTGCTAATTTACTTAATACTGATGTATCTATTTTCTTTTCATTTTTAGGTCTAGGAATAGGTTTAGTAATATCAATAGCTTCAGCATTAGGATCTATTGTATATTCATCACCTTCAAGTTTTTGAGAATCATCAATAATTTTAATTTTAGGTCTTCTACCCTTTACTTCTGTTTCTTCTCCACAGATAACTCTCATTAAATAATCTTTTAGTTGTCTTCTATTTACAGTAAATATTTTACCTGCTTCAGTAATAGAAACACTTCCTGTTTCTTCAGATACTACAATAGTTACTGAATCAGTAATTTCACTAATTCCTATTGCAGCTCTATGTCTTGCACCATATTTAGATGGTAATTCTAAATTTGTTGAAGGAAAATAAGCACTTGCACATGCAATTCTATCTCCTTGTATTATTACAGCTCCATCATGTAATGGAGTAGATGTTACAAAAATAGAAGTTAAAAGTTCTGCAGTTACTACAGAATTAATTGGTGTTCCTGTTTTTACAAAGTCATTTAAAGAATGAGATTGCTCAACACTTATTAATGCTCCTGTTTGATTTCTTGATAAAAGCATTGTAGCTGTAACTATCTCATCTACAAGTTTTTCTTTTTCATTTCCTGATAATGTTATTATCCTTGAGAAAACATTAGTTTTACCTAATCTTTCAAGCAAAGATCTAATCTCTGGTTGAAATACTATAATAATTGCTAAAAATCCCCAGTTTACAAATGTATCCGCAAGCCATTCTACTGTTTTTAAGCCTAATAGTTTCGCAAACATATCAATTAATAGTATTGAAACTATTCCTTTAAATATTTGTGAAGTTCTTGCATTGTTTCTGATGATTTTAATAGTATAGTATAAAAGTAACCACATGATAAATATATCTAAAAACATGCGGGTTATAGATAATATGCCTTCAAGGGTAAATGTTAGGTTGTAGTTTGACATACAGTTCCTCCCTTTCGCTATTTGTCATTATATCACAACTATAATCTCATTAAAATATTGATAATAATTAAAATATGTTAGAATAGTTAAGTAATTTAAGTGAGGCTAAAATGGAAAACATTAAAACTGTTAAATATAAAGATAAAACAATTCATATTATACCTACTGCACACGTTTCTATAATCAGTGCTAAAGAAGTTAAAGAAGCAATTGAAACAATAAAGCCTGATAGTGTTTGTATTGAATTAGATAGTGATAGATATGAATCGCTTAATAATCCAAATAAATGGTTAGAAACGGATATTTTTGAAATTGTAAAGAAAAATAAAGCAGGTTATATGATGGCTAATCTTCTACTTTCATCTTATCAAAAAAGAATCGCAAAACAATTAAATACTACTGCAGGTCAAGAAATGATTCAAGCAATAGAAAGTGCAAAAGAAATTGATGCTGAAATTGTTTTAGTTGATAGAAAAATACAAACAACTTTTACTAGAATCTATAGAAAAAACTCTTTTGTAGATAAGTTTAAATTAATTGTTTCTTTAGTATCTATGATATTTGATGATAGTACTTTAGAAGAAAGTGAAATCGAAAACTTAAAACAATCAGAAGCATTAGAACTTGCATTAAATACATTATCAAAAGAATTTCCACAACTAACTAAAGTTTTAGTACATGAAAGAGATCAAGTTTTATCCCATAAAATTAAAAATGCTCCTGGAGATGTTATTGTGGCTGTTTTAGGTGCAGCACATGTCCCTGGAGTTTTAAAAGAAATTGAAAATGATGTTGATATTGAAGAATTAGAAAGTTTACCTCCTAAATCAAAAACAGGTACTTATATAGGTTATACAATTTCTGCAATATTTATTGGATTAATTGTTTATACTTTATTTACTACTCCTATTCAAGGTAAAAATCAAATTATTTCGTGGATTTCTTGGAGTGGAGGTTTAGCAGCTTTAGGAACAGCTTTAGCTTTAGGTCATCCTTTATCAATTCTTACAGCTTTTATAGCAGCTCCTTTTACTGCACTTCATCCACTTTTAGCATCAGGCTGGTTTGCAGGTCTTGTTGAAGCATTACTTAGAAAACCAAAAGTTAAAGATTTTGAAAGTGTTTCTGATGATGTTAGTAGTTTAAAAGGAATATACAAAAATAGGATAACTCGTATCCTATTAGTTGTAATTCTTGCGAATTTATTTACCTCCATTGGAACCTTTGTTGGAGGTTATGATGTTATAAAGATATTCTTTGAAAATCTTTAATTATTTCCATAAATCAAATGGATAAATATTTTGATCCTTCATTTTTTGGATATTTTCTTCTACTAATGGTTTATCTTCTCTATAAGTTACACCAAACCATTTATCTTTACTGCTTAACATTTTTACCTTGCATTTGTTATCTCTTACAAGATCACCAATTGCTGTAGGTATTACATGTTCAGCTTTCATTGGGTTGATTTCAACCTCTTTTTTTATGAAATCATCAAATATTTCTTGGCATTGTTCAAATATCTTAGGTGTAAATCCCCAGAAGTTCATTGAAACTAATGCATCTTTATCTAATGGTAACCATTTGCCATCTTCTTCATAAACAGCTTTTCCATCTTTTCTTGCAATTTTTTGAATTTCAGTTATTTCTTTTAAATAACCATTTTCTTCTTTACATACTCCTCTAGTTACAGTACCAAAGTCAGTTAATGTGTTATTACATATATAACCTACCATTCCATATTCATAATCTTTTACATCATTTACTAAGAAATTATAAATAACCTTATATGCATCTTTTCCATAAAAGTCATCTGCATTAATAATCGCAAATGGTTCTTTTACAATGTCTCTACATGCAAGTAATGCATGAGTTGTTCCCCAAGGTTTTTCTCTTCCCTCTGGAACACTTACCCCTTTTGGAATATCATTAATATCTTGATAAGCAAATTCAACCTCCATATGTTTGCTAACTTTATCAGTTAAATTTGTTTTAAATGCTTCTTCGTGTTCTTTTCTTATTATTAAAACTACTTTTTCAAATCCTGCTTCTTTAGCATCATAGATAGAAAAATCAATGATTGATTCTCCATTGTTTCCAACAGTATCAATCTGTTTTAATCCTCCGTATCTACTTCCCATACCTGCTGCTAAAATAACTAATGTTGGTTTTACCATAATATCTCCTTTCTTCTCATATTCATTCTAACAATCACTTAAGGTTAATTCAAATATAAGATGATATAATGTTTTTATGAAATTATTTAAAAACATATTAAGATTGTTATTTTCAATACTTTTAGTATTTTTATTTATAGGTACATGGTTTCCTATGAAATATATTTACGATAATTTAAGTTATAGTTACTTATTTCCTTTCTTATCCTTTCATTTATATACAGGCTTACTATATATACTTATTTTATTTGCATTTTTCTATTCTAGTCCTAAAGGTTTACTATCAAAAATAATAGGTTTAATACTTTCAGGTTTATTAGCTTATAAAGAATATACATTTTATTTAGAAAACACAGATCAAAATATAAAATATATTTATTTAATATCTATAGGATTAGGAATACTAATAACTTTATACTTTTTATTTAAAGGAGTTAAACCATGGAAAAAAAGTTAATACTTGCGAGTAAATCTCCAAGAAGAAAAGAATTATTATCTTTATGTAATATACCTTTTGAAACATCAAATGTTGAAATAGATGAATCTTTTGATGATAACTTATCTTTAGAAGATGCAATTGTAGATATTGCATATAAAAAAGCATATGCAGTTTTTAAAGACAATAGAGATAGTGTTGTATTAGGTTCAGATACTATAGTAGCTATAAATGATACCATCTTAGGAAAACCTAAAGATGAAGAAGATGCAAAAAGAATGTTAAAACTATTATCAAATAAAAAGCATAAAGTTATTACTGGAACAGTATTTTTATATGATGATAAAGTTATTAAAAACTGTAATGTTTCTTATGTTTATTTTAATGAATTAAGTGATAAAGAAATTAATGATTATATTAAAAGTAAAGAACCCTTAGATAAAGCAGGAGCTTATGCAATTCAAGGATTAGGTGGTTGTTTTATTAATAAAATAGAGGGTGATTATTATTCTATTATGGGATTAACTTTAAATTTTGTTTATAAAACATTACATAGTTTACAATTGAAATAAAATATTAATTTATATATTATATATGCGTGCCGATATAGTTTAATGGCAAAATGGAGCCATGGTAAGGCTCAGCTCCCAGTTCAATCCTGGGTATCGGCACCAGAATAAATAATACGTGATGTAAGTCACGTTTTTTTTAATGCTCTATGACATCTTATTTCATGTGTTTTTTTACTTTTAAATTATATTTTACTTAGATTTATCTTTATTATTTGCGAAATGATATTTTTTACCTTATTGTTTAATTATAAAAACATATAACTAATATAATAAAGGGAAAATAGTATGAAAGATATCACAAAAAATATATTGCAAATAATTAAAGAATTTATATTATCTTTATTATTTTTTGTTATATCTTTATTAATAGGAGTTTATTCAAAAAAAGGAGCAATTTATTTAGCTGAAGAGTACAGTATATTATTTATGTATATTTTACCTTTTATTGCTATTGCTATTGTTTATTTTTTTGTAACAATGTCTAAACAAATAAAAAAAAGAAGTATAGTTAATGGATTTATGAAAATATTTCTTTTACTTTATATATTTCTTAATCTCTCTAACTTATTTTCTTTTAATCTTGGATTATTGTTTAATGTGTTAAATGCAATTGTGATTGTTCTTATAGTATTTATAGCATCTGAAATAAAAATTACAGATTTAATAATCTCAATTATTAAATCAATCAAACATTTTTTAAAAGATATATTTTAAAAAATATAATTATTATTAAGATATATCATAGACAAAGTGATAGCACTACAATGGGTCCACAAAGTTAAGCTATCACTTTTTTCTTTAATCATTACTATGTTTTTTTATATCTCTTTGTTTTCTTCTATCTAATTGTTTTTTCTTTAATTGTTTCTTTTGTTTTTCCTTGTTAAATGAAGATCCATATAGTTCATTAATTTCTTCATCCATAAATTTTTTGTTATATGTTTTTTTCATTTTCCCCTATCTCTTATTCCTGTCATAAATAATCTTAATTCCCTTAAATGCTAAATAAGGTTCATATACATCAATTAAATCAGTTTCTTTAGTAATAGATCTGCCTAATCCTCCTGTAGATATTACATATATATCATCATTACCTAATTCTTCCTTCATTTTTTTAATGATATATTCCACTAATCCAATATATCCATATACTACCCCTGCTTGCATACCGGTAATTGTATTCCTACCTAATATACTAGCAGGTTTTTTAATTTCTATCTCAGGAAGTTTTGCGGTTTGACCATATAAAGCTTGTGCTGATATTTCAATACCAGGTGCTATTACAGTATATCTAAATTCTCCTTCATCAGATACATAATCAAATGTAGTAGCCGTCCCAAAATCAACCACAATACAAGCCTTATGATATGTATGATAAGCATAAGCCACACTTACAATTCTATCTGCACCAACTTCTTTTGGATTATCTGTATTAATCATAATCCCAGTTTTAATTCCTGCCCCAATAATAATTGGTTCTATATTTAAATATTTTCTAATTGAATTATTAAAAGAATACATTATCTTAGGTACTACACTAGAAATAATTACATCAGATATTTCTTCTGCTTTAATACCACTTTTAAATAATAAAGTATTAATGCATATTCCAAATTCATCGGATGTTCTTGGAGTTTTTGTAGTAAATCTAAAATTACCTACAACTTCATCACCATCCATGATACCCATAGAAATATTTGTATTTCCAATATCCACAACTAAAATCATGTATTACTCCTCCTTTAAACAATAATCCAATATCAAATAAGCTAAATCTGATTTATCCATTAAATCAATTTCTTTATTCTCATTTTTAGAGATTATTGTAACTTTATTAGTATCAACCTTAAAGCCAGCACCTTTTTCATTTAAATTATTTGCGATTATATAATCAGCATTCTTTTTTTCTAATTTAACTTTTGCATTTTCAATTAAATCTTCTGTTTCCATCGCAAATCCTATTAATACTTGATTTTCTTTTTTATTTTTACCTATATGTTCTAGTATATCTTTAGTTCTTTCTAATTCAATACTCATATCTAAACTTTTCTTTATTTTAGAATCACTAACATTTTTGGGTCTATAATCAGCTACTGCTGCAGACATAATAATTACATCAAACTTTTCTGAAATACTTGTAATCTCTTTAAACATATCATCAGCACTTACTATATCAATCACATTAACCTTATGTGGTTTTTTAAGTGATGTTTTACCAGATACCAATGTAACATCAGCCCCTAAATTTCTAGCAGCTATCGCAAGAGAATAACCCATTTTACCACTAGAATGGTTTGTAATATATCTAACAGGATCAATTGCCTCTATAGTAGGTCCTGCACTAATTAAAATCTTTTTATTTAATAAAGGTTTTTTTGATAAAACTATTTCTATTTCATCTTCAATAATATCTAAATTTGCAAGTCTACCACTACCTACATCACCACAAGCTAAAAATCCATCTCCACTATCCACAAAATGATAGCCATAGCCTTTTAATTTGTTGATGTTATCTTGTGTTATAGGATTATTTAACATATTTGTATTCATTGCAGGACATATAATTTTAGGACATGTACAAGCCATTATAGTTGTAGTAAGCATATCATCCGCAATACCATTAGCTATTTTCCCAATAACATTTGCAGTTGCTGGAGCCACTACAAATAAATCAGCTTTTTTCGCAAGTGATATATGTTCTACATCATATTGAAAATTCCTATCAAATGTATCAATTGAAACTCTATTATTGCTTAGAGTTTCAAATGTTATAGGATGTACAAATTTAGTAGCACTTTCAGTCATTATCACATGGATTTCATAACCTTTTTTCTTAAGGTTACTTACAAGTTGAGCAACCTTAAATGCTGCAATACCACCAGTAACACCAATCACAATTGTTTTTTTCATACTTTTTTCCCTCTTTTAAATAATGGTTTTGTAACTTTCACTACAAATAAAACAATAATGGCAGATACAATCATTTCCATTATTCCATTAGTGAAAACAACACCAAGTAAAACTTTAAATAATCCAGCTACAGGAATATTTCTTGCATCAGAATATGGTTGTGCAAAAAATACATATATCCCTGATAAAACTAAAAATGTATGTAAAAATGTTGAAGTTATTGAAGTTAAGATTAAGTTTATATTTTCATTAACTTTAATCTTATTAAATAGTCTATACAATAAGCCTGCACTTAAACCAAGTAGTATTCTAGGTAATAAAACTACCAACAAACTACTAAAGTTACCACTTATTCCTCCAATAGTAATAAAAGGTGAAAAGACAAAGGATGTAATGGTTGGAGTAAATGTGTTCACAAATAAGCTTGTTAAACCAAATACCAAACCCAATAAAATCCCTTCTTTAACACCTAATACAATCGCACCAATTATTACTGGAATATGCATAGTTGTCGCTCTAATAGGTCCTATAGGAATATATCCTAAAGGTGTAAGCATTAAAACCAATTCAATTGCCACAAAAAACGCAAACAAAACAAATCTTTTAACTTTTGATTCCATAAATCCTCCTATCACTCCTTACGGATGCAATGTTGATTTAAAATCCTTATGTAGTAATTATACACCTATTTCTTTAGCTTTTTGTACAAATAATGAAACTTTTTCCTTAGAAACAATGTCATATTTATTACCATTGAATCCATATGAAATACCATTTCTTATAGTTGTATTATCAACTATCCATTCCTTACAAGATGAATGATACTGTTTTATTAAAGTATCTTTATAAAGTTCTTTTATATTTGTTTCATTAACCCCACTACCAACAAGTAATTCAATTTTATCTCCATACTTTTCTTGTAAGTCTTTCAACAACTTTTTTCCTTCTATTGCTTTTGGTTTTAATCCACTAGTTAATACTCTATCAACACCTAAATCAATTAATTGTTCAATAGATTTATAAGGATCATTACTACAATCAAATGCTCTATGAAAAACAACTTCCTTATTATATTTTTTAATAATATCAATTATTTCTTTATTTCTTTCTAGATCAATATTACCCTTATCATCTAATATTCCAAAAGCAATACCATCACTACCATTTTCTAAAAGTTCAATAACTTCATTTTTAATTTGAATAAATTGTTCATTATTATAATTAAATCCAGCACCTCTAACTCTAACCATACTTATTACATTTAAATCTGTATTTTCTTTTGTAAGTTTTAAAGACGAAACACTAGGTGTTAAACCACCTAAATGTAAAGCACTATTTAATTCTATTCTTTTAGCTCCACCTTTATATGCATTTAAAGCATCTTCATAACTTCCACAACAAATTTCAACTTTAATCATATTCTTCATCCTCTATAGTTACATTATACTTTATGATTTAAAAAATATATAATTGTCTAAGGAGGGATTTTTATGAAAGTTTTAACAATATCAGATTTACATGGTTCCTTAGAAGCAGCTACAATCATAAAAGATATTATTGATATACATAAAACTGATATTATTTTATGTTTAGGAGATGTTTTATATCACGGTCCTAGAAATGATTTACCAAAAGATTATAAACCTAAAGAAGTAATTCCAATTTTAAATGAATATAAAGATATTATTATTTCTGTAAGAGGAAATTGTGATACTGAAGTAGACCAAATGGTGTTAGAATTTCCAATATTATCAGAGCTAAATACATTTTATATAGGCAAAAGAAAAATTATTGCTTCTCATGGCCATATTTATTCTCAAAATAATTTACCTCATTTAAGTAAAGGTAATGTGTTTATATTTGGACATATTCATATACCAATTGCCAAAAAAGAAAATGATTATTTTATACTAAATCCTGGATCAGCTTCTTTACCAAAAGAAAATCATCCAAAGACCTATGGAATTTTGGATGAAAACTCTTATAAAATATATACATTCGATCATAAATTATACAAAGAAATATCGTTCTAAGATATTTCTTTTCTATTTAATCTAGGATTAATATCAGTTAAATATTTACCATCTTTAAAATAAACTCTAGTAAGTCTATCACTTAATACACTTAATACTTCATAAGAAATAGTATCTAAGTCTTTTGCGACTTCTTCAATAGAAATATGCTTTCCAAAAAGTTCAACTCTAGTTCCAACAGGTCTATATTCATCAAGTCTTATCATCATTTGATCCATACAAATTCTACCTACAATAACTCCATTAGTACCTTCTACATAAACTCTTCTACCTGTATTTTTTCTATTAAATCCATCCGCATAACCAATAGGAACAGTACCAATGATTTCATCTTTTTCACAAACATAAGTAGAACCATAACTGATTGCTTCACCTTTTTTTACTGTTTTCACATTTATTAAATTACAAATCAAAGAAACTACAGATTTTAAATCTTTATGATATGTATTAAGACCAAATAAAGATAAGCCTATTCTAGCACTATTACATAAATCATCTTTTATATTCATAGATGCATCAGAATTAGAACAATGAATAAAGTTAAACTTATATTCTAATCTTTCAACAATATCCTTAAACATTTCATATTGTCTTTTTGTCATTTTATTATAATCTTCATCTGAACATGCAAAATGAGTAAAAATTCCATCTACACAATAATTAGAATCTTTTAATTTTTTTATAGATTCTTTTACTTCATCATATCCAATTAATCCAATTCTATTCATTCCAGTATCAACTTTTATATGAATTCTTATATTTTCTCCATCAAACTTTGAAAACTCATCAACCCAATCTTTTGATACCGTAGATAAAATAAAATCATATTTTTTTATTAAATCTAAATTATAAGTACTTGTATGTCCCAATATTAAAATATCCTTAGTACAGCCATCCTCCCTAAGTCTAATTGCTTCTTCTAAGCTAGAAACACCAAACATGCTAACACCAGCTTCAATTGCATAATTATAAAGTGTTTTAGCACCACATCCATAAGCATCAGCTTTTATAATTGCGATGATTTTTTTATTTGATCTTTCTTTAATAATTTTAATATTGTCCTTAAAAGCATCAATATCTATTTTTACCCATGCATCTCTATACATAATTAAACTATCCTTGAATAAATATACCCTGCATATATTCCACCTAATCTAAAAAGCGTAGATAATATTGAATTTAAATCAACTCTTAAAAACACTCTTAAATAATGAACCAAAAATGTAGGATAAAAAGAAAAAGCAGTTAAATTTTCAAATCCAAAAAAGTATATAAAATCAGAAAGTAATATACAAAACAATGTAAGTACAGCTCCTAAAATAGAAAACTGTAACTTAACACCACGACCAAAACGCTGTATAGCCATTCCAATCAAATATCCCATTCCTATAAATGCCATTGAAAATTCAACTACTATAAATCTACTTAAAAATCCATATACTATAGCTAATAAAACAGCTGTAATAAATCCTGCAATAAGTCCTCTAAAAAATCTTGTGTTTCTTGATATAGCATCTGTATTAAAAACTTTTAACACACAACCACTCCATTTCCTAGAATTTATTATATACCAAAAAACTAATCTTTAAAAAGAACATTACTCATATCATATAAACCATTTTCTTGATTTACTATCCACTTAGCTCCTTTAAGCATTCCTTTCGCAAATATTTTTCTAGAAGTTGCTTGATGTTTAATAGAGAAAACCTCATCTTCTCCTGCGAAAATAACTTCATGAACACCTGCAACAGTTCCGCCTCTTAAAGAATGCATGCCTATTTCATTTGGTTCCCTTTTACTAAAGCCACTTCTTCCATTAACTTCCTTATATTCTTTAATATTATTTATTGTATTAAAAAACATTCTTGCGGTACCGCTAGGAGAATCTACTTTTTGATTATGATGCATTTCAATAATTTCAATATCAAAATCATCCATCAATACCTTACTAGCAGTTTCTAATATCTTATTAAATAAATTAACACCTAATGAATAATTAGAAGATAATAATACAGGAGTCTTTTTAGAAAGTTCTTCTATTTTTTTAATTTGTTCTTCATTATATCCAGTAGTCGCAATACAAATAGGTATAGATACTTCATTTTCAAGTTTAATAATATTCTCTAACATATCAGGATGAGAAACATCCAATAATACATCATAATCATTATTAACTAAATCTTTTGTATAATCTAAAAATTCATAAGAGCCCTCTTCTAATAAAGAAGCTAGCATCATACCCATTTTTCCATCACCAATTATTCCTATTTTTGCCATTTGTACACCACATCACTATTATCAATTAAGTTATACATTTTTTTAGCTAAAGTTTTATCCATATCAAATAATGGCATTCTACAAGGTCCTGCTTCAAATCCTAAATGATTTAATGCTTCTTTTACAGGAATTGGATTAACTTCATAAAACATTGAATCAATTATATCTAAATATTCAAGTTGTTTTTTATTTGCGCCTTTTACATCTCCATTTAAATAAGTATGTACCATTTCATGTATTGCATTAGGCATAATATTAGCCACAACACTAATTACTCCAGATCCACCTACTGATAATAAAGGAAGGATAATATCATCATTTCCACTCCATAAAGAGAAATTGTCATCAATAAGTTTTGCGACTTTCATTACATAACTCATGTTTCCACTTGCTTCTTTAATTCCAACAATATTATCAAATTTACTTAATCTTTTTAATACATTAATGCTAATTCCACAACCAGTTCTTCCTGGAACGTTATATAGAATTATTGGACATTTTACACTATTTGCGACCATTTCAAAGTGTTTGTACATACCCTCTTCATTAGTCTTATTGTAATAAGGTGTAATAACTAATAAACCATCTGCGCCCATTTTTTCAAATCTTTGAGATTGCCATATTGCAATTGCAGTATCATTTGAACCAGATCCTACTATAATTGGAATTCTTCCAGCTGCTTTTTTTATTGTATATTTTACAATATCCTCTTCTTCATCAAATGTTAGTACACTACTTTCTCCAGTAGTACCAAGTACTAAAATAGCATCTGTTTTTTGTTCAATATGGAATTCAATTAATTCTCCCAATTTGTCAAAATTTACAGAATAGTCATAGTTAAACGGTGTAACTAATGCAACGATTGAACCTTTAATCATAAATCTATCTCCCTTTCTATCATAGAAGCTATTTCTTGTTTTTTAATAACTTCTTTACTACTAAATTCATCCACAAACACCACTCCAGGAATTTCTAACTTATTATAGTTACTTGCCATAGAATACCCATATGCACCTGTTGAATAAACAATTAGAATATCGTTTCTTTTATAAGGAGGTAACATACATTCTTCTATTAATATATCTCCTGATTCACAACATTTTCCTGCAATAGTAGCTTTAACAGTTTTCTCTTCATCCATTCTATCTACTAAATCACATTCATATTTTGCTTGATATAATGCTGGCCGTATATTATCGCTCATACCACCATCCACAAAATAGTAGTGTTTGTTAGGTGTAATTTTTTGATTACCTATTGTATATAATGTATAACCTGAATCAGCCACAATGCTTCTTCCTGGTTCTATCATTAACGATTTAATTTTTTTATCTCTTTTAATTAATTGTTCTTCAACATAATTAATTAAACTTTGACTAACCTCTTTTGCGGTTAACGCTTTGTCTTCTTTGGTGTAATTAGCACCAAATCCTCCCCCAATATTTAATATTACTGGTTCGTTAATTAAATCTAACATCTTATCAATTGCCCTATAGTGAGTATCTAATGTAAATAACTGAGATCCTATATGGCAATGATATCCATCAAATCTTAAATGAGTATTTTGATTTAATAATTTCTTACATAATTCAAATTCTTCACTATCACTTAACATTCCAAACTTACTATCAAGATGTGCAGTCACATCGTATTTATGTGTATCAGCTTCTACATTAACATTCATTCTTAATAAGATTTTACATTTCTTATTAATCTTTTTTGATATTTCATCAATAGCTTGAAGTTCTCCATAATTATCAACTACAAATGTAATTTCACCATAGTTTAATCCAATTAATATTTCTTTATTAGATTTATTATTTCCATGAAAATATATATCACTTGGTTCAACTTTAGCTTTTATAGCAGTTATCATTTCTCCTAAGCTTACAACATCTATACCAAATCCATGTTTTTGAAGAAGTTTATATAAATATACACAAGAAAATGCCTTAGATGCATAAATAACTTTAGTATCAAATTTATTAGATTTAAAATTATTTTTATATTCTTTTATTCTTTCTACTAACTTTACTTCATCATAAACATATAATGGTGTTCCATATTTCTTAGCTAACGATGATGCTTTTTCATGATTAATCATAAAATAAGACATATTTACCTCCGATAAAATTAAAAGCACTATAACTATATAGCGCTTATTTTATTAATATACTTAAGCGCCACTACTTTATTAAGTAGGAGTGTTATAAGTGTTCCCTATAACCCCACAATATAAATCTGTCAATTTATATTGTTCGGCGATGGTTGCCTTTTAAGTGTTTCACAGAATACCTTCTCCACACTTTACTCATCTGCATCGCTACCTCTATAATTGTATAAATAATATCACACTAAAAATGATTAGTAAATTAAATTAGCATTTTCACTTGTATTTAGCTGATTTTTTTTATATACTAAATACGCACTTATAAATTAAAAATAGTAATTTTTCAATTTATGGTTGACTTGAAAACATGCTTATGATATATTAAATAAGCGCTTTGGCGATATGGAGGTTTAGCTCAGTTGGGAGAGCATCTGCCTTACAAGCAGAGGGTCGGGGGTTCAAGTCCCTCAACCTCCACCATTTTTATAAGATGCCGACTTAGCTCAATTGGTAGAGCAACTGACTTGTAATCAGTAGGTTGTGGGTTCAATTCCTATAGTCGGCACCATTATTTTGGAGAAGTAGCGAAGTGGCTAAACGCGGCTGACTGTAACTCAGCTCCCGATGGGTTCGGTGGTTCGAATCCGCCCTTCTCCACCATTCATTTATATATAGGGTTAAACGAATTTGATTGGGGCATAGCCAAGTGGTAAGGCATCAGACTTTGACTCTGACATTTCCCTGGTTCAAATCCAGGTGCCCCAGCCATATAAATGACCCGGTAGCTCAGGCGGTAGAGCAACTGACTTTTAATCAGTGGGTCGGGAGTTCGATTCTCCCCCGGGTCACCATTTCTCAAATATATGCGGATGTAGTTCAATGGTAGAACTTCAGCCTTCCAAGCTGACTACGTGGGTTCGATTCCCATCATCCGCTCCATAAATTAGTAAAATCGCTTAAATAAGCGATTTTTTTTATGATGTTATTTTTAATTCTTATTTTCTTAATTATTTTAATATTTCAATTTTAACTGTTGATATATCACTATTTAAATATACTTCCTTAGCACCTTCATATAACAGTTTATTAAAATCTGTATCATCAAAGTTTAATAATGATTGAGTTAAGTTATCTATCTTAGTATCTAAGTTAGGTATGTTTTTTAGTAGTGTTGATTTACGTATGTTTTTGTTTTTGATAGTATATTTTACACCTTCAAGTTGACTAGGAAAAATATTCCCATTATTTAATTTTTTTTGTACGTTTAAAGGTAAATCCCCTTTATATAATTGATTGTTATTGACATCGCTTAATAATTGTGAAATACTAAGATTACTAGTGGAGCTTACTACATTGTTATGCGATGTAGGAACAGCTCCACTATTTTTTTGTTGTCTTGATATTGCATATAACTTTGATGTGTCGCACGATTGTAACTCTCCATCAACTATTATACTTCTCACAATATACGTATCACTTCCATCATAATACTCACCATAATAAACACTTGAGTGTCTATCGTTTCTAAAACTTTCGTTTAACTTTATTGAATTATTAAATATGGAATGATAATTAGCTATTAAATTTAATCTTCCATTTGATTGTTTAGGGTTTATATGGAATAAACCATTTTGTGTAACTCTAACTTGATTATTATCTTTATCTGTTAATATATAGCCATTTGAATTAGGGTCTAACACTCCACCATTATTTAAAGCGTTTGTTTTTGAAAGTGCGAAAATATCTCCTTTACTATGATTAATTAAATTTTGATTAGTTATTGTTGGAACATTTAAATCATCCATCTTAACTAAATTATCATATTGAAAATATTCTGAATCTTTCATTCTATCTAATACAGTTTGTTTGTTAGTTGAATATCGTGTATTACTATCAGTTATTACTTCTCCATTTAATGCTTTAATATATTTATTCTTTAAATCAATATAAGTCTTTTCTTGTGGTGTTCCTGTAAAACTCTTAATAACATCACTTAACCAGTCTATAATTCTTTATAATAATTTATTTATCTTTATTCTTTTTTCTTAATTGTTTTAATATTTCATTTTGTAACTTAGATCTTGTTCCTTTTAAATTAGGATAAGCCTTTAACAACCTTCTTTGTGTATAATTAAGTCTTTCATGTACTTTTTCTAGATGTTCTTTAAATTCTGGATTATCTAATATATCATGAACTTTACTAGATGCTTTAGCCGCATGATTAGATATACGCATACCCATATCATCTGAAATTTTTCTCATATTATTTTGAATTAAGATTAACTCATCAACTTTTTTGTTTAATCCTAAAATATGATTAACAGTAACAATAAAATCAATAAACATTCCTATAAGCAAAACAATTAAAATTATAATTAAAAACTTATATGGCAACCAATAAACAAAACTTTCAATAAACGGATGAATTTCTTTAATTACAATTGCACCTGCTAAACCCCAGGCTATAGAAAATCTTAAACAAATATATCCATGTAAATTAAAAGGTTCATCACTATAATCCCACCATCTTTCATGAAAAATTTTTTCTAATAAAAATCCTGAAACATATTCTAATAGACTACATATAAAAGATGAAACTATAAAAAGCATTAAAAAGTTTTGATCAAATTTCTTTGTAATAATAATTAACAAACTCACTCCTATACCATATATAGGACAATATGGCCCAGCAAGCATTCCTCTATTAACAAATCTACCTGTTGTAAGTTGTTGGAAAACAACTTCTAAAATCCACCCAAAAAACGCATAAATTACAAAATAAGATAAAATATATTCCATATATTAACTTCCTTCCATCAAAAAAGAAAACATATTTTAATGTTCTCTTTTATTTTTTATTAAGAATTGCCATAAATTCTTCACCTGTTATAGTTTCTTTTTCTAATAGATAATCTGATAATTCATCTAGTATTTCTCTATTATCAATAAGTATCTTTTTAGCATTTTCATAAGCTTTTGCGATAATATCTCTTACTTCTTCATCCACAAGTCTAGCTGTTTCAGGTGAACAATTTGATTGACCTCTTTGTCCAAGATATGCATTTCCTCCAGTTTCTAAAGCCATCATTCCAAAGTTTTCTGACATTCCATATCTTGTAACCATATTTCTAGCAATTTCAGTTGCTTTTTCTATATCATTAGAAGCTCCTGTTGTAATACTGTTAAATACAACCTCTTCTGCGGCTCTACCACCACATAAAACTTCTAACCTTTGATAAGCATCTTTTTTACTTACTAAACTCTTTTCTCCTTCATCAACTTGCATAGTATAACCTAATGCTCCTGAAGTTCTAGGTACAATAGTTATCTTTTGAACTGGTGCTGAATCAGTTTGTTTTGCCGCTACTAAAGCATGACCAATTTCATGATATGCAACAATTCTTTTTTCTTCTTCAGATAAAATTGCATTTTTCTTTTCAGCTCCTGCAATTACAGTTTCTACTGATTCAACTAAATCTGTAGTTGTAACTACATTATTTCCTATTCTTACAGATCTTAATGCTGCCTCATTTACAATATTTGCAAGTTGAGCACCAGAAGCACCTGCAGTCATACGTGCAATAAGGTTAACATCAATATTACTATCTGTTTTAACATTTTTTAAATGTACTTTTAATATATCTTCTCTTCCTATTAAATCAGGTAATTCCATTCTTACTTGTCTATCAAATCTACCAGGTCTAAGTAATGCTGGGTCTAATACTTCAGGTCTATTTGTAGCAGCTAAGATAATAACTCCTTTATTTGCTTCAAAACCATCCATTTCAGTTAATAATTGGTTAAGAGTTTGTTCTCTTTCATCATTAGTACTAAATTGATTAGCCCTGCTTTTACCTATTGTATCTATCTCATCAATAAAGACAATACAAGGAGCTTGTTTACTAGCTTGATCAAATAATTCTCTAACTTTTGCGGCACCTCTACCAACAAACATCTCCACAAACTCTGATCCAGAGATTGAGAAAAATGGTACATCAGCTTCTCCAGCAACTGCTTTTGCCATTAAAGTTTTACCAGTTCCTGGAGGCCCTACTAATAATACTCCTGTAGGACACTTAGCTCCTACTTCTTCATATTTTTTAGGATTATTTAAATAATCAATGATTTCATTAAGTGATTCTTTTGCTTCTTCTTGACCAGCAACATCTTCAAATGTCTTTTTATCTTTATCTGGTTTATAAACTTTAGCGCTATTTTGACCATGGATATTTAGTCCTCCAGCACCAATTCTATTTGCCATATTTTTTCTTATTTGTCTTCCAATAAAACTAAAGAATAATATAGGAAGCCCATAACTTAATAATAAAGATAAAAATACATTAGGAGTCTCTGGAATAACTGCACCATATTTTATTCCTTTTTCTTGTAATTTTTCAGGAAGTGACGGATTATCTACAACTCCTGTTTTAAATACTCTTGGTTTACCATCAACTTCAATAACATACTTTATTTCTGTATCTGAAAATTGAACTTGTTCTACCTTATCAGATTCTACAGATTCTATAAATTCTGAATAACTTGTAACAATAATTTGTCTAGACTGTACCATTGGCATAACAACTAAATTAATTATTAATACTGTAATTAACACTAACCCATAATAATACATTAGTGGTTTTGGTGTTTTTCTATTATGATTTGAATTTAATCTGTTCATAAATTCTCCTTTCTTTTAATTTTTTACTATAACCCAACAACGTGTTGTGCTATAATGTAATTGTAAGTATTAAAACACTGTTTAGCAATAAACAAAACAACACAATTTGTTGGGTTGGTTATTTAGAAAGGAAATATTATGGCAAGAAAACAACCAGAAGTTACTGCAGAAACAAGACAAAACATTATAGATGCCTATTGGCAACTTATTATGTCTGATACAGTAAATAAGATTACTGTAAAGATGATTGCTGAAAGAGCAGGATATAATAGAGGAACTTTTTATTCTTATTTCTTAGATATTGAAGATTTACAATCACAAATAGAAGATGAATTACTTCCCTCTGAAGAAAGTTTCGAAAAATTAAGAAAGGCTACTATTTCAAAAAATAGTAAAGAAATATTAGATGTATTTATGCAAATAGAAGATAGTGTTGGCATAAAACTTAGTTTTTTATTAGGTCCTAGTGGTAGTTTATCTTTTCAATGTAAATTTAAAGAATCATTAAAATCTTTAATCATAAAATATCTACCTTTAGATTTAAATGTGGATGATAAAACTATTGATTATAAAACAGAAATGTTATGTGGACTTTTTTATGAAACAATTAACTATTGGTATAGAAGCGGAAATAAAGTTTTCAAAAATGAAGAAATGATTTCTTTAATGATGGATACTATATTTTATGGTGTTGTAGGCTATAAATTCCATAAAGAAAATTGGGAGGAACTTCATGGAAATAATAAGTAATGTTAATGTTGTACAAAAAGATAAAATATTTAATTCCGATGTTTTTATCAAAGAAGGTAAAATCCATAACATAAAACCACATAAAAAAAGAGATGGTAATAAAATCATTGATGGTAAAGATTATTATTTAATGCCAGGAATGATTGATATACATCTACATGGTAGTTACAACTATGACTTTACCATAGATCCTTATAATTCTATTGAAACTGTTTCAAAAGGTCTTGTAAAAGAAGGAACAACTTCATTTATAGCTTCACTAACTGTAATTAGTCATAACAAAGAATTAAATCTATTGAAACAATATTCTAATATTGACTCACCTAAAAATGGTGCACATTTTTTAGGCGTTCATAGTGAAGGCCCATATCTTAATAAAAAATATAAAGCATTGATGGATGAAACATATTTAAGAAATCCTTCAATTAAAGAATTAGATGAAATGTTAGATGTTTCTAACAACAAATTAAAAATAATGACAGTAGCTCCTGAACTAGAAGGAATGGATAAATTTATTCCGTATGCAATTTCTAAGGGAGTTAAGATTATGATTGGACATACAAGTGCATCTTATGAAGAAACTAAAAAAGCCTTAGATTTAAAAGCAACAGGTTTTACACATTTATATAATGCAATGAGTCAACATCAACATAGAGAACCAGGTGTTGTAACATGTGCTTTAAGTGAGAAAAACAAGTTTTCAGAACTAATTGTAGATGGTTTCCATGTTCATCCTGCAGTTGTTAAAGCTACTTATAATTGTTTAAGTGCCGATAATATTATCTTAATTACTGATGCATCTTTAACAAAAGGCATGCCTGATGGTGATTACATTTTTTCTAATCTTTCTTGTAGAAAAATAGGCAATACAGTTAGAGTTATTGAAACAGGAAGAATTGCAGGAAGCTCAATTACTATGTTAGATGCAATTAAAAACATGAAAAAATATTGTAATTGTTCACTAAATAAACTTGCAATAATGTCATCCACTAATCCAGCAAAACTTTTAGAAATTGATGATAATAAAGGTAGTATTGAAATTGGTAAAGATGCTGATTTAATTCTTGTGGATAAAGATTTAAATCTAATTAAAACCTTTGTTTTAGGAAAAGAAGTATATTCTATTTAATATATAACCAAAATAAAATCCCGTTATATTTAACGAGATTTTTTTATTTTTTCTATTTCTTTATCTATATATTCCCAATTATCTTTATCTATTTCATTTTGTATTAATGGTTTAAAACCAACACTCTTATACATGATTATCGCAATTAAATTTTTATCGCTAGTAGATAAATATAACGGTTTATCAATACCTCTATTTTTATAAAGTTCTATAACTTTATGTAACAAGACTTTCGCAAGTCTTTTTCCTTGATGAGCAGGATCTACAGCCATCCAGTGTAATCTATATCTTCTTTCTTTAAAATGATAACCTTCCCAATAACTACATGTTCCTACAACATCATCATTATCCATTATAAACAACATATTTTCATAAGTTTCTTCATTATTTAAAAATGTATTATCAAAATATGACTCTGCAGCTTCATGGTTTTCAAATTCATCTACCTTTACAAGAAGATTAATCCACTTTTCTTTATGTTTATCATTATAAAGTTCAAAATGATATTTTTTATCAAATTCAATATCTTCTTTTATATAATCTTTTAAAACCATTAATACTTTTCTTTTTCCCATATTAGTCACCTATTTATAATGCTTTTTCTATATCCTTTAAAATATCTATATCCGCTTCTAACCAATTAACACTATACAAGGTTTCTTTATCTAACCATTTGCTAGAAAGATGTTCTGTAAGCTTAAACTCTCCCTCTAGCTCACACCAAAAACAATGCATTGTTAAATGAAAAGTAGGATAATCATATTCAATAGTTTTTATTAAATCATTAACCCTAATATCAACTTGTAACTCTTCTTTAATCTCTCTTTTTAAAGCTTCTTTAAAAGATTCTCCCTTTTCTACTTTCCCACCAGGAAATTCCCAAAAACCTTTAAACTCTCCACTCCCTCTTTGTGTGGAAAGTATTTTATTTCCATCTTTAATTACTGCTGCTACTACTTCTATATTCTTCATTCTACACCTACTATATAATCATATAAATCTTCTCTAACTGGTATTTCCAAACTATATTCTACCTCAACAACACTTTGCCCTGTTCTCATAGTTGTTTGATGAGGTTCTCCTACTGAAGACATTTCGCCTAAGAAATAAAATTCATTTGATATTCTATCATCTTTATTTTTTCTAATAAATAAATATATTTTTGTATTTCTTTCTTTATTATATATCACATCTATCTCAGGTGAATTTATTGTTCTATTACTTTTTGTCATCCACATCAAACTAGAATTTGAAATAAATCTATCATGATAATCTATTGAATCTTGTATTTCATCTTCTTTATCATAATTTATAAATACAGGAAATGTATTGGTTTTTTCATCATACTTATACCCACCTATGTTTAAGGCAACTTGATTTGTATCCCAATTTAATAATCTACATACATCTTCATATGTATATTTTTTATTAAGAGTAAAATCTGTATCCTTATATAAATAAAAATATTCACTTTCATACCTTCTAATTCCTTCTTCGATTGAAGCGCTTATTAATTTATTAAATTTATCATCTTTTAATTCCTGTTTAAAAGATTCACTAATATTAAAATTTTCATCTATAAATATTGCATGTTTATATTTATTGATTAAATTAACACTTGTCACAAATTTATTTCTTAAAACAAGTAATATATTTTCCTTATGGTTTTTAGACAGTTTCTTCTTATATTTTATATATAATATTTCTTCAAATTCGTTAAAGCTTTTTCCTTCAATCAATGTTTTAAGCAATAATAATTCATGTATTCTTTTTCCATACATTAATTTACTATCCACAAACGCAAGCATATTTGATGCGACTTTAGATATTCTAACTTTATAATCTTCTTCTCTTTTAACCAAGAAATTATAATAGGAACCAAAATCACTACGTTCAATAATCCTCATTACATCTATAGAACCAAATTTATAAAAATCTCTTAATGTAGGAATTTTCCCAAGCATTAATTTCAAATCATTATAAGCCGTCATGATTTTTCTAAGCTCACTAAAATTCTCTCTATCAATAGATTCTAAAATCCTTTTTGTACTTATCTTATCAAAGTGAACTGTCGAACATCCTGGAATAATACTAGAACCATTAAATATCGCTCTTCTTAAATTATCTTTATTAAAAGATCTATCCCCCATTAAAGCAATTGGAATTAAATAGTTGTTTTCATAATTTCCAATAAAATCTAATACAACTACATAATCTTTATTATCAGCTTTTCTAAGTCCTCTACCTAGTTGTTGGGTAAATATTATTGAAGATTGTGTTGATCTAATCATTACTATTTGATTTACACAAGGAATATCAATACCTTCGTTAAATATATCTACTGTAAAAATATAATCTAAATGATTAGGATCATCTTTACTCTTCTCTAATCTTTCAACCATTTTATTTCTTGTTTCTTGAGAATCTTCTCCTGTCAATCCAACCGCTTTATACCCTCTTTCACAAAACATTTGTGCAAGTTTATATGCTTCTTCTTTTCTACTACAAAATACTAATCCATGAACACTATCACCACTATGTCCATAATATTTTATTTTCTCAATAATATAATCAACTCTTAATTCATCAACTAACATATTAAAGTCAGATCTATCATCAATTGTTTCACCATCAATTTCTAAATCTGTAATGCCAAAATAATGAAATGGACATAACAAGTCTTCTTCTAACGCTCCTTGTAGTCTTATTTCATAAGCAATATTATTATCAAATAAAGAATAAATATCTCTACCATCAGTTCTTTCAGGTGTCGCACTCATCCCTAACATAAATTTAGGTTTAAAATAATTAATTATTCTCTCATAAGTAGCTGATCCTGATCTATGAATTTCATCATAAACTATCATATCAAAATAATCTTTTTCAAAACTTTTTAAATTATCTTCTCTTGATAAACTCTGAACTGTCGCAAACAAGAAATCCGCATCAAAATCTCTTTTAGAACCAACATAAAATCCAGTTTTTATATTATTTCCAAAAACTTTTTTGTAACTTTTTTCTGCTTGTTTTAATATTTGTTCTCTATGTACAACAAATAAAAATTTTCTTGGTTTAAAATTTCTTGCATCAAATGCAGACAAATAAGTTTTTCCTGTTCCAGTAGAAGATATTACCATCCCTCTTCTTTGGCCTTTTCTTCGTAACTCATCTATTGCATCTAGTGCTTCAACTTGCATTTTATTAGGAACAAGTTTTTGTATATTAGAAACTTTTTCTCTTTGTATTCTATTAAACGCTCTTACCTCTTTATAAGTTAGCGAATAATCTTTAATCCATTCTTTTGAAAGCTCTATAGCTTTTTCACTATTCCACATTTCATTAAATTCATTTAATGTTTCATAAATAAACTTACCATTATCTAAACTAGAAAGCTTAATATTCCATTCTTTATTTAGTTTTAATGCATTTTGTGTAAGATTTGAACTACCTAACATAAAAGAAATACTATCTTCCTTTTTAAAAAAGTAACCCTTAATATGAAAGTCTCCTTCATAAACCTTAACTTCTATATTTTTATATTCTAATAATTCTTTTAACGCTAGTGGATCATTAAACCCAAGATAATCTGTAGTAAGAATCTTTCCTTTAACTCCAGTATCTTCCAATTCTTTTAATATATTTTTTAAACAAATAATTCCATCTTTAGTAATAAATGCAACAGAAAACCAAAATTCTTTAGATTTCTTAAGTTCTTTTTCTATTGTAGATAATATATTATGCCCTTTATTAAAGTCATTAAAAACAAGTGAAGGCTGATATTCACTTATTGACGGAAATGTTTTATCAACAACTCCTGTATAATATGCTTCTATAATTTTTTTAGTGTTTAAAGTCTTATTCATTTATTTACCAATAAAGATTTAACAATTTAATATTACCAGAAATATTAATTTCAAACAAAAATCGTATATAATGTATATGTATGACTAAGGAGGATATGAATGAAAAACTTGATTGAACTACACTGCCATCTTGATGGCTCATTAGATTTAAAGACAAGCTATAAGCTAGCAATGAACAGAGGCATCATTGACAAAGATATGGAATTTGAAGATTTCAAAAAAAGAATGACTGTAAGTAGTGATAATGCAAGTCTAGAAGAGTTCTTAAGTTGTTTTGAATTACCTATATCTATACTACAAGATGAAGAAGCATTAACTATTTCAACAGCTAAATTAATTAAAAATCTTAGAAAAGATAAAGTTGTTTATGCGGAAATTAGATTTGCACCTCAATTCCATACACAAGAAGGATTAACTCAAGAAGAAGCTGTTAAAGCTGTTTTAGAAGGTGTAAAAGATGCTAGAAGTTTACATAAAGATATAAAAGTACAAATAATTTTATGTATGATGACAGATGATCCAGCAGGTAAAAACTTCAACGAAAACAAAGAAACAATAGAAGTTGCTAAAAAATACTTAAAAAAAGGAGTATGTGCAATTGATTTAGCAGGTAATGAAGCAAACCTAGCAGATTATAAAGAATTAATTGATTATGCTAAAGAATTAGGTGTTCCATATGTTTTACATGCTGGAGAAGTTGATTATCCTAAAAATGTTGAACTTGCAATCGAATATGGCGCAAAAAGAATTGGACATGGAGTTAACGTAGTAAACGATGAAGAAATTCTTAAAAAATTAGTAGATTCTAAAATTCCATTAGAAGTATGTGTTACATCTAATATTCAATGTAAAACACAACCTTCTTATGAAGAACACTCTATTAGAGAATTATTTGATAAAGGAGTAAAAATCACATTAAATACAGATAATAGAACTTTATCAAATACAACACTAAATAAAGAAATCAAAAAAATCATGAAACATTTAAACTTCACTAAAAAAGAAGTAAGAAAAATGATGATAAATGCATTAAACAATTCTTTCTTAAATGAAAAAGATAAAGATAGAATATTAGACAAGTTTTAGATAAAACAAAAACCAGAAATCAATCTGGTTTTTTTATCTCCTTAATGAACTTATCAAGAAAATAAGTGAAGAATTCCAATATACCGCAACTTCATTAGTAGAATAAGACATATTATTATCTATGTATACTTTAGCACTAGGAGTAGTATCACTAATCTTTTCTCTTATTGCCATGTCCTCAAAATTTCTATTAGGACCTCCAACCATAGCTCCAATTAATTGATATTTTTTTGCAATAACCATTCTATTATGAATATCTTTAGGATAAACATCACCATAACCTGTCACAAAAGACATATTCAAACTATTTCTTCCTAATACATAATGTAAGTGATCAAATGCTCTTTCCAAATAATTATCATTAGGAGTAATTCTATCAGCTAACATTAAAAGCATTCCATTATTAGTAATATCCATATTACTACCCCAATTATAATCATTACCAATACTTACAAAATAACTATCATCTTTTGAAAAGTTCATTATTGAATCTGCTTGAGCCATAAAATGATTATAAATTATGTCATAAAATTCAACATCATTTTTACTATATATATTATTTAAATATATAAACTCTCCATAAGTACCAACTGTCTGCCAGTTTAATCCAATAGCCACTCTATTATCATTTAAAAATAATTCTTTTGCTTTATCTAAATATTTTTGATCATTAGTTGCATCCCACAACGACATTGACGCAAAAAATCTTTCATCACCATCAAAATCATCTCTATACTCACCAGCATCAAATCCTTCAGGATTTAAAGGGTCTATCATGTCATAATTAACATTTAAAAATTCCCATGCTTTTTTACCAGCATCTAAACATCTATTTGCAAACTCAGGATCAATATCTTTAAATACTGTATACGCAAGTCCCATAACACCCGCAAAAGAGCCTGTCGCATTTGTAGAAACACCTAATACATAAAGAGTAGAATAATCATCTTCTGGAGCTAAATAGCCAGGAAATTTATCACTAACAACTTTATTGTAAACTCCACCATCCCCTGTTTGCATCTTTAACATCCACTCTAATTCATACCTTGCTTCATCTAATAAATCAGGTATTCCATTGCCGGATTCTTTTATATTAAAGTTATCTAAAAAATAATGAGGATTTAATTTATAAGCTAAAAGTAAATCAGCAACAGCCTTAGCACCAGTTTTTATATATCTACCATAATCTCCTGCATCATGCCATCCACCACTTACATCAATTTTTTCCTGTGTTCCATAAACTATAGCTTCCATAGAATGACAATCATCTCTAGCAAATTCTTTAGCCCAGCTTTGATCTAAATGATCACCACATCTTTGTAATGACATCATTCTAATAGCATCAACTAATAATCCATCATATACAAATGATTCAATAATAAACTCATATGAAGTAGCTACTATTTGAGCTTCAATTCTGTAAGTACCAGGAGTAATTACATCTTTAAAATCACCATAAAAAGTCGTTTCACCTGTAGGCTCATTTACTTTTTTACCTCCAATAACCCCTGTATAAACAACTTCATTAGTCTTAGTATCAACAACATTATAAAAATCACCAACACTATATGGCGCAATAAATTTCTTTAAAGAATTAGGATGATATCCAACTTGATTAACCTTTAAAATTCTTGTATCAACATCATCTGTTTTAACCATCAAATCACTAATAGTAACTTGGTGTTGATTATTAACCCCTTCACTACCATCAGTACCTAAATTAAATCCAATCTTTCCATTCCAAGTTGTTTCATTGTCCATTTTTATATCAAAACTATAATTTTGATAACCACCAATATCTAATGTTTCCTCAAATATCTTTGAACCATTTTCATCACTAGCATAAACACCAACTTTTCTATTAATACTTGATTCAATATTAAAAGATAAGTTATATACAGCACCTTTACTAAAAGGAATACCTTCTCTATATAAAGTGATTGCTTCTAAATTTTCACCCGGATAAACAATATCAATAACTTGCCTATTAAATTCAGCATTAGATACTGCGTTTCCATCAGATGCCATAATAGACCAAGAGCTTTCAAACTCAATTGGCTCTTCATATAAAGGAACAGCATTCTCTCTAGGAGTAATTGCTACATCAATAATTATTGTACTAGGAGCACTTTCTTCTATCTTATTTTCTTTAACACAAGAAGAACACAATAAGACAACAACTAATAATATTAATATCTTTTTCATAGAAAACCTCCATTTAAAACAAAAAACAATCAAAAAGGGCATCTATTCCCTCTAGATGATTGTCCTATAAAATTATATATAATTTTTTTATTTAAGTAAACCTTTCATTTTAATAAAGGTATAAACTTTTCATAACCTTCTTCTTCCATTTTATCTATAGGAATAAATCTCAAAGAAGCACTATTGATACAATACCTAATACCAGTTTCACTCTCATAATCACCATCAAAAACATGACCCAAATGAGAATTTGCAACCCTACTAGAAACTTCAGTTCTTATCATTGAAAAGCTTCTATCTTCACTTTCAACAATAACATTATAATCAATTGGTCTAGAAAAAGCCGGCCAACCACAAGAACTCTCATATTTATCATCAGAAAGAAATAATGGTTCTCCACTTACAACATCTACATAAATCCCTTTTTCAAAAAAATCCCAATATTTGTTAGTAAAAGGTCTTTCTGTATAAGATTCTTGAGTTACCTTATAAGATAAATCATCTAATTTATCTTTAATATTTTCAGGATAATAATAATCTTTTGCATCTACAATTAAAGATTCAGCCATTTCAAACATTCTAAAATCAATATGACAATATCCATTTGGATTTTTATCTAGATAATTTTGATGATAGCTTTCAGCTTCATAAAAATTTAATAAAGGCTTTATCTCAACTTCAAAATTAGAAACTCTTTTCTTTTCAACACTTACTATCTTATCAATAATTTCTTTAGAATTTTCATCTACATAATAAATACCACTTTGATATTGACTACCTATATCATTTCCCTGTCTATTTTTTATAGTAGGATCAATAACTCTAAAAAATGCATATAAAAGTGTTTCTAAACTAACATCATCATATTCAACTTTCACACATTCTCTAAATCCAGTATCTCCCCTACATACTTCTTTATAAGTAGGGTTTTCTTTATTTCCATTTGCATAACCACTTGTAACCTTATCAACACCTTTTATTAAGGACATGTATTTTTCTAATCCCCAAAAACATCCACCTGCTAAGTATATTACCTTCATAATTACCTCATTTTTCTATTTTTGTTAAACCATCTAATTTATATTCTATTTCTGTATCAAAAAGAGTTATTCCTTCTACATTATACTTATTATCTTTTAAAGATATATAAGCTATATCGTCACCAAAACCATTAATATATGACCCAACATTATAAAGTTTAGAACCATCATATCCTATTTGAATTAATAAATTTAAAAAATATGATGATTCAACCCCACCAGTAGATATAACTAAAACATATTTATCATTAGGAATAATACTTTTAATTAATTCAATAGATTCTTCATAATTTTCACTATAACTACCTATATCACCAAGTTGAATTATATTATCCCCCTCTTTTATTTTATCCATTTGAAATAGTGTATTTTCATTATATCCAAAATCAGTAATATAACCATAAAAAGGAATGTTTACAAATCCTGCAATATGACCTTCTTCATAAAACTGTAAAGCTGATCTAGTATCAATATAAATACAATCATCTCTAAATAAATATTCTTCGATATTAGAAGTGTTTATTCCTGATTTAGAAGCTAATGTATTATTAACTTCTTCCTTTTCAGGAACCTCAACAATTGTTTCTTCTATTACTTCTTCCTTTTTATTACATCCAAATAATAAATTTATTATTAAAAACACAACCAAATATTTCTCCATTTTTTTCACCCATATATACCTTACCAAATTTTGAGCATATTAAGAGCTTTATTTATTTTCATATGGTATAGTTTTTTAGGAAACATGAAAAAGGAGAGAGATAAGTCCGATGAAAAAAATGTTTTTAACTTTTTTTATCACTGCTTTACTTCTAAGTGGTTGTAGTTCTCCAACAACAGCTAGTAAAGCTAAAGGAAACTTTAGTGCTACTGGTAAAGGGTATGGAGGAGATATAACTGTAACCATTGATGTAGACGGTGATAAAATCACAAATGTAACAATCGAGGGTGAAAAAGAAACACCAGACATTGGAACACTGGCAATTGATGAAATGCCAGAAAGAATCAAATCTGCCAACACTTGGGATGTTGATGTTGTATCAGGTGCAACAATCACAAGTACTACAATTAAAAAACTTACAAAAGAAGCTATGACTCAAGCTGGTCTAATTGAGGAAGAAGTTGGCGCTTGTGTAGGTGGAGACATGTCAGTAGACAGTATCAATGAATTTTTAAATTCAAGTGTAGATATGGGACCTGGTTCTTATAGCAATGCTATTGCAATAATCCCTATCAATCACGTAAATGGACCAAGAGATGAACATGATTTCTATGCATTTGTTAATTTTAAATATGTAGCAAGAAACTATATTAAATATCAAATTACATATTTATCTTGCACATGTAGAAGTGCTGCAGTTAACTATTGGATGACTGCATACGTAGAATTAACACTTCCAGAAAGCAAAGACATCAAAGATGCAAAAGTTAGAACATTATCATTTGATTATGATGCTGAACAAGAATATCTAGCTGGATATTGGGGAGACAGTAATCCTACACCAGCAGGAGCTAGTTATGAAGACTTTAAAGAGCAATATATTCCATTCTTTATAGATAAAGACTATAACTACATTTCTACTTTAAGTACTACAGATGATATTAGTGTAGAAGACTATACTTCAGGAGAAGGAAGAGAAAACTTGTCAATTGATTTCTTTACAGGTTCTTCTGTATCTACAAATAACATCATTAGAATGTTAAATGCTTTATATGAATATCATGGAACAGACGAATATTTTAACTAGGAGAGAAAAATGAAAAAAATATTACTAACATTAATTACGGTTTTATTATTAGTTGGTTGTGGTAGCCCTGCAGCAACTCAAACACAAGGAGAAAAACCAACTGAAGAAGTAGTAAGTGAATCAGTTGAAGAGGTAGCTACATTAAGTGAACTACCTGATCCAATTGATACTACAAAAACTTACAAACCAGATAAAGATTCAGATCCAGTTGCTTGTGAAGCTGGAGTTTACTCAGCAGATTGTTCATCAATCAACGCTTCTAACCTATATGAATATTTAGGTAGAGAAGATGTAGTTTACATTGACCTAAGAGATTATGCTGATTATGGACAAAAACACTTAAAAAACTTTGAAGTAATTCCATTTTTTGCTTATATTTACAATCCAGAAGTTGGAACTAATCCAGATATGATTCAATTATATGGTGGGGATTTAAGTGATCCAGTATCAAATTATGAAGAATCAGATATGCTATTAGAAGCAATTTTCCCTAAAGATAAACCGTTATTTATTATGTGTCAAGTTGGTGGAAGAGTTACAATGTTACTTAAAATTCTAGAAGCTAAAGGCTATGACATGTCAAAAATCTATAACATCGGTGGTATGGGACAATTAACTGATGGTGTTTACAAAGAATATACAACTGATACTTTAGAGTTTAAAGTTGATGCAGTATACTCAATTGAAGGCTTAAGTAAAAACTAAATAACTAAAAACTCCGATTAATTTCGGAGTTTTATTTTGTCTTCATTAGCATGTTATACAACATACCTTCTTTTAATAAAGAACTATCATAGCCAAGCATTTCAACAATTGAATATGCAAAATCCATTGTAATTGCGGGACCTCTAGCAGTTATAAGTTTTCCATCTTTAACTACTTTATCTTGTAAGTACTCTGCACCTTCTAATTCATCTTCAAACCCAGGATAAGAAGTAACCTTCTTTCCTTTTATTATTCCTGCTTTTTTTAGAACAATTGGTGCTGCACATATTGCTCCAATATATTTATCATTATCATTAAAATATTGTACTGCTTTAATAACTCTTTCATCATCTCTAAGATTTGTAGCTCCTGGTAATCCTCCAGGTAAAACAATCATATCGTAATCATAGATGCTATCATCAAATATTTTATCTGCAACTATCTTCATATCATGAGCACCAACAACTTCTTTTTTATCATTTATTGTAACTAAATCTGTTTTAATTTCTGCCCTTCTTAAAATGTTTGTAGTAAATAATGCTTCAGCTTCTTCAAATCCAGTAGCTAATAAAACTGCAACTTTCATAATATACACCCTCCTTAACCTTAGTATAACATTACTTAAATTTATTATTATAAATCTCTGTTAAACTTTCTAAAATTACTTCATAAGGTTGTGCGCCTTTTAAAATATACTTTTGATCAATAATAAGTGCTGGAACACTTTTTATATTGTATTGTTTTGCAAGATATAAATCAGTTTCAACTTCTGCTATAACTTCTTTACTGTTATAAACTTCTAACCACTTATCAAAATCTAAATCTGTTTCTTTTATTAACTCATATATTACATTATCATCATCAATATTTTTATTATGTGTAAATAAAGCTTCTTGAAGTTTATCAAATACATCCCAATATAAATCTTCACTTCCAACCATCTTTGCCACTTTACAAGCTTTTAAAGATTTCATAGAAGTAGGAAATAAAAAATCTGTATTTTTCATACCTTCTATATTAAATCTTTTTAAATCATCATTTTCATTAGCATGTTTCCAACTATTTAAAACTTTATCTTTTACATTTTCTCTAGAACCAAATTCTAATTCATATATCTTCTCATCAACTGCTAAAGCATATGATTTATGTATTATATTTAATTCAGGCATTTCTTTAGCTATTTTTCTCATTCTATAAGACATAGGATAACAAAAGCTACATATTACATCATGGAAAAATTCAACATCTAATTTATTCATTTAAATACCTCCATTTCATAACTAATAATATCAATTATTAAAATTTTTACATTATTTATGCTTTTTTTGAAAGGATTTGAATATTTGAATCGTGTTATATGTAGAGAACAAGAGTTCTCTGTAATATAATGGAGGAAAATAAAATGAAAAAATTTATTACAACTAGTTTAGTGTTAGCTACAGTAGCTTTAACACCAGTAAGCGCTCTTGCACAAGGAAATCAAAACAATAAAGGAACTGCTCAATGCAGAAATAGTGAATGTGTAAATGAATGTGTAAGAAAATATGATGGCAGTGGTAAAGCAAATAAAAACAGCGGTCAAAACAATACACAAAATGGAATACAAAACAAAGGCGAAAACAAACCAAATTGTACTCAAGATTGTCCTCAAGATTGTCCAAACGATGGAGTTAGACCATTAGATGGTACAGGATTAAAGAAAGGTAACAACAAATAAATTTTTAAAAAATCATAAAGAACATGAGAAGTGAACAAGAAACAAACAGAGCAATAGAACTATATTCAGATACAGTAAAAAGAATTTGTATGGTTTATTTAAAAAACCAATTCGATACTGAAGATATATTTCAAACAGTGTTTATGAAATATGTTCTTTATGATGGAAAATTTGAAGATGAAAAACATGAAAAAGCATGGATTATCACAGTAACAATCAATGCATGCAAAGATTTTCTAAGAAGTTTCTTTAGAAAAAATAGTGTTTCCCTTGATGAAGCTATTCTAATAGAAACAGACACAAAAGAAGACTACAGTGAAGTATTTCAAGCTGTATTAAGTCTTCCTAAAAAATACAAGGATGTTGTTTATTTATTTTACTACGAAGAATATACAGCTGTAGAAATAGCAACAATGTTAAATAAAAACGTTAATACAATCTATACTTTATTATCAAGAGCAAGATCATTATTAAAAGAAAAGCTAGGAGGTGATGACTTTGAATAAAATAAAAAAAGCATTTGATACAATACATGCCAAAGAAGAACTAAAAGAAAAAACAAGACAGTATATATATGACAATGTCTATAACAAAAAGCATTCATTTAATAAAAACAAATCAAATAGACTTGTATTAGCTTTAGCAACAGTTCTAATAATGTTTATCACAATTTCTACATATATAACTCCTGTTATGGCTATAAGTATTGATAGTCAATCTTCTATACAATTTGAAGTTAATAAATTTAATAGAGTTATATCAGTTAGTGCATATGATGATAATACAAACAAATTAATTCAAAGTTTAAACCTTAAACATAGTAATTATGAAGATGCATTAGATTTAATAATAAATGAATTAGAATCAAAAAATATTATTGATGAAGATACATATGTAAATATTTCAATATCAACAAAAGATAACAAAATGGGTAATAAAGTATTAAATGAAGTAGAAAATAAATATAAAGAACATTACAAAAATTTAAATTGTAATAACCCTGATGCAAGTTATCAAAATGAAGCTAAAAAACACAATATGTCTATAGGTAAATATCAAGAGTATAAAAACTCACAACAAAATAATCCTAATTTATCTATAGAAGAATTTAAAAATTCATGTATAGATCAATGCGAACATAAAAATCAACAAAAAGGTAAGAATAAATAATCTTACCTTTTTACATGCTTATTACTTCATATTCATCTGCGTATTTTGCAATACCTGCATGTCCCATCATGTCATTAATTAATTCAAGTTCACTCTTTACTACTTCATCATAAACATTCATTACCTTAGCACATGCAAAACATACACCCGCAATCAAACCCTTTTCTTTTGCTTTTACATAGATAGGTGTTTTTTCTTCTTCAAATACTGGTACTAATTTTACTGAAGCTCCTTCAAATATAATTTTAACTTCATATCCTTTTTCACTTAAATCAACCGCATTCATTAAGATATGTTGAAAACACATCTTTTCTCCTGTCATTCCATAAAACAAATATTTTTTCATTTCAAACTTATTTCCTTTCTTTATCTTATTATTTACTATACACGCTTTAATATTTATAAAGCTAGTAATATACTCATAAATCGTAACACAAATTAAAAGGTAAGTACTTTATCACTTACCTTAACAATATTAACCAAATTTCATTTTCTCATCTTGTAACATTATGATAAGATCACCTTTTTGTATTACTGTTTTACCTTCAGGTAAAATAAATTCTCCATTTTCTCTTTGAACAGTAAGAATTAACCTGCTAGTTGGTAAATTTAAATCCATAATTTTCTTATCTTTCCACTCATGATGGTCAGTAACAGTAAATTCAATAAGTTCATCACCAAAATAATCAAAATATTCCTCGCCAGCTAAAACAACAACATCTCCTGCTTGTAATTCAACATCACCTCTAGGAACAATTGTTTTATCTCCACGTTTTATTTTAGCTACTATAAAATCAAACACCAAACTAATTTGATTTACTTTTATACCTATTAAATAACTACCTTCTTGAATAGTTGTTTTTAAAAA
>JAAYSZ010000009.1 GCA_012523895.1 Erysipelotrichaceae bacterium
TATTGAGGATAGCAAAACTATTTAGAGCTAGATAGAAACACCTTACCTGTGTTAGTCTAGCAAAATTATTGAGGATAGCAAAACACAATTGGATCTAGACAAAGACAAAGAAAAGTGTTAGTCTAGCAAAATTATTGAGGATAGCAAAACAAAAATAAAAAGCTATAACGAGTTCGTTCAGTGTTAGTCTAGCAAAATTATTGAGGATAGCAAAACAGATATCAATGAAAGGTGTAGATTACTTTAGTGTTAGTCTAGCAAAATTATTGAGGATAGCAAAACAGGTATAAAGATTCCATATAGCGAAGAAGAGGTGTTAGTCTAGCAAAATTATTGAGGATAGCAAAACTAGAGGACTACCGCATGTTCAGTTGCTCCCAGTGTTAGTCTAGCAAAATTATTGAGGATAGCAAAACGGGAAATAACAGCTTTATCAAATAGATATGGTGTTAGTCTAGCAAAATTATTGAGGATAGCAAAACCTCAGTTTCTCTTTCATTAGAACTATCTTGTGTGTTAGTCTAGCAAAATTATTGAGGATAGCAAAACTAAACAAGCTAAAAAGGATTGCACAAGAGAGTGTTAGTCTAGCAAAATTATTGAGGATAGCAAAACCATTTCATATCACACCTACTCTCCCATATCGTGTTAGTCTAGCAAAATTATTGAGGATAGCAAAACTAACGTTTATATTAATAGGATGCTCATCAAGTGTTAGTCTAGCAAAATTATTGAGGATAGCAAAACTAAGAAAGCTACCTACTTTGAATCTAGCTCGTGTTAGTCTAGCAAAATTATTGAGGATAGCAAAACATTAACTCTTAGTGCATAAGGGTTAGTAACGTGTTAGTCTAGCAAAATTATTGAGGATAGCAAAACCAGTTAGCGGTGTCCCTATATCTATTTTGCGTGTTAGTCTAGCAAAATTATTGAGGATAGCAAAACCATCTCATGAAAAATCTTTATAGGAAGATAGTGTTAGTCTAGCAAAATTATTGAGGATAGCAAAACTAAGACAAAACGCAATAGATAAACCATATAGTGTTAGTCTAGCAAAATTATTGAGGATAGCAAAACCTCAAAATTATAATAACATATAAATTGAGATTAAAAAATTTTGGGTTTAATTATGTGTTTTCAAGTTTACAGTATAGATTTTGTTAGTTATTAATTTATTCATATATTTATAACCCTCCTCTATATTTGAATTATTTAAGATATTACAACAAACATAGTCATAAATTGTTTCTTCACAAGCTAAATCAAAATTAAATTCATTTATTAACATAAAATCTTTAATATTGCATTCTATTGTATTTACATAATCACATTTAATAATGAAGTAAGTGTTTGAAATATTATTTATAGAATTTAATATTGTATTACCAATAATTGGGTAATCAATTATAACGATATTAGTCATATTGTTATTTTCAACAACAGGTTTAATTATATCTAATTGTAGTAAAATAAAATCTTTGATAGACAAGTTATATTCATTTATTATTTCATCATCCGCAATTAATTTAGGTTCAATTAATTTTAAAAATTGTGAATAAGTAAAATGTGGATTTATTATTTTAATATTACTATCTTCATTAAATTGATCACATATAGATTCCATTACACTTTCTATTGTTTCAAATAAATCAATATATTCATTATTTGATAATTTATAAGAAAGTGATTTTAATAATAAAGAGTTAGCTTGTAATTTAAAGTTTTGGTATAGTGCAAAATTATAATCAATTTTTATAATGTTTAAATTTTTTTGAGTATATTGTTTTTCATTTATAAAAAGTTTAAGAGTATCTAAATTACTATCTTTTGGTTCTTTAAGATTTGTGTTGAATTCATCAAATAATCTTATAATCTTAAGTTTTTCTATATTATTATTTCCTACTAAATATTTGTATTTATTTACTGATATTGTAGTTTTTTTATTACCTTTTCTAAGACAAATGCTTATCATAATTTTAGAAATGGTTCACTGTTTACAGTTGTTTCTTGATTTGAAATTCCTCCAACAAGAATTGCAATTCTTGAATACTGTTTTTCAGTTACTAACATAGTTCTTATTTGACCATCTAATGGTAAATTTTGTTTAAGTACATTGATATGCTTGACTGCAGCATCTCTATTACCAAACAATTTACAATATACGGAAAATTGCATTCTAATATAACCATTTTTTATAAGATATTTTCTAAATTGGTTATATACTCTTTTTTCTGATTTTGTAACCATTGGAAGGTCAAAAAATAATATTAATCGCATAAAACTATATATCATATGTGATATCACATTTTGGTTTAAGGTAATAATCTATACAATTTTCTTCAATACATTTTAGGATACTTTCAAAATAAATAGTTATTGCATTACTTATTGTTTGAGTTGCATTATCTATTTGAATTCTACCAGTATTTAAACGGACTAATTCTTCTCTATGAAATTGTTCAAAAGTTAATGAATAATATAAATTTTCTCTAACATACTCATCTACTATAGGTCTAAAGACTTCTATAATATCATCTGATAGATTAAACATATTTTGCTTACTTTTATGAAAAATTCCAAGATTAGGTGTATATCCTTTAGATATTATTATTGATGAAATTAATGAACGTAATATACTATATCCATAATTTAATCCAGCATTAATTACATCATTATCAAATCTAGTAAAGTCATTTCCAAATAAAGCTCTAAAATAGACTTTTGCTCCTAAACCTTCTCTGTTTGTTTTATCTCCTTCTTCTACTTCAGAAATATATTGAATTAATGTACTAATGGCAGTAGAAGAGCATTTGTATTTCATTAATAATTTGCATTGATTGTATAATTTCGTTTTCACTATTTCTCTGTGTAGTTTTAATTTTATTGAATCACTCCATTGTATTTGTTTCATTAGATTTCCACTTTGTGAGTAATGACCGTTAAGTGGAATTAATGAACTTTTTGGAAGGTGGTCAATTCCACAGAAGATTGTTGAAATATTGTTGTCTGATAACGCATTTAATAATCTAACTGATAAACTTGTTTTATTATTGTCGATAATCAAAGTTTGAATATCTGATAAGGGAATCAAAACCTCTCCTTTTTTAGTGTCTAATTTTAAATTATCAAGATAGAGTCTTAGACATTCACTTTGCTCGACATAAACTATTCTATATCCCATGTAATAAAAGAAAAAGACTCCATACGGAGTCGAATCCGGGATAAACCCTTGTTTTGCTAGGCCCTCAATAGTTTTGCTAGACTAAAAGCCTAAGTAAATAATATATTATTTGAATTCTAATTTCAACTCCTGGTTGTTAACTTTATATAAATTACCACAAACATCAGTTGCATATTTTTCTAATAGTTTGATTCTTTTGCCTATTGTAAGTCTTAATTGTTTCTTTTCGTAATAGTTTGTAGGCTTAACTTCAATTTGATTTGTTTTATCATCGTTAGTTGCAGTAAATTTTACAATAGGAACATCATTTTCGTTTTCATCATTTTTAACTATTTTTATTAGCTCATCTCTATGCATAGAGAAACAGAAATCAAACGTTTCATCAATCTTTTTGTTGTTTTTTTCATTTTCATACCAATCTTTATCAATTTTATATATTTGTTCTTTTGAGTGATATCTTACATTGCTATATCTTACAGTGACAAATTTGTATCCTTCTTTTTTTGAGTAATAGAAGTCAGTTCTATACGGGCTAATTTGAAGTAGTACAACTTTTTTATTATTAGTGTCATATTTATGAGTTATATCAATATGATTCCCTAGATTATCTTCTATATATTTAATTTGGTTAATTTCTGGACCATTATTCTTTTTGGAATATTTTGTGATTTTCTTTTCGTTTTCTTCTAAATACAAGAAGAAAGGATTTACTTTAAATTCATTTTTTGTTGCATTGAATATTTTGCTATCATTTTTATAAAGGTTTTTGTAATAATTAGTTATTTCTACTAACTTTTCAAAAGTAAGAGGGTCATTTCTATACATTAAATATTTTTCATAATTGTTTTTTAAGATGTCATTAGCAATTTTAGTTTCATTTTTTGCATATATATCTTTATATTTTTTTATCGTTTTTTCTACACCGTCTATATTTCTAGTAGAATAAATAGTTTCATCAGCAATTTTTCTATTTGGTTTGGTATCAACTTTATGCGAAAATTTAACTACATCTTTTTCTAAAGAGGCTAGTTTATTTACAAAGTTAATGTATTTTTGATCAAAGTAATCTTTATATTCCATTATATTTATTATTTCACCAGTTTCTTCATCAATAATATTTTCATTTTTATACTTTGATAATATGAAATTTAATCTTGGCATTTTCTTTAGTGAAGCTACTATTAAAGCATCAATTGCATGATGTGCATAACCAGTTTCTTCACTATCTCTATCTTTTTCAATATTAATCCTTTTTCTAAACATATAGGTTGCTGAGCCTCTTACAGTATGAATTTTTGTATTAATGTTATTTGCTTTAAAGTAATCTTGTAAAGTATTTAAAACAACTCTATTAGCATAACTTGTATCAACCAAGTTTCTATTAATAAACTCTTTCATATTATCAAATTTGGTAATGTCTTTATCATATAGTAAATAGCCTTTTTTCTTTTCATAGAGTTTACCATGATTTTTTCTAAGGGTTAAAGTGTTTGCGATAAACACTTCTTTACTTTGGCTGAATTTTCCTTGATTAAAAGCTTCTATAGGTGTTAGATTTCCTTTTACTTGATTTTCATATCTTGTTACTAATACCTTATTTGAAAATGAGTCATCTAAAGATATTGAAATTGGAATAATGTGATCAACTTCATATGCTGTATGATCACTTATTAATAAATGCAAGTCAATCGGTCTAAGTTCATAAGCAGTTTTTGCATCTTGCTCTTTATAAAGTCTTAGCTTTTCTCTTAATTTTCCATTTAATTTTATAGAGTAGCCTGCTTCTTCTAATAATTTTTCTGCTTCATCATTTTGTGTTTTAAATCTATCTTGCATTTGTTTGATTCTTGATTTTTCTTCTGATGAATTTTTATCTCTTGTAGTTTCTATTACAATACTGTCAAATTCACCATGAATTTGCCTTAATCGATTAATAACTTTTATTGCTTCTCTTTGAGCTCGTTTTACAACTGGGCTTAAAATAGATTCATCATCAGCTTGAATATTTACTCTTCCTTTATATTTAGAAATGTTGTCATCCTTTTTATATTTTAAAGTTATGATTTGCATTTGATTTAAATCTGAGGAAAGCATTTCTTTATTTATTTCTTTCATTGCTTTTAAAGATAGGGAGTGGTAACCAGTTATTTTAGTTAATGTAGCTAGTCCTTCTATTTCTTCTGTAGTAAATTTATCTGATAGTTTTGAAATTAGTTCTTTTCTTTCTTCTAAACCTTTTGTTCTACATAATATTTCAGTTATATCATCAACTAAGTTAGTGTTTAGATAAAGTTCACTTTCATCTAAAACTTTTTTTATTGCTTTATAACCATCAAAAGTAGTTAACAATGGTTCTTCTTTAGTATTAATTCTAAATCCTGAGATATTATCAATGTCTACTTCTAATAATTTTGCGAGTTGTTTTGGTGTGATAGAACCCTTTGTTTTTATTATTTCAATTACTTTTTCTTTTTCTTCAGTTGTTATCTTTTCATTTTGATTTATTGTTAGATTATTAAGATCGTTTAATAGATTGAAAAGACATGCAGTAAAGCTAGATTTAGGAGCTCTAGGTTCATCTTTATATATACTGCATTTACCTCTCATTTTTTCTATTAAATCTATTGGTTTTTCTTGGTCAAAGTCTATCCATCTTCCATATATTGTTGGAGATTTTTGACTTCCAGGTCCTTCATAATATTGTCTTCTTCTTTTAATTAGTTTAATTACTTCTTTTTTAAACTCTTCTGATACAGATTGATTAGATAATATTTGTTTAGCTTCTTTAACATAGTCTTTTGTTCTAAAGTTATTTGATAGGCCTCTGATTTTATTATTGTTATTTAATTTGTCTAATTGAACTTCACAAACATATTTTCCTTTTTTTAGAAGTTTGTCATTTTCTGCAAGTGCAGCTTTAGAACTTTTTTCGTCACTTGTTTCATTATCCTCTACTGTTTCTAAACTACTACCCCTTCTTTTTACTAGATTATAAAGTGCAACAGCTAATTCATAATTATTTAATTTATTATTTAATCCTTTAACTCTTACTTCATATGGGTTTATTGAAAAGTCGATATCTTTATCATTAATTATTATTTTTTCTTCAATTAAAAGATCTATTAAATCAAGTAATCTTTGATTACTTCTTCTATTTAATCTTCTAGATCCACGTCTTGTTCGTCTTGTTAAATTATTTTCTGCAGTACCTTCTTTAAATAGTCGTACACCACAGTCAATAACTTCACCAGATTCTATGTCTATTATTCCATACCCAACAGAAGTGATACCGATGTCTAAACCTAAAACATATTTTTTCATTATAGCTCTCCTTATATATACGTTAATATAATTATACATAAGAAAATTATTTAAGCTAAGGTTGACAGTCATTAAAACTAATTTTGGTTTTACAAAATTGCTGTTTTTCTTTTAACTTAATGTATAATGATTAAGGATGAGGTAAATATGGTTATTTTTGAAATAATAAAGGCTATTATTTTGGGTATTATTCAAGGTATTACTGAATGGTTACCTATTAGTAGTACTGGTCATATGATATTAGTTGATGCACTTATGCCAATGAAGGTTTATAGTGATCCTACTGTCAATAAAGAATTTGTGGATATGTTTTTAGTAGTAATACAGTTTGGTAGTATTTTAGCTGTTTTACTGTTGTATTTTAATAAGTTGAATCCTTTTTCTAGTAAAAAATCTAAAGAGAAAAAGATTGAAACTATTAATTTATGGATTAAGGTAGTAGTAGCCGCAGTTCCTGCAGCTATTGTTGGGTTATTATTTGATGATTATATAGATGCATTATTATATAATCCTTTAACTGTAGCTATTACATTAATACTTTATGGTATTTTATTTATAGTTATTGAAAGAAGAAAGCCAAAGCCTATTATTAATAATTTAAATGCGATGACTTATAAGACAGCATTAATGATTGGTTTATTTCAAATGTTGGCTTTAATTCCTGGTACATCTCGTAGTGGTTCTACTATTTTAGGTGCTATTTTACTTGGTACTTCTAGAACAGTGGCAAGTGAGTTTTCTTTCTTTTTAGCAATTCCTATGATGTTTGGTGCTAGTTTATTAAAGTTAATTAAATTAGAAATGTCTTTGGATTTTATTGGAATATTAATATTACTTGTTGGAATGTTTGTGGCTTTTATTGTTTCAATAGTAGCTATAAAAGGATTAATGAGATATATTAAGAAAAATGATTTTACATTATTTGGTTATTATAGAATTATATTAGGATTAATAGTAATAA
>JAAYSZ010000010.1 GCA_012523895.1 Erysipelotrichaceae bacterium
ATTTAAATTGTTGTTTATGTTTACTTCTAGTATCATGTTTTCCTCCGATAGGTTCTATGATACTATATTGTAATTTTTGTACATTCTTATCTTGTTGTTTCTGTACATTTATATATTGGCATTTATACCTAACAAAGAATTCCGAAAAAGATTCATTTAACATTTTTGGTAAAGATTCAAGAAGAATGGATTTACTGTTTCATCTATTAACAAACAACAATTCTAGAATATCCTTTAAAAACTTAGGAAAAAGATATTTTATAAGCAGGTCTAGTATTGAAAATGATTTAGTGCACATTGAAGGTTTTTTAAACGATTATGATTTAGAAATTTCTCAAAATAGAAGAGGAATCACAATAGTAGGAATAGAACCAAAAATCAGAGAAATTATTGTCGATATATTAATGTTCTTAGTTGATTCAAAATCTAGATATAGTCACTTTAAAAACCTGGTAATGTCTCAAGATGTTAATTCTTTACTTACAAGATTTACATTTGATGAAATAGCTAAAATATTTAACACTAAAACAGTTGCTACTTTTTCTGAAATAATTGAAAAAATAGAAATTGAAATTAAATATAAACTTGATGAACCAGAATACATATTTGTACTATGCTCGTTTCTTGTATCGTATTATAGAATGAAAAATCAACACTACATAAAGGATATAGAAATTAATCCTTATATAAATTCAAATATAATCAAATCACTAAGTGAAGACATTATTAACAAAATTGATATTCCAAATGATTTCAAAAAATATGAAGCCTCAAACATAAACAATATATTATTATCTACAGGTTTATTAAACACTAATTCAAGTTGCAAAAAATCTAAAAAAGAAATTGATACATTATTAAAAATCATTGATGAATATACTTTTGAAATTAGTCATGTATCAAACCGTGATATAAAGCAATCAGTTTATTTAAAAGAAGAATTACTTAATTACTTTATTCCATTAAGTAATAGAATTAAATTCAAAAGTCAACTTAGAAACAGTGAAGTTAAAAAATTAAAAGAAGAATATCTTCCTTTATTTATAACAAGTGAATTTTTATTAAAAAGGATTTTTGAAAAATATGAATTTGGACAAATAAACATTTATGAAATTAGTAATATTATGCTTTATGTTCAAAATATTCTTGAAAACTTAAAATATAGATTTAATGTTCTTGTTGTTAGTAATTGTAGTTATGTGATTACACAATTGTTAATTACAAAGTTAACTAATCATTATATTAACTGGAACATAATTGATACTGTTACTTATAGTGATTTAAAAACAAGTAATTATGATGGAGTAGATCTAATAATTTCTACAACATTACTTAATGATAAAGACTTAGATATACCATACTTCTTATTAATAGAAAAAGACATGGAATGGTTAGACATATCTATAGATAAATTGAATTATAGTAGAGATTTCATAAACAACAAATCAGATTTAAAAAAATACTTTATTATGCTCATTTATTTAGGTATTGAAATTGAATTTGATGATGATTATAGTTTGAATTTAAATGACAAAGATTTAATTCAATCTAAAATAAGTAATTATTCTATAAAGGTACATAAAAGAAATAAAAGTAAAATTACATTTTATAAAAGAAACAATAGTTTAGCTATTCATTTTGTATTTAATGCTGACCAACAAAAAATGTTTATGAGAATTTTATATAAGTGTGTAAATTTATTAAGCAAAACTACTGCAAATGAGTTAAAGACAATTATAAATAATATAAAAATAAAGGAGATTTAAATGTTTGATATTATCGTAATCAGTCACGGAAGTTTTAGTTGTTCTTTACTAGAAACAGCTGAATTAATAGCTGGAAAACAGTCAAATGTTAAAACATTGGGTGTGGATTTAGGCTGTAATTTAGATGAAGTAAAGAATGAACTAATTGCTTATTTAACAGAATCTAAAAATAATAACAGAGATGTATTAATTCTTTCAGATTTGTTTTTTGGAAGTCCATTTACATTAGTATGTTCTCTTATGGAAGATTTTGAATTTAAACATTACAGTGGCATAAACTTACCAACTTTTCTTGAGATTTTAACTCAAAGACATTGTCTAAGTCTAGATGAGATTCTAGAAAATTTACTAATAATCGCACAATCATCAATAATAGATGTTAACAGTTATTTTTGTGAAGAGGGGGTGTAATATTTGAAAAATATATCGTTAGTTAGAATTGATGACAGACTGATTCACGGACAAGTTATAACGGCATGGGTAAAAGTATTTCCTGTTACTAAAATTTTAATAATTGATAATGAACTCGCAGGAAATAGGCTTATGAGCAGAATTTACAGGGCCGCTGCACCAATTGGTATTGAAGTTCTAATAAAAAATGAGGAAGATTCTATTAACTTCATTAAAGAGCCTCCACTAAAAAATGAAGAAATCATGATTTTAGTGAAAACTCCACAAGTTATAGAAAGATTAACTCAAAATGAAATACCAATTTCAAAAATAGTTTTAGGTGGCATGGGAGCAAGAGATGACAGAAAACGATTCAATAGAAATATCTCAGTAAATCAAGAAGAAGAAGATTGCTTAAAGAGAATGCTAAATAATAATATTTCTATTGTGTATCAACTTGTACCATTAGAAACACCTATGGATTTAAATAACATAATAAAATAAAAGGAGGATAAAACTATATGAGTATTATTCAAGCTGCGCTAATTGCATCAATCTATTATCTTGGTAATGCTACTTGGTTACTTGGAGTTGGATATTACACTGCATACAGACCACTAGTTGCTGGATTTTTAGTTGGTTTAATTTTAGGAGATCCTGTTACTGGAACTTTAGTAGGTGCATCAATCAACTTAATGTACCTAGGATTTATTTCAGCTGGTGGAGCTTTACCAGGAGATCCATGTTTAGCAGGGGTTGTTGGAACTTCTCTAGCAATTTCAGGAGGGTTAACAACAGAAGCTGCTGTAGCTACTGCAGTTCCACTAGGTCTACTTGGTGGGATTATATGGGTTGGAAAAATGACCATAAACACTACATTTGTAAGACTTTCTGAAAAGATTGCTGCAAAAGGTGATGCAAACAAAATTTGGATTTCTGTTTATGGATTACCACAATTATTACTATTTGCAATGTCATGGGTACCTGCATTTATTATGGTTTACTATGGTGGTCAATACATTCAAGGAATTCTTAATTTTATAGGAGCAAACGTTTTAGGTATATTAGGTACGATTGGTGGTATGATGCCTGCTCTAGGTATTGCATTAACATTACAATCTGTATATAAAGGTGAATCTAAAATATTCTTCTACCTAGGCTTCTTATTAATCCAATTCTTTGGACTAAATATGATTTCTATGGGATTCTTATCACTTGCTGTAACAATAATTTACATGCAATTACGAAAAGAAGATGAAGTCTATGAAGATGAATCACATGAATCTGAAATTGATGATGAACAATCAAGATATGCATTGCTTGATAAAGCAACTGTTAAAAAATCTTGGTTTAACTGGATGATGTTCTCACATTCTTGCTATAACTATGAAAGAATGCAAGGTCAAGGGGTATTACAAGCAATGGTTCCAATTGTAAACAAACTATATCCTAATGACAGAGAAAAAAGAGCTGAAACATTATTAAATGAAATGAAGTTTTTCAATACAGAACCAAACGTAGGTGCTTGTATTATCGGATTAGCAGTTTCATTAGAAGAAAAGAAAGCACAAGGTGCGGAAGAAATAACTAACGACACAATTACATCTATCAAATCAAGTTTAATGGGACCTCTTGCAGGTATTGGAGACACTATTACTCAAGGTGTTATTACTCCAATATTAATATCAATGGGTGTAAGTATTGCACTTGATGGTGGAGGAAATATTGCTGGACCTATTGTTTATATCATATCAATATCTACTGCAATTATTGGAATTTCATATATTAGTTTTAAACTAGGATATGAAAAAGGTTCTGATGCAATATTAGAAATTTTAGAAAGTGGAAAAATAAATAAAGTAATTCTAGGTGCATCAATAATGGGTTGTATGGTTCTTGGGGCTTTAGTTGGAAACTATGTAAAGATTTCAACATCTATATTAATTCCTATGGGAACTGGCGCTGAACCACTAAGTTTACAAACAGGTTTCTTTGATAGAATACTACCTGGTTTATTACCATTATTATTGACATTATTGAATTTAAAAATGCTAGAAAAAGGATGGTCTAGTGTAAAAGTATTATTAGCAATTATAGCAATAGGTGCTATAGGCGGAATATTAGGCATCTTAGCATAAATTATAAATATAAATAAGGAGGAGATTATATAGTGAGTAATGAAAAAATGAAAGTCATAGCGGTTACTGAAGTTGGAAAGGTTGAGACTTTAATTGTAGATAAACCAAAACCAGGTCCAAAGAAAATTTTAATTAACATTAAAGCATGTGCCCTTTGTACATTTGATCAAAGAATGTATTCAGGCGTAGTAAAGATTCCATTTCCTTTTGTAGGTGGACATGAAGTTGTTGCAGAAATTGCGGAATTAGGAGAAGGACTAGATCCAGCAAGATATCCTATTGGGCAAAAAGTTGCAGTAAGATTATTGAATTCATGTGGAGAGTGTTATTATTGCAGACATAATGCTCCTAACTTATGTGAAAGAACTAATGAAAGAGATAGCATTGTTTCAGCAATACCTGGTACAGGTGGTTTAAATGAATATTTAATTGTTGAACCTAAAATATTATGGAAACTACCAAATGATTTACCAAATGAAATTGGTGTGTTCTCAGAACCTCTAGCATGTGTAGCTAACAGCTTCAATCATGGACTTCCTCAAATGGGAGATGATGTTGTAGTTATTGGTGGAGGTATCATGGGTATGCTTCACATTATGTTAGCTAAAAAAATGGGTTGTAGAGTAATTCTAAGTGAACCTAACAAAGAAAGAAGAGAATTAGGTTTAGAACTAGGTGCAGATATAGTTATTGACCCTAGTAAAGTTGATCCTGTTGAAGAAATCAAAAAAATTACAAATGGAATTGGTGCTGAAGTAATCTTTAATACTACTGCAGTATCAAGTGTTGCAAAACAAGCAGTAGATATGGTTGCTAAACTTGGAAGAGTTGTAATGTACAGTTCACAACACCCAGACATTCCTTTTGATATAAGTGCAAATTGGCTTCATAATTCTGAGTCAATAGTTACTGGTGCAGTAAGCCCAAGTATCTTATCTTTTGAACAAGCAGTTAAGCTTCTTTCAAAGAGAATTATTTACCCAGATAAACTAATATCTAATGTATATAGTGCTGATCAAGCAAACGAAGCTTATCAAGAAGCATTAAAACCAGATACATTTAGAATAGTTATTAAATTTTAAGATTGGAGGCAAATAAATATGTTAACATCAATGATTCCATTAATGAAAAAAGCTAGAGAAGAAGGATACTGTGTCCCTGCAATGTCTGCTAGTGATGAAACAACAGCAAGAATTATTATTCAAGCTGCTGAAAAAAAGAACGCACCTGTAATATTAATTTGCATGAAAAACAATGCAAGAGATATAGTATATTTTGGAAGAGTAGTTAGCGATTTAGCTGCACACGCTACAGTTCCAGTTGCACTTTGCTTAGATCATAGCTCAAGCTTTGAAGATGCAATTTGGGGAATTAAAGCAGGTTTTACAGACATTATGGTAGATAGATCAATGCTTTCATATGAAGAAAATGTGGCACAAGTAAGTGAACTTGTTAAAATTGCACATGCTGTAGGTGTTGGAGTTGAAGCTGAACTTGGACATGTAGGTGTCGCAGATAATTATGATGTTGATGGAAATACAGGTTTAACAGATCCAGAAGAAGCTGTTAGATTTGTAAAAGAAACCAACGTAGATGCTCTAGCAGTTGCTGTAGGTACTGCTCATGGTGCATATAAAGGTTTACCAAACATCAGATTTGAATTATTAAAAGAATTAAGAGAAAAAGTAGAAGTACCACTTGTTATGCATGGTGGTTCAGGTAGCGGAGATGAAAATCTAACAAAATCCGCTCAATTAGGAATATGCAAGTTAAATATTGCTAATGATCTTTATAGAGGAGCTATTGAAGAATTAGAAGCACATGATTTAACTGGTTCAGGTGCATATGGTTTATTTAAACATTTATACAATGGATATGAAAAAGTAGCACTACACTATTTCGATGTTTGTCTTGCTACAAATAAAAATGATATTGTAAAAAATGTAAGCCAAAGAGAAATTAATTTAAATCCTGAATTAAAAGAAGTTTAATTATTAAGGTTCTACCCCAATATTTATATAGAACCATTCTTAAAAGTAGATGTGAAAACATCTACTTTTAATATTGCAAAATAATGTACATTTACTCTTATACATCACCTTCTATTTATAACTAATTTCATATTCAAAATCTTCTGGTAAAGCTCCTTCTAAAATACCTTTTATCAAAATAGCTGATTGTTTATCCGCATGTTCTATAACTCCCATTGTTTTCAATTCTTTTTTTGCTTCTTTCTCAGCTAGTGCTTGCGCCATATTTGCTTCTTCTTTCTCAGTAAAACCAAACAATTTAAATTTTTGATCATAATATTTAATAGATGTAGGATCAACTTTGACATCAATAATATCAGCCTTAGGAATTATTATATATACTATCTTTTCTTCATTATCAGCATCAACTTCAACTTCATTAACATCTATTCCAATCCTTGCAGTTGCTTCATAAACCATCATAAATTCAGTTTTGTTAATAAATTTATAACCCTCTCCTTTATACTCAAAAATTCCTTTATAGTTAATTTTTGCAGTAGTTAACTCACTTGATTCTACTATCTTTGATATTAATAAATTAGAATCAATTTCAACAACTTCTTTTTTATCAAAAACCTTAAATACCATTATCATTAAAGCTAAAAATATAAAAGCTCCAATACCAATACCAATTAATAAAGTTTTAGCCTTATTTTTAAAATTATCAAATTTATTCTTTACACTTTCTTTTTCAGTCATAATTATCACCTACCTATATTTTAATTCTATCACTTAACATAAAAAAAATAACACAATGTGCTATTTCAAAGTGGTGATCCCTTAGGGATTCGAACCCTAGACCCACTGATTAAGAGTCAGTTGCTCTGCCAACTGAGCTAAGGGATCGATATATTAAATTTTACACCAAAATTCTATTTTTTTAAATGGTGACTCGTACGGGATTCGAACCCGTGCATGGTGCCGTGAAAGGGCACTGTGTTAGACCTCTTCACCAACGAGCCAAAAAAAATGGCGCCTAAAACAGGGCTCGAACCTGTGACCTAACGGTTAACAGCCGTTTGCTCTACCGACTGAGCTATTTAGGCGTGTGCCTAATTATCTTACCACAACAAAAAAATCAATGCAATACTTTTTTGCAATAAAAGTTACCTATCAGTAAGATTAACTACCCATTTCTCTTTTCTTAATAGTCTATAAGAAAACAACAACTTAACTATATCTGTAGATTGACCAATTACATAAACCATTAAATAATTAAAATTGGTCATATAAGTTACTATTGCCATAACCGGGATATTGAAAGTCCACATAAAACCACTATCCATTAATAAAGTTCCCTTCATATCTCCACCAGATCTTAATATAAAATAAATCTGAGCGGTTGTAATATGAATCCAATACATTAATCCTTGGACCATTAACATAGTTTTTGCAACCACTTGTGCTTCATAGGATATATTGTTGTATATTAAAGGAACCATAAACCTAGAAGATATTATTCCAATCATAAAAATCCAAGATAACATAAAACAAACACCTAGTAATTTATATGCTGTTTCTTGAGCTTCTTTTAATTTGTTTGCCCCTAGTTTTTGAGAAACAAGAACTGTTGTAGAAACTGCCATACCACTATATAAAATATAAAAAATATCCCCAATAGTCGCAGATACTGAAAGACCAGTCATCACCAACAAACCTCTTGTTGCATAAAATTTAAACAATGTTGCCATTCCACTATTCCATAAAATTTCATTAATACTAAGTGGAAGAGCTTTTAAAAATATTGTTTTTGCTAAAGAAAGATCAAAATTAAATAAATCAAAAATACTTGTATTAAATTCAATCTTCTTAGCATTTAAAAAGTAAAAGCCAAGAAACATTTCAACTATTCTTGCAACTAATGTAGCAATTGCAGCACCTTCAATTTCTAATCTAGGAAAACCAAAATGTCCAAAAATTAAACAATAATTTAAAAATGTATTTGTAAAAACTGCTATAACACTCATTATCAAAGGATATTTTGTTTGACCAATAGATCTCATTGCATTAGAAATACATATAGTAATACCCAAAGGAATTAACGTAAATGTTGCATATTTAAAATATCTAATCCCCATTTCTATGACTTGTACTTCTTTAGTAAAGTATCCCAAAACAACATGAGGAAAAACAAAACCTATAAAAAAGAAAATAAAACTTAATACAACAGTGGCTATCATAATAAATCTAAATGATTGTTTTAATCCATCTTTATCTTCAGCACCAAAAAACTGAGCTAAAAATACACCACCAGCATTATTCATCCCAAATATTCCTGCTACTGCAATCATATAAAATTTATTAACTGTAGCAACACCACCCAAAGCAACATCTCCTAATTGTCCAACCATAAGGTTATCAAGTAAATTAACACTACAAACAATTAACTGTTGTACCATTAAAGGTATTGCAATTTTTAATACAGAAAACAAAAATTTTTTATCAAATTTAAACTTATTAAGCATAATTTCCTCTTTATACAACTTTTTAATTATATCAAACTTTATATGATTAAATTCACTATTTTTTCACTTAAGTGTTTTATAATATAAGTATGGAGGTAAATATGGAAAGAATAAATGACACTTATACTCTACATAACAGAGTAGAAATCCCTACTATCGGATTTGGAACTTGGAAATTGGAAGACCCTAAAATTGCTTATGAAAGTGTTCTAGAAGCATTAAATGCAGGCTATAGACACATCGATACAGCTGCTATATACAATAACGAAGAAAGCGTAGGAAAAGCTATTTATGATAGTGGCATTCCAAGAAACGAAATTTTTCTAACAACAAAACTATGGAATGATTCTCATACATATGATAAGGCTATGAAAGCAATAGATATTTCTTTAAAAAAGCTTAAAACAGACTATGTAGATCTATACTTAATACATTGGCCAAATCCATTAATGTACAGAGATGATTTTGAAGGTTCTATTTCTGAAACTTGGCGTGCAATGGAAGATATTTATAAAAGTGGTAAAGCTAAAGCTATAGGAATCAGTAACTTTAGACCTCACCACATTGAAACATTATTAAATGTCGCAAACATAGCACCAATGGTAAATCAGATAAAACTACATCCTGGAAATGAACCAGAAGATATTATTAATAAAAGCCTATCACATGGTATGCTAGTTCAAGCATACTCTCCATTAGGTTCTGGACAAATTTTTGAATCTAAAGAACTACAAGAAATGTCAAAAAAATATGGTAAATCAATTGCACAAATTTGCATAAGATACTTACTACAAAAAGGATATAATCCATTACCAAAATCACAAACAAAAGAAAGAATAATTGAAAATATAAACGTTTATGATTTTAATATCAGTAATGAAGATATGGAAATCATTAAACATATTCCTAATGTTTGTAAAGAAGCAACAGACCCTGATACTGCAAATTACTAAAGAATACAAGAGGTGATTACAACGAAAAATTACAACGATGAAATAATAGATGTTTATTATGAAGAAACAAATAAAAAACCAAAAAAAGATAATAAATTACTACACTATATTTTAATAGCTTTTATATCTATATCATTTGGATTTCTTGGTGGAAGTATATATTCAAAACTAAATCCTAATAAAGAGATAATATATCAAAATATTCCAATTGTAGAAAACACAGTAACAAATAATGATGATTTATCTGTACAACAAGTAGTATTAAAAGTACAAGATTCTGTGGTACAAATAAAAGTAGAATCATTAATAACCGGTTTTCTAGGACAAACTCTAAAAAATGAAGGAGCTGGATCAGGAGTAATTATTAGTGAGGATGGATATATAGTAACTAATAACCATGTAATTGAAGGTGTTAGCAATATATATGTAACTTTAAATAACAATAAAGAATATAAAGCTACATTAGTTGGTGCTGATGTTAAAACAGATCTTGCAGTAATTAAAATTGAAGGAAACGATTTTGTAAGTGCTAGCATAGGAGATTCATCTTCTGCAATTGTTGGTGATACTGCAATAGTAATTGGTAATCCATTAGGAGAATTTGGAGGAACTGTTACTACAGGAATTATTTCAGCTTTAAATAGAGATATAATAATCGATAATCAAGCCATGAACTTACTTCAAACAAATGCAGAAGTAAATCCAGGTAATTCAGGAGGAGGATTATTTAATTCTAAAGGTGAATTAATAGGTATTATAAACGCAAAAATACTTGCAAATAATGTAGAAGGTATTGGTTTTGCAATTCCATCAAATGATGTTTCAATAATTGTTGAACAAATCATAAATGATGGTTATGTAAGTGATAGAGCCACTTTAGGAATATATACAACCGACATAGGCCTTAACAACAAAGGTTTTGAACCTGGTCTATATATTACAGAAGTAATAAAAGACTCAGGTGCTTATAAAGCAGGTTTAAAAGCATATGATAGAATAATTAAATTTAATGATATTGAAATTAATTCATATCCTGAATTAAGTAAAGAACTAAAAAAATTTAAACCAAATGATGTTGTATCTATTACTGTTATAAGAGATAAAAAAGAGTTAACAGTAGATGTAACTCTTACAAAAGTAATAATAGAGTAAAAAATCACGATTTAAACCGTGATTTTTTATTTATATAACACTTTTTAATATACTCTTAGGAACACTCATCATAACTGTTTTTTCTGGATTGACAACCTGACAGATTTGAACATCCCCTACAGCACTTAATAACATACCAGCTTCATTATAACTAATTCCTAATTTATCACTAACTATCTCATTAGTAATATCTACCGCATTATAAATTGCTTTTTCAATTTCTTTATCAGAATATACTACACCAATAATTTCATCATTTTCTACTATTGGAGTTTCAATTTGAACATCTTTTAATACAGAGATTTTTACAGTTACTTTCGCATTTATCTCAACTCCACTAACCATAATTTCTCCATCACCCATAGCCGCATGTATATCACCTAATGAAAATAATGCACCCTCATGGAATATAGGAAAATAAACTGTAGCACCCTCTTTAATTCTTTTATTGTCCATATTTCCACCATGAACTCCTGGAGAACCATTACTAATGCTGCCTTCTTTAGGAGCTACACCAATTACTCCAACCATAGGAGTAACATCAAAAGTAATATCATCATTAAAATAAACTTTTCCATCTTTTACTTTAATTCTTTTAATTGATTCTTCTTTTACCTTAGGACCAAGTAAACCAGCACCAGGTAAAGCACACATAACTCCTGTATCACCAAGTTCAATCTTTAAAATTTCAACTTTTAAAGTATCATTTGTAGTTGCTCCTTCCACATATACAGGACCTGTTGCAGGGTTAATACAATTCCAATCAAGAGTCCCAATAGTAGTACCTTCCTCAGTAAGTTGATCATTAAAACAATCTCTTGTTATAAAAACAACCGTTTCATTATCTTTTACTTTTTCAACATATGAATTACTACCATCAAAACTAAATGTAATTTTATTATCAATAACTTTCATTTAAATTAACCTCCTATAATCTATTATACATTTTTATTCTTAACTAAGCCTTTATAAGGAATAAAAATAAAAAATAACACAACTATTGAAGCTAAAAATATTAATGAGGTAGGAATTTGTTTAATAACTCCTAATTCTTCGTAAGTTAAATTAGATGTTCCTATTATTAATGAACCAATAAATGGACCAATAATCATTGGCAACATTACTCCAAATATCATCCTAACTCCTTGAAATCTTCCAGACATAAATGTAGGTGTATAATCTCTTACTAAACCATTACTAATTGCAGTAAGTAACATATTTCCAGCCATCAAAACAATACCAACAAATATTAAAGGAATAACATCTTTAACTAAATACATCCCAAATAAACCAAGACTTTGTATTATTAAGCCAATAATAATCCATCTAATCTTTCCAAATTTATCTATAAATCTACCTAGCATTACACTAATTATTGATGAAACAATTAATACTACACCAAGTATTAATGCATAATCTTCTATCATTAAAGTTTTTTGTATATAAATTATTAAATAAGGCATCCATATTTGAGTCGCAATAGAAACTATTAAAAGTAATATAAATGATAAATATAAGTTTTTATTTTCTTTAATTGTATCTAATTTAAAACCATAACTAATTGTATCTTTTAAAGAATAATCAGATTTAACTATCTTTGTATCTTTCATAAAAATTAAAGCTATTAAACCACCAATAAAAACTAATATTCCAATTACACTAAAGAAAACTCCCCATTTACCTTGTTTTGTAAGTGGATCTAATAAACCAAATATTAAAAGCATTGCAAGAAGAGGAAGTATAGCTAGAATTGATTCAACTTTGCCTCTTTCATCAGAAACAGTTATATCTGTAATCCACGCATTAAATGCAGCATCATTTGCAGTAGAACCTAAAAATGTCATAACACAATCCCAGATAATCATTATCCATACTGTAGTAGTAACAATATTAAAAGCGGGAAATAATTTTAATGTGTTTTCTAAAGTTATAAACGCAAAACCAACTACAGATAATCCCCATATCAAATAACCAACAACGATTAATAACTTTCTTTTACCAATCCGATCTGATAAAGAACCCATTACAATTGTAGTAACTGTAGCTGTAATTGCACTTAATGCGACCATCGTTGCAATATCATTAGAATTCCCACCTAGTTCATTATAAAGATAAACATTTAAATACATGTTTTCTAACATCCATGCTAGTTGGCCAATAAAGCCTAATATAATTATTAAAAATAAATTGTTTTTAGATAATTTCATAAATACCTCATATAAACATAATAACAAATAAAACTCATATAATAAGTCTATAATATAAGTGTAAAGGAGAAATATATAATGAAACAAAAAACAATAGAAAAATTTAAAAGACAAGAAAATGAATTTAGTAGATACTGGAGAAAGTTTGACTACTATATGACAAAAACAGCAAGAGAAAACCTTGATCTCATAAAAAAATTTAAAAACGATTTAAAAAATGAAGGTCTAAACAAAGTTGTTAGAGTTTCTCATATTAAAGGACAAAAAAAATATCCTATGATAGATAGGATTGACTTTGAAATAGAAGGACAAAAGTATAACTTATGCTCTATAAAAGATAAATTTAATTTAAATATAATATATTCTTCAACAAAAAAAGATAGTTTCAATGATTTGACCTACTGGAAAATTTTAGAATGTTTAGTAGAAAGGCATTCAAAATAAAAAAAGCCTTATAATTAGGCTTGATTGATAAATTGGTGGAGCCTAGGAGGATTGAACTCCTGACCCCCTGCGTGCAAGGCAGGTGCTCTCCCAGCTGAGCTAAGGCCCCATGTATATGTAAAATTCGATGGTGGGCCTGAATGGATTTGAACCAGCGACCTCACCCTTATCAGGGGTGCGCTCTAACCACCTGAGCTACAGGCCCATAATAATGTGTCCATCGAACGCTTAATTATAGTATCATTTTAAAAATTGTAAGTCAATCATTATTTTTACAAAAGTTAACAAACATCACATAAAAGACATAAAAATGCACTATTATTTATATATTTTCTAAATAAAACGGTTTATCTTCTAATAAAGACAAACCGATTTTTATATTTTTCACTTAAATATTATCTTATTTTTCTAAAACATCTGTATTAACAAGTTCATTTGGAACTAAACCAGCATGAACTCTTTCAACATCTTCAACACACTTTTCACCCATTAACTCTAAGCACTCATAAGTATAAGCTGCTGTATGTGGTGTAACAAGTACATTTGAATATTTTAAAAACGGATGATCTGCGCTTGCAGGTTCAACTGTCATAACATCAGTACCAAGTCCTGCAATTTTTCCATTATCTAAAGCTTCCATAATATCTTCTTCTACCCATAAAGCTCCTCTTGCAGTGTTTGTAATATAAACATCATCCATCATCATAGCTAATGTTTCTTTGTTAATCATATGTTTACTTGTTTCAGTTAAAGATGCATTTAATGAAATGAAACGACAAGTTTTAAGTAATTCTTCAAGTTCTACTTTCTTTACTCCAACTGCTTCTAACTCTTCTTTTGTTTTATAAGGATCATATGCTACTACTTCACAATTAAATCCTCCAGAAGCAATCTTTGCAACACCAGAACCAATGTTTCCACATCCAATAATTCCAAAGCGTTTGTTTTTAATCTCATATGACATAAACTTAGCTCTATCACTATAACGACCTTCTTTTACAGCTTTAGAACTTTGTGGAACTTGACGAAGTACTGCCATTAAGTTTGCCCAAGCTTGTTCTGCAACTGCTTGTTGTTCTACTAAAGCAGCAATTTTAGAAACATAAACATTATTTCTAGTTGCACCAACTAAATTAACATTGTTAAAACCTATTCCATGTCTAGATAAAAGTTTTAAATTAGAAACTTTATCAAAGAACTCTTCTCCAAAGTTAGGAGTAACACTAGCAATAATATAATCATAACCATCTAATGCTTCAATAAGCTCTTCATCTTTAGCATCAGGTTCAAACCTAAAGCTTTTTACTTCTCCAATTTTTTTAAGACGCTCAATATGTTGAGGGAAATGCATCCCAAAACTACTTGAATTTACAATCGCAATTTTATAAGTCATTTATTCTCTCCTTCTATTATTAATTATTCTCCAAATACTGCTTTATAGTCTGCTATAAATCTTTCAATTCCTGAATCTGTAAGTGGATGTTTAGTCATCTTTTCAATTACACCATAAGGAACAGTCGCAATATGAGCTCCTGCTAAAGCACAATCTGTAACATGAATTGGTGTACGAATACTTGCCGCAATAATTTCTGTATCTAAATTAGCTACTCTAAACATTTCAGCAATTTCTGCAATCAAATCAACACCTCTTACGTTAATATCATCTAATCTACCCAAAAACGGAGAAACGTAAGTAGCACCTGCTCTAGCTGCTAAAAGAGCTTGATTTGCAGTGAAAATTAAAGTTACATTTGTTTTAATTCCTTCTTCACTAAGTGCTTTACAAGCTTTTAAACCTTCTACTGTCATAGGTATTTTAACTACCATGTTAGGATGGATTTTTGCTATTTCTCTTCCTTCTTCAATCATACCTGCTGCAGTTTCAGTTGTTGCTTTTACTTCACCACTAATTGGACCATCTACAATTGATGCAATCTCTGCAATAACTTCATTAAAGTCTCTTCCTTCTTTTGCAATTAAAGATGGATTTGTGGTAACTCCACAAATAACTCCCATTTCATTTGCTTTTTTGATGTCTTCAACATTTGCTGTGTCAATAAAAAATTTCATTAATTATCTCCTCTCTCATATATTATTTAACACACTAAAAGATAGGTTTTATTTAATAAAATCTACTTTTTTCATATTTAGTGTTTTTTAACAATACTTTTAAATAAAGAATAGGCAAATAGTTCTCCTTAATTTAAATATAACATATTTTTTAATGCTATTTTTTAAGATTGAGTTAATTTGCCAATTAATTTAGCTATTTATAAAAAGTCGCTTTAAATGCGACCTATTATCTCTTTAATTCTTTAATAATAAAGATGAAGGAGATGATAATATGAAAAAGGAATTTAAACAAACAAAAACAAAACAAAAAATTGACAACAAATTAAATCAAATTAAAAACTTTTGCTATAAGCACAAAATAAAAATTGTTGGAGGTGTTACAATTATAACTTTATTAGGTACTTCAATATATTTTGCTCATTCAAATTCTTCTAATAAAGAAGTAATTAATAATCTCTTAGATTTACTTATTGATCAAGATAATAGAATTATGTATCTTGAAAAACTAATAGAAATAAAAGATGAACTCTATGCTGAAGCAATAAGTGAACTATTAAGAAAAGGAAGTCCACTAGGTGGTAAACAAATGGCATACAAAAGATGAGCATGAATTCATTTTAAATAAAGATAAAAATATACCTTTATCTTTTTAATTGCTTTAATTCTATAAATAAAGTTATAACAAAAACAATTTCTACTAAAACCAAGGTAAAAGATAAAATAAATCCGTTATATAGATTACCTAAAATCAAAGATATTATTGGGATAATTATAGAAAATATTGCATAACCTCTAGATTTATATAACCATGAATAAGGAAGTAAATGAGCTCCAAAAACCATCGCATAAACCATAATCATTTTTTCTGGAACTGCATTAAATACCCACATAACAATTAATATGTATAACATTTGATTCATTGTAAATAAGAACCCTAAATTTCCTAAAGGATTTTCTTTTGAAAATATATCTACACTTAATTTTTTACCAATAAACCAAGAAATAGGCACTAAAGGTGTTGAACAACAAAATACCAATATATTTTTCATTTCAATATTAATATCTAATAATGAAACTAAAGATATTAAAAACCAAATAATTACTGAAGCAATTATAAAAGGAAGACCTTTTTTCTGTTTAATAGTAATATCATCTCTTAATTCATCCAAAGTCATAAAGATTCTCTTGTTATTAACAACTAAATTATATCAATACATTTAATGTTAAATGTAAATTTAACATTAAAAAAGTACTCCTTATATTCAATTGAATATAAGAAGTACATCTTTTTTGCACATATATCCCAAATGAAATTAACGTTTTGAGAATTGTGGTGCTCTTCTTGCTTTTTTAAGACCGTATTTTTTACGTTCTTTAACACGTGAATCACGAGTTAAGAATCCAGCAGATTTTAATGCAGGTCTAAAATCAGAACTAACTTCTAATAAAGCACGAGAAATTCCATGTCTCATTGCTCCAGCTTGTCCTGAATATCCTCCACCAATTACATTAATCTTAATATCATATTGGTCTAAAGTTTCTGTTAAAACAAGAGGAGATCTAACTTCCATAATTAATGTTGCAAATGGTAAATAATCTTCTAAAGTTTTACCATTAACAATAATATTACCTGAACCAGGAGTCATAAAGACACGTGCAACTGACGATTTACGACGACCAGTTCCATTATATGATAAATTTGCTTTTCTCTTTGTCATTGTCCTTATTCCTTCCTAACCTTTTATCTTTAGCTCAACAGGTTTTTGAGCAGCATGAGGATGCTCTGGTCCCTCATAAACAAATAAATGAGTTCTCATTACATTCCCTAGTTTTGTATGCGGCAACATACCCTTAACAGCTTTTTCAACCCATTCAACAGTATATTTTTCACGCATTTCTTTTGTAGTTCTTGTTCTCAAACCACCTGGGTATTGAGAATGATTATAATAGCTTTTTTTGTTATCTTGATCACCTGTGATTACAACCTTATCCGCATTAACGATAATTACATAATCACCACAATCAACATTAGGTGTATAAGTAGGTTTATGTTTACCTCTTAATACAGTTGCAACTTCAGTCGCAAGTCTTCCTAGTCTTAAACCAGTACCATCAACAACATACCATTGACGAACAACTTCACTAGGCTTAGCCATAGTTGTTTGGCGCATTTTTAATTTCCTCCTCAACAAACGTAGTTTCCGGGGCTACATTTGGCACGAGTTGCCGATTAACATTGTATTACTTCAAAGTCAATAAGTCAACCAAAACTTACTAAAACACAGCCTTTTTCACATTTTCTACCATCTTATCATTTAACTTAAAACTTGTATTACTAATAAGCTCTATTTCATCAGAAACTTTGATTAAACCTATAACATCTTCTTTATTTCTATATGCCAATATATACATATTTTCATCTATATTATTAAAATCTTTTATTAATCTTTTATCTTCTTTATGTATTGTTCTTATTAAATATTCATCATCTAAATATATTAACTCAAAATATTCAACCTTATTTAAAGTAAGACCTATTGCATCCGCATTTTTATTAAATGCATTTTTATCTTTTTTATCTAATATATTTTTAACATCATCAACACTTAATTTATTTCTTCCTACTTCAATTAAACAAGCCACAAGCATCCTTACCATATGCCTTAAAAAACCATTACCTTTAAACTTAATTTTTATTAAATCATTATCAACTTCAAAATCAATACTATAAATCTCTCTAACTTGATTTGGATACTTATCAATAGGACTTGCATTAAAAGATGCAAAATCATGTAATCCAATAAAATATTTAGATGCTTTAATCATTTTATCAATATCTAATTTATAAAAGCACTTATAAACATAATCCTTATTAAATACATCATATTCACCTAGATTAATTACATATTCATATTCCTTATATAAAACACAATATCTTGCATGAAATAATTCATTAACCTTTTTAACACTATTTATATAAATATCATCAGGTAAGTATGCATTTAATGCATACTTCCATTTTTCATTTTCCATATAAACATCACTATCAAAATGAAAAACCTGACCCCTTGCATTAACTTTTGAGTCAGTTCTTCCAGAAGCTACTATAGTAATATTTTCATTTGTGATCTTATATATTACTTTTTCAATAACTCCTTGGATAGTTTTTTTATTTAATTGTCTTTGCCATCCTACATAGTTTTTACCTATATAGCTAACAACAACCTTATATCTATGCATACATCCTCGACAATACAATCATTGAAACCATTAATATTAAACTACAAACAATTAATGTATAATCAGATCCTTTCATTTTAAGAACCTTATATCTTGTCCTAGGCTTACCAGGAGAATATCCCCTAGCCTCCATTGCATTTGCTAAATCTTCAGCTCTTTGTAAAGCCGATACAAATAAAGGCACAATCAAAGATAATATAGCCATTATCTTTTCTTTAAAAGTTCCTTCCTTTAAATCAACTCCTCTACTTGCTTGAGCTTTCATAATTCTTTGCGTTTCTTCAATTAAATCAGGAATAAAACGTAAAGCAATACTAATAAGCATCGCAATTTCATGAGAAGGAACTCCAAACCTTTTAAAAGGCTTTAATAAATCCTCAATTCCTAAAGTTAAATCTAAAGGCTTTGTAGTAGCTGTTAATGTTGTAGTAGTCATTATCATTAAAAATAATCTGATTGTTATATATAAAGTCTGAAATATAGCTTCACTATAAATAGTAAAACCAAAAACATCTAACAATAAATCTCCATCTTTAATAACTAAAGTATTAATAAACAATAAAAATAAAAGCATCATCATCATTGGCTTCATTGAATTAAAAATTATTTTTATATTTAATTTAGAAAGTAAAACAACCACAAAAACACTTAATCCAATAATTCCATATCCAATCCATCCACTAGGAAAGAATATTGAAACTATTATTATAAGCATTCCTATTATTTTAGACCTAGGATCCATCTTATGAATAATTGAATCCAAAGGAATATATTTACCAAGTGTCAAACTATTCATTTTTTAACCTGCCTACTAACAATCTTTACAAGAGACTCTATACTATCAACTTCTTCATCAATCTTAAATCCCTTTTCTATTAAGCTATCTTTTAATCTAATAAGATGTGGAGCTAATATACCAAAACTCTTACATAAAGAACTATCTTTAAAAAAGCTCTTCACATCAGTCTTTAATTTAATTTGTCCTTGTGACATCACTACTACTTCATCACAATAAGCAAACACCTGTTCCATATCATGAGTAACAATAATAATGGTCTTATTATATTTCTTATTTAAATCATAAAATAAATTCATCATAGACTTACTACCAGAAGGATCAAGTCCTGCAGTAGGTTCATCTAAAACAATAACCTTAGGATTCATAGCTAAAATACCCGCTATTGCAACTCTTCTTTTTTGACCACCCGATAATTCAAGTGGACTTTTTTCAAATAAAGACTCTTCTATTCCAACCATTTTTAAAGCTTCTTTTGCTTTTTTTTCACTATCTTCAAATCCAAAATTCTTTGGTCCAAATTCAACGTCTTTTAAAATTGTTTCTTCAAACAATTGATATTCAGGAAATTGAAAAACCAAACCAACATTTCTTCTTAAACCTTTAAGATCTTTTGGTTTTTCCCCACTTATAATTGTCCTATCCAAAACAGTAACCTTTCCAGAAGTAGGTAAAAGTAAAGCATTTAAATGTTGGACTAAAGTACTTTTTCCACTACCTGTTTCACCAACTATAGCTGTAATCTTACCTTCTGTAATATCCAAATTAACATTAGATAATGCAGAATATCTAAAAGGAGTACCCTCTGAATAAATATGACTAACATTTTCAAATAAGATTGGCAAGCTGATTCACCAACCCTTCCATAGTAACTTCATCACTTATCTTAACTTTTTGTTTTCTTAACTCTTCAACCACTTTATAAGAAAATGGAATATCTAAACCAATAGATAATAATTTTTTATTAACCATAACTTTACTAGGTTTTCCTTCCATTACAATTTTCCCTTGATTTAAAACAATTACATTATCACTTTCAACAACTTCTTCAACATCATGAGTAATAGAAATAATAGTCATCTTACTCTCTTTATGTAACTGCATAATTACATTTTTAATATCTTCCTTACCTTTTGGATCAAGCATACTAGTTGCTTCATCAAAAATAATAATATCAGGAGACATCGCTAAAATTCCTGCAATTGCTACTCTTTGTTTTTGACCACCAGAAAGTCTAGAAGGTTCACTATTTAAAAAAGCCCTCATATTAACTTTATCTGAAAATCTTTCAATTATTGCATCCATATCTTTTTGAGGAACCATATAATTTTCAAGACCAAATGCAATATCATCTCTTACAGTAGATCCAATAAATTGATTATCAGGGTTTTGAAAAACAATACCAATTTTTCCTCTAATAATTGATAAATTTTCTAAAGTTAAAGGAACACCTTCAACCATTATATTTCCTTTCAATGGTTCCAATAATCCTATTAATAATTTAGCGATAGTACTTTTACCACTTCCATTATGACCAATAATGGTTGTATAACTACCTTCTTTTATCTTAAAGCTAACATTATCAATAGCATTAATATTATCACCATATGAAAAACTTAAGTTATTTACTTCAATAACATTCAATACACTCACCTCAAAGCCTTTACATTATACAATAATTAAACTTTTTTACAAAGCTTCATACAACATCTTTATATGAGGTATATCATCTATTAAAAATTCATCAGAAATCTGTTTAAATCCTTGTAACTCATAAAATGTTTTTGCATAAACTTGTGCTTCTATTCCTATTTTATTTACATAAAACTTATTTTTTATAAAATTAATACCTTCATTAAGTAATTTACTACCTAAACCTTTTCTTCTATCCATTGAAATAACTCTACCAATAGAAACATCTTCCATAGTAACATTTTTAGGTACTATTCTTAAATAAGCTTTAATACCATCTTTATCTTTATAATACATATGATAAGAAACTAAATCCGTATCATCAATTTCCTGATAAGGACAATTTTGTTCAACCACAAAAACAGAAACTCTAAGTTTATATATATCAAATAATTCTTTTGTATTTAATTCATTAAAATGTTTAACTACTAATTCCATAAATCCTACCTAATTTAAAAAAGGCGAATTCGCCTTTATTGTTCTAATACTTCGTATCCTGTATATATACCACCTATTAGATTAACTTGGTTAGCTACATTAAATATCTCACTAACAATTCTTCCTTTTTCACTGAAGAATTTCTTCACCAATATAACATCTTTTTCTTCTTCACCTACATAAGATACTTCATAAGCTTTTTCATCCATTAATGTTACAAAAGCTTTTACATCTGTGTCCACACCAAAAGATGCATAATGTTTAATTTCAACTAAAGTATCATCAGGATAATCTGCTTCAAGTTTATCAGTTTGTCCATAAACTTTTTCAATAAATTTCTTACTTAAATAAGGATAAAGTTCAGAAATTTCATTTACATCAGCTGAATAACCAACCTCTTCTTCGTCATCTTCAATTTTCACAAATGTTATATCATCATTTTCACTAACTTTTAATTCTAATCTCTTTAATAAGTAATATGCTGCACTTCCTCCAGCAACTAACAATCCAAGTATTAAACCTTTTTTCATATAAGATACCTCACTTTAATTTATTTTAACATAATACAAAAATAATTAAAACACGCAATTATAAACACTTAATTATAGCTACTGTATTACTTGCGGCACCTTTTCTAATCTGATCACCACTACAGAATAATGAGTAACCACCTATTACTTTATCTTCTCTAATTCTACCAACTTCAATGATATCGTTGTTACTAGTACTTAAAGGCATAGGATAAACATTATTAGCTCCATCATCCACTAATTTAACGCCCTTACTACTTGCGACTGCTTCTCTAACTTCTTCTATTGTTAAAGGTTCTTCAGTCGCAAAGCTAATAGAAACACTATGACTTCTAATTACAGGAACTCTAACACATGTACAAGTAACATCTAAGTTAGGTAAATGCATTATTTTTCTTCCTTCATTTTGCATTTTCATTTCTTCATCTGTATATCCATCTTCTAAAAATGCTCCAATACCAGGGATACAATTATATGCGATTTGATGTGCAAAAGTATTAGTTTCAATTTCTTTACCATCAATTAATGCTTTAACTTGATTTTCAAGTTCACTAACCCCTGCAACACCAGCACCAGAAACAGCTTGATAAGTGCTAGCTACCATTTTAGTAAGCTTAGATTTTTTATTAATACCATATAAAGCCATAAATGCAATAATAGTACTACAGTTTGGATTTGCAATAATTCCATTATTCTTTTTTGCATCTTCACCATTTATCTCTGGAATTACTAAAGGTACATCATCATCTAATCTAAAAGCACTACTATTATCAATCAATACTGCTCCTGCTTTTTTAATAAATGGCGCAAAATACTTAGAAGACTTTCCACCTGCTGCACCTATTACAACATCTAAACCATCAAAACTATCTTCTTTAGCTTCGATAACTTTTAAAGTTTCACCTCTAAATTCAAACTCTCTTCCAACACTTCTATGGCTTGCCATTAATCTAAGTTCATCAACTTTAATATCTTGTTCAACTAAAGAAACCATAACTTGTTGTCCAACTGCACCTGTTGCCCCTAAAATACCTATTCTCATAACGTATCACTCCTTGTAATAAATCTATCATATATACATCTAATAGTTTTTTCAAAATCTTTGTTTTCAACACCGATAATAATATCAATCTCATCAGCTGCTTGATTAATAATTCTAATGTTAATGTTGTGAGCACCTAGCTCTCCAAACAATAACCCTGACATTCCAGGTTTGTTTTTCATCCCTCTACCTACAACCGCAATTAAAGCTATCTTATCGATAACTGTAATATTGTCACAATCTAAATCTTTTTTCAATTTAGAAATAACTTCATAAATCACTTTTTCAATACCCTCAGTAGATACAACCACGCTAAATGAATCCACTCCTACTGGTACACTTTCAATAGAAACATTGAAATCCTCAAATACTTGTAATGTCTTTCTTAAAGCACCAACTTCACTAGAAATCTGAGGTTTATTTAATGTAATTACAGAAAAGTTTTTCTTTCCAGAAATTCCTGTAATAAAATGAGGAGGTTTTATCGCATCTTGTTTACTACAATCACTTAAAATCATAGTACCAGGATGATCAGGTTTATTAGTATTTCTAATATTAATAGGAATATTCTTTTCTCTTACAGGAAATATTGCCTCATCATGTAATACATTAGCACCCATGTAACTTAGTTCTCTAAGTTCACTATAAGTAATGTAATCTATAGTCTTAGGATTTTTTACAATTCTAGGATCTGCGATTAGCAAACCAGAAACATCTGTCCAATTTTCATAAACATCCGCATTTACAATATTAGCTAAAATAGAACCGCTAATATCACTTCCACCCCTAGACATAACCTTTATTGTTCCATTAGGTAAAGCACCATAGAATCCAGGAATTACAACTTTTTTTCCTTTTTTTATTTTGTTTTTAAGTAATTCTCCACTTCTTTCAAAATTAACTTCACCACTATAATTAAAAGAAATAACTTCACTTGCATCAATAAACTGAGCATCTAGATATTCAGCTAAACATATTGCGGTTAAGTATTCTCCTCTAGAAACTAAATAATCAACTCCAACTTCTTTATCCATTAATTCTCTAATAATATCAAACTCTTTTTCTAAATTAACTTTTAAATTTAGTTCCTTTTTAATACCCATATACTTGTTATAAATCATATTAAATAAATCATCATATGGTACACCATACTTTATATGTGCATGACATAAATAAAGTAAGTCAGTAACCTTGTGATCTTCATCATCCGATTTTCCACAAGCACTAGTAATTATAAACATTCTATCTTTATCACTATCAATTATATTCTTAACTTTTTTAAACTGTGTAGCACTAGCTACAGAACTTCCACCAAACTTAACTACCTTAATCATAACGAAACTCCTGCCACAAACATATTTTTATCATCTGTCTTTTCAATTAAATCCTTTAATTTAAATAAATCCATAGGTTCAGTAATGATTACATCAGAATCAATTTCTTTATGAATATATTCTTTAAAATACTCTAAGTTTTTAGTTCTTACATAAAACTTACTCATATATTCTTCATTATTAATCTTTACATCATTATCTTTATTTATTTCTAAATCTTCATTATTTAAAAGTGAAACAATATCTTGAACTACTGCATGAGCTGTAGGAAACTTTCCAGCACCTTGTCCAATATAAGATGCAACACCTAAATTTTCACTCTTAAATTCAACACAATTCAAATTAGAATGAACATGAGCTAAGGTATCATTATTAGTGATATATTCAGGTAAAACAAAAACCTGTACATGACCTTCTTTTTTAATACCCCTACCAACTAATTTAAGTGTTGATTGATGTCTTTTCCCAAAATAAATATCTCTTTGATTAACTGTTCTAACACCAAATGTTGTAATATCATCTAAATTCAACGATGTATCCCAAACCATATTTCCAGTTAAGCAACATTTATATTTAACATCATGACCATCTATATCATCACTAGGATCACTTTCCGCATAACCAAGTTTTTGAGCTTCAACCAATACTGAATCAAAACTTTCACCCTCTTTAAACATCTTATCTAAAATAAAGTTTGTAGTACCATTAAATATACCAATAAAATCATTAATCTCATCAACTCTTCTTGTATGTCTTATATTAGACATTACAGGAATACCACCACCAACACTAGCTTCAAAAATAACATTTACACCATTTTTCTTAGCCAACTCTACTATTTCATCATAATAAGTAGCCATTACTTTCTTATTACTAGTAACTACATGTTTTTTCATATTTAAAGCTTTAGAGATACATAAAAAAGGAAATTCCAATCCACCTAAGCACTCAACCACTATATCAATATCATCATCTAAAGCATCATCAATATTAAAAACCATTCTTTCATCAGTAGCTTCACTACTATCTTTTACAAGAATTTTTTTAATCTCTAACTGTTTAGTAAACTGTGTATTACCCTTATCTATAATATTAGAAACACCGCTTCCAACATTACCATGTCCTAATAACGCAATCTTCATAATTTAACTGTCCCTCCTAGAAAAACACTTGTTTTTGCAATAAAAACATAGTATCATTTTTTTTAGATGTAATCAAGGAGAATATTATGCGTAAATTTGTAAGCACAAGAAATAAAGAAAATGTTGTTTTTTCAAAAGAGGCAATCATTTTAGGCCTCGCTAAAGATGGTGGCTTATATACACCAATTGATTTAAGTGATATCAAGATAGATTTAAACAAATGTTTATATTCAAATTATAAAGAACTTGCGACATACATACTTTCAAGTATTTTTAATGACTTTACTAGAGAAGAAATAAAATCATGTGTAACTCATGCATACACAAAATCTTTTAAAACAGATGAAATTACTCCATTAACTAAAATAGGTAAAGACTTTTTATTAGAACTTTATCATGGACCAACTTCCGCATTTAAAGATGTAGCTCTTACAATTCTTCCACATTTATTAAGTACTGCTTATAAATCCTATGACAAAAATAAAAAAATCTATATTTTAACAGCTACTAGTGGTGATACAGGAAAAGCTGCACTAGAAGCATTTAAAAATGTAGAAAACACATATATTACAGTATTTTATCCAAAAGATGGAGTAAGTGAAATTCAAGAAAAACAAATGAATACTACTACAGGAAATAATGTTGATGTAGTATCTATTGTAGGTAACTTTGATGATTGCCAAAGACTAGTTAAAACAATATATGAAGATAAAGAAATTCATGATAATTATCAAAATGTACAATTATCAAGCGCCAATTCAATTAATATTGGAAGACTTATGCCACAAGTAGTTTACTATTTTAAAGCATATAGTAACCTTGTAAAAAATAGATTTATTAAAATGAATGATAAAGTTAATTTTATTGTACCTACTGGAAACTTTGGAGATATCCTTGCAGGATATATTGCAAAACTAATTGGATGTCCTATTAATAAATTAATATGTGCATCTAATAAAAATAATGTATTAGTCGATTTTATTAATACAGGTGTTTACGATATAAATAGACAATTTTATACTACAATGTCTCCATCAATGGATATATTAATATCAAGTAATTTAGAAAGATTACTATTTATGTTAAGTGACTTTGATGATAAAAAAATCAAACAATATATGGACGATTTAAAAACAAAAGGTAAATATGAAATAGATAAAGAAACATTAGCTAAACTACAAGAATCATTTGTTGGTATTTATGTAAATGAAGAAGAATGTATAAAAGCAATGCATCAAGCATTCCATGAAAACAATAGATTAATCGATCCTCATACTGCTATTGCATATCATGCTAGTCATAAATACATTGATAAACATAAAAATATTATTCTTGCTACAGCATCACCTTTTAAATTTTCTAACAGTGTATTTAGTTCTATAACTAAAACATTTGTAAAAAGTGAAATAGTCGCAATGAATGAACTATCTAAAATATCAAAAGAAGAAATACCTTTAAATTTAAAAAATATAAACAAATTAGAAATATTACACAATAAAACTATCAACATTGATGAAGGAAGAGATTATGTAATTGAAAGGATAAAAGAATTAAATGATTAAGATTAAAGTTCCTGCAACTAGCGCAAACCTTGGAGTAGGTTTTGATACTTTAGGTATTGCGTTAAACATTTATAATGTTTTCTATGTAAAAGAAAGTGATTCATTAATAATAGAAGGTGTAGATAAAAAATATCAAAACAGAGATAACCTATTTATGGTTGCTTTTGATAAGGTAAATGAAAAACTAAACACCTTTAAAAATATTCACTTAAAAATAGAAACAAATATACCTATAGCTAGAGGTTTAGGTTCTAGTGCTTCTTTAATAGTGGCTGGTGCAACAGCTGCCAACTATTTAAATAATAATAAACTTTCAACACAAGAAATATTTCAAATATGTACTTCTATTGAAGGACATCCTGACAATATAGCTCCTGCTTTATTTGGAGGCTTCACTTCTAGTTTTATGCATAATAATATTCCTTATACTAAAAAAATAGATGTTCATAAGAAATATAAATTTACTGTTTTAATTCCTGATTTTGAAGTTTCAACTAATCAAGCTAGGTCAGTATTACCCTCTTCTTATTCAAGAGAAGATACTGTTTCTAACTTATCTAATATTATCAGTCTATGTTTATCATTAAATGATGGTGACGATAAAATATTGAAAATATCAAACAATGATAAAATACATGAACCTTATAGAAAAACATTAATTCCTGATTTTGATTTATTAAAGAAAGAATGTCTTAATAAAGGTGCATATACATTTATGATAAGTGGATCAGGTTCTACTTGTTTAACAATATCTAATGATGATAACTTTTCTAAAAAAATAGATACTTCTAAATGTAAAAACAATTGGGAATTAATAGATTGTAAAATTCATAATTCTTTAGTTGAAGTGGAGGAGTTATAGATGTCTAAAGATTATTTGATAGTACATAAAAAAGTATTGCCTGATTACTTTATTAAGGTAATTGAAGTTAATCAAGCAATGAAAGAAAAAAAGTACCCAAATATTACTGAAGCTGTAAAAGCTGTAGGCATATCTAGGAGCACTTATTACAAATATAAGGATTATGTGTTTTTACCTGAAGAAAGCAAAATTACTAGAAAAGCAATTTTAAGCATAGATTTAGTTCATCATTCAGGAAGTTTATCAAGTGTACTAAATGTTATTAAGAAAAATGAAATAAGTATCCTTACAATATCCCAATCTTTACCTGTACATGAAATCGCAAATGTAATAATATCAATAGACATTACAGATATAAATATAAAGATGAGTGAATTGATTAAGGAACTTAATGTTTTAAAACAAGTAAAAGATATTAAATTAATCGCCTTTGAATAGTGAAATCACTATTCTTTTTTTATGATTATTATTCCATCACCAATATCTTTATAATATTTTACATTATAATCACTATCTAACATTTCATCTCTAAATTTTTTGATTTTTCTTACTAATGCTCTAGTATTTCTATTATTTGTTAGATTTGGATTATCAACCATCCCATGAAAATTAATATTATCAAACACAAAATAACCTTTATCTACATTATTAAAAAACATTTCAAAATGTTTTTTATATTGAGCCTTAGGCCCATCTATAAACACAAGATCATATTTTTTATCACTATTAAACTTTAGTGCATCTAAATTATAAATATTTATTCTCTTATCTAAATTAAATTTATTAATATTATCTAATGCTAGTAGATATCTTTCTTTATCTAATTCAACAGTATCAATAAAAATATCATCACTAACATTAGCCATCATAATAGAAGAAAAACCAATACCACTACCTATTTCTAAAATATTTTTAACATTATTTTCTTTAATAAAATCCACAAGAAAAGAAATACCTTCATCCATCATAATAGGTACATCATTTTCTTTCGCAAATTTTTTAATCATTTCAATCATTAATTTTTCAAACTTTGCATTGGTGCAGGAATTTTCCCACCCCTATTAATCATATCACTACAAGAAAACTTAGAAACATTCATAATAGGTCCAGTTCCAAGTAATCCTCCAAACTCCAACACATCTCCTTTTTGATCTATTGCAGGAATTATCCTAACTGCAGTTGTTTTATTATTAACCATACCTATAGCGGCTTCATCCGCAATAATTCCAGAAATAGTTTCACTACTTGTATCACCAGGTACAACAATCATATCTAGACCAACTGAACAAACAGCCGTCATTGCTTCAAGCTTTTCTAAATTTAATGAACCTGCATTAACTGCCTCAATCATACCTGCATCTTCTGATACAGGAATAAAAGCACCACTAAGCCCACCAACAGAAGAGCTAGCCATAACTCCACCTTTTTTAACTGCATCATTAAGCATTGCAAGACATGCTGTACTACCAGGTCCTCCACATTTTTCTAAACCCATCTCTTCAAGAATATAAGCTACTGAATCACCTACTGCAGGAGTAGGCGCTAAAGATAAATCTACTATTCCAAAAGGAACATTCAATCTTTCACTAGCTATACTTCCAACTAACTGTCCCATTCTTGTAATCTTAAATGCAGTCTTTTTAATAATCTCCGCAAGCTCATTCATACTCTTATCTTTACCAGCATCTTTAATCGCATTTCTTACAACATTAGGACCACTAACACCAACATTTAATACAACTTCTGGCTCACTTATTCCATGAAATGCTCCTGCCATAAAAGGATTATCTTCTACCGCATTACAAAACACTACTAATTTTGTAGCACCAATACATGCTCTATCTTTTGTAAGATTGGCAGTTTCTACAATAACTTCTCCCATCTTTTTAACCGCATCCATATTAATGCCTGCTTTAGTAGAACCAATGTTAACACTACTACAAACAATGTCTGTAACACTTAACGCCTTAGGAATCGACTCTATAAGCTCTTTCTCGCCCTTTGTAATACCTTTTTGAACTAATGCACTATATCCACCAATAAAGTCCACACCGACCTTCTTAGCAGCCTTATCAAGTGCAACAGCATACTTAACACAATCTCCACCACTAACACTTTGTAATAAGCTAATAGGTGTTACAGAAATTCTTTTATTTATAATAGGAATTCCATATTCCTTAGATATATCATTACCAACCTTAACTAAATCTCTTGCATATCTAACAATCTTTTCATAAACTTTATCACATGCTTTATCAATATCTGTATCAGCACAATCTAATAAAGAAATTCCCATTGTAATAGTTCTAATATCAAGGTTTTGTTCCTCAATCATTTTTATTGTTTCTAAAATATCGTTTTTATTAATCATGTAATCACCTATATCTTATGCATCGCATTAAAAATGTCTTCATGCATCACATTTATTGATAAACCTTCTTTTTCACCCATAACTTTCATATAATCCACAAACTCTTTAAATTCATCACCATTTTTATCTAGTTCAGTAATCATAATCATAGTAAATAATTCTTGTAAAACAGTCTGTGAAATATCAACTATATTCACATTTCTTTTTGCACACTCAGTTGAAACAAGTGCCATAATTCCTGGTCTATCTTTTCCTACTACTGAAATAATCGCTCTCATTTTATTCTCCCACTTTCAACAATGATTCTATTGTTTCATCAATTTGTATTAATTCTACTTCTAAGTAACCTTTTGTAATTTTAATGTTTTCTAAATCATCTTCACTACATATTCCAAAACTAGAATCCTTTTTAAAATCAAATGTACATTTACCATATGTACCAAGTTCATTTACCCAATTATAAGTATAAGATTCACTACCTATCTTATAAGTAAAATTATTTAAATCAAAATCAAATATATATGTTTCATTTTCATTAAATATTAATTCATATTTATTACCTTTTTGAATATAACTTAACTCATTAACTAATTTTTCTTTTAATGGTAATTCTTCTTTTATTTCACCACTAATTAATTTATATTCATCCACATTAGGTAATTTTAAACTTTCATTTCCATAACTAGTAAACGTAGTAACTGTTTTACTATAAACATTTATAGATGTTTTACCCTTATATGAATATTCAATAATAGTCTCTTCTTCAACAACCTTATCATTAACCTTTAATTTAAAAACATATGGCTTATATTTAATATCATCTATTGCTAGTCCAAACTCCATTGCATAAATACTATATAATTCTTCTTGTTTTTCCTGTGAATAAATTATATCTAAAATATAATAATCACCACTTTTTTTCATAGTTACTTTTTCAACTCCATCTTTAATTATTGAAGAGTTGATACTTATAAGCTTATTAATTTCACTTCCTTCAACAATGTATTTACCATATTCATTATCAATATAATAAAGTCCATCTTTATAATAATGTTCTTCTACTACATCATCACCCAAAGAAGAAGTTGTTTTTATATTAGAATAAGCAATATTTCCATCTGTCTTATAAACTTCATTAACCTCAGAATCAATTTCTTCTTTAACACCATCAACTTCAACAACATATTTATTACTTGTAACACTAGTAGTACTATAGTTATTGATTCCATCCATATTATCTAAAACTTCGTTAAATTTTGCAGTACCATCATTACTACATCCAAATAACAACAATAATATAAGTAATATTAATATTTTTTTAATTTTCGCCTGTATCATAATGTTCTTTTAACCTTTCATATTCTTTCCATGTTAATGGTATTGCACTACCATGTTTTATACTTTCTATTGAACTAATAATATCTTCATCTTTAACTTCAATAAATTCATTAGTATTAATAGCTAATGTTTTATAAGCCTTAAATTTATTTCTTGTATAATCATCATAATAAACAATATATTCATAACCACTTTTTATAATAAATGGTCCTTCACTTTGGTGTCCACTAAAGAAATCCAAATTAAAATGTTCAAAGTTTCTATAATCTGTATCACTATATCCAATAAATAGTTGAGAATACTTTTCCATTGGTTTTCTTTCATCTTTTAAAACAATAGAATACTCAGCCCCTACTTTTAAAATAGTACCATCAATTACAGGAAATCCTACATCAACTAATACACTAGGATAACTAATATCATTTAAATCATTACTATAGCTATAAAACATATTTTGATCATTTGGACTACTCCAAACAATAACATATTTATTAAATCTTCTATCATAAAATCCTTCAGGAGCCCATGCTTGAGTTTCACTCATAGAACCATCTTTACTTGTATTCAATTTAATTAATCTTTCATTTTCAAAATCTTTAAAATTAAATGTATCAAATGCAAATATATCAGGATTATCAAATCCTTCAGTAGCAACTAAAGTAAACTCTCCATTTTTCTTTCTAATAAAACTAGGATCTCTTAACCTTCTTGTTCCAATACTTGCACTTAAAACAGGTTTTTGAAAATTAATGTCATACCATAAAAATCCATCATAACTCCAAGCATAGAATAACTTTTCATTTTTAAGACCATCACCTACAAAATAAGTAATTAAATAACCAACATAAGGATCAATTAATTCTATATCATCAAATACATAACTAGTATCATTTAAATAAGCTCTTAAAGATATATTTTCATATTCATTAGAAACTTCATTCTTATATATAATATTATTTTCTATTTTTGCATTACCACTTTCAACAACCCAAGTAATATCCTTACCATTATAATGAGGAAGAAGACTAGTTCCATCATTAATAAAACTATCTAGATATCTATCTATAAATTCTTCATATTCATCAGCATATATCTTTTCATTTACTTCAATATCACTAGGATAAACCATAGGTCCTTCTATATATTTATCTTTACATCCCATAATTAATATTAAAACAAATAAAATAAGTACTAATTTCTTCATACATGTAATTATACATATAAACAAAATAAAATTAAAACATAAAAAAAGTATAAGCTAACATTTTCAGCTTATACTTATTTTTTTATTCTTTTTCTTTTTTACATTTTGTAATAGCTTCATGTAAACCTTGTAGGTATGTAAATCCTAAAGCTCTATCATATAAACCATATCCAGGCATTGCTACTTCATCCCAAATAGCTCTACCATGGTCTGGACGAATAACCCCATCAAATCCAATATCAACTAAAGCTTTCATTAATTCATACATATCTAATGATCCATCAAGACTTAAATGTGCACATTCTCTAAATTTATCTTTACCTAAGAATTCAACATTTCTTAAGTGAACAAAATGAATTCTATCACCTAATTCACGAATCATTTGTGCAACATCACAATCAGGATTAGCTCCTACAGAACCAGTACATAATGTAATTCCATTATAAGGAGAATCTACAATTTCCATAATTCTCTTATAATCTTCTAGATTCTTTGTAATTCTTGGTAATCCAAAAATTTCCCAAGGTGGATCATCTGGGTGAATACCTAATTTAACATCAACTTCTTCACAAACAGGAATAACTCTTTTTAAGAAATAAGCTAAGTTATTAAATAAATCTTCTCTAGTCATTCCTTCATACATTTTCATTAAATTATTAAATTCTTTAAATCTTTCTTCTTCCCAACCAGATAAATTAAACCCACCAGATTGGCTCTTAATTAATTGAAACATTTCACTAGCTTGCATATTATCAACAACTGATTGATCAAAAACTAATGAATAAGTTCCATCTGGATTTTCATATTTTAAATGAGTTTTTGCCCATCCAAAAATAGGTTTAAAACTATAAACTACAAGCTTAATTCCACATGCGCCTATATTACGAATAGTTTGAATATAGTTATCAATATAATGATTACGTTCTTCTGTACCTGCTTTAATAGCATCACAAACTGCAACACTTTCGATTGCAAGAAGTTCTAATCTTTCTTTTTCAATTGATTCTTTAAAAGCTTGAATTTCTTCAATAGGCCAAACTTCTCCTGGAAGTTTACCTAATAATGTTCCAACAACACCATCGCATCCTGGAACATGGCGAAAATGATGTAAAGGAATGGTATCTTTTGCACCATACCATCTAAAGCCCCATTTCATAATTTATTTCCTCCTAGAAATCATCGTCATCATCGTCGCCAGCATCAGAGATATGCCATGTATCTACACAAGTTCTACCTTGCTCTTTAATTGCTTCAACAGCTTCTGCTATTGGAGTATTTAATAGTTGAGCATTAATTGTTTCTAGTAAAACTGGTAAACTAACACCACCAACGATATAAACATTTTCTTGAAGTTCAGGTTCTAATTGACTAATTGCTAATACTGATTGGTTATATGGACTAGCACTTACAAGGTCAACAAGAACAACAACTCCTTGTCCTTTATTTACATCTAAAATTGCTTGTTTAATGTTTGCACCTAATTCTTCAATTGGATCACCTGCATGTAAGCTTACAGCAACCATATTTTCTGTATTTCCCATGATTACTTCAGCAGCATCTTTTAATCCAGAACTAAATTTTCCGTGTGTAGCTATAACGATTCCTAACATTTTATTCCTCCTTACATAATTTCTTTTAATATTTCAATTGTTTTATTAAATTGTGTATAATTAATCTCTTTTTCATTTAATTTCTCTTTATCTAAATAAAATTCTTCATTTCTTTCTCCACAAAATATGTAATTATGTTCATCTTTTGATGGATAATACATTACGCCTTTTATTTTATTTTTAAATAAATTTCCTACAACATTTAATGATGCATCAGCGCCAATACAATCTAAGAATATAAATTTTGCATTCTTTTTAGTCGCTCTTTTTATTACTTCAAATCCTTTTTCTCCATAACTTCCTTCATCATAAAATGCATAAGCTACCCTATTACTTTTATTTTCTTTAATCAATTTTAACATTAATAATATTGATGATGTATTTCTAATTAAGTTATTAAAATTAAAATAACCTTTTGATAATCTAGCTAATACAAGAAAATAAATCAAATAAAATATAACAACAAATAAATTTGTAAAAGATATTAATTCAATTTTTGATAAAAAGCTATTTATATACACAAATGTTACTAATATACCTAATAATATCCAAATAATCGAGGCAAAAAGGACCGCTTTCATTGTTTGTTTACCTTGTTTTTCTCGATTAAATAAAATATAATCACCAAAATGAGCTGGAGGCGTATCATAATAAGCACATATTATATAATCAGCACTTTTAATATTCCCTACATAAATATTACGTGAATTATATTTTTTATTTGTCTTATATTCTATAACTTTAATATCATCACGTATTAAAGATATATCATGCACAAAAGCATTTAAGAATTTCTTTTTTTGCTTATCAGTATATCTGAAACGAAACATAATAGAATATCTAAATAGCCAATCTTTAAATAAATCTTCCATACAACCCCCTAAAGCTAGATAGGGAAGAAACAATTCTTCCCTAAAGCATAATTTAAATTTACTTCTTAAAATTTACTTACAACTTCATTTAATTCAGTTCTTGGTGCAGATGGAGTTGCTTGGAAATAAATATCTTCCACCCCATACTTTTCTCTTAGTTCAACTAAACGATCCACATCTTCTTTATTCATGTATACAGATTTTGTAACTAATAAATCTTTATCTGGATCTTTTTGTGAAACACCACCAATATTTAATTCTTTCATTGGGATTCCGTGAACAACTAAATCATAAATTCCTTTAACTGTTTTACTAAGTAGAATACAATTATAGTCTTTAAATTCAAATTCATCCCAATAATGTTTTGCTTTATCTGCAGTAATAATAATTGTTTTTTGACCAGTACGAGCACCTGCACTTCTATACAGATCCCTCATAAATTTGTCGTTTGCAACAACATCATCAACTACAAATATTGAGTTTACTCCAGCCTTTTGAGACAAAGTAATCATAACTTGTCCGTGAATTAGACGTTCATCAACTCTTGCTAATACAACAGCACCCATTAAACAGCTCTCCTTTCTTTAATTATTATTATAGGATACCAATTCCTGCTAATACAGTTAAAACTAGTGTTAGCCATAATAATGCTTTTGTAACGTTAAGACCTTTCTTATTGTAGAACATGTATACACCCATAACTACTGTTAATGGTAATATACCAGGAATAATCTTATCTAAAATTTCTTGCATAACAAATGGTTTTCCAGAAATTTCAAATGCCAATGAAGAAGACACCTTAACATATTGACCAGCTAGGATACCCATCATGAATAACCCTAGAACTGATAATGTATCAATTGCTGTTTGAACACCAGAACTACCCATTAAACTAGTAGCACTACGTCCCATTGCAAATGATTGACGTGCAAAGAATAATCCAACAGCTACTTGGTAAGTTGCAAAACAAATGAATGGGAATAAAGCACCCAATGGGTTACCTTGTTCTGCCCAAGGAACTGCGATTGCTATAAAGATATATTGTACTGTACCTGAGTCAATAGCATCACCAATACCTGCTAAAGCACCCATTAAACCAGCTTTTGTGTTGTACATTAAATCGTCAGTCATAGCGATTTCAACACCTTCATATTCTTCTCTAGCACGTTCTGCTTCCATAGAAGACATTAAACCTGTGATAACTCCTCCACCCCAAGTTAATTGAGTGTTGAAGAATAGTAGTTGTCTTTGATAAGCCGCTTGTAATGCATCTTTATCTTTATATAGTTTCTTTAAAACTGGCATTAATGCATATAGTAATGAACATGCAAGATATCTATCAAATGAATGTGGAATTTCATTTGCAAAGTGCCATCTTAAGTACGCTTTAGTAACGTCTTGAACTGTTATTTCTTCAGGAGCAGCTACTGCTCTATTTACATTTTTACTCATTTCTATATTCTCCTCTCCCTTTCATTAAAACCCATCATCATAATCATCGTCACTAGCTGCGACTCCACTATCCGCAGAAGCATTTCCGCCTTTTGTAGCAGCCATAGTATAAACTACTGCTATAATTGTACCGAAGATAGCATAAGTAACCATTCCGATACCTAACGGTTTAAATGAAACACTCATAAAATAAGCTAAGAAGAAGAATACTAAGTAATCTTTTCTACCTATTACATAAACTGTAGTTGCAATACCGATTGCAGCTAATCCACCACCTAATACATCAAGAATGTGAATAACTGGTGTACCTTCTAATGCAGTAATAAATTCAGCAATTCTTGGAGCACCAAAGTATAATGCAACAAATACTAATGGTACAAACAGTGCAAACGATGCAAGTGTAGGAAGTGTAATAATTGAATGTCTGATTCCTGCATCATTCATTTCTTCTACTGCTTTGTCAGTATATTTTCCAATAAATGTATTTAGGAAGAAACGGAATTGATATAAGTAGCTTCCTAACATTCCTACTGGAACAGCAACTGGAATTGCTAATTCTGGATCTAAATTACCAAGCAATGCTACTGGTACTGCAATAGCTGCAGCAATTGCTGGTTCTGAAGGCATTGATCCACCTGGTGAGAAAACACCCATGTAGATTAATTGTAATGCCGCTGTAACAATCATAGCTTGAGATACATTCCCCATAACAACACCTACTACAAGTCCTGTCATTAATGGAGAGAATCTAAGCGTTAAAGTTGCACCCCCGCCAAGCCATCTTGACATAACGCACGCAACCCAGATTGCGATTAATAAACTTTGTGTAACACTTAATGTTCCTATAGTTTCCATTATTTTTTCTCCTCATTTTTTTCTATATATTTTTCTAAGTCGTATATTGCTTTTTTCAAAGAATCTGGTGTAATTTCGATTGGAATTAAATGAACTTTGTCTTTAGAATTAATGAATTCTACAATTTTATCTATTACTTCTTCACTAGGATTTAAATTCATACAAGCTAATGATTTTGGTAATTTTAATTCATTATAGAAAGACATCAACGAATCAATTGAAGACCATTTGTTTTCTAAAGCTAGTTGATAGAAAATTCCATATGCCACTTTTTCTCCATGAAGGAACTCATGGCTTTCCGGAATGTATTTTGCAATTGCATCATGCATTGCATGAGCTGCTGCGTTTCTAGCATACTTATCACCTAAACCACCACATAATCCAGCAATAGCAATTACAATTTCTGATAAATTAACAAATTCTTCAGAAACCACTTGATTTTCCATATCTTTTATTGCTTTAGCTGAATCTCTTACAATTGCATCATTACAAAGTTTTGCGGTAAATCCTGCTAATTGTAAGAATGGAACATCTTTTAGATGATCTTGAGCTAAAATTGACTCTGATTCATACCATTTTGCAATAGTATCAGCCAAACCTGCCACAAAATATCTTACTGGAGAATCAATAACCAAGTATGGATCAGTTATAAAGAAAACTGCTTGACGCATATAATGCTCTGTTTTCCCTTCTGACTCTCCGCTTTCCTTATACATTACAGACAATGGTGTCCAAGGCGCACAGTTACTTGCTAAAGTAGGAACTACACCATATTTAACATTAGTCACACTTCCTGCATATCCAACTAAATCGGTAAGTTTTCCTCCACCAACTCCAATAATGAAGTCAATGTCTTTTTCTTTAACAATGTCTGCTATTAAGTCAGTTCCATAATAACTGCACTCCCCTGTATACTGATGATAGTAAACATTTTGTTCTAGGTTTTCTAGAAATTTCATTTTAGGTTTTGCTTTTTCCCATGAAATTGTTCCGTGAACAACTAGAATGTTTTTAGCTTTATGCTCTTTTAATACTTCTGGAATAAAATCGATAGCACCTTCATGATAACGATAGAATTGAGGACCAACTTTGACTTTTAAGTCTTTAAGCATATTCATCACCCCTATTTTCTTATAAATCTTTGCATGTTGGTTTTAATATTTGATAAATATCCTGTTGAATCAAACAATTCAGCCAATTTTTAATTGATTTTATCATTATCTAGACATAAGCAATTTATAGCTATTAATGACTGTTAACAAACAATTATTAACAACTGAAGTGTTTTAGTCCTTAACACGATAAGCTGATTCATCAAAATAATTAACATCATTGATTAATGTTATTTATATTAATACATCAGCTGTTCTTACATGTTATAAGTTGTTGTATTAGAAGTAATAATTAAATCTCCTAATATTTTTTTAGAATAATAGTAGTTTTTTAGAAATTAAGATTAAATTTATTTTATCTTAAATTCCTGCCCATACTTGTGTAAGCACTTCCAATAGTGTACATTGAAATTATAATAACAAAAAAACATTTTGTCAATGGTTAAAAAAAATAAAATTTTTTTCGATATGTTTTTTTAAAATAATTTATTTTACGAAAATAAATTTTGTGATATTATTAATATATTAAAGAAAGGGCTTTCTATTTTTATATTAACATTAAAAGACAATGAATAGACAATCAATTAAAATTAAAATTAAATCTATCTATAGAGATCTTAGCAAAAAAGAAAGTATTATCGCTGATTATATTTTAAAAAACCCTAAAACTGTATCTAGAATGACTATTAATCAAATTTCTTCTACATTGGGGTTTGCTGACTCTACAGTATTTCAATTTACAAAAAAATTAGGATATAAAGGTTTTCGTGATTTTCGTAATGATTTATTAACTGAAGAATTTGATCCAGAAATATCTGTACATGAAAAAATCAAAAAAGAAGATAGTCCATTAGTAATGGCTCAAAAAGTTTTTGAATCAACAATAACATCATTACAAAATACATTTTCTTTATTAGAATTAGAAAAACTAGAAAAAGCTACTAATATTATCCTTAAATCTAGTAAGTTATCATTTTTTGGTGTTGGAGGATCTAATGTTGTTTGCTATGATGCATATCATAAATTTTTAAGATCTCCTATTCCATGTAATTTTTCAATAGACTATCATATTCAACTTATGAATGCATCCTTATTAACAAAAGATGATTGTGCTTTTATTATTACTCATACTGGTTTAACAAAAGAAACAAAAAACTTAGCAGAAATAATTAAAAATAAAGGTGCTAAGTTAATAGTTCTTACTAGTTATCCATTAAGTGACCTTGCAAAAATTGCAGACCTTGTTTTTGTATCAGTATCAGAAGAAACAGGATATCGCTCTGAATCTTTAGCAAGCAGAATTGCACAATTAGCAATAATAGATTCATTATTTGCAATAATTATGTTTAACGATGAAAAGAAAACAGCCGCTAGGCTTCGTCAAATTCGTGGTGTAATAACACCTACAAAAGATGAAGTAAATTAAATAAATAATTCAATTATAAATACAACAATAGAACAAGATATTGCAACTTTAAATAAGCTACCATCAAACCAAGCTATAAACAAACCTAATACAAATGCAGAAACTCCAGCAACAAGACTATTTGTTGCATACATCATTGTAGGAAAGGTCATTATAGATAAAGTTACATATGGTACATAATATAAGAAAGATTGTATAATCTTGTTTTTTATTTTCTTTCTCATTATTGTTAAAGGTAAAACTCTAATAATATAAGTCACAATAAACATAATAAAAATATATACATATGCATTATTCATAATTATCACCATTTTCTACTGGAAAAATAATTGCAGCTAATAGTGATAATACAATTGTAAGTACTATTGTTTTTGTACCACTATTCATAAAATTAAATAAAGATATATAGTTCGATAAAAAACTTAGTATAAAACTAACTATAACAACTAATCTTATTATTTTATTTGTTTTACTTGCTGGAATAATAACAGCTAAAAACATTCCATATAAAGCAACACTAAGTGCACTTACAACTCTATCTGGTAATATATTACCCGCAATAACTCCTAACATAGTTCCTAAAGCCCATCCAGGACTTGCAACACTAAAAGCCCCATATGAATAATATGGATTTAAATAGCCCTGTCTTAAAATTGCTATTCCAAATAATTCATCTGTAATACTTGAAAATCCTAATAATAATCTATGAACTAAAGATGTTTTTGGATTTAATCTTTGACTTAATGCAAAACTCATTAATAAATATCTAGCATTTGCGATTGCTGTAACTAAAGCCATTTCTAAATAAGTACCGCCTGCACTAATTAATGTATAGCCTGCATATTGACCAGCAGAAGCATTACATAACATACTAGATATAGTGGCTTGAAAAGCTGTTAATCCAGCATTTCTAGCTGCTATTCCTAAAGAAAATGCAACCGCAAAATATCCTAAACCAATAGGTATACCATCTTTCATTCCTTCTTTAAATACACTTATCTTACTCATAATTAACTATTATATGATAAAAAAACCATTATTTCACTTATTTGTGATTTAATGGTTTTATTTTTTATACTAATTCAATATAAGCCATTGGTGCTCCATCTCCACGACGTACACCAGTTTTTACAATTCTTGTATATCCACCATTACGGTCTTTATACTTTGGTCCTAATTCATCAAACAGTATTTGTAAAGCTGTTTGTCCAGTTTCTTTATTTGCAACAACGTCTCTAACATAACTAGCAGCTTGTCTTCTTGCATGAAGATCACCACGTTTTGCTAGAGTGATTAATTTATCAACTACGCTACGCATATCTTTAGCTTTCATTTCAGTTGTTTCAACTTTTCCATGTATTATAACCGAAGTAGCTAAATTTCTTAACATAGCTTTACGATGATCAGATGTGCGACCAAATTTACGATTCCACATATACTTTCCTCCTACTCAAATGTCTTGAAACTAAGTCCAAGTTCATAAATCTTATCCTTAACTTCTTTAAGTGATTTCTTACCAAGATTTCTAACTCTCATCATTTCTTCTTCTGTCTTTTGAGTTAATTCTTCAACAGTTTGAATACCAGCTCTCTTTAAGCAATTATAAGAACGAACTGATAAATCTAAATCTTCAATCATCATTAATTGAGTCTTAGTTACAACTTCGTTTTTATTTTCCTTAATAGATGATTCCATCTCCATAACTGATTCATGGACAGATGTTAATAATTCTAAATGATCAATCAAGATTTTAGAAGCTAAAGCTAATGACTTTTGAGGAGTAATCGAACCATTTGTTGAAATCTCCATAGTCAATTTATCATAATTTGCATCTTGACCAACACGAGTAGGATCTACATGATATCCAACTCTTTCAGTTGGGGTATAAATTGAATCTGTATAAATAGTACCAATTCCTTGAGAACTAGATTGATTTAACATCTTGTTATCATCAGCACTCACATATCCACGGCCATTTTTAGCCTTCATATCCATTTCAAGAGTAGCTCCTGTTTCAAGATTAGCTATAACTAAATCTTTATTTAAAATTTCAACTCCTGCAGGACAAATAATATCCCCAGCAGTTACTACTGTTGGACCCTTTGCAGAAATGCGAAGATTATAAACCTCTTCATCGTCAATCTTCATAACCAGATCCTTGATATTAAGGATGATCATGGTTACATCCTCTTTCACGCCAGGAATAGTTGTAAATTCATGATAAACTCCATCTATCTTAATTGAATATACAGCTGCACCAGGTAAAGATGATAGTAATACACGTCTTAATGCATTACCTAAAGTTGTACCAAAACCTCTTTCTAAAGGTTCAATAACAAACTTACCATAGTTATCTGATTCAACATATTCTTGGACTTCAAAATTGGCGCGTTCAAACTTTTCCATGTAACTAATCCCTCCTTATTTAATTATCCACGTGGACGCTTTGGTGGACGGCATCCATTATGTGGAATAGGTGTAACATCATTAATTACTGTTATATTTAAACCTGCAGTTTGTAATGATCTAACCGCAGACTCACGTCCAGGTCCAGGTCCTTTAACACTAACTTCTACTGATTTCATACCATGTTCAATAGCTGCTTTTGCTGCAGCTTCTGCAGCCATTTGAGCCGCAAATGGTGTTGATTTTCTTGAACCTTTATATCCAAGTGCTCCAGCACTTGACCACGCAACAACATTACCAGCTTCATCTGAGATTGTTACGATAGTATTATTAAATGTTGAATGAATATGAGCACAACCTTTGGCTATATTCTTCTTTATTTTTCTTCTACGAGAAGTTCTTCTTGCCTTTGCCATAATTTCCTCCTATCGCTTATTTCTTCTTATTAGCTACAGTACGACGTGGTCCCTTACGTGTACGTGCATTAGTTTTTGTACGTTGACCACGAACTGGTAAGCCTCTACGATGACGGATACCTCTATAGCAACCAATTTCCATCAAACGCTTAACATTTAAAGTGTTTTCTCTACGAAGGTCACCTTCAACCTTAATTTTATCAACTTCTTGACGAATCGCTGTTTCTTGTTCGTCAGTTAAATCTTTAACACGAATATTTTCATCAATCTTGCAAGCCGCAAGAATTTTCTTCGATGTTGTCATTCCAATTCCATAGATATAAGTAAGTGAAACAACCACTCTTTTATTTCTTGGAATATCAACTCCAGCTATACGAGCCATATCTTATAATTTCCTCCTATTACCCTTGTCTTTGTTTGTGTTTTGGATTTTCACAAATAACCATGACTCTGCCATGTCTTTTAATAATACGGCATTTGTCACAGATAGGTTTAACTGATGGTCTAACTTTCATGTGTTTTACCTCCCACACTATTTATGTCTATAAGTTATACGCCCACGTGATAAATCGTAAGGAGAAATCTCTACAGTAACTCTGTCTCCCGGTAAAATGCGAATGTAATTCATACGGATTTTACCAGCCACGTGTGCAAGAATTACGTGATCATTAGCGAGTTTCACCCTAAATTTTGCATTAGGTAGTGTTTCTTCAACGATACCTTCTATTTCAATAACATCTTGTTTCGCCATGTATTACCTCCTTATTAATAATCCAGCAATTAGTATCAAGATGGAAATTCCATCTTGATACTCCCATACGATTTATTTAACCGTATCAATTGCCTGTTTAATATCTAACCAAACTTCATCTGCAGATTTTGCAGCTTCAATGTCTTTTACCAATCCTTTTTCACGATAGTAATCAAGAACTGGTTCAGTATTTTTTGCATGTTCTGATAATCTTACTTGTAATTGTTCTAAAGTATCATCAGGTCTTTGTATTGTTGGATTACCGCAAACATCACAAATACCTTCTACTTTACTAGGTGCATTCTTAATGTGATAGATTGCACCACAATTCTTACAAATTCTTCTACCTGTAATTCTTCCAGCTAAAGTATCTACATCAACCTTAAGGTTAATAACAATCTCAACTGGTTTTTCTATGGATTTAGTAATTTCATCAAAAGCTTTTGCTTGAACAAGAGTTCTAGGAAATCCATCCATTAAAAACCCTTCTTTAACATCATCTCTTAACAATCTTTCTTTAACCATAGCGTTAATCAAATCATCAGGTACAAGTCTTCCTGCTTCCATATAGTCTTTTGCTTGTTGGCCTAGTTCAGTGTTTTCTTTAACATTTTCCCTAAGCATGTCACCAGTTGAAATATGGGCAACTAAGAATTCTTCAACGATCTTTTTAGCCGCTGTTCCCTTACCGCTACCAGCTGGTCCCATAATCAATATATTCATACAATCCCTCCTATTTTAGGAAGCCGTGATATTGCTTTTGAGTCAACTGACCTTTTAGTTGGCTAGTAGTCTCCATAGCAACACCGACTACGATGATAATACCAGTGCCACCAATGGAAATTGATGAAGGAAGGTTGGTAAACATAGGAAGTACATAAGGAAGGAGTGCTACTAATAATAAACTTAGTGCTCCAAGTACTGTAATTCTATTAAGTACTTTCTTAATATATTCCTTTGTTTCATTGCCAGGTCTAATCCCTGGGATGTATGCGCCTGATTTACCTAAATTTTCAGCTACCTTATCAGGATCAACCTGTAAGTTAGTATAGAAAAAGGTAAATAGGACTATTAATACAGCATAAATGCTCAATCCAATAGGTTTACTTAAACTTAAGAAATTAGATAATTTTTGATATTTATCATAATCCACAAAGCTTAATACTATTTGAGGAGCCATCATAATTGACTGTGAAAAAATTACAGGAATTACTGATGCTGAATTAATTTTTAATGGTAAAAAAGTAATATCTCTTTTACCTCTACCCAATGAACTAGAAGTATATTGGATAGGAATTTTTCGTGTTGCAGTTTGCATAATAACTACAAACACAATAATTACTACATACATAATTAAATACAATACAAATTGAATAATACCGTTGAACATTGCTGTTTGGTTAGATGTATCAACCAATACTGAATATGTTTGTCTAAATTGTGCTGGTAAGTTAGAGACGATACCCGCAAAGATAATAATTGAAATACCATTTCCTATACCAAATGATGAAATTCTATCACCAATCCACAATAAGAACATTGTACCCGCAGTAATTACAACTGCAGTATATAAATATGTTGAAATAGCACTTTTAGTTAAGATGCCATAACTAACATCAAAACTATAGACTATTGTTGTTGCTTGAACAAACGCAAGTACTGCCCCAAGATATCTTGTAATCTTATCTATCTTAAGACGTCCAGTTTGACCAGACTTAGATAATTCAGTTAAATACGGAATAACATCCATACTTAATAATTGAATAATAATTGAACCTGTAATGTAAGGACCTACTCCTAATGCAAAGATTGATAATCTTTCAAGAGCTCCTCCACCTAGTAAGTTCATAATATTCATAATTGAATTATCCGCAATACTAGCCGCAAGTTTATTGGAATCGACTCCTGGGACTGGAATCGCTGATCCAAGACGATATACAAACAACATTGCCAGCGTAAAGAGAATCTTTTTTCTTATTTCTTTATTTTTAAACATGCTGACATAAGTTTGCAACATACTAGATAACCTCTACTTTTCCGCCTGCTTTTTCAATTGCAGTTATTGCTGATTTTGAGAATTTATTAGCTCTAACAGTAAGTTTTTTGCTAAGTTCTCCTTGCCCCAAAATTTTAACACCGTCAAGTCCTTTTTTCAAAAGACCAACAGATTTTAATGCTTCAAAATCTACAACTACATCGTCTTCAAATACATTTAAGTTTTTAACATTTACAATCGCATACTCTTTACGAGTATAGTTAGTAAATCCACGCTTTGGGATTCTTTTAAATAAAGGAGTTTGTCCACCTTCGAATCCTAAAGCAACTCCACCACCTGAGCGTGAGTTTTGTCCTTTATGACCTTTTCCAGATGTTTTACCTAATCCAGATCCATGACCACGGCCAACACGTTTTCTAGTTTTACGTGCGCCATCTAGATATTTCATTTCATGTAATTTCATTAGGCTACCTCCTTATCTAATTTCGTGAACTTTCTTTTCACGCAATTTAGCTACGCTATTTACTGTTTTTAAACTTTGTAATCCATTCATAGTCGCATGAACCATGTTTATTGGAGTTCTAGATCCAATACATTTTGTAAGGATATCTGTAATTCCTGCAAGTTCTAATACCGCTCTTATTGCACCACCTGCAATAACTCCAGTACCTTCACTAGCAGGTTTTAAGAATACTTCTCCTGCTCCATAAACACCAGTTACTTCATGAGGAATAGTTTTTCCTTGATTAACTAAATTAAGTCTTACAACGTTTTTCTTTGCTTCTTCAATACCTTTTTTAATTGCATCAGGTACTTCGTTAGCTTTACCTAAACCGTAGCCTACACGACCTTTACGATCTCCTACAACAACTAAGGCAGAAAAACGTATACGGCGTCCACCTTTAACGGTTTTACTAACTCTATTTATTTCGACAACACGTTCTTCAAATTCTTTTTCTACACGTGGTCTTCTTCTTGGTCTACGTTCCATTTCGTTCTCCTTCCTTAAAATTTCAATCCAGCTTCGCGTGCTGCTTCCGCTAAAGCTTTTACTCTACCATGGTATACATATCCACCACGGTCGAATCTTACTTTTTCTATGTTTTTTGCAATACAACGGTTAGCAATTTCTGTACCAACCTTCTTAGCAGCTTCTATATTTCCTCCATGATCTAGTTTTAAATCAACGCTAGAGCATGAAGCTAATGTATTTCCATTAACATCGTCAATTACTTGAGCATGTATATGGCTGTTTGAACGAAATACGTTAAGTCTAGGACACTCTGGAGTACCACTGACTTTTTTTCTAACACGCGCATGACGACGTTGTCTTTCAGCATTTTTATTAGTTTTCTTAAGCATAGTTGTTCTCCTTTCCTAACCCTTAACTGCCGATTTTCCTTCTTTACGGCGTACTTGTTCACCTTTATATCTGATACCTTTTCCTTTATAAGGTTCTGGTTTTCTATGATTTCTAACATTAGCAGCAAATTCACCAACTAATTGTTTGTCAATACCACTAACTGTAATTGATGTTGGATTTGGACAAGTAACAGTTAAACCTTCAGTAATTGGTACCACAATACTATGTGAATAACCAATATTTAAGTTTAAATTATTTCCTGCAACATTTGCTCTAAATCCTATACCAATTATTTCTAGTTCTTTAACAAATTCTTTTTCACAACCTTCAATCATATTGTAAATTAATGATCTAGTTGTTCCATGAAGTTGCTTAGTGTGTTTTTCATCATTTGGACGAACCACTGTTAAAGTACCATCTTCAATTTTAATTTCCATCAGAGGACTGAACTGACGAGTTAAAGTCCCCTTAGGTCCTTTTACCGTCACCTCATTACCCTCAGATATCTTTACTTCAACACCTTCAGGAATGGTAATCGCCTTATTTCCGATACGTGACATTATATTTTTCCTTTCTTACCATACATAAGCGACAACTTCGCCACCTGTATGTTTAGCTCTTGCTTCTTTATCAGTCATCATACCAGCCGAAGTTGATATGATTGCGATGCCTAAACCATTTAATACTCTTGGTAATGCATCATGTTTTGTATACACTCGTAAGCCCGGTTTAGAAATTCTCTTAATACCACTGATGATTTTTTCATCATTTGGACCATATTTAAGTGTAACTGTAATCTTTTTATCTGCGGCTTTTTCACCTGACACAGAATAATTAATGATATAGCCCTCTTCCTTTAGAATTCTTGCAATCTCTACTTTTGTTTTAGAAGCAGGAATATCTACAGTCTCTTGATGAGCTTGAACACCATTTCTAATTCTAGTAAGCATATCCGCAATTGGATCAGTCATATTCATTTCATAAACCTCCTTACCAGCTAGCCTTCTTCACTCCAGGGATTTGGCCTTTATATGCCAATTCTCTAAAGCAAATTCTGCATAATTTGTATTTTCTCAATACTGAGTGTGGACGCCCACAACGTTCACATCTAGTGTAATTTCTAGTACTGAACTTTTGAGGACGTTGTTGTTTTACTCTTAATGATTTCTTAGCCATACTTAGTCCTCCTATTTAGCAAACGGCATACCTAGTTCACCTAGTAATGCTCTTGCTTCATCATTAGTTTTCGCACTAGTTACAATAACAATATCCATTCCACGAATTTTATTTACTTTATCAAAGTCAACTTCAGGGAAAATTAGTTGTTCTTTAACACCTAACGTATAGTTTCCTCTACCATCAAATGCTGTTTTACTAACTCCTCTAAAGTCTCTAACTCTTGGAAGTGCAATATTGAATAATTTGTCTAAGAATTCATACATTCTTTCACCACGTAATGTTACTTTACAACCAATTGCCATACCATCACGTAATTTGAAGTTTGCGATTGATTTCTTAGCTTTAGTAATAACTGGTTTTTGTCCAGAAATCACTTCTAATTCTGCAACTGCATTTTCTAATAATTTAGGATTTGAAATTGCATCTCCAACTCCCATATTAATTACAACTTTTTCCAGTCTTGGACATTCCATTACTGAAGAATAATCGAATTTTTCAATCAAAGCAGGAATAACAGTTGTAGTATATTTTTCTTTTAATCTATTCATATGTTATTTCCCTCCTTTGATTTCATTTCCACTTTTTTTATTAATTCTTATTTTGTTGCCTTTTTTATCTGTTGAATAACCAACTCTACCAGCAACTTTTGCTTTAGTGTCATAAACTAAAACGTTTGAAGCATCAATACCTTTTTCAAATTCTACAATTCCACCATCTGGATTCATTTGACTAGGTTTTAATGACTTTTTAACAAGGTTTACACCTTCTACAATAATTTTGTTTGTTTTAGCATTAACTGCTTTAACCTCACCGATTGTACCTTTATAGTGACCGGTGATTACTTTGACTTTATCGCCTACTTTAATTTTCATATTCATCGATCTCCTTTACAATACTTCCGGTGCCAATGACACGATTTTCATAAAATTCTTTTCTCTTAGCTCTCTTGCAACAGGTCCAAAGATACGTGTCCCTCTTGGAGTCATATCATCTTTAAGGATAACGCCTGCATTATCATCAAACTTGATGTATGATCCATTAGCTCTTCTTAAACCATATTTACTTCTTACAATAACAGCCTTAATAACTTCACCTTTTTTTACAGTGCCACCAGGTGTAGCTTCTTTTACAGAACATACAACAACATCTCCGATGTTTGCGTATTTTCTTCCACTTCCACCTAGAACCCTAATAACTAGCAGTTCTCTAGCACCAGTATTATCAGCGACTCTTATTCTTGTTTCTTGTTGAATCATCTCTTTTATCCTCCCTAATGCTTAAAGAATTACTGCTTTTTCAATAATCCTAACTAAACGGAATCTTTTTGTAGCACTTAATGGACGAGTTTCCATAATAAGTACTGTATCTCCGATCTTAGCTTCGTTTAATTCATCATGTGCTTTATATTTTTTAGTATACTTTACGCGTTTTGAATACAATGGGTGTCTCTTTTTTATTGTGATTTCAACTGTAACTGTTTTATCCATTTTATCTGATACAACAGTACCGCGTAATACTTTACGTTTTGCTCTTTCCATCACTTTTTCCTCCTATTGTTGTGTTTCGCTAACGCGTTCAGTAATAATTGTTTTGATTCTAGCTATAGTCTTTCTAACTTGTTTAATTCTTGAAGGGTTTTCTAATTGACCAGTAGCTTGTTGGAAGCGTAGATTAAATAGTTCTTCTTTTAATGAAATAACTTCTTTATTTAGTTCTTCGTTACTTTTTGATCTAATTTCTTTTATATTCATCATAACTATTTCTTAGCCTCCTTACCTTTTTTTACAAATCTTGTTTTAACAGGGAATTTGTGAGCCGCAAGCCTTAATGCTTCTCTTGCTACTTCTTCACTTACTCCGCCTACTTCTAACAAAACTCTTCCTGCCTTTACTACAGCAACCCATCCTTCTGGTGATCCTTTACCAGATCCCATACGAACTTCTAATGGTTTTTTAGTAACTGCATGATGAGGGAATATTTTAATCCAAACTTGACCCTCACGATTCATATAACGAGTACATGCGATTCTCGCCGCTTCAATTTGGCGGTTAGAGATATATGCACCTTCTTCTGCAACTAATCCATATTCACCAAAATGTACTGTTCTTCCCGATGTAGACTTACCTTCATAGCTAAGTCTATGCGGTCTTCTATATTTAGTTCTTTTAGGCATTAACATAATTAATTACCTCCTTCAGTGCTTGCTGAAGTCGTTTTTGGAGCGCTTGTTCTTCTAGTGTTTCTTCTTCTATCATTTTTGAAGCGTCTTCCTCTAGGAGCCTTAGCTGCTTCTGGTTCTTTTACCATTTGTCCAGGTAATACTTCACCTCTACAAATCCAAACCTTAACACCTAATTTTCCATAAGTAGTGTCTGCTTCTTCCCAAGCATAATCGATATCAGCTCTAAGTGAATGTAATGGAACAATTCCTTCTGAATATCCTTCACTTCTAGCCATATCAGCTCCACCTAAACGACCAGATACAGATGTTTTAATTCCTTTAGCACCTGATCTCATTGTTTGTTGTATTGCTCTTTTTTGTGTAATTCTAAATGATTGACGAGCTTCTAATCCTTCTGCAATTTTTCTAGCAACTAGTCTTGCATCTAAATCAGGGTTAGCAACTTCAATAATATCAATCTTTAAAGTTTTACCTTTTGTAACTTTGTTTAAACCTTTTTTCACTTCATCAATCATGTTTAAACCTTTTGCTGTTTTACCTAGTGCAACACCAGGTCTAGCGCATCTAATCATTACATGAATATCATTCTTAGATTTTCTTTCAATTTCAATTCTAGAAATATAAGCATCTACAAGAGTTTTTTCTAGATATTCACGAACTTTGATATCTTCATTTAGGAATTCGCCATAGTTATCATCAGCATACCATCTTGAATCCCAATCACGTATTATACCAACGCGTAATCCTATTGGACTTACTTTTTGACCCATATTGAATTCCTCCTATCTTTCTTCTACCACAACTGTAATGTGGCTTGTTCTTTTTAATATTTGTGAAGCACTTCCTTTTGCACGAGCTCTATATCTTTTTAAAGTTAGACCCTCGTTTGCATAACATGATTTAATATATAGTTTGTTTTCATCTAAATCATGATTGTTAGTAGCATTTGCCATTGCTGATTTTACTACCTTGCTCACTTGTACAGCAGCATGATTAGGTGTGAATTTTAAGATATTTAATGCTTCCTCAACATCTTTTCCTCTTACAAGGTCTAACACCAATCTTACTTTACGAGGAGCAATACGTACTGTTTTAGCTGTTGCTTTAACTTCCATTATTTTCTCCTCCTATTATCTACGGTCATTTTTGCCATCACCGTGGCCACCGCTTCTTCTTGTCATTACAAATTCGCCTAATTTATGTCCAACCATATCTTCAGTTACATAAACTGGAACGTGTTCTTTACCATTATGAACCGCAAACGTGTGTTCAACAAAGTTTGGGAAAATAGTAGAACGACGTGACCAAGTCTTAATAACTTCTTTTTTACCAGACTTGTTTAATTCTTTCACTTTTTTCATTAAGTGATCATCACAGAATGGACCCTTTTTTAAACTTCTTGTCATTTTTACTCTCCTTCCCTATTTACCCTTACGTCTACGAACGATTAGTTCGTCACTCTTTTTCTTAGTCTTACGAGTTTTAACACCCATAGCTTTTTTACCCCAAGGTGTCATTGGTGATTTTCTACCAATTGGTGTACGTCCTTCACCACCACCGTGAGGGTGATCTACTGGGTTCATAACAGAACCTCTTACAGTAGGTCTAATTCCTAACCATCTTGAACGTCCAGCTTTACCTAAGTTAACTAAGCTATAATCAGAATTTCCTACTGAACCAATTGTAGCTCTACAATTACTTAAGAACTTTCTTACTTCTCCTGAAGATAATCTAACAGTTACATGCTTACCTTCAAATGCAAGAATTTGTGCAGAACATCCAGCACTTCTAGCAATTTGACCTCCCTTACCAGGAACAAGTTCGATGTTATGTACTGTTGTACCTTCTGGAATGTTTCTCATTTCCATTGCATTTCCAACTTTAATGTCACATGCTTCTCCTGAAATGATTTCTGTTCCAACTGTTAGTCCTTCTGGAGCTATAATGTATCTTTTTTCTCCATCAGCATAATGCAATAATGCAATATTTGCTGATCTATTAGGATCATATTCGATTGTTGCAACTTTTGCAGGAATATTATCCTTATTACGTTTAAAGTCAATTAAACGATATTTTTGTTTATGTCCACCACCTTGATGGCGTGTTGTTATACGACCTGTATTGTTACGTCCACCTTTTTTATTTAAAGGTACTAGTAATGACTTCTCTGGAGTAGTACATGTAATCTCTGTATTAGCAAGAGTTGTCATTCCTCTACGTCCTGGGGTCGTTGGTTTATACTTTTTAATACCCATTTCTTATCTTCCTTTCGCATTTATCCGGAGATAGCGATCTTCCTCCGATAGTTTTATCGATTAATAATTGAATAAATCGATGTCTTGGCCTTCTGCCAATTTTACAATAGCCTTTTTATATGAACTTGTTCTTCCAATATAACGGCCAACTCTTTTTAGTTTTCCACTAACATTTACTGTATGAACTGAAACTACATTCACATTGAATATTTCTTCAATTGCTTGTCTAATAGCAATCTTATTTGCTTTTTTATCAACCTTAAATGTATAAGTGTTGTTTTCTTGTGTCAGTTTCATTGTTTTTTCAGTAATGATAGGACTAATAATTATATCTCTAGCGTTACTCATTTTATGCAAATACCTCCCCAGCTTTAACTGCTGCAGCCTCAGTAATTACTAAGCGATCTGCATTTGCTACATCATAAACGTTTAATGATTCAACTGTTAATAACATAGCATTTGGGATATTTCTCATTGATAGATATGCATTATCGAAATCTTCACTAATGTCTGCAACAAATAATGTTTTTCTATCAAAATTAAATTTATCCATCATTGCCTTAAATTCTTTTGTTTTAATTTCATCAAATTTAATTGATTCAATTACTGTAAATGAATCTTCAGCAACCTTTTGACTTAGAATTGATCTTAAAGCCAATTTTCTAACTTTACGGTTCATTTTGAATCCGTATTTTCTAGGTTTAGGTCCAAATGCGATACCACCTTTTCTCATTCCAGCAGCTCTTGTTGAACCTTGTCTTGCTCTACCTGTTCCTTTTTGTCTAAATGGTTTTCTTCCACCACCTGAAACTTCAGATTGTACTTTTGTGCTGTGTGTACCTTGACGTAAACTTGCTTGTTGCAACAGTATTGCATCAAATATCGCTTGTTTATTTGGTTCTATATTAAATACAGCATCATTTAATTCAATTTCTTTAACTACTTTAGCATCAAGGCTATATACATTAATCTTAGTCATAATTATTCAGCCTCCTCTTCCGCTTTATCATAGCTTAATAAATTAACTGCTTTTTTGTTTTTTACACTTTTCACAGTTTCTTTAACAACTACTAATCCTCTTTTTGGTCCAGGAACGTTTCCTTTTACCAAAATGTAGTTTTGTTCAACATCAACCTTAATTACTTGAAGGTTTTGGTTTGTTGTTGTTAATACTCCTTCGTGTCCTGCCATTGCAGCACCTTTTCTGATTACTGCAATTCTTCCTGCAGATGCAAGAGAACCTATGTGTCTATGATGTCCAGAACCATGTGAGCGTGGACCTCTAGCAGCATTGTTCCTATAAATAGTTCCCATGTAGCCTTTACCTTTACTCACGCCTGTAACATCTACCATATCACCAGCGGAAAAGATATCGACTTTAACTTCTTGTCCAACTTCTAGTTCATCCATTCCTTTGAATTCGCGAATGAATTTCTTAGGAGTTGTATTAGCTTTTGACGCATGACCTTTTTCAGCCTTATTAGCACGGTTTTCTTTAACATCTTCAAATCCTAACTGAATTGCATTGTAACCATCATTTTCCATAGTTTTCTTTTGCATAACTACGTTTGGTGTTGCTTCAATTACAGTTACTGGAATTAGTACACCTTCTTCGCTAAATACTTGTGTCATTCCAAGTTTGCGTCCCAATATTCCTTTCATAATGTTTTCTGTTCCTTTCTTATAACTTAATTTCGATTTCTACACCACTTGCTAAATCTAATCTAGTAAGAGCATCCATTGTTTCAGGACTTGGCCCAATAATTTCAATTAAGCGTTTGTGTGTTCTTTGTTCGAATTGTTCACGTGCATCCTTATATTTATGTACTGCACGTAATACCGTAATAATTTCTTTTTCTGTTGGTAACGGTACTGGACCAACAACTTTTTTTGCGCCATGATCATTAGCTGTTCTAACAATCTTTTCGCAAGCCGCATCTATTGAGCGGTGTTCGTAAGCTTTCAAACGAATTCTTACTGAGTTTTTTGCTTTTGCCATGAAATTTTCCTCCTTATTTTCACTTCTATCTAAGTGATAGAATCGCTCCGTGGAAATTCCCCGGTTTATACTCTACTAACAACGCGTGTCAGTGTGCCGGCAACCTCCCACATCTTTGCGAGTGCCTAAGTATTCTATAATAAATCTGATGTTTATGCAAGTAAAAGGTGAAAAAAATATATGTTTTTTTGAAATATTTATATTTTTTGAAGTTTTTTTATAATAATTTCATTTATTTACATGATTTTATTATCTATTTTCTTATATAAAGTTGAATATATATATTATTTTATATTTATATATTGACATTTATACATGATAAAATATAAATGGTTAATATTTTAGGAGAGTTAAATGGCAAATGTAGATAAATGTATTAAATGTGGTAAATGCACAAGAAATTGTGAATTTTTATCAAAGTACAATTTAGACTTTAGTTGTAAGGAAAAATTATATAATCTAGCTTTTCATTGTTTTTTATGTGGTAAGTGTAATGAAGTTTGTCCTATGAATATTGACTGTATGGAATACATATTAGAATTAAGAAGAAAAAAAATAAATGAAAACAAAGGAAATGTTTTCGAAAAAGAATATAAAGAAACAATAGTTGAAAAAACTAATTATCCTTTTAAAAACTATGACCAATCAAATGCTAAAGTTGTTTTCTTTCCTGGATGTAACTTTCCTTTAATATATCCTGAAACAACAAAAGTTATATATCAGCTTTTAAAAGATAATATTAATGCTGGTCTAGCAATTGATTGTTGTGGTAAACCTATATCTGATTTAGGTCTACTTGAAGAAGAAAATAAAATTGTTAATGAAATAAATACTAATTTTAAACAACTTCAAGTTGAAGAAATTGTTGTGGCTTGTGCAAATTGTTACTACTTTTTCAAAGATAAATTAGATGTTAAAGTAACAAGCATTTTTAAGAAACTTAAAGAACTTAATTTAGGGAAAAAGATAGAAATATCAAATATGAATATATTTACGCCTTGTCAAGATAGAGTAAAACAAGATTGGTTAAATGATTTAAAAGACTTTTTACCTGAAGATTATAAAACTACAAATCTTGGACAATGTTGTGGTCTAGGTGCAAGTGCAAAAATTAAAGAACCTGAAATATACAATAAACTATCTTCACAATTTAATAATTTTGATGAAGGTAATATATTTGTATATTGCGCTTCTTGTGCTGCTGTTTTTATAAATGCTGGTAGTCCTATTGTTAAACATGTTTTAACTGAAATATTAGAAACAAAAGAAAATGTAAACAAAAATTTTACTATTTAAATTAAAGTATTTGTTATACTTAATAAAAGGTGGTACATATGTTATTTTTTAAAAAGAAAATCAAAAAACCAACAGTTGTAGCTATACATGGTTTTGGTGTTAGAGGTATACATGAATTTGAAAATTTAAAAAAAGCCCTTTTAGAAAAGGGTTATGATTTTAAAACAATCCAAATGTTTGATATAGAAGATCAAACTGATACAGACTGGACTGCTTGGGTATCAAAAGCAAAAAATCTTATAACTGATGTTGCATATTATAACGATATAGTTTTAGTTGGTTTTTCAATGGGTGGAGTAATCGCAAGTTATCTTGCAAACTCTTATAGAGTTAAAAAATTAGTTTTACTTGCACCATCATTTGAATACTTAACTCCAAGTAAGGTAATAGATAACATACCTAAACCTTTTGTAAAAGAAGAAAAACCTAAAATGCCATCAAACTTTACTCCAGCATTTATGGATGTTGTTAGTAATTGTAAAGATTCTATAAATGATATAAGTATTCCTACATTAATGATTCATTGTGAAAACGATGAAGTAATACCTTTATCTTCTAGTGAAAAAAACATAAAAAAAATACCAGTTGACAATAAAGCATTAATCACAATTAGTGAAGGTCAACATAGAATTTTAGATGATAAAATTGCTGGACCTATTGCAATTAATAATATAATAAGCTTTATTGAAAATGATATTTTATTTTAATTATTCAACATCAAATATTTCTAAGAGTTCATCAAAATGATGAATTCTTTTTATATCTGCATCGCTACCTCTTAAAGGATCATTAAAGAACCATATAGGATACATCCCTGCTCTATGTGCTCCTAATATATCTGTCGCATAAGTATCACCTATAAAAGCAATTTCTTCAGGTTTTAAATTCATTTCTTTTGCGGCCATTAAAAATATTTCTTTATTTGGTTTATGTATTCCATAATCTCCTGATACAAATACACATTCAAAATATTTTTTTAATCCTGTATTTTCTAACTTAGCATGTTGAGAATAAGAACTTCCATTAGTAATAACACCTAATCTATATTTTTTTCCTAATTTTTCAACTATTTCTTTACAATCTTTTTGTAAAACTTGATATAAAGGAAATTCTTTAACCCATTTGTCCATATATTTTCCAACATCAACATTAACTTTATATACTCTATTTAAATTTTCATATACATGTGATTTAGTTATAGTCCCAAACTCATCCCAATTTAAACATCTTTGTACAATTGCATCAAATTCAACTCCATTAGGATCTAATTCAGGAAATATTTCTTTACAGTCTGCTTTATATTTATTATATGCAGATTGCATTCTATTAGATAATGTTCCATCATAATCAAAAAGTATTGCTTTTATCATTCTTTCAAACCCCCATACATTACATTATACAGATTCTTATTAAAATATCATAAAATCGATATTAAAAGATGGAATAAATCCATCTTACATAAACAACAAACTTCCTATTACATTTACAAGAGTTGCCGCAATCCAAGCCACTAAACTTTGAAATAAAACACTCTTCAATGTAAATTTAGCACTATTACTTTCTTTATATAATGTACCTACTGCCGCAATACATGGACTATATAATAATGCAAAAGTCATAAATGCATATGCTTCTACACTTGTAAATTTAGTCATTAATATTTGATTTAAAGATGTAACTGTATTTGCACCATATACAACAGCCATACTACTAACAACACTTTCTTTTGCGATAAATCCTGTAATTAAAGAAATTACAGCTTCCCAACTTGCAAAGCCTGTTGGTATAAATATCCATGTCATAGCTTTTCCTATTACACCAATAATACTTTCTTCAGGATTATCTATCATTTCTAAACTAAAGTTAAAATTAGTAAACAACCATAAAACAATCGAACCTAGTAATATTACTGTTCCTGCTTTTGTTAAGAAACCTTTTGCTTTTTCCCACATATGCATCACTGTATTTCTAAGTGAAGGTAATCTATAAGGAGGAAGTTCTAATATAAATGTTGAACCACTATTTTTAAACACAAACTTCTTTAGTATTAATCCACTTATAATTATTACTATTAATCCTAATAAATACATTGAAAATATAACTAATCCTTTATGTTTAGGAAAAAATACACTTGCAATTAAAGCATATATTGGAAGTCTTGCACTACATGACATAAATGGAGTTAATACCATTGTCATTTTTTTATCATCTTCAGTTTCTAATACTCTAGTAGCCATTAAGGCTGGTACAGTACATCCAAGTCCCATCAACATAGGTATAAATGCCTTTCCATTTAAACCTATTTTTCTCAATAGTTGGTCCATTAAAAATGCTGCTCTTGATATATAACCACTATCTTCTAATATTGATAAAAACAAAAATAACAACATTATTTGTGGCATAAAACTTAATATAGCACCTACTCCATTAATAATTGCTTCTATTAATGAAATAAGCCAATTAGATGTATTTAAAGATATTAATATTTCAATTATATTTTCTGTAATTATACCTATTAAACCTTCAATTAATCCCATAAAATATTCACCTATTGGTCCAAAGGTTATTAGAAAAATAACTAATAATATTAAGAAAAACATTGGAATACCTAAATATTTATTTAATAATAATCTATCTATTTTTTCAGTTATATGTTTTATATTTTGTTCTTTTGTAACACATTGTTTAGTAATATTTTCTATCACTTCATATCTAGTATCCGCAGCTGCCATATCTATATCATTTTGTGATTTAGATTTTTTAAAGCTTTCTTGTATTACATTTAATCTATTTAATTGTTCTTTATTTAAATTGAATTGTTTGATTAATAATTCATCATCTTCTAAAAGTTTAAAAGCATAGAATTTTTCATGAGTTGGATCATGTTTTACTTCTTTCACTATTTTTTTAATTTGATTTAAATGTTCTTCTGTAACTTCATCATATTTAAATTCACTAGTCGATGTTTCATGTATCAAACTATGTACTAAATCTCGTACTCCTTCACCGTTTTTAGCACTTATTCCAATTACTGGGGTGTTTAATAATTTAGTTAATTTTTTAGTATCTATATCAATATGTTTGTTTTTTAATTCATCAATCATATTTATAGCAATTACCATTGGTAAACCTAATTCTTTTAACTGTAAGCTTAGATAAAGATTTCTTTCTAAATTAGTTCCATCAACAATATTAATTATTAAATCTGGATGTTCATTCATTATAAAATCTCTAGAAATAATTTCTTCCATACTAAAAGTAGACATGCTATAAATTCCTGGTAAGTCTACTAATTTTATTTCATGCTCTTCATAATTAAACATACCTTCTTTTTTCTCTATGGTAACTCCTGGCCAATTACCTACATGTTGTTTTGCGCCAGTTAATAGATTAAAAAGAGTTGTTTTCCCTGAGTTAGGATTTCCTACTAATGCTACTGTCTGTTTCATACTTTTTCCACCTTTATCTTTTTTGCATCATCCATCCTTAAAGATAAAGAGTAACCTCTTAGTTTTATTTCAATAGGATCTCCTAATGGTGCTTTTCTTATAATCTTTAATTTTGTATTTGTAGTAATACCCATATCAATAAGTCTTTTTCTAATTTTTCTTATTCCTTCAACCGATATTACTTTTACTTCTTGATCTATTTCGCATTCAAATAATGTCATAATTTAATACTCCTGTATCAAATATAATACAATAGTTATTAATTTTTTTCATCAAAAGTTATCTTGAGCTAACTTATTTAATATCAAAATATTTATATATTGCTTGAGTTCCTAAATCTCCATAACCTTTTTCTTCTAATAATTCATATTGTTTTAATACTTTTTGTAATATTTCTAATTCTAAATTATTATTTATAGCTTCTTCATCAGCTATTTTCATATCTTTAATAAAATGTTTAATAAAAAATCCAGGATCATTATCTTGATTTATTATTTTTGGACCATTATTACTTAACTGCCATGAACCTGCAGCTCCACTAGCTATTGCATTTAATACCTTATTTAAATCTAATCCCATTTCTTTTGCATATTTAATAGATTCATTTACTGCAGCTATAGTTCCAGCAATCGCAATTTGATTTGCCATCTTTGTATGTTGACCACTTCCTGCTTTTCCCATGTAATTAATATTTGTACCCATTGATTTAAATATTGGTACTAATTTATCAAATGCTTCTTTTTCTCCGCCTACCATTATTGATAGAGTTCCTTTTTGTGCACCTATATCTCCTCCAGATACTGGTGCATCTAAAACATCTATTCCTTTTTCTTTTCCTTTTTCAAATATTTCTTTCGCAAGGCTTGGGCTACTTGTAGTCATATCCACAGCTATACTTCCCTTTTTCGCATATTTAAATATTTCATCATAAACTTCTTTAACATCATTTGGCATTCCAACAATTGTAATTATATAATCAACATCTTTTACACATTCTTCTATAGTTGAAGTAAAAACAGCTCCAATACTTGTAAGTGCTTGTGCTTTTTTAGCTGTTCTATTATATACATTAACTTGATAATTATTTTTTATTAAATTATTTATCATTGCAGAACCCATTACACCTGTTCCTATAAATCCTATTTTTGACATATTAAAACCCTCCTTATTTATATTATATATTATGATTTATTGATTTTTTACTTATTAACATTCCATATATAGATATGATAACTAAAGGAAGATGTAATACTCCCATCCAATATGATTTAATGTTAAATACAAACCAAGTCAACATATTATAAAATCCAAATATTGTTCCAATAAAAGATATTATATAAAGTGTTAAAACATATGTTTTTTCTTCAAATAATAAATATGTTCCTATTATTACCGGTGTAATCATACAATATGCAAATCCTGCATCATTAATAAACATTTTTAAAGATAATGATGGAATAATTGTATTATCTACAAAATCACATGGCATTAATAATGCCAGTAACATTAAAGGTATTATCCAAATTCTTTCTTTATGGAATGAGTCTTTTGAAAATTTAGTTTTATTTTTTAACAAATCATAAATAAGAGTGATAATTACGATAAGTTCTAATGTTACATTTCCTGTAATTATAGAAAATCCATAACTTTCTGTAAATGATGCATTTTGAAAAAAACCTACAAATAATAGAATCAAAACATAATAACCCAAGGTATATTTTTCTGAATTTTTTATATTAAAATAAGGTATTAAAGCAGCTAAAAACAACAATAATTTTGAAATTATATTATAATCAACAAACATTTTTGTAAGAGGATTTGATAAAACTTCAACTATTAAATTTGATGTTTGTTCTGGTGGATATCCTAAAGAAGAATATGCAGGCATTAAACTTATTAAAATTAATAATATCTTAAATCTTTTTTTAGTAATAAATTTTTCCATAACTCACAATCCTTTGTTTAATTATACTATTTAAAGCTATAAATAAAGGATTTGTAAAAATTATTTAACAATAAGTAAACATTTAAAAATCCTGTGGCTTTATACCACAGGATATTATTTTTGATCTAGTTACTGGTCTTTTTTAAATGTTAGATACCAGTCTAGTTGATTGTAATTTTCTTTACCTTTAACTTCTTCAACACGCTCTTTAATAGCATCTGTTGTACTTGGCGGAGGAACAATAACATCTTTTCCTGGATGCCAGTTTGCAGGTAATGCTACACCATCATTATCAGCTTTTTGTAGACCAATAATAATACGTTTGATTTCATTAAAGTTTCTTCCTAAAGATGCAGGATAATACAATATTGTTCTCATAATGCCTTCAGGGTCAACAAAGAACACAGCACGTACTGCAGCAGTATCAGATTCACCTTGTAACATTCCATACTTGTTAGCTACTTCCATCTTTACATCATCGATAACTGGGAATTTAACTTCTGGATTATTGATTCCATTCCAAGAATAATTTTTAATCGCAGTTACCCATCCAAGATGAGCATGAACTGAGTCAATTGATAAACCAACAAGTTCAGTATTTAATGCTTTAAATTCATCATGCATACTTGCAAAAGTCATAAACTCTGTTGTACATACTGGTGTAAAATCCGCTGGATGTGAGAATAAAATTACCCATTTACCTTTGTAATCTTCTGGGAAGTTTATCACTCCATGTGTTGTATTTGCAGTAAATTTTGGTGCTGGACGTCCTATTAAAGGAAACGTCGGTTTCACTTCTTCATGTGTATTTACATTATAATTTTCCATTTTATACCTCCTAAATATAATATTTTTAACATGTTTTTTATTTAGTTACATGTGATTAGTCTTGTAACTGTCTTTAGATTAACATAAGCTAACTTAGATGGTCAATTGATATGCTCAGGCGTTCTATTTATTATGTAAATTATTAAATGTTTTAAACATCCAATTTAAACTCATATAATAACTTTTGTACATTGCTATAAATACTTAAATATGGTATACTTTATTTAACTTAAATATACAGAAAACTGTATATTTATAAAAGGGGTATTTATGAGTACAAATGCTTTGTATAAATATGGTATTATCCAACAAAAAATTGCAAATTATTTATGTGGAATGAATGTTGGAGACAAGCTTGAAACCTTTGAAAAATTGTCAAAGCATTTTAACGTTGGACGTGGAACAATTCAAACTGCAATAAAAGAATTAGTTTCTATAAAAGCATTAAAATATAATAACGCAGGAAGAAACGGTAGGATAATAAGTTATTTAAACTATGAAAAATTAATAGAAATAGCTGGAGAAACTTTTATTATTGGAGTAATGCCTTTACCTTACTCTAAACGCTATGAAGGTCTTGCTACGGGTATATTTAAAACATTAAATAACTCTATTGGAAATTGTAATCTAGCTTTTATGTCAGGTAGTAGAAATAGACTAAAAGCACTATTAAGTGGTAGATATGATTTTATCGTTGTTTCAAAACAAACTGCAAATCTCTTTCTTAAAGAAAATTTACAAATTGTTGAAGCTAAACAACTTTACAACCATTCTTTTATTAAAGGACATGTTTTAGCAAGTCATATCGATATTAATTCAATAGATGAAATAAAACGTATAGGTGTTGATTTTTCTTCAGATGATCAAACAACATTAACAAACATTACTTTTAAAGATTATGATGTTGAATTAGTTCCTATACGTTATTCAAACTTAACAGATTCAATAGCTTCAAAAAAAATTGATGGAGCAATTTGGAGTGCGGATAACTTTTCAATTTATAATGATAAAATAAAAATTTTAGAAACTATCTCTCCTACATCCTCAATGAATGAAACTATCGCTAGTATACTTTGTCTACAAAGTAATCAAGCTACAATTAAATTTCTAAATATGTATTTAGATGAAAATACTATTAAATCTATACAAAACCAAGTAATTGAAGGCAGTATCACAGCCAATTATTAATGGTTGATTTTATAAACATAATAGAAAGGAGCTGAAGATGAGAGATATTGTTTATATTCGCCTAGATGATCGACTTGTACATGGTCAGATTGTTGCTGTTTGGTTAAATGACATGAAATGTGATGTGCTTTGTGTGATTGATGACAAAGCAGCTACAAATTCACTTCAACAAATGTTGTTAAGAATGGCAGTACCAAAATCAACAAATTTTGAATTGCTGACTGTAGAAGATGGAGCTAATTATTTACTAGAAGAAAGTGATGAAAAGATTTTTCTTATTGTAGGAGAAATTGAAACTATTACTAGATTAGTAGATTTAGGAGTTCCTATTAAAGAAGTTAATCTAGGAAACCTCGGTAACCGTAGCGATAGAAAACAATATACAAAAGCTATATGGTTATCTGATACTGAAAAACAAGAAATTGAAAAATTGGTAGCTAGAGACATTGAAGTAAATGTTCATTTAGTACCAAACGAAAAAAAATTTAGTGCATTAGAAGCACTTAAGTAGAAAGGAGATAGTTTAATGAATAATTTTGTAACAGCCTTATTAGTCGGTTTATGGGTGACATGGGCAATAATCGATGAACAGACACTACAGTTACAAACTACTCGTCCTATAATTACTGGACCCGTTGTTGGCTTAATTTGCGGAGACTTACAAACTGGTTTAATAGTAGGTGCAACAGTTGAATTAATGTTCTTAGCAACAATATTTGTTGGTACTGCAGTACCACCAGATCCAACACTATCATCTGCAATAGCAACTGCATTAGCTATATATTCAGGTAGAGGTGTTGATATCGCTGTTGCGACAGCTCTTCCTGTAGCATTAATTGGTCAAGTTGTGACTACACTTCAATACTCTGTTGTAAACGTTGCTTTTCTCCATTTAGCTGATCGTAAAGCAGAAAATGGTGACACAAAAGGATTAGTTCGCACAGCTTGGTATCCACTTATTGTTAACTTAATATTTTATGGTTTACCAACATTTTTAGCAGTTTATTATGGAGCACAATATGTAACAAATATTATTGATGCAATTCCTGAAAAAATAATCACTGGACTTGCTGTTGGTGGAGGTATGATTGGTTCAGTCGGATTTGCCTTACTACTAACTACAATTAAGTCAAAAAATCTATGGCCATTTTTCCTAGTAGGACTTATCAGTGCAACCTACTTAAAGATAAATAATATTGGTATAGGTTTAATTGCTGTAATGTGTGTTGCTTTGTATTTGGAAATCACAAAGAAAAGAGGTGCTAAATAATGTCAAGAAATGAAAGACTAAACAAAAGTGATCTTGCTAAAGTCTATCGTAGACAATTTTTAATCCGAGCAGGCTTGAATTTCGAACGTCAGCAATGCGTTGGATTTACTGCAGCTTTAACACCCCTAATCGATAAATATTATACGGATAAAGAAGAAAAAAGACAAGTGATGTTACGTCATATGAACCTTTTCTTATCTCAACCTATGGTTGCTTCTCTTCCTATTGGTGTAGCTTTAGCTATGGAAGAGCGTATCGCTTTAGAAAATGACATTGATCCTGAAGCAGTAAACTCAGTTAAAACTGCTTTAATGGGACCTTTAGCAGCTCTTGGAGATAGTTTAATAAACGGTACTTTACGTCCTTTAGTTGCTGGTATTGCCATTACAATGGCTCAACAAAATAATATACTAGGACCAATTCTATTCTTAATAGTAATGTCTTTTACTACACTTTTTGTTCGTTATATTGGTATTTATAAAGGATATGAAAAAGGAGTTGAAGTTGTAGAAGACATTCATAAATCTGGTCTTATTGAAAAATTAACTGATATAGCATCAATTGCTGCATATGTTATAGTTGGAGGTTTTATTCCTGGAGTTGTTTCTATGGTGCTAAACATTAGTTTTACTACTGGTGATAATGTTCTTAGTATTCAAGAACAGTTAGATGGCTTAATGCCTGGGCTTTTACCGGTAATATTAACGCTTGTTATGTACAACTTAATTTCAAAGAGAAAAGTTAGTACTATAGCGTTAATGTTTGGATTAATGATTCTAGGTATTGTTGGCGTTTATTTAGGAATATTCTAGGAGGTAAGCTATGATTTTAGATTATCATGTACATTTAGGAAAAAGTAGCTCTGGCTCAAACTATACAGTTGATGATTTAGTGAATACAATGGATAAATTCAATGTAGAAAAATCAGGTTTATCAATATTAAATGGTGTTGATACTCGTGTTCTTAATGACCAAGTATATGAAGCTTATTTAAAGTATCCTGATCGCATTGTTCCATTTGCTTACATTAATCCTAGAGAGCCATGGGCAATTGAAGAAGTCCATAGAACACTAGGAGAACTTAAATTTAAAGGTGTGAAAATGCATTCTTGGAAATGTGGTTATACACCAGACAATAATTTAAGTTTAGATAAAGTGATTAATGCCATTGAGCCATACAATGTTTCATTGTTAACTCATACAGGCACTGCACCACTTTCATTACCACAATCATGGGCAGAAGTTGCAAAACGTCATCCAAATCAATTGTTTGTTTTTGCACATATTGGATATCTAGACTATGGTTATTCATGTGTTCATGTAGTTAAGGATTTACCAAATGTAATGGTGGATACTGCAGGACAAGTTGAAGTTCAAGTACTAGAACTAGCTTTTAAAGAATTAGGTGCAGATCGTATATTATTCTCTACAGATTGGCCATATAAATATCATGGCTCTGAAATATCAAAATTTGAAATACTTGATTTAACTGAAGAAGAAAAAAGGAAGGTTTTCTATGAAAATTGCAAAAAATTATTCGATATGGGAATTAAATAAGCCATTTAATATTGGTATGGTTCATCTCAAACCATTGCCTGGCTCCCCCAATTACTCTCTTAGTATAGAAGAAATATATGAAGCTGCTAAATATGACCTTTTACAACTTATTGAAGGAAATGCAAATGCAGCTATAGTTGAAAACATGTTTGATTCACCCTATACCAATAAAATCAATCTTGAAACTTTCACTGCGTATACACATATCTTTACAAGATTAAAAGAAATTAGTTCAATTCCTCTTGGAGTAAATATACATTCATGTGATAAAGATCAAGAAATGATTATAGCAACAATTTGTGGTGCTGATTTCATTAGAGCAGAAAGTTTTGTTGAAAGTAGGTATACTTCTTTTGGGATTATGAATGCAAATGCTCATTTATTAATGAGAACAAAACGTTATTTAAATAGTAATGTTAAAGTTTTTGCGGACATAAATGCCAAACACTCTTTTCCTATAAGTTCAATACCAATAGAAGTAGCTATTAAAGACGCTATTAATGCTAAAGCTGATGGTATTATTCTTACTGGTTTAGAAACTGGAAATCCACCTACTATTGAAGATGCAAAAATGTTTAAACAAATTTGTAAAAACACTCCGTTAATTATTGGCTCTGGAATCAACCAAGATAATATTGATGATTTTCTAAAAGTTGTTGATGGTGTTATTGTTGGATCAAGCATAAAAGAAAATGGCATTGTTGAAAACCCTGTAGATTTAAAGCGTACTAAAGCATTATTTGATAGATAAACTTAATAAATTTCTACTTTTCAGTTTTAATCAATATATTTAAAGCGGCATTAAAATTAATGTCGCTTTATTATAATAAAAAGTCCAAATAATCTTTATTACAATTATTTGAACTTTTTTTGTAATTCAACTCTTTTATTAATAATATTAAACTAATGACACAAAACGACTTCATTTCATATTAATAATTTACTCTTATATTTATAATTTATTAACGATACTAAATAAATTAAATTTTAGCAGCTTCAATAATCCATCGAATTGTCTCACTACTAATAGATGAATCAATACTGCAATCTGCTCCAATTATAAACTTTCTTCCTCGAGCCTCTGATATATATTTTTTTGTTGTAGCTTTAATTGTTTCTTCATCATTACTATATATAAGGCTGTTTGCTCGGTTATTAAAACCAGCAATTAATGTAATATTTTTATCAAAATAATCATTTGCTTTTGTTATAGTCATAATTTCATTAGTTCCTGGATCTTGTTCAACATGAGTATCCCAGTTTATTCCTGCACTCTCTAAATGGCTCCACAAACTTAAATCGTTTTTCCCATACCAAGCACAGTAATGTATTATATTATTTTTAAAATAACTATTTGCTTTTGACACTAAATGTTCATCCCATTTCAATAATCTTTTTCGATATATATCTGAAGGTATTGCCTCATTACCTCCATTACGAAGTGAAATCATAACTCCTTCAATCCCAATTTTATAATATTCTTCTAATAAAATATCATTACATTTTTGAGCAAATTCCATCGTATTATCAATTACTTTATTTTCTTTGTAAAATTCATTATCAATATTAATTTTAGATTCGAAACTGTATTTAGCTGTTTTTTTAATATTATTATAGGGTGTATATAACAATCCATAAATCGCTGTATCTTTTAGTTCTGAAAAAATTCTCTTTACTCTATCAACTTGACCTTGAATAAACGGATGGTTCTTAGTAATTTCTGGATAAGTGCAAAAGTCATTAATACTACCAGATACATTATTTATTGGCAATCCATCAAATCCATCAACTTGAACAAGTAATATATCTATATCTGTTTCTTTAGCCCATTGCACATAATCATTTACACTATTATCTTCATTTTGGTCAAAAAAGTGTCTATATAACATCACAGGAACTCTGTCTGTTTTTAATCCAGCAAATGTTCTTCTTACTCTCTCAATTTTATTAATGACATTCACCCTCTTTCTAAATTAGCCTAAGATACCTAAAGCACCTAGAATAAAAGCTCCTACAAATAATATCCCCATAACATGAAGACTTTTCATTCTTTTAACTTTCATTAAATAATACGATAAAAATATTGCTGTTAATGGTAATAATCCCTTTAAAATAGGATCAATAATTCCTGATTGCAAAGGCATTTGAAATTGTCCAATAGTAATTACTATAGGGCTACTCAAATTAACAAAAGAAGCTCCAAGAGCACCTAATACTATAGCCCCTAAAATTGATGCACTCATAATTACAGACTGGATAAGATTTCCACTTAATATTTTTTGAATTCCTTCTGTTCCTAATTCATAACCTTTCATCCAAACATTATATGCAATGGTCCACATAATACTTGTTAATAATAGGATATAGATAAGAGGTCCTAAAAGATTACCTTCTATCCCTAAACTTATACCTATTGCTAATAATATAGGAACTATCGTTCCTTGCCATAATGTATCTCCAACACCTGCAAGTGGCCCCATTAAACCAGTTTTTATACTATTAATTGCTTCCCCGGTTATTGGTGCTCCATTAGCCTTTTGTTCTTCCATTGCAATTACTATCCCATGTATAACACCACCGAAATGAGGTTCTGTATTAAAGAATGCCATGTGTCTTTGCAACGCTTCTTTCATTCCGTCTGGATCATCGCCATAAAGCCTTTTAAAAACCGGTTTCAAACTGGAAGTAAACATTGAAGCTTGTAATCTTTCATAATTATAATTTGTATGCGAAATGAAACTCCATCGGATAAATGATTTAACTACATCTGACTTCGTAAGCTTTTTTTCTAATTTAATATCTTCGTTATTTTTTGTCATATTATCCCTCCATCTATACTCTTCCATCTTTCATATATAAACTGGTGTAAGTATATGCAAATATTACTCCAAATATTGCTACAGCAATCATAGGTAGCTCTAAATACATAACTAAAATAAATCCTAATATAAAATATAATAAGCTCCCCTGTCTTGTTATTTGTCTTAAATTCATCGCTATACCAATAGCGGGCAATACTCCTCCGACAACTTGTAGACCGTTCATAATATTTTCAGGTAATTTTGCAATAACATCGGTTACAACATCAGCACCATAGTACGCACCAATAAATACTGGAACAATACACATTATTGCCATTACTATTTGTGGAGGCCATAGATTCCAGAATGCAAGTTTTTCAATATCTCCTTCAGCAGCAGCTTTATCACATACGTGGACAAATAAAACATCAATAGACATGTGTGCAATCCATATCAAAGTCCCTAATAACCCAAGTGGCATTGCTATACTAATTGCTACTGATGGTCCAACCCCTGCTGCCATTGCAAGTGCTGTTCCTAAAGTTCCAGCAAGTCCTGGATTAGATGGCGCTGCTCCTCCAACATTCATAAAAGCAATGTAAGGAAGATTTATTGAAGCACCAATGATACATCCTTGAACAGGATCTCCTAAAATAATACCAACTATAGTTCCTCCAATGAGTGGTCTATATAAGCCACAGTAGCTTACCAGGAAAGTTAACCATGGAGTTCCAACTTCGCCTAGATAATAAACCACACCAATTAGGAATGCTTGTAGTGCACTTATTTGCATAATTATTTCCTCCTTTACTTAAAATAATCTCTTGCATCTAATTTTCTGTCTTCTGCAACAATTTGAATGCTTACATCAATTCCTTGATTTATCATTCTTTGAATAGATGTTTTTTCATCTTTTGATGCGGCTAGCCATTTGTATACAGTTTCTCTTTCTGAATTTATTGCCATTCCCCCAATATTAATTTCACTAATATTGATACCGTTGTTAATTAGATATTCTAATGTTTGAGGATATTTTACTAACAATATTATTCTTTCATCTTTTTTACTTTTTGCTAATTCAACAACTGCTTGCTCTTTAGTAAAAAGATAAAATTGAATATTATGTGGAACAACGCTTTTTAATACAATTTCTAACATAGGATTATTAGCAGTAGCGTCATCAACCACAACAATTACATTTGCTTTTAAATAATTTAACCACGATGTCATAACTTGACCATGAACAAGACGATCGTCAATTCTAGCTAGTACAATATTTGTCATTTTATTCCTCCTTAAGTTTAAATAAGTCATTCACTTTATATATACCCGAGACCCCTGCCTTATAACTTTGTTCATAAAGATTCTCCAAAGAAATATTTTTCTCTTCTCTTAACATAAGTAGGTTTAACAACATAGGTACATTTAATCCAGTAATACAATATACTTTGTGCTGATAATTTATATCATTAATTATTTGAATCATTATATTAGCTGGACTACCTCCAAACAAATCAGTAAAAACTATAACACCCTCACCCTCATCAACCTCCTTTATTTTTTGTTTTATTTTATTTGAGAATTCTTGTATATCATCTCCTTGCGATAAACAAACGCAATCTATAAGTTTTTTTTGACCAATAATCAATTCAACACTATCTATAAAGGATTTTGCTAAACAACCATGTGTCGCTAATAATACACCAACCATTTTTACCTCCCCTATATTCTTATTCATCTAATTAAATTGTATATTAAAAAAACAGAGCAAATTACTCTGTTTTTCACTAAATATTCGTGCAAATTATAGAAAATTTTTCAATCTATTTTTTATTATAAGTGTAATATCATTAAAGCTAGTTGCATTTGTCAATTTATCTGATAAAGCTTCATCACTAACTAAATGTGATAAGCTAGCCCAAACTTGAAAAGCTTTAGGGTTATTTATTTCAGTAGATACTAAAAGTACTAATTTAACCTTATGATCATCATCCCAAAAAATTTCATTGGCAAGTAAACCCACTACGATAAAAGTGTTTTGTGTGATTGGATATAAAGTATGTGGCATAGCAATTTTACTTCCAAAATAAGTAGAACTCATGTTTTCTCTAGAATAAATTAATTCATCAAATTTATTAGGTAAATTATATTTTAACTTAGCCAATTTTATCAGTTTATTAATTACTTCATTCTTATCTTTTACATCACCATAAAAGAATAATTCACTGTCAAATAACTCCATAATTGAATCTACAGATTTAAAACCATTTATGGCAATATTCATTCTAGAATAATCTTGGTCAGTAGGGAAAAGCGAAATTGGAACAAAAGCTCCTGACATTGAATCGGTAACTTCTTCTGTTGTAAATATTGTGTCATATGATTTTATATCAGTTTTACAAAGTTCACGTGGTGGAATAATATCAATTTTTGTAATTTGATTTTTAAACCATTGCAAAATCCTTTGTCTTAATATGATAGTCTCACTTCTTTTTAACTTGCTAATAATCAATACTTTTTTACCTTTAGATTCTAGAACAACATTTTCCAATCCAAAATTGAAATATAAAGTTAAATATGCAACTTCATCTTCATTTATCCAAACATCAAATTCTTCAAACACTAATATTCTAAAATAATTAGCCATATCAAACGCAAAAGGAAATGACCTTTTAATCTCTGGCAACAGTATATTTTCTAATTGCATATCATATTTTACTCTATGTAATAATGGAACAAAATGAAGTGAAATAACAACTTTCAAATCTAAATTTTCAGAGAAATCTACTCCAAATTCTTTTTTTATTTTTGAAAAAGAATTAGATACAAAATCAACAATTTTATTTGATATGTAACTGATATCATCATAATCTCTTTTCCCACGTAACTTTAATGCTAAATATAAAATTTCATTATATATTAATTCTTCCGGGAAATTAAAACATTTATTAAAAATATCTCTTGCAATTTCCATTTCTACATCAATATTACCATCAACAAAAACTTCATTATTTATAGTATTTTTCATCTTTATTCTTTCTTCTGCTAATGATAAATAAATTAATAAATCTTCAAATAATTTATCGCTTATTTTGAATTTATAATCAGATAAGATATTTAATAATTTTTTTCTAATTATTGAAATAGTTTCTAAATCAGTTTCAAACATGTTACTAGATAAATTTAAATTTGGAATTAAATTCTCTTTTATTAAACATTTTCTTTTATTTATTTCTTCTCCAACAATATAATAACCTTTGCTTTTATTGTAAAGTAGGTCTAATTTATAATTACTTAATATTCCTTTTATAATTTTCAAATCAGAATAAAATGTAGATTCTGAAACAAATACAGAATCTATCATTTTTCTTTTTGAATGATAAATTCCACATGATAATAACATTTTTAACAAAATTCTTATTCTTGATTTAGGTTCATTAAAATCTTTAGAATAATCAAGTTCATTTAAATTCAAAACATTTTCTGAAGCATTTACTACTCTATGTGTGTAGTCAAGTTTATAACCTTTTGAAGGTGCAGATATCAAACGAAATCTGTTATTATTATCAAGCTTATCTTTTATTGCTTTTATGTCAGACTTTATTGTCCTTTCACTTACATTGCAATAGCTCGACAACCTAGATGATGTAACAAAAACACCTAAATTATTCAAAAGAAATTCAATTATTTTCTTTTGTCTATTTGTTAACATATTAACTCCCCCTTTAATTTTATCATGCAATAAAATTTGTTTAATATGAATATCTTCATCAATATATAGTGAAATAATAAAATTAATTGAAAGTTAATCTAAATTCATTTATTTTATTAGTTATTAAGAAATTTATAAATTTATTAAATATGATTTTTACAACTTGTTTAATGAATTGCAAGAACAGTAAGAATTGAAAATATAATTGATTATTTACACATTAAAAGGCTGCAACTTAACTTAATATATAAATTCTAGTTAATTACAGCTCTTTTTCTATCTTCTTTTACCAATCTTATTTGATTCACGATTAATTCGTTAAATTTTTAATATTTACATGTTTAATCCAACTGGCTATAGATATGCCATCATAATAACAGAGGAATTTTTCAGCATTACCTTATATAGCTCATTCTTCAAGTAAAATTGGCACATTGATAGTTTATTTTTATTAAATAATTTGCTTTTTATTCTTGGTTGCTCTAACTCCATCCATAAATATTTTTGCTTTTTCTGAATCAATTGGATTTTTCATATTACCATTTTTTACCCATGTTCCTACACTCACACCATCATAGTAAGAAAGTAATTCTGTAACATTATCTCCATTTGAGCCTCCACTTAGGAAGATAGGTATTTCATCACCTATTCGTTTTCTAACATCTTTTATATATTGGATACTTTCATCTTTATTTCTTCCGCCTAAAAACAACCCATCAGCAAAAGCATTCTGCACTGTATCCCAAGCATTTTCAACTATGCTTTTACCTCCAATTTGTTCATAATGTATTTCTTGTATATCCGCAAAAACCATAATTTTTGAATTAAGTCTTTTTCTTAAATAACATAAATCTACACATTCAGCTTCAAGCATTCCTGCATACCCAACTTCAACACCTGTATAAGTATGCTCTACACGAATAAAATCAGATCCAGCAGCTTCCGCTACAGCTAAAGAAGCTAAACCATCCCAATTAATTAAAATCCCTTGTACCATATCTGGAAATTCTTCATTTAATTTACGTGCTAAAACACTATAAAACGCAATAGTTTCTATATTTGCTTTTTGTTTTACAGGATGGTCGTTCCTATTTTGAATTATATAACCATCAAATCCATTATCTTTTAGCATTTGAACTTCTTTAATAGATAAATCTAAAACTTTATCAAATGTCATTCCTTGATTTCTATAACTCCCAGGCATAGGCTCTGGTTGAATCATAGCAAGTGCAAGTGGATTTTTTTTCCCTCTAAACATATGGTTCTCCTTTTAAATATTTTGCATAATTCATCGCTATTGAATACATAGCTCGAGGTGGTATGACACCTAATTCAGTTACAATTGCAGTAATTAATTCTGGTTCAACTTCTACGAGTTTTACACCATTAAAATCAATCTTCTCAACTAGTTCTTTTTCCCAATTTGTCGCTATTTTTATACTATAGTCATATGGCATAGGTGATAATCTTGTAAACCCATAAGCATTACGTTCATCAACTTTTATCATTGGAGTAAGTGCAAATAATGGTTTGTTTAAACTTTTACATAAAATAGCCAAAATATCTGAACCAATTGTATTAAAAACAGTTCCATCTGGATAATAACTTTCCACACCAATAAATGCTGCATCACATTTTTTTAAAACTTCTAACATTGTTGAATCAGGAAAGAAAAATGTGCGATGCCCTGCTTTTAAAGCAGCTTCAACAAAAGGACGTCCACCATCAAGTGCCCTGCTTTCTGCAATATATATATCAATAGATGAATTAGATTTAAGTATTAATTCATTTAATGTACTTGAATAATCAAACAACATTATTGCTTTCATGTTTTCTATAAGATTATTAGAATACTCAATAATTTTTGCAGTATTCTTTTTTGCATTTTTATCATATTCTTTTATTTTATTAATAATTTTTTGTTTTGCTTTATCTAAATCATTAAAATCGATATCATTAAAGCCATATGTCATTTCATTTATAGCATTATAGATAGCTCTGCTTTGATTTCCTCTAGTTTCCTTATAATATGATGCCACCTTAATAAATCTATCTTTTAATTCATTTTCAGTTTTACTATCATTAATAATATCAATTAATATTTCTCCAATCATATTAATGTGTCTATTAGCGCCCAACACTCTACTATAACGAATATCATCAAAACTCTTAAATGAGGTATCAGGCAATAAAGATCTTATTAAGTCAATATTCATCTGTTCTCCTCTCTAATTAAATCAAAACAAATATTTTTTATTTATTTTTATAAATTAAGTAAAGCTTTTGCATTTTTGTAAAACAATTTTTCTTTTGTTTCTTTACCAAGATACAATAAATCAAATGTACCTATAGAACAATCAGTAAATTTATGAGGATAATGCGTTCCAAATAATATTTTATTATTATCTATTGCAGCAAAAGCTTTACGCAATATTGGTAACTCATACATACAAGATGTTTCAATATACATATTTTCAACGTTAGGAATTAACTCTATAGTTCCATACCCAAAATCTGTAGTTCCCATGTGTAATGCTACTACTTTTACATTAGGATGTTTTTCTGCGTAAAACGCCCATTGTGCTGGCATGGTACGAGGACCCCATCCAGTGAAAACATTAATTATGAGTCCATATTGTTTTGCTAAATTAAATATATCGTCTATCGCATCGCATTCTTCTGGATAATAATTATGTTCTAAAGAATCTAACTCTACACACTTAAATAATCCAGACTCGCAAATTCGTTTCATTTCTTCCACACAATCAATAGTTTTAGGATTTATCACAGCACATCCAATCAGTTTCTCTGGATATTTCTGTATCAATTCTGCTATTTTGTTATTTTGTTCTGAAATATTTGGACCCTCTAACGCTGAAACAACTCTAATATTAATATTATTTTCATCCATATCTTTTAAAAGTCCTTCAACATCATAGGTATTTGTTTTTCTATCCCATTTTAAATGCGAATGATAATCGATAATCATAATAATCTCCAATCTATTAAGGTGCTAATATTCCAATTAATACACCAATAACTCCGACAACCATTGTCATTACAATTAGTGTTACAGAACCAACCTTTTTCTTATCAAGCATATAATACATAAATAATGTATAAAGTAGTGGTAGTAAACCAGGCATAATACTATCAACAGCATTTTGCAAACTTACAACTGTTTCACCAGCTTGATATGACCACGCCAGTTTTATATTTACGAATCTATGAGCAAATCCTCCAATAACTGTAAATGCTGCTATACCTGCATAATATGTTAATTTATCTAAAAGACCTGAAGATTGAACTTTAGCAACAAAATCTACACCTAGCTCATATCCTTTAAATATACCTAACCAACGTAATGCTTGCCCAACTCCAGCCATTACTAAAACAAATAAAATAGCTCCAAATGGACTTGTGTATCCACTAGCTTCTATAAGCGATATTCCTAAACCTGCCATAATTGGACGAAGTGTTGCATGATATAGCGAATCTCCAATACCTGCTAATGGACCCATTAAAGCTGATTTAATAGCTCCAATAGAATCCGTATCAATATCTCTTTCATTTGCATGACGCTCTTCCATAGCAGCAGTCAAACCAATTACAAAGTGTGATAATCTAGCTTCTGTTAAGAATAACTCACAATGACGTAAATATGCATCTTTTTTATCTTCATCATCTGTATATACTTTTTCAATTACTGGAATCATACTAAAAGCATATCCAGGCCCTTCTTGTTTACTGTAGTTAAATCCAGTTACAAATCCTTGAGAATAAAAATATAATCTCCATAAATCCGATCTATTTAAACGAGTATCATTTACTGCGTTTGACATTATTCAACACCTCCTGTTGTTTCTTCAATCTTTTTATCTCTATAATATGCAAGAGCAACAAAGAATACAGCAAGCAATGTATTTCCAATTGGGTTAATATTTAAGAAACTTGAAAAGAAAAATCCAATTAGGAAATAGTGCCAAATCCCTTTTGCATGTATTGATTTTAATAATAACGCAAGCCCTACTGCACCTATCATTTTCCCTCCAGCTGTTAATCCATCAATAAAAATCTGAGGAACTGAATTGATAATATTTTGCACAACATCCGCTCCATAATAGATTGCTAAAAACGTAGGAATCGCAAATAAAACAAAATTAAATAAATTTGGTACAATTTGACCATACCAAAACATTCCTTTTATGTTAAGATTAGAAGCGGCATGCTCTACTCTATTTCCTGACCATACGCATAAAAACATGTTACGGAAATACATTGCCATTTGTCCCAAAACGGCTAAGGGTAGAGCAGTTGCCAACGCTACCGCTGTATTTCCAGAAATACAAGCAAATGCTGCAGCTATTCCTGTACTGAATGTTTCTTCAGGTGGAAGAGCTGTACCAACAAATATTTGTCCTAAAAACATTAGTTCTATAATACAACCAACTTCTAGTCCCATTCTTAAATTGCCCATTATTAGTCCAACTATTGGACCTACTACTAATGGTCGATACGTAAAAAACTGTGTAACGTACTTATCTAAAAAGATTAACCACATTACTAAAGCAACTAAAACTGCTTTTATAAATAATCCGTCCATATTTCCTCCTTTTATTTAAATTTTTTATCAAGTAATTCTATAGCATCAATGCTTTTGTCGCTTGGAACTGCTCTTATTTCAAGTTTGATTCCTCTATCAGCAATAGCATAAAGATTATCAACATCTTGTTGTTCAACATGAATATAAGAGAGAAGTGTGGTACGTCCAGTAACTGATCTTGAATTACTAATATTGCCAACGTTAAGTGTGTCAATCATAAAGCCAAATTCAAATAGTTGATTTGCACTTTTAGCATCTCTAACCAATAATAATAAGTCTTCATCAATCTCGCCTGTCGAGAGTTTTTTTGCTGCTTCTTCAATTGTTTCAATGTAAAGATTAATATTTTTAGGCGTAGTTAATTGTAATAACATTTTTTGAGTTGCATCTTTTGCTGCTTTATCATCTGCAACAAGTATTGCTTTAGCCCCTGAATCTCTAATCCACGCTGTGACAATCTGTCCATGAATCAATCTATCATCTATCCTCATTACTTTAACAGCCATATTTACCCCTCCTTTCTTTTTTTTAAGCAGCTTTCTCCCACAACATTTCTGCATTTTTATAAAACACTTGTTCTAACTCACTTGAACTAAAACCAAGGTTATAAAGTTTTTTTATTTCAATATTAGTAGGTTTGTAAGGCCAGTCAGATCCAAACACAATTCGACTTGCTCCTAAAACACGTGCAGCCTTACGAAGTATATCAACCTCCATATTTGCTGATGTTTCAACCCAAAAATTATCCATTCCTTTTATTTTTTCAATGATGCTTGAACCAAATTCACGTCCACAAATATGTGTAAAAACAAATCTCATCTTTGGTCTTTCTTTTGCATAATTAACCCAAACATATGGTGTACAAAGTGGAGAAGCTCCTCCATGTATTTGAACATGAACACCATATTTTCCAATTTCATCTAATACCATTCCAATTTGAGGGCAATTTTCTGCATTATAGCCATGTTTCCAAGGCATAAATTTAACACCATTCATTTTCATGTCTCCTAAACATCTTCTAACTTCATCAATTGCATCAGGAGCCTTGGGATCAATATAAGCAATACCTTCAATAAAATCTGGATACTCTTTCATAGCTTCATAAATAATTTGGTTGTTATCTTGCATTGAATATTGAGACATACTACAAATTCCAACTTTAGATATTCCAAATGTTGATAAGTCAGAAACAAGCTGTGAAGCACTATTCTCTTCGCCAGACCTTGTTTTTCCTAAGTGAGAATGGAAATCATACATTTTCATCTTCTTCCCTCACTTTCGATAAATGAATATGATACTTATATTTATTACCAATATAAGAAGTTTCCGAATACTCTACAGGAAGACCCTCTGTATTAAAGGTAACTCTCTCTTTATAAAAAATAGGTATGTTGTCTTCTAAAAATAAATCCATCTTCACATCTGTAGCAGGCATTCTAGATTCCATACTTTCGTTTGCGCTTCCTAGCTTTACCCCTTGTTTTTCTAGATAATCATATAAAGATGTTTTTTCATTAAAATCATTATGTTCAATATCAAAACCTAAATCAGATCTAATAAAAGTAATATTTAATGCAATAATCCTTCCGTTTAATAATCTTAATCGTTTTAAATAATAAATATCATCACCAGGTTGAATTCCTAAAAGTTCAACTACTTTTGTAGGAGCTTCTTTTTTAGTGTTTTCTAAAATGACTGAACCAGGTCGTTCACCTTTCTTAAGAGCATTCCCACTAAAACTTTGAAATATTTGTAAATCACGATTACTTTTAAAAGGTTCAACAATTGTTCCTTTTCCTTTTATTTTTCTTACTAAACCATCATGCTCTAAATCCGAAATAGTTCTTCTAACAGTAATTCTACTTATTCCATATTTTTTTTGCATTTCTAATTCCGAAGGAATTATTTCACCCTCTTTATATTCTTGATCGAGTATTTTTTGTCTAATTATTTTATATAGTTGATGATGTAAAGGGTCTTTAGAGTTTTTATCAATTATTGACATTTGGGTCCCTCCTCTCAACCGGTTATAACATCATTGTACGTTGTTATAACATGCTTGTCAATATGTATGTTTTATGACCTTTTAATTTCATTTAATTTCCAATTTTTTTTGTATAAAATCTAATAATTCTTTATTTCCTTCTTTTTCTACTTCTCTCATAAAATATTTATCATATTTTTTTGATATAGTTTTATTTATTCCTACATAATCTATCAAAAAATATACTATTGCTAACACAACCCACACCATCCAAAAATCTTTTTTAAAATGTATTAAAAGAAACATTATAATAAGTGATGTCAAAACTGAAGAAATGTAGGTTTTAACAATGTATTTTCTCATTCTTTGCTCGTGCAACACAAGACATTTTCTTATTTCTGACTGTATTTTTTCACTTGTTTCAAATTCTGTAATAATCATATTTTTAAATTGTACTTTATCATCATTTTTCAAATTTAAAATATAAAATAAAATCATTGCTAAATATTCTTTAATTATGCTTTTTTCTAAACTAATTTTTTCATATTCAATAAAAAGCTTGTCAAAAAACATTTTTGTAGTTATCATATAATCATTCCTTCCATCCTGTTATAACATGTTCTCAATTTTATTGTATTCTATTATCATATTAAATACAACTATTTATCATAATTGTATATTTTATTTCTATTTTGATTTAAATCTTTTATAAATTTTATACTATAATATGTATCAATGACAAAGGTGTATGAATATGAAAAAAAATAGTTTCTTATTTTTTATAGTTATGGTCATTCAAAATTTAGCTTTTAATTTTGTTCATCCAGTTACCCCAAAATTAATAAGTGTTTTAGAATTACCTGCTTATACTTTTGGTATTGCTTTTGCGTCTATGGCAACCTCAAGTTTTTTATTTAGTAGATTTTGGGGATATATATCATCATTAAAAGATAATAGATATATTTATTCATTTAATTGTATTATTTATGGATTAAGTCAAATTTTATTTATGGTATCAAAATCTGTTCTTCATATAATTGTTGCTAGGTTCATTGGAGGTTGTGCAGTAGCAGCTATCAATGTTTCGGCCTTGAATTATTTAGTGAAAATTTCTACTCAAGAAAACAAAAGTAAAAATTTAGCTTTATTTACAAGCCTTACAGTAATTTCTAATTCTCTAGGTTTTTTATTTGGAGGCTATATAGGAAATAATAATTTAAAATTTGCTTTTTATGCTCAATTTATAACATTGTGTATATCCTCCTTATTATTTATTGTTTTTGGTGTTAAAACCAAACAAAATAAAAAAATAGATAAAGCAAGATTTAAAAATTATTTAAACCCTATAATTGTTTTTGATTATAATATAAATCAAAAACTTAAAATTATACTTATTATAGTATTTTTAACTTTCACTTCTTCAATAACCTATGAACAATCATTTAATTACTATTTGAATGATATCTTAAATTTTATGCCTTCTAGAATTGGCGAAATAAAAGCAATTACTACAATTATTATTTTGGTATTTAATATTTTACTTAGCTATAAATTATTAGAATCTAAAAATTTCAAAATTAATTTATCTATTATTTTATTATTATGTTCATTTTTTTCTTTCAGCCATATTTTTTTAAAGAGAATTGATTTATTTTTAATATCAAGCTATATTTTTATGGCTTTAAATTCATTACACGTTCCTTTAATACAAAAAAGAATTACAGATAGTTCTAGCGATGAGATATACGGTACTTATAACGCTTTAAAATCACTAGGATGGATAGTAGGTGGTCTAATTGCTGGATTTAGTTATCAATTATATTTTAATCTTCCTTTTTTAATAACCTCTCTAATATTCTTGATCTCTACTATTATGTTAAACTTTAATAGTTTTAAATCTAATAAATTATAATTCTGTAGTTTTTTGTTGCTATTTTTTCTAAAATAATCTTCTTTATATATTTAATATTTATTATCATTTTTAATTTATATATTTTATATGTTTTAATTACTACATTTTTTCTTAGTGTCAAATAATTGTGGAAAATAATCAAATAATTAAAAATGTTAGGAGTGGGAATGCAGCGCAGCTGAATTACTTTTTTTGTGTTTTTATACTTTTAATATGTTTTCAGATATAATTAGAAGTGGGAATGCTATTGAAAGCTTATCCTCAAAAACAAACTATAAAGACTTTATTACAGTATTTAAAAATTTACTAAGTGATTCAATTTAAGTCTAATTAAAATTATGGAGGTAGGATTTGATGAAATATGAATATGGTAAAGAAATAATAAAACTAATTGAAAAAGCAGAACAAAATAATATTGAAGCAATTGAAACATTAACTGATAAAATTGTTGAGAATATTGAAAACGATAAAATAATCCATACATTTGGAACAGGACATTCTCATTTAATAGGAATTGAACTTTTTGGAAGAGCTGGTGGATTAGGCAATATTAATGCAATGTTAGATCCTGATGTTTTAACATCTAATGGTGCTCAAAGATCAAGTGAACTAGAAAAACTTCCTGGACTAGCTAATGTTATTTATAATTCTTATAAGATAGAAAAAGGCGATATTATGATAATTGTATCTAATTCCGGAAGAAATTCTGTACCTATTGAAATGGCTAAAAGATGTAAAAAAGAAGGAATTTACTGTGTTGCTCTTACTAATTTAACACAATCTAAAGCAACAACTTCAAGACATCCAAGTGGAAAAAAATTATATGAATTAGCTGATTTAATTCTTGATAACTGCCTTCCTTCAGGTGATGCAATGTTAAACATTAATGGAATCTTAACAGGTCCTCCTTCTAGTATTATTGGTATGTTTTTATTAAATACTGCAGTATGTAATGCAATACAAAAACTAACTGATAAAGGTGTTAGACCTTATGTATTACAGTCTCAAAATGTTGATGGTTTTGACAATGATGCAATTTATAAAAAATATGAAGGTAGAGTTAAACACTATTAAAAAATATACAAAACACTAAAAGAACTATCTCAACTTGATAGTTCTTTTATAGTATTAATTATTTCTTTTTTAGTTTCTATTGTTAAAGTATCTGTAAATGTTTCATAAGTTAATATTTTAAAGTCAATCGGTGTTACATATGGTTCATATCCATTGCTATAACAAACCAAAGCACTTTTTTTAGAATTTAAACTTTCAATATACTCACTAAAAAGTTCATTAGGATTAAAAACTATTTTCAAATCATTTAATGAAATTGATGAAATTTTAATTTGTTTAGTTAGTAAATCAGGATTTTCTAATATATTATTCCTTACTCTTACACCTTCATTAATTGTATCTAATTCTCTTTTAGAAATATCATTAGGTATATTAGATAAATCTATTTCATTAAAATCATGTTTAGCATTAATAGCCTTTGATTTATATTCTATTTTATTAATATCATTAAAATCTTGGTTGGATTCATATAATTCGACTATTTTTTTATACAATTTATTAGATAAATCTATCATCCCATCATAATCTTGTGATTTCCTTGTAAATCTTGTACTTATATCTCCACTTGCACTTTGATAAAAAGTAAAGAATACATCTTTATATTTTTCATTTAAAAGTTTTAATAAATATCCAGGATATTCAGATGTAACATAATCAGTACTTCCTAAGTGTACAGTAGGATGACAATTATAAATTATAATATTAATAACATTTATATCATTATCAAATATTTTAATTAGATGTAAATATATATTTTTAGAAACATAATTTGATATTCTAGATTTTCCAACTTCATCAAAATATTCTTTTTTAAATGAATATTTTAAATTAGATGTTTTATTCCATTTAAGATTTATTATTGATTCACATAGTGTATTAAAAAGAAAATCTCTATATTCTTTTATTTTTATATCTGGCGCAAAATGTGTATGGGTTGAACTTATTACAAGATTTAAATCTTTTCCTAAAGTTTGTTGTAATTTATTTTCTAACTTATTTTGAAAATCTATATCAATTCCTAAACTATCTACTGAAATAGAAATAATAGTACTCTTATCCTTAAAAGCCATAATCCTAGCATTAAGTTTATCCTTAACTTTAGAAACTGGTTCTACTTGTATGATAAACCCTGCAATAATATAAGGTTTATTAGGAGTTATATCCACTGTTTTATAAGCATATTCCATATAGTATTTCTCCATGTCTATTTATATTGTACAGATTTATAACGGATTATTTCATTAATTTTAAAAATCGCATGTGCGGGAAGTACTATTCGCTAACTCTTCTCTTAATGCTTGTTTAAGGATCACCCCCGCATGTGCGGGAAGTACTCAATGATTAACTTTAAAATGGACTATAAACCAGGATCACCCCCGCATGTGCGGGAAGTACTATAAATCTTTATTAATTAACTTTTTTATAATAGGATCACCCCCCGCATGTGCGGGAAGTATTGGAAAGGTGTTAATGCACCAGGTTTAATGAAAGGATCACCCCCGCATGTGCGGGAAGTACTTTAAACCAGTGCAAAGCAATATTCTTAATGCAGAATCACCCCCGCATGTGCGGGAAGTACTTTTGCTCCAATTTCTAAATCATCTAAAATCATGAATCACCCCCGCATGTGCGGGAAGTGCTCAATTATATTCTACAATAAGAAACTTGAAAGAGAATCACCCCCGCATGTGCGGGAAGTGCAGAACTTTTGTGGGGGTGCAAACAATAATAAAAGAATCACCCCCGCATGTGCGGGAAGTACATATATAAAAAACATGAAAGAAATCACAGGGTAGGATCACCCCCGCATGTGCGGGAAGTACTCAGTGTAACCATCAATAAAGTCTAATTTAGGAGGATCACCCCCGCATGTGCGGGAAGTACAGTATAAGAAAAGGCGAAAGAACAAGTATGCAAGGATCACCCCCGCATGTGCGGGAAGTACCTTTGTAGTAGTTGTCTTTGATGTTTGCAGTGAGGATCACCCCCGCATGTGCGGGAAGTACTTGGGTTAAATACAGCTAATAAGGTATGTGATAGGATCACCCCCGCATGTGCGGGAAGTACTATCAGCCTCTTCTTTGATGTATGGTTCAATGAGGATCACCCCCGCATGTGCGGGAAGTACATAGTAAAAAGGTGTAATTTATAAAAGTTTTTGGGATCACCCCCGCATGTGCGGGAAGTACTTATCATTAAATTCAACCATTAAAGGACTTGCAGGATCACCCCCGCATGTGCGGGAAGTACGGTTACTATACTAATAGCAATCTTGAATTTGAGGGATCACCCCCGCATGTGCGGGAAGTACGTTAATAATCACTACTAACCTAACCAGAGATGAGGATCACCCCCGCATGTGCGGGAAGTACATAGCTTGAGTGTCTTGCCTTGCCTTAGTTTCAGGATCACCCCCGCATGTGCGGGAAGTACAAAAAGTGAAAACAATTAAAGAATTGATAACAAG